>NZ_CP007220.1:1257454-1886181 GCF_001632805.1 Mycobacteroides chelonae CCUG 47445 | reverse complement strand
AACTCAGAATGTTTGCGCCACCCATGACACAGGTATCCTAGCCGAGACAAGCATTGCCAGCACATCTGCACCCCCACCCGGCATTGGTGCCAGGCTCCACACTCGGGAGCATTTTCGATTCCCGTGTTCAAAAGTTTGCTGCCCTGCGACGGCGGACCTGCGAATGACTGATCACCGGCAATCTCGCGTTCACGAGAACGACGCCTGTTACCGGTTTCCCGTGCGCCATTCGATGGCACGGTGTTGACATGACGCACTCTGCCGAGCTTGACCATGACGAGCACTCCCGCACCGGCTTGAATGCCGACACTCTGCAGAGAGCCATCATCGATCATCTGCGGTATTCGATCGGGCGCCCGGCAAGCGTGCTCACCCCCGCGCACTACTACCGCGCGTTGGCGCTCGCGGTCCGAGATCGCATGCAGCAGCGCTGGATTGCCAGCATGCAGACCTATCTGGATCTGAGCCGCAAGGTGGCGGTGTATCTGTCGGCGGAGTTCCTGATGGGGCCGCAGCTGGGCAACAACCTGCTCAACCTGCAGATCGAGCAGCAGGCGCGCGATGCTCTCTCGGCGTTGGGCCAGGACCTTGACGAGGTGCTCGAGTGCGAGGAAGAGCCGGGTCTGGGCAACGGCGGCCTGGGCCGGCTGGCGGCCTGCTACATGGACTCGCTGGCCACCCTGGATCGCCCCGCGATCGGCTACGGCATCCGGTACGAATACGGGATTTTCGATCAGGAGATCCGCGACGGGTGGCAGGTCGAGAAGACCGACAACTGGCTCGACAACGGAAATCCTTGGGAAATCGCCAAACCCGACCTCAACTTCATCGTCGGATGGGGTGGCCACACCGAGCAGTACCTGGATGAGGACGGGAACTTCCGGGCACGCTGGGTCCCGCAGCGCTTCCTCAAGGGCATCCCGTACGACACCCCCATCCAGGGCTACGGCGTGAACACCTGCAACACGCTGACGCTGTGGAGCGCCCGCGCGGTGCAGTCCTTCGAGTTGGACGCCTTCAACGCCGGAGACTACTACAAGGCCGTCGAGGACGAGGTGTCCTCCGAAACCGTCACCAAGGTGCTCTACCCCAATGACGAACCCGAGGCCGGTAAGCGGTTGCGGCTGCTGCAGCAGCACTTCTTCGTTTCCTGCTCGCTGCAGCGCGTGCTGCACATCCTGGAGGATGTGGCCGAGCGTCCGGTCAACGAGCTCGCCGAGCAGTTCGCCCTGCAGCTCAACGACACTCACCCGTCTATCGGTGTGGCGGAGTTGATGCGGCTGCTGGTCGACGAGCGCGGCCTGGGCTGGGACGAGGCCTGGGAGATCACGGTGGCGGCCTTCGGGTACACCAACCACACCCTGCTGCCCGAGGCGCTGGAGACGTGGCCGCTGGGACTGTTCGCCGAATCACTGCCCCGGCACCTGGAGATCATCTACGAGATCAACCGCCGGTTCCTGGACGAGGTCCGCTCCCGCTTCCCCGGTGATGACGCCCGGGTGCGCCGCATGTCGCTCATCGGCGAGGAGGGCGGCAAGAGTGTGCGGATGGCGCACCTCGCCACCGTCGGCAGTCACGCCATCAACGGTGTGGCCGCACTGCATTCAGAACTGCTCAAGGAGAGCGTGCTCAAGGACTTCTACGAGCTGTGGCCGCAGCGGTTCAGTAACAAGACCAACGGGGTGACGCCGCGCCGGTTCCTGGCGCTGGCCAACCCGGGGCTGCGTGAGCTGCTCGACGACGCCATCGGTGAGGGCTGGATCGCGGATCTCGACCGGCTGCGCGAGCTGGAACCGTACGCCGAGGACTCGTCGTTCCGGATGCAGTGGCGAGAGGTCAAGCGCCTCAACAAGGCCCGGCTCGCCGAGTACGTGCTGGCGACCACCGGGGTGGATCTGGATCCCAACTGGATGTTCGACATCCAGGTCAAGCGAATCCACGAGTACAAGCGTCAGCACCTCAACGTGCTGCACATCGTGACGCTGTACCAACGGCTCAAGCAGAACCCGGATCTGCGGATCGCGCCGCGCGCCTTCATCTTCGGCGGCAAGGCCGCACCGGGGTACTTCATGGCCAAGCGAATCATCAAGCTCATCAACGCGGTGGCCGAGACCGTCAACAACGACCCGCACGTCAGCCAGTACCTCAAGGTGGCGTTCCTGCCGAACTTCAGCGTCAAGAGCGCGCACCTGATCTATCCGGCGGCCGATCTCTCGGAGCAGATTTCAACGGCGGGCAAGGAAGCCTCGGGCACCGGGAACATGAAGTTCATGCTCAATGGGGCGCTGACCATCGGCACGCTCGACGGCGCCAACGTCGAGATGCGCGAAGAAGCCGGAGCCGAGAACTTCTTCCTCTTCGGGCTGACCGTGGACGAGGTGCAGCGCCTGGTGCACGAGGGGTACCGGCCCGAGGACTTCGTCGAGCTGAACGATGAGCTCCGCGCCGTGCTGGATCTGATTGCCAGCGGCCACTTCTCGGGTGGAGATCCGTCGGTGTTCGCGCCGATCGTGGACTCGCTGCGTAGCCATGACCCGTTCCTGGTGCTGGCCGACTATTCCTCGTACATCGAATGCCAGCAGCGGGTGTCCGAGGCCTGGCACGACGTGACGGCGTGGACGCGGATGTCGATCCTCAACACCGCACGCGGTGGCAAGTTCTCCTCGGACCGAGCCATCGCCGAATACTGCGAGCAGATCTGGGGTGTGCAGCCGGTCACCGTGCAGGTGTAGGCGCTGCCGGGTTGGGCGCCCGGGGATTCCCAGGACATGTGCCTAGTGCCCGCGTCTATGCGACAACTTTCGCGGCGACACCGGTTTGTCGCATAGACGTGGGCACATCGAAGGGGCTTTCTCCGACCGATCCCCCGTTCGGCCCCAGCCTCAGGAGAATCCGTCGATCTGAGACAGCACCCGCATCATCACCTCGTCGGCGCCGCCGCCGATGCTGAGCAGACGCTGATCGCGGAAGAACCGCGAGGTCCACGTCTCGGTCATGTATCCCATGCCGCCGTGCACCTGCAGACACCAGTCACCGGCCTCGCGAACCAACGGCCCGGCGGTGAGCTTCGCGATGGTGACCTTGCGGGTCACGTTCTCCCCCGCCATGTACCGCTCGGCGATATCGCGGTTGTAGACCTCCAGCATGTCGGCCCGCGCGGCCAGCCCCGCGTACTGATAGGCCAGATGCTGATTCTTGGTCAGTGGCTTGCCAAATACATGGCGCGCCAACGCGTATTCCTTGGTGCGCTGCAACGCCCTGTTCACGCTGGCGGGTATGCCGTAGGCGCCGAACATGCGTTCCATGACGAACTGCGACATCTGCTGCTGGAACCCGCGGCCGATTTCGCCGATGGTGTTGGACACCGGCACCCGCACGTCGTCGAAGGTGATCAGACCGGTGTCGGAGGCGTGCATGCCCAGCTTGTCGAGCTTGCGCACCTGGTATCCGGGCGTCTTGGTCGGGACGATGATCTGGCTCATCCCCGCGTATCCGCCCTCATCGGAGGTGCGGGCCAGCACACACAGCCAGTCGGCCTGAACCGAGTTGGTGATGAACATCTTTGAGCCGTTGATCACCCAGTCGTCGCCGTCGCGGCGGGCGTGGGTCTTGATGCCGGCCACATCGGATCCGGCGTCGGGCTCGGTCACCGCGATCGCGGCGATCTGCTCGCCCTGCAGCGCCGGAGCCAGGAATTCGCGCTTGAGTGCGTCGGTGCCGTGCTTGTGCAGTGAGGGAGTCGCCATCGCGATGTGGACTCCGAAAGCCATCGGGAAGGAGCCATGGTCCACCCGGCCCAGTTCCTCGGCCAGCACCAGCGTGAAGAGGTGATCGGCGCCCTGTCCGCCGTATTCGGGGTCGTACTCGAGGCCGACCAGCCCCAGTTTGGCCATATCGGCGATCACGTCGTGCAGCGGCATCATCTGCTCGCGTTCCCACTCGTCGACGTGGGGGTTGATCTTCTCCTCGATGTACCGGCGGACGGTACTGCGGAAATCGTCGTGCTCGGACGAGAACGTCATCGGTCTCTCCTTCATGGGATGTGAGGTCCCATCTTGCCTCAGCCGAGCGAGCTAACATGGTGGAGGAGGTTCGTCATGCGGTTCGCAGCAGTGGTGGTGTCGGCGGTGATGGCGCTGTCACTTGCGCCGATAGCGGCCGCGGACCCCAACTGGCCGGTGGCCGGATCCGGCTCGGCCAGCGAAACCATCTCGGCGCTGGAAAGTCAGGGGTACGAGGTCCAGATCAACTGGGTGAACGGCAACACCTTGACCCCGCTGGTGTACTGCACCGTCAACGGGATCAACAACCCCGACCGTTCGGGCACGCAGGTGAAGGCGAATACCACGGTCTATGTCGACGTGTCCTGCCCCAACTACTGGGATGTGGGCGACTAGAACCCGACTTCGGTCCAGGCGTCGTCGACTGCGCTGGCGGGTGAGTCGGCACCGGGCCGGGCGGCCGCGATCTGCCGGGTGAGTTTGGCGAAAGCCTTGAATGTCATGTTCTTGCGCGCCTTCGGGCTGGTCAGCGCCTCGTACCAGACCGTCCCCACTGCCTCCCAGGATTTGGCGCCGTGCGTGGTGGCCGCAAGGTAGAAGGCGTGGTTGGGGATGCCGCTGCCGTCATGCGGATCGCTGCCGGGTACATAGTCGCGATAGTGGGCGGGTTGCGGCGAAAGACAGTGCTCGGCAGCGGGATCGGCCAGATCACGTAGGCAGGTGTATCCCTTGGCGAGCGCGCGCGGGCCCAGGATGTCCTTGCCGATCAGCCAGTCGGCCTTGTCTGCGGTCTGCCCTGCCTGCCATTGCCGGAACATCGAACCGAAGACATCCGAGACACTCTCGTTCAGTGCCCCGGCCTCGTTCTCGTAGTTCAGACCCGCGGTGAATTGCGTAACCCCGTGTGTCAGTTCATGACCGATCACATCGTTGGCCTTGGTGAAGTCCAGAAACAACTGGCCGTCACCGTCGCCGTAGGCCATCTGCGAACCGTTCCAGAACGCGTTGGCGTACTTGACGCCGTAGTGGACGGACGAGATCAGCGTCATGCCGGCGTTGTCAACGGAGTTGCGCCCGAAGCACTCCCGGTAGAACCGCACGACGTCAGCCGTTTCGGTGAACGCCCGCTGGACGGTGGGGTCCTTAGAGGTGGCCGGATCGGCCACTGCGACACCCGGCAGCGAGGTGGTCTGCCGGCAATCGAACACCGGCGTTTCGGGGACCTTGGCCAGTGCCGTGATGGCGGCGCTGACGGTATTGCCGCTTGCTGTCCGGGTGGCTCGCGTGTGCGCATTACGCAAGGTACGCCAAGACAATTCGGATGCCGCGGTGTCCAGCAGCGCGACCCGTGAGTCTTCGGCGATGTCACCATCCTCAGCCAGTCGCGTCAGTACGGCCGGGGGGATGATGAAACGGTTGCACATTGCGAATCAGCCTACCCGGCAATGCGGATGCCCGCTCGGCGCGCGCGGTGAACTGTCAGGTCCGCCGCGCCAGCCGTCCGTCAGATGCGCTCTTTGACGACCTGCCGGACGGCGTCGGGAAGCAGGCTTTCCGGGATGGCCCGTGTGGTCCGATCAGACCCGCTGACCCGGGTCACCGTGTAGGTGAAGCGGTCGGCACCCGGGTCGCCCGGAAGCGACCCGGGGCTGTCCAACAGTCCATCCAGTGCACGTCGCGCCTCGGGGTCCAAGCTCTGGTCAGTACACGTACCGCTGGCCGGAAGCCCGGTGAATCCGCCCCGTCTGTCGATGAGGTACTCCACCATGACGGCGACGCTACAGCCCGACCGCGGTCCACGCGTCGTCAATCGCCTTATGCACCGATTCGGCGGCCGCGTTGGCCGCGGAGATCTCGCGCGTCAGGTTCGCGAAGGCCTTCATCTTCATGTTGGGGCGGGCCTTCGGGCTGGTCAGAGCCTCATACCAAACGGTGCCCACGTCCTGCCAGGAGTATCCGCCGTGCTTGGTCGCCGCGAGATAGAAGGCGTAGTTGGGGATGCCGCTGCTCTCATGCGGGTCGCTGCCGGGCACGTAGTCGCGGTAGTGCGACGGCTGCGGTGCCAGGCAGTGCCGGGCACCCGGATCGGACATATCGCGCAGGCAGGTGTAGCCCTTGGCGATGGCCCGCGGCCCCATGATGTCCTTACCGATCAGCCAGTCGGCTTGATCGGCCGTTTGTCCGGCACTCCACTGCCGGAACATCGATCCGAACACATCCGACATGCTCTCGTTGAGGCCACCGGCCTCGTTCTTGTAGAGCAGGCCCGCCGTGTACTGGGTGACGCCGTGCGTCAGCTCGTGGCCGATCACGTCGTTGGATCCGGTGAAGTCGACGAAGATCTCGCCGTCCCCGTCGCCGTAGGTCATCTGCGAGCCGTTCCAGAACGCGTTGGAGTAGTTCACGCTGTAGTGCACGGAGGACACCAACGTCATGCCTTCGTCGTCCACGGAGTTACGCCCGAAGCAGTCCTTGTAAAACTTTGCGACCGCTGCGGTTTCGGTGAACGCGTGCTTGGCGGAGGTATCGGTGGAGGTGCCCGGATTCGCGATCGTGACACCGGGCAGCGAGGTGGTGTGCTTGCAGTCGAACACTGGGGTGCCGGGGGCGGTGGCCAGCGCCTTGGCTACCGCGACGAACGCATCGGCGCGGGCCAGCAGTCCGGCCTGGGTGGCCTCGGTGTGCGCGTCGCGCAATGTACGCCAGGCTGTTTCGGATGCGGCCGTGGCGGCCAGGGCCGTGCGCGAATCGTCGGCGACGCTGTCATCGTCGGCCAATCGCAGCAGGACATCTTGGGGGATAATGAAACACATCGTGAGTCTCCTTGACATGGCCGCGGGTGCGCGGTTCTGGAACATGACAAGCTCAGCGTGCGTATGAAGTAACCCTGCGGACGTGCGTACCGCACTACCCGATTTCCGGTTCCGTCCTCCAGTCCGTTTGCGCTGCCCCGATGTCCTCAAGGAATCCGAGGTCGTGGCTGGCCACGACGACGGCACCCCGGTACTCCCCCAGCCCCGACACCAGCGCGTCGTAGGAGGCGAAGTCCAGGTTGTTGGTGGGTTCGTCGAGGAGCAGCAGCTGCGGCGCGGGGTCTGCCAGCAGCACCGCGGCCAGCGTCGCCCGGAACCGTTCGCCACCGGACAGTGCACCGACCAGCCTGTCGGCGGCATTGCCGCGGAACAGAAATCGCGCCAGCCGCGCGCGGATGGCATTCATGTCGGCATGCGGGGCACGGCGGGCCACGTTGTCGGCGACGCTGAGCGCATCATCCAGTAGGTCAAGACGCTGCGGAAGCAGACCCAGCGGAACATGCACCGTTACAGTGCCTTCGGCCGCCGGGATGGTTCCCGCGATGGTGTGCAGCAGCGTGGTCTTTCCCGAACCGTTGGGCCCCACCAATCCCACCCGCTGCGGACCACGTAGATCCAGATGTGCCGCCACCCCGTGGCGCAGCACCAGGTTCTCGGTGGCGACGACCACGCGGCCGGCGGGCACCTCGGTGCCCGGCAGGTCGATGCGGATGGCGCGGTCGGCCCGCAGCCGGGTCTGTGCCTCATCCAGGTTCTCGCGGGCCTTATCCAGCCGGTCGGTCTGGGTTTGTTTGAGCGCTGCCGCCGATTCCTGCGCGGCCCGCTTGCGCAGCCCCATCACGATCTTGGGTTCGCGCTTGTTGGCCTGCATCTTGGCGCCGTAGCGACGCCGCTGTGCGATCACCCGTTCGGCCTCCGCCAGGTCGCGGCGCTCGCGGCGCACGTCGGCCTTGGCCGTTGAGATCGCCTGGGCGGCGGCCTCCTGTTCGGCCGTGATCGCGGCCGCGTAGTCGCTGTAGCCGCCGCCGTACCAGGTGACAGCGCCCTCACGCAGATCGCCGATGCGCTCCACATGCTCCAGCAGTTCACGGTCGTGGCTGACCACCAGCAGCGTGCGCTGCCAGGACGACACCAGCTCGTACAGGTGCCGACGGGATTCGCCGTCGAGGTTGTTGGTCGGCTCGTCGAGCAGCAGCACATCGGGGCGCCGCAACAGCAGCCGGGCCAAACCGAGCCGGATCACCTCGCCTCCGGACAAGTCTCCGAGCGTGCGGTCCAGCACCGCAGCGGGTAATCCGAGACGGTCCAGTTCGGCGCGCACTCGCTCGGCCAGGTCCCAGTCGTCGCCGACGGTGTCGAAGTCGGCCTGGTCGGTGGAGCCGTTCTCGATGGCCGCGATGGCCGCCAGCACCGGTGTCAGACCGAGCAGCTCGGGTACCGATTGGTCGGCGCGGATGGTGAGATCCTGTGGCAGGTAACCGATATGGCCCGAGGTGTGCACCATTCCCGAGGTCGGCGACAGCTCTCCGGTGATGAGCCTGAGCAGCGTGGACTTGCCGGAACCGTTGACTCCGACCAGCCCGGAACGGCCCGCCGGAACCAGCATGTCGAGTCCGTCGAGAACGACGGAACCGTCGGGATGTGTATAGGTAAGCGCGTTCGAGGAAATGACAGCAGACATGGAGTGGACTTCCTGTGAGGTGGGGTCGCCGAAATCGCGCGGGGGCGCGTCGGCGCAATGCCAGACCTCACAGATCCATGTCGTACCTTTCGTCGGGGACGAGGACGCAAGCCAGGGTAGGCGCAGCGGGCTTGGGCGGCAAGGGAATTTTCCTCCCAGGTCAGGGCCCTCGCGCGTAGCATGCTGCCATGCCGGCCGATGCAGCGTCGGAGGAGCCAGCGCGTCAACCTGACGATGCGCCGGGAAAAGTTGGTGCCCCGGCCGCCGCGGACCCGCCGGATACGGTGTCGATCCTTCGCCCCGTCATCGCCGTGATCACCACGGTGGGAACACCGTTGACGATGATCACCGCGCTGCTGCTGTATTTCGGTTGGGCGCGCAGCGATGCGCAGTCCCGGTGGATGGGCATCGAGGTGAGCCTGTTCCGCTTCACCACCCAGGACTATGTGCTGCGCAGCATCAGCACCCTGTATCTGCCGATCCTGGCCTCTGCGGTCATCGGAATCGTCTGGCTGGCAGCGCATCGCGCAGTGACCGAGAAGATTGAGCGCGACGGCATGACCGACGCGATCCGGGTGATCTGCCGGGTCACCATGCTCGGTGGGCTGGGCATCGCCATCCTGGGCGTGGTGCTGCCCGCATTCACGCGCTCCTGGGAACCCGGGACGGTGGTGTGGCCGCTCATGATCGCGATCGGCACGGCACTGGCGGTGTACGGCAGACATTTGAGCCGCCGGGGGCAGGAAAGCGCGCGACCACGCAATGCCATTGCCCGTCCCCCGGATGTGCTGGAAGCCGTGCTCGTCGGCATTGTGATTGCGGCAGCAATGTTCTGGGCCGTGCAGGGATACGCCGACATCGTCGGGCGGGGGTATGCGCAGCGCTACGAAGCGTCGGTGTCGTCGCTCCCCCGGGCGACGGCGGTCAGCGAGAGCCCACTGGGTATCGATTCGCCCGTGGTGCGTACCGAGGAGATCACCACCGGGCCCAAAACGCTGTACCGCACCACGGGATTACGACTGCTGGCCGAGTCCGGGGGGCGGTTGTTCCTGATGACCGAGGGGTGGACCGTCCAGAACGGCAGCATCATTGTGCTGGACGAGGACGATTCGGTGCACTGGCAGTTCTCACACTGACCTCACCGCGCCGGTGTGGTGGTGGTTGTCGTACTCAAGGTGGTCGTGGCTGAGGTCGTGCTCGATGAGGTGATGCTCGATGTCGTGGAACTGGTTGTGGAGGAATCGGTCTCGTCCGGGGGCACGAAGCTGTTGTTGTCCTTCGAGCATGCGGTCCGTCCGTCGGTCTGCGGGTAGGTCAGCTCGGGCTGGCGGCCCGGGTTCGCCTCATGCCAGGCAAGGAGCTTGCTGACCATGGCCGCGATGGTGTCGTCGACACATTGGGCCGGTCCGATCTCGATACCCGCACCGCGCGCCGCGAAGGCCTTGGTCGCGACATCCCATTGGCTCTCTTCGCCGTTCACCGCGGCCCGGCATACCCCCACCGCGGCGTCGTAGAGGTTTCCTTCGGGTTTCTGGACGTTCTTGAGGCTGTCGCAGTCGTGTTTGAGGAAGTAGACGTAGACGTCCCAGCCCGGTGTCGGGAAGGCAGGGTCCTTGGGGCCGTAGGGCACCCACGCGAGCCCGTCGTCCTTGGGCGCCTTGCCGGAGGTGGACGACCCACCGCCGCCGGTACTTTCGTGCGAACCGCCGCCGTCGTGGGTGATCGTCGTCTGATCGGTGACGGTCTGCGTCACGGTGCGGGTGACCGTCTCACCGGCGCCGCCGCAGGCAACCAGAAGGGAACCCACGAACACCGCGAGAGGAATCGGCGATGCAGGCATGACAACCTCCCAGCGGGATCGTTCGATCCGAAAGGGAAATTACTCCGGTAGAGCGGTATCGCACCGGGTACTGGACTACTCAATTTCTCCCGAGTAGTGGAACAACCGTGTGGTCAGTTGACGGGAGCGTTGAGGAAGGGGCGTCCCTCACCGGCTCCGGGCCCGTCGAAGTGCCACCACTCCCCCGAGTACACCTGCAGGCCGCCCGCCTGCATGGCGCCGCGCAGGCGGGCGCGGTTGGCCTGCTGATCGGCGCTCACCCCCTCGGTGGCGTAGGCCAGGGACCGCGGTGAGAAATCGTCGAATCCGGTACCCATGTCGACCAGACCGCGCACGTTGGCCAGGGTGACGTCCACCGAGCGTCCGGCCTCGTGGCTGCGGGCGTATTGGCCGGGCTTGGCGACCCAGTTCGGGTTGGGCACCACCTGGAACATGCGGACCTGCACCTCATGCGGGCGGTAACAGTCCCAGAAGACCAGCCGCTCGCCGTTGGTGCGCAGGGTGTCGGCGGCGGTCTTGAGGCCGGCGGCCATCGACTCGTGCACCAGGCAGCGGGCGTTGGCCGGGTACAGCTGCACACCGGTGAAGTTGTTGGTGGTGGCGTAGCGCAGATCGATGATCGCGTCGGGGACGACGCTGCGCACGTCCAGCAGTCCGGCGGCGCGCGCGGCGTCACTCACGGGTGGGATATCGGGGTCGGCGCTGGCGGGCGCGACCTGGCCGAGAGCACACCCGAGACCGAGGGCTGCGTATCCGAGACCGAGGATGAGACGCTTCATCATCGTTTCATTGTCCTCGGTGCGCTCTCAGATTCGCGTATTAGGCTCGTTTCGTGGTCGCACCCAAGCTGGACCGGCGCATGTTCTTAGGTCTGGTTGCCGCCGGCGCCGTCACCGTGACGGGACTGGGTGGCTTCCTGGCTCTGGAGGGTCGCGGCGGGCTGCGACTGACCGGGCGCTCCTTTATCGACCTGTTCGAGTCGACCGGCGGCACGTTCGTCGGGTATCGGCGTAATCACGCCAAAGCTCTTGCGGTGTCGGGCCGTTTCGAAAGCAACGGCGCGGGCGCCGAGGTCTCGTCGGCGTCGGTGTTCGTCAAGGGTGTGCATCCCGTCGTCGGGCGGTTCTCGGTGGGCGGGCAGAACCCGCACCAGCCGGACACCGGGTCTGGACAGGCGCTGGCCCTGGAGTTTTCGCTTCCCGGCGGTGAGCAGTGGCGCACCGCGATGGCGGCCGCGCCGGTATTCATGGCGCCGACCCCCGAGATGTTCTATGGGTTGCTTGCGGCGCGAACCTCGGGCGACAAGGAGAAGGTGGCAGCGTTCATGCGGGACAACCCGCCCGCGGCGGCCGCGCAGAAGCTGATCGAGGCGGCGCCCAAGGCGTCCTCGTTCGCGCAGGCCAGCTATTCCGGCCTCAACACCTTCATCTTCGTCACCAAGGACGGTGCCCGGACTCCGGTGCGGTGGCGGGTGATTCCCGACGGAGACGAGTCCGGCGCCCCGGTGAAGAACGGGCCCAATTGGATGTTCGAGGCGCTGGCCAACCGGGTACGTCGCGGTGAGCTGCGGTACCGGTTGGTGCTGCAGGTCGGTATGCCCGGTGTGGATCCGACGCACGATCCGACACTGCCGTGGCCGCCTGATCGTGAGCAGATCAACGTCGGGACGCTGGTGTTGGGGCACGCGATCCTCCAAGAGCAGGAACGCATTCGGGATACCAACTTCGATCCGACGGTGTTGCCCAACGGCATTGAGATATCCGACGATCCGATCCTTACCGCGCGTGCAGCCGTCTATGCGGAGTCGTTCCGGCGCCGCGCGCGGGAGACTCCCGCGCCGGTAGAGCAGTTCGGGCAGGACATGTGATGACTGAATCCACGGGTGCCGAGCGTTTCGGATTGGCCGCGCAACTTCTGCATTGGCTGATGGCGGTTTCGATCATCACGATGTTGGTGCTCGGCGCGCTGCTCGTCGGATCGCTGGGCGACTATCCGATGGTGCTGGCCTGGCATAAGGCCGTGGGTGTGGTGGTGTTGGTGCTCGCGGTGCTGCGCGTCGGGAACCGGATCTGGCACAAGCCGCCGCCGCTGTCTCTGGCGCAACCGGAACGGTTCATCGCGGCGGGTTCCGAGCTCGCGATGTACACGTTGTTCCTGGCGCAACCGGTGATCGGATGGGCGCTGGTATCGGCGTCGGGAGTCCCGGTGGAGATCGCCGGACTACGTTTTCCGTCGATCGTGCCCACCAGCATCGGGTGGTACGGCGTGCTGCGCGAAGCACATGCGTGGGTGGCTTACGCGTTGCTCGGCTGCATAGTTGCCCATGTCAGCGCAGTGCTGTTTCACACGATCGGGTTGCGGGACGGATTACTCGCAAGGATGCTTCCGCGCCACTAGCAGCCAAAATAGGCGGGGCTGCGTTCATCGGCGGGTTTCAACCATTATCGTTTCGGGGTGCCCGAAATGGATCGCCGCAAGTTGATACTGACCATGGGCTTCGGCATCGCCGCAGCCGCCCTGCCCCTCCCGACGGCTCAGGCCGACCCGGGACGTAGCCCGGCGGCGCCGCCCGATGCCCAATCCAGTGGCTTTGTCTTCCGCGACGAGTTCGACGGCCCTGCCGGTTCGGCCCCCGATGGTTCCAAATGGGTGGCCGCGAAGTTCCGCGAGAAGATCAAGAACCCGGTGTTCTGGGACCGCCCCGAAAACATGGGTGAGTACCGCGACAGCCGCACCAACATCTTCCTCGACGGAAAATCCAATCTGGTGATCCGCGCGACCAAGGAAGGCAACAAGTATTTCAGCGGCAAGCTGCACGGCACTTTCCGCGGCAACGTCGGTCACACCTTCGAGGCGCGCATCAAGTTCAACTGCCTGACCGACGGTGCGTGGCCGGCGTGGTGGCTGCTCAACGACAACCCCGAGCGGGGCGGCGAGATCGACCTTGTGGAGTGGTACGGCAACCGTGACTGGCCCTCGGGCACCACGATTCACGCGCGCCTGGACGGCACCTCGTTCGAGACGCTGCCGATGCCGGTGGACAACAACTGGCACACGTGGCGCTGCACCTGGACCGATGCCGGGCTGTACTTCTGGATGGACTACCACGACGGCATGGAGCCGTACCTGACGGTGGACGCCAATTCCCTTGATGATTGGCCGTTTAACGACCCGGGCTACACGCTGCAGCCGATGCTGAACCTGGCGGTGTCCGGTTCGGGCGGCGGCGATCCGTCGGGCGGTTCCTACCCGGCGGAGATGCTCGTCGACTACGTGCGGGTCTGGTAGATCCGCGCTAGCTCGCCCCTGCATGCTCTGCCGCGATGCGAGCCAGGATGCCAAGCGCCTGGTGTGACTCGGTATCCGGGGTTGGCACGAGAAACGCCAACATCGTTTCGGGCGCCTCAACGCGCTGGTAAATCTGCGAATCGAGGGTGAATTCACCGGCCACAGGATGCCGGTATCGCTTTCGGCCGGACGTACTGTGGTGCTCGACCGTCTGCGATGTCCACCAGGATCGAAAATCTCGATCGCGTTCGGAGAGCTCCCCCACCAAGTCCGTCAGACGCGAGGTGTGGGGATAACGTGCGGAGTCCATGCGCAAATAGGCCACGCACGTTCGGCCTACGGACTCCCAATCGAGATACATTGCGCGCACTTGGTCCTCCAAGAACGCCAGCCAGACAAGGTTTCGACGCTCCCGTGGCAGTTGTGCGAAGTCCAGGAACAGTGCGGATGCCATGGTGTTCCAACCCAGAACGTCTAAATAGGGGCCCAGCACCAGCACGGGCACATCACCGATGTGCGCCAGGAGGTTGCGGGTCGCAGCATCGACCTTCATATCGCCGGTGGAGTTGGAGATCGCCGGCTTGCGGGCGAGCGTGCGGACATACGTTTCCTGGCCGGGGTTGAGCCGCAACGCTTCACAGACCGCGGCCAGCGTGTATTCGGAGACGTTGGCCAGCCGCCCCTGCTCGAGCCGCGCGTAGTAGTCGGCGCTGATCCCCGCCAGCTGGGCGACCTCCTCGCGGCGCAAGCCGCTGACTCGCCGTATCCCCGGCTCGGCGGGCAGGCCGACCTGATCTCGAGTCAGCTCGGCTCGGCGCGCCCGCAGAAACGGTCCTAATTCGATATCGGCGTCGGAGATATCTGCCATGGGCAGAGCATGCCATCCCGAATCATGCCCTTCGCTTTACTGCGGGTAGGTAAAAAGTACCTAGGGACGGGACCTGGTTAGGCAACGAAATCTCAACCAAGATGAGTTGGTAACGGCTGACCATCAGTCGGCAGCAGATCCGTACGAGGAGAGGATGCGAACAATGCCCGAGAACGTCCGGTTCCCCAGCCGCGGCCTGCAACTGGCCGGGAATCTGTATTACCCCGACAACACCGAGGAAACACACCTGCCAGCTATCGTGGTGAGCCACCCATTCGGCGGGGTGAAGGAACAAACCGCTGGCCTGTATGCACAGAAGCTGGCCGAGAATGGTTTCGTAGCTCTGGCGTTCGATGCGAGTTATCAGGGCGAAAGCGAGGGCGAACCGCGCTTTCTGGAGGATCCATTCGCCAGGGTGGAGGATGTGCGATCAGCGGTGTCCTTGATGACGACGCTGCCGCGCGTCGATGCGGAGCGAATCGGTGCGCTAGGTATCTGCGCATCTGGTGGGTACGTTCCCAACGCCGCCGCCACCGACGTCCGGATCAAGGCGGTCGCCACGATCAGTGGAGCCGATATTGGATCGCTGTACCGCGACGGGCTCGGCGGTGCGCAAAGCGTGGAACAGCTCCGAGAAGCACTTGCACTCGCCGCTGTTGACCGCACCGCCCAAGCCCGCGGCGCCAAACCTGCGCTCGCGCAAATTGTTCCCGAGGCAGACGAGATCACCGAGGACACCCCGGCCCTGTTTGTGCAGGGGTCGGACTACTACCGCACGCCCCGGGCACAACATCCGAACTCTCCGAACCGGTATGTGGCATCGAGCATTATCGAGATTGCGGCGTACTCCTCGTATGACCATGTCGATCTCATTTCTCCGCGTCCACTCTTGATGATCGCCGGAACAGAAGCAGACACGCTCTACTTCAGTGAGCAGGCCATCGCCCAGGCCGATGAGCCCAAGGAGCTCTTCTTGCTCGACGGCGCCACACACATCGACCTGTACGACAACCTGCAGTACGTCGATCCTGCGGTCGAGAAGCTCGCCGCCTACTTCGGCAAGTACCTGTAACGGTGGAACTGCGCTAGCGGAGCGTCTCGTTGATCAACCGCGCCAGGCGATCACCCGCCAGGCGCAGCTGCGCCTCGGCGATCGGCCGGTACTGGTTGGTGTAGTCGGTGCCGATGGCCGAGGTGCTGGGGTATGCGCCCACGGCGATCTGGCAGGTGTCCTGCGCCCAGTCGACGGGATCGGTGCTGCCGAGATCGGGGGCGGGAAGCGCCTGGATCACCTGGGTGTACTGAGCGTCGTTAAGACCGCGGGTATTCAGTAATCCGCTGTCCCACAACGAATGCAGGTTGGTGGAGCGGCCGTTGTAGGTCAGCGGGATGTCGTTGCCGCCGCGGTCGCGGGCGTAGGCGTCGTGCATCGGCTGGTGGATGTCGCCGACGAAATGCACGACGAACTTCAGCGCCTCTTGGCGTTCGGCATCCGTTTTGGATGCATCGCCCAGAATCGCGGTCTGGTTGCGAATCGCCTCAATGACGTTGTTGCCGTTGTCGCCATTGATCGCGGGCACGTATTGGCAGTTGTTCTCGGCGATATCGGCGTAGTGCCAGGGCGCGGTGTTCGGTCGGCTGGGGCGCACCTGATCGGCCCAGTTGGCCACACCCGCGAGCGTCGGGGTGGCCTGCCCGGCCAGCAGGCGCGAAACCTCCGCGCGGGCGGTCGGCGTGAGCTGCGCATCGGCAACCGCGCCCACGATGCTGTGCCCTTGCGGGCCCCACGCGGAAGCCAACGGTGCGGTCACCAGCAGCAGGGCGGCCGCAACCACCAACGCGCCAAACTTTTTCATCACCAGTCCACGGTGACACAGTGCGGCCGCGATGGCGCAAGTAGACACCTACTCGTTCTGTGAGTTCACCACTTGGTCAAGTTGTGGCTGCCCAGGGAGCGTGCCAGCGCGTAGCATCCGATTTGTGAGCATCTGGCGGCGTATCGATGGCAAGCACACCGGTGTTGGTCGCGACGAGCCTGCCGCCGAGTGCGGCCAGGAAGTCGCCGAGGCCGCCGCGGCGCCCGGCCCCATCTACATCTGGGACGGCACGACACCGGAGGACCGCCAAGGCGGATTCGCGATCGACGAATACCATCCTGGGTCGGCGGTGACCGCACAGATCGTGATCGAGGCCGCGAAGAAGCCGCCCTTCGGTGAGTGGGAACAGCTCACCGAGTGGCCCGCCTAGTCCTCAGTCTTTGGCGAAGGCGATCGCGAGTTTCTTCTCCAGGTTTTCGTACGGCTCCCCGGAGATGTCGACGACCACTTGCGCGATGGTGCCGCCGGTGAAGGCGTACGGCGCCTTGTAGTCCGAGGAGACCGCCGAGCCGCTGTTGCGCCCAATGGACAAGCTGGCCCCAGCCAAACCGAATGTGCCCGGATGGATTTCGACGGCGCCCAGTGAGCCGACGGCGTGACCGTCGATGAACAGCGTGACATCGCCGACCGGAGTGTGGCTGCCCGCGACGGTGCCGGTCTTGACGAAGCGCGCCCCAAGCACGTGCGCACCCAGCGGAACAGCGCCCGTAGAGGACACCTTCTGCTCCTTCTCCCCCATGAAGTTGTAGATGTAGTGCAGCTTCCCGTCTTGGATGAACAGCACGTGCCCGCCGTGCGCGCCACCCTGTTTGAAGATGACACCCTCGGCTCCGGTGTCGGTGGTGACCTCGGCGAGGACGGCAAAAGACTGGCCGCGAATGTCGACGGCGGCGCCGATACCCAGCGCGGCGGTGTTCGGGTAGTAGATGAAGGACTTGCGCTCCCCCACCAGGTAGGGCCGCCACCGGGTGAGGGTTTCCAGGATGTTCAGGTCGGCCAGCGGCAGTCCGTTGTACTTGGCGGCCTCGTCGAACCAGAGTTGTTTGAGCTCTTCGAGTTTCTTGGGGTGGGCCTCGGCGAGGTCGCGGCATTGGCTGCGGTCGGATTCGATGTGGAACAGCTCCCAGCGGTCCTTGTCGAAGTGCGACCAGCCCGAAGGGGTGGCGGCGTGCACGGTGTTGGCGAACCAGCCCTTATGCCAGATGCCCCGGGTACCGAGCATCGTGTAGAACTGGGTGTCCTTGGCCGTGTCGGCGGTCGGATCTTTCAGCGCCGCAGTGAAACTGATGCCGTCGAGCGGTTTTTGGGCGATGCCCTTCACGGTGTCGGGCGGGGTGATACCCAACAGGTCGTAAATGGTCGGGGTGATGTCGCTGACGTTCACGTAGGTGTCGCGGACTTCGCCGTGCGCGGCGATCCCGTTGGGCCAGCTGATGATTGCGGTGTCGGCGATGCCACCCTCGTGCGAGGCGTAGCGCTTGTACAGCTTGTACGGGGTGTTGAACGCCATCGCCCACCCGATTGGGTAGTGGTTGTAGGTTTCCGTGCCGCCGAGGTTGTCGTAGAAGCGCAGGCTTTCCTCGACGGTGTCGATGTAGCCGTTGAAGAACTTGACCTCGTTGACCGAACCGTTGGGTCCGCCCTCGCCGCTGGCGCCGTTATCGGAGATCACCACGATGATGGTGTTGTCGAGCTGGCCCGAATCCTCTAGATAGTCCAGGACGCGGCCGATCTGGTCGTCGGTGTAGCTGAGGAATCCGGCGAAGACTTCGGCCATGCGCGAGAAGAGGCGCTTCTCTTCGTCGTTGAGCGAGTCCCAGGGGCGCACGGTGTCCTGCAGCGGCCAGGGTTCACCGTTGGGGCCCTTGACGTCGAGATACGGGTTGACGGGCGACAACTCGGTGTCCGATGGGACGATGCCGAGCTTCTTCTGGTTTTCCAGCACGATCTCGCGGTAGAGCTCGTAGCCCATGTCGAATTTACCGGCGTACTTGTCGGCCCATTCCTTGAAGACGTGGTGCGGAGCGTGGCCGGCGCCGGGGCACACGTAGGAGAACCAGGGCTTGTCGGGGGCGATCACCTTGGCGTCGCGGATGAATTCGATGGTCTTGTCGGCGATGTCCTTGGACAGGTGATAGCCGTCCTCGGGGGTGGCGGGCGGCTCGACGGGGTGGTTGTCGTAGACCAGGTCCGGGTACCACTGGTCGGTCTCGCCGCCCATGAATCCGTAGAACCGCTCGAAGCCTCGACTCAGTGGCCAATGCCGTTTGGTGGCGGCAAGATTCGACTCTTCCAGCGGAGTCAGGTGCCATTTGCCGACGCAGTAGGTGTTCCAGCCCTTTTCGGCGAGTACTTCGGAGAGCAGTGCGGTGTCGAACGGGATCCGGCCGCTGCAGTTCGGGAAGCCGTCGGTGAACTCTTCGATGGTGGCCATGCCGACCGTGGTGGCGTTACGGCCGGTCAGCAGGGAGGCGCGGGTCGGTGAGCACAGTGCGGTGGTGTGGAACTGCGAGAGGCGCACACCGCGTTCGGCGATCCGGCTCATGGCGGGCATCTGCACCAAGCCGCCAAAACAGTCCCAGGTCGCGATGCCGGTGTCATCCCAGACGAGGTACAGAACGTTGGGTGCGCCTTCGGGTGCGGTGGGTGCGGCGTAGGGGGTCCAGTCCGGTTCGGAATCCCTTATATCCAAGGCGATTTTGCCGTGGAAACCAGACTCCGGCGATCCCGTCATGGCCACTCCCTCGTAGGGGTTCAAGATCCAAGGACGCAGTGATCGTAGCGAGGTGGCGGGGCTGCCGAGAGGGCTTCTATCCGATTATCAGGAGCTTCAAAGGCGCAGGTCGGTTCGGTGGCTCAGTTCTGCGGTCCGGGCACTTGGTTCACCTTGCGAAGTTAGAGTGCAGACGTGCCCTACTTATCCATACGCTCGGTAAGCGTGTCCGTACTGGCCACGGCTGCCGCCATCTTCGGTTTTTCTGGCGTAGCGGGGGCCGCGCCGCACGATTACTGCGCCGACCTCAAGGGCAATAACACCGGCACCACGTGTGAGATCCGCCTCTCGGACCCCGGGTACAGCGTCGACATCACCATTCCGCTGAACTACCCGGAACAAAAGCCGATCGCCGAATATGTCGCCAAGACGCGCGACGCGTTCCTCAACACGGCCAAGTCCAATACCGCGCGCAGCACGCCGTATCAGCTGAGCATCAAGCCGACGGCATACACCTCGGCAATACCCCCGCGCGGCACGCAGACCGTGGTGTTCAAGGTGTACCAAAACACCGGCAGCGCGCAGACCACGTTCAAGGCATACAACTGGGACCAGAGCTATCGCAAGCCGATTCTCTACACGGTGGCGCAGGACGACAAGGACAGTGCGCCACTGTGGCGGGTGGATGATCCGCTGAAGACTGTCGCGCCGATTGTCCAGGCGCAGCTGCAGCAGCAGTTGGCACCGCCGCCGGTGGCGACTCCCACTCCGACGACAACCTCGGGACAGCCGACTACCACCACGTCGACGACTACTACGACGCCACCTCCGCCCCCGCCGCCGTTACCGTTCTCGCCGACGTCGCTGTACAACTCGTCGAACTACCAGAATTTCGCGGTGCTCAACGACGGAGTGATGTTCTTCTTCGACCAAGGCGCGATACTGCCCGACTCATACGGGGCGTTGCAGGTGCTGGTGCCACGGTCGGCAATTGATCCGATGATCGCGTAAGGCCAGCAGCTTCTTCCACGTCATCGGACGTATGCGCGGGTGTGTTCAACTTGGGCGGCAAGGCATTCCATCGCCTCGCCGTCATCCTGATGGTGGCGGCGTTGGGCCAATGAGCGGGTCTGCTGATCCCGCCATGACCGTTCCCCAGCAGCGGTTCAAGATCATGAAACGGCGTAACCATAGCCGAGGTGGCTGGTCCAGCGGTCTTCAACCGACGGCATCTGTGCCACGAGAAGACGGGCACTTCTGCCGGTTATGAGACTGCATTGCCAACCCACCCGAGAGCGACAGCTGAGCGTACGGATCACCCACGGGGCACGTCCGAATCCGCTGGACCGACAGACTGACTGCCCACGATTTCAGATTGGCCCCGGTCGCCTTCGATGCGAATCGGCACTTCCAAACAGCACCGCTGGCCTCTGCTCGCAGCACTCTGCGGCTAGCCTCGGACTAGGAGCAAGACGAGGTCCTGTCGGCTTAGCAACCGAACGTTCTACACAAGAGCGGAGATCCGAATGCGAAACTCAGCGACCCGATCATCGGGTTGTAGCTCAAGTAAATAGAGCGCCCGCTTCCAAGTTTCACCTTAACCTCTCGACTGCGCTATTCAGCTCATGATCGGTGAGTACCAGCGGTGAGTAATACTGTTTAGCCAGCCCTTTGACCTTGCGAAATGCGGTGCTGCTTCGAATCAATGAAGGACTCTGTTCGGCGAATTCTGCGGCGACCATATCGGACCAAACAACACGAGGAAGCACATCTTGGAGCATTACGTTCACCTCGCGGTCGAGTGTCTTCGTCACCGCGAGAGCGACAATCATTTCGCCATGACCAAATTCGACAAGGTTGCCAATCTGAAGGGCCCGGGGGCTCCGTCCTGCAACTTCTCTCCACGCGCTGTCCGTCCCGGCATTCCATCCTGCCACTTGTGTCACCAGAGCATTGTCAGCTCTACCGCCCGCATGGATAAGACAATTACGCATCAGACGCAACGTATCGAGTTGGGCACGCGGCACCGGCGAAAAAGAGCCATTGGAAGCGCCGGCAATAATATCGTGCTGCGCAACAAGGCGACTTCTTTCGGCCGTCCTTGCTGCGACCAGTCCAGACTGTTCTAGCAGAAGAATGCAACTCTTTAGATAATCCTCATGCAGTGCCAACGTGTACGGCACCCCCATGGCACCGAGATGTTGATCTGCTTCGTCCAGAATCTGCCTGGCGGAATTCGTCGTCAGATTGAAGCGCTTGATATGTGGCACATTCGGAAAGACCTCAGGTAGCAACTGCTTCGAACCATCGGTCAGCCGCAAAAGGTGCGTGGCCAGCTGTGCGCCGGCAAGCAACGCCATCATGGCGTCGCTTGCCGCAATTCTGGCCAACTCGTACTCACGGTATTGCTTGTACCTGACGAGAGTCGGATACCCAGTCAAGTCCGTCCCTCACCTATCCGCACACGAGACACCATACGGCCCTCTACACGTCGAAGTGTTATACCCAGCTGGCGTACTGAACTCGAGTTAGACCTCGATCGACGTGATGGAAGGGCCTGAGCGCCAACGGGTGTTTCGCCTCACGCTTTTGCGCCAAAATTCGCCATTTCGAATCGGGCTCATTCGCAGTCGGTCACCGCTATGACAGGATGCCCAGGCCTCCGCGGGCGAATCGGTTCCCGGCCGTTCGGACCGCCAGTCGACCCGAGTGTAGTTCGCCAAACTATCGTCTCCGCTTTAAAGTCGTGGCGGCATCAGTCAACGTCCACACCGGCCTCCTCCGCCGGAGCTACACCACTCTCGGTATCTGACTCTGATCGACGCCACGCATCCTCGGGCAAGTCAACCCCCTCAAGCCAGCCGAAAGCTGCATGCACGATGGAATCTGAGATGCCGAGTAAGTCCAGGCTCGCTCTAATGAGCCCATAGAGAGCAATGAGCCACGATCGTGCGATGTCGTCACTGCCTCTAGCAGGGAGGGACATACTCGGAATTAGATGGCCGCGATGAAGGACGTTAAGACATGGCTCCATGCAATGGATTTCGACTGACCACCACTCGGAGTGTGAGATACCGCTCTGCATTTGGTAAGCGTGCCGATACAGATCAGCAAGTCCGCATTCGTCGGCCATCTGCCGCAAGGATTTGCCCGCGAAGTTCGCGCTGATGTCGACCTCTCGGTAATCAAGAACTCCATTGTGGCTGGCCCTCTCGATTACGGATACGGCCTCTTCGGCACCGTTGACGAGCCAATCGCTCGGCATCCCTTTTGCGAGCAATGCGTACAACTTGGCTTTGCCCGCACCATAGTCCTTGTATCGACGATAGATTTCCTCCTGATTCTGGGTAGCCATCCAGACAAGCAGAATCCGATTCTCGACGAGGGTGCGTCCGACGCCCGAACCATGCTCCGAGCACCAGAGATCGGGCGATCCAAGCATCGCGATCACCTCGCGAGCGGCACGCACCACTAGTCCTGTGTGGACCTCATCACGTGATGGGTCGTATAGCCTTGACGCAGATGTCTCTACGGCCTCGACGTAGCTCGACGTCAAGTCCATCGCTCGCTGTTGGAAATCCTCGCGGAGCAGACCCGACGACTCGGGTTCCGTACGCTCAGGTTCACCGGAATGATCTGCAATAGCGTCGACTTGCTTGTCCGGGTTCACATCCCGCGCACGCATGCATCGTGTCGTCATCGAATTCACACCCCAAAAGATTTTTGAAAATCGAATACTCTCGACGAAGTAGTCGGAATCACGTGCAAGCATTGCCGCTCGCATAGCCCCCCACATCGCCCGTATAGCGGAATCCGCCTGCGAGATAGTCGCGGCATCGTTCGGATAACATTTGAGAAGGTCGACCGTCTCTTGACTGCTACTTAGCGTCCCCGCCTGAACACCGCTCCAGATGGCCATGCATTTGATAATCGCCTCGCGATGATCATCAGTCATGGCCTCTAGAACTGCAGTGGCGAGTCGATCGATTTCGGACTTTCCTGGAGATTCCATCTCCAAGCCGGTCAGCCACTCAGCGGGTCTGCGTGGATACGACGACAGCGTTCGGCGGATGCCTTCTGACAGCAATCCGAGCCTCGACGCGTGCGAGGTCACAACGTCGATCGCGTCCGGATCCTTCTCCGAGAGTCGCTGTAGACCTGAGAGACGCCCGTCGAGGCATCCCGCGAGGAAGGCAGGCTCGGCACTTCCGTCCAGTTCGGCCAACACACGTCCCTGCCAGCGTACAAATCTCACAGCCTGGTCACTGCCCAGTTCAGAGAGAACCAAGACTGGCCAGAGAAGATCGGGCAGGTCATCTCTCACCCAACTCGCGACGTTGAGCACCCCGGTCGCAGCGAGCGGCGACGTGAACACCTTTCCACGCTTCACATGCCCGGCCAAGACCCCGGACTGCTGGTTCGAACCGGGCATTTTCACAGCTTGACGTTAACGCAAGGCAACGACAACTAGCCGCCGGCGAGCCGCAGTCGAGTTCATCCCCGGGCAGCAGATCTCCTCGACCGCACCGACCCCATAAACGACGAGCTAACGATGACCTTAGAAATATGACTCTAGAAACATCAACTCGAAAACAGCCCTCTTAAGTAGGGCTGTTTGTCTTCGGTTGATGGTTGATGGATCTGTGTCGGTTGATCCTTGACACTCTTGTTGTGGTTAGGCCTGGTCGCGGTTGCGGCAGGCCTTCTTGTTTCGTACCTCACCGGTGCTGGTGCGGGCAGCGGTTTTGACCAGATCCTCCCCGATCCAGAACCGCAGCAGGTCGCCATCGACGTGCACATCGCAACGAGCCCCAGCGTGATGGCGACCCACCGAGACTTGCTGCCAGGACACGCACACCACCCCATTAGTCGTCACCGTCCGAGACACCCAATCAGACCCGTCACGCTGGTGCTGGCGGGCCGCCTTCGACGGTGACGGCGCTGCCACCGGCGCGGACGCAGTGAACCGCTGGGCCGGGGTAGCCATCTTCAACGACTGATGCGGCCGGTTGATGTTGTAGTCGCGGACCCACACATCCAACGCCTGCTGGGCTGTCTTCAAATCCCGGAAAGGTACTGCCGTGGACAGGAATTCAGCACGTAAACTCCGATGAAACCGTTCGATCTTGCCCGTCGTGGTCGGACTGCGCGGTTGGGTCAACAGATGCTCAATCCCGCTCTCGCGGCAGATCGCATCGAAAAGTACTTCCACCGGCGGATGATTGAACCGGCCCGTGAACACCTTGCCGTTATCGGTCAGGATCTGCTCCGGAGACCCATAGGTAGCCAAGGCATCCCGCAGTCCATCACACACCGCGCGGGTGCACTCACGGGCCATCAGACGGGCGCACACGCACATCCGGGAATGGTCATCGATCCCGGTCAACGCCTTCGCTGATGTCCCGTCAGCCAACGGGAACCCGCCAACGACATCCATCTGCCACAACTCCATCGGCGCCCCACGTTCCCAGCGTTTCCACTTGCGTGAACGCCGATCCCGCAATGCGGGATCGATCATCGCGGCCCGCACCAGCGCGCGATACACCGCCGATTCCGACGGCAGCGGAGACACCTTACGTTTGGCCAGTTCGAACACCAACCGCCGCGGACCCCAATACGGACGAGACCGACGCAACTCCACCACCGCCGCTTCCACCTGCGCAGGCATCTGATGCGGACACGACACCGGCCGATGCGACCGATCCACCAAACCATCCAAACCATCGGCCTCATAGCGGGCCAACCACGCATGCAACGTCTGGCGAGACACCCCGACCTTGCTCGCCACCTGGCTGATCGCCAACCCATCGCTGATCACCGCTAACACAGCCTGATACCGCTGCTCGACCACGCTCAACTCCCTCATCCAGGGAGTGTCAAGGATCAACCGACACAGGTGTAAAGCATCAGCCGAAACACCGTAAAGCATCACCCGAAGGCCAAACGTCAAGCATCACCCGAGGTAATACACCTCTTAAGTAGGGCGGGCGGGGCTCGAACCCGCGACCAATGGATTATGAGTCCACGGCTCTAACCAACTGAGCTACCGCCCCCAGCAGGTCACGACTCTAGCCGATCCCCCGCCACACCCCGGGACCCCAGGTCACCTGTGGTCGTAATCCACGTTGCAGGAGGTCTCCTTGACCTCAGCGGCCCGCAGCTGGGCCCGGCTCACGTTGTACTCATACCAGGGCGCCGTCGGCCGCAGCCGATCCTTCATCCGCCCCTGCACGCAGACCCGCACCTCCTCGGGCAGCGACTTCGTCGCGGCGAAAGCATCGGACGACAAGCTCCCCATGTACCACTGATCGATCTTACCGGTCTGCTCGAAGAACTCGACGTTGCGCTGCGCGATATAGCTTTCCGGGTTGAAGTTCGCCAGCCCCAGCATCCCGAACGCGCCGACCGCCACCACAGCAGTAGGAAGCCATCGTGCACTCATCCGAATCCCCGCCACCAGGATCAGCACCAACACGATGGCCATGCCCAGCTCGATCCAGCGCACCAGCAGCCGCTCCACGCTGAACCCGTACGCCTTCTCGTACAACGACATCCGAT
Source organism: Mycobacteroides chelonae CCUG 47445 (assembly GCF_001632805.1). NCBI lineage: Bacteria > Bacillati > Actinomycetota > Actinomycetes > Mycobacteriales > Mycobacteriaceae > Mycobacteroides > Mycobacteroides chelonae. The sequence continues at coordinate 1,860,542 of NZ_CP007220.1, read as the reverse complement.
GGATGGCCGAGGCCACGATCACCAGCGTGGTCAGGCACAGCCCACCGATCAGCACCCGCAGGAACAGCCGGTCGCGAGCATCCTCGCGCCCCGCCACCCGGATCGCCACCGCGATCACGCCCATCACCAGAATGGTGACAAACAGCAGCTGCCAAAAGCCCTGCCGCGCATACTCTGCGTAGGTCAACCCCTCAGTGACCTGCACATGCTCATCTCCCCCAAATAACACCGAAATCTGCACGCCCACAAAGGCGATGAACAGCAGATTCAGCGCGGCCAACGGCAGGCTCCACTCCCAGCGCGGCAGCTTCTTGGGCTCGGTCGGCGCCAATCGGTCAAAGCTCGGCGGCTTGGACAGCACGTAGATGGCACCCAAGGCGAACCCGCCGACCAGCACACCGATGATGACCCGTCCGACCACATCGCCGAAGGACACGAACGGCAGGACCCCGCTGAGCAGCGCCTTGAACCGGGCGTCGGCATCGGCCAGCAGCGCCCCGAACGCCGCCACCAGGGCCACGGTGATCAGCACGACGATGGCCGCGCGGTCCGGGTTGACCTTGCGGCCACGCGACATCGTGCGAGTCCCCCGGCGCATCCAGCCCGCCAACCGGAATGGCGCCCGCAGCATCACGAACTGTCCGTACACCAGCCCGGTCCACGTCCGCGCCGGGGCTAGCGCATAAATGAAAAGCGCTCCCGACGTCAGGACACAGAGCGCCACAAGCCATCCCGCATCCCGCACGGTCGGCACCACCGCCAGGCACAGCGCGAGCAGCAGCGTGCCGATGCGGGTGGGCGTCCACTGCACTTTCTGTGTTGCGAAGGCGGCAAGCGCCACCGCGAACGCTGTCAGCGTCCAGCCCAGGCCCGGAAGCGAGGACCGCCAGCACAGTGCTGCCACCAGCCCGGCCCCGATACCGCTGAGAAGTGCGCCCTGCGTCATCTTCGAGCGGATGTCGCGCGGCCAGGCCGTCAGGAACCGCGTGGGCGGGCCGAAGATCGGCACCGGCGGGCGCGGCACGGGCGGCCCCGCAGGCGCACCCGGAACCGGATATGGGTACGGCGGCGGCACTATGGAACCAGTGGTCATGAATTCCCCTCCTCGGATTCAAACTGCGGCAAGGTGACCCGCACCCGGCAACCGGGCGCGTCCACGATTTCGATGCGGCCGCCATGCAAATCGACGGCCCACTGCGCGATGGCCAGCCCCAAACCGGTGCCACCGTCGCGCGATCCCCCGTGGGTGAATCGTTCAAACACTCGTGATCTTTCGTGCGGTGCGATGCCGGGCCCGGTGTCGGCGACCTCCAGCAGCAGCGCGTCGTTCTCGGTGCGCGCGAACACTGACACCTGTCCCCCGGGCGGGCTGTGCCGCGAGGCGTTATCCAGCAGATTGGCCACCACCTGGTGCAGCCGCGCGGTATCGGCGACCGCTTGCAGATCGAACGGCTCGACCGTCACGTGGTAGCGCACCTGACGCCCGGTGGTCTTGGCCTCGGCCACCGCCCCGTCGACGAACTCGCGCACCTCGAACGGTTCACGTTGCACCGGAACCGATCCGTTCTCCAGTTTGGACAGGTCAAGTAAGTCGTCCACGAGCCGGCCCAGCCGTTCGGTCTGCGCCAGTGCGGTTTTCAATGTCGCCGGGTCCGGCTCGGCCACCCCGTCGACAATGTTCTCCAGCACCGCCTGCAGCGCCGTGATCGGTGTGCGCAGCTCGTGCGAGACATTGCCGACCAACTCACGGCGGTACTTCTCGGCGGACTGCAACTCGGCAGCCATGTGATTGAAAGCCGTTGCCAGCTGGCCCACTTCATCGCGAGAGGTCGAACGAATCCGGCGCGAGTAGTCGCCCTGCGCCATCGAACGCGCCGCCGCCGTCATGTCCCGCAGCGGCGAGGTCATGCCGTGGGCCAGGAACCACGTCACCCCAAAGGACACGAACAACGCGAGCGTGAGCGCGTACCGCAGCTTCCATTCGGCGGTAATCCACAGCAGACAGGTGGCGATCAGCAGCGCCACCCCCACCAGCACCGCGGTCTTGAACTTGAAGGAGCGCAACGGATCCAACGGTCGCGGCAGCAGTTCCAGCAGTTGGCTCATCGCGGTACCTCCAACGCGTATCCGATGCCGTGCACGGTGCGGATCAGCTCTTGGCCGAGCTTGCGGCGCAACGCCTTGATGTGGCTGTCGACGGTGCGCTGCCCCGACGGCAGCCCCTCGCTCCAGCCCCACACCTGATCGAGCAGGCGCTCCCGGCTGATCGCCACTCGCGGGTTATCGGCCAGATAGGCCAGCAGATCGAATTCGGTGCGGGTCAGGTGCACCTCGTCGTCGCGGTGATAGACGCGGCGCTCGGAGACATCGATGTGCACCTGCCCGATCCGCACATCGGTGCTCGGCGGCGCAACGCGTTCGGTGCGACGCAGTAGCGCGGCCACCCGGGCCACCAGCACCCGCATGCTGAACGGCTTGGGCAGGTAGTCGTCGGCACCCACGCCCAGTCCCACCAGCATGTCGGTCTCGGTGCCGCGCGCGGTGAGCATCAGTACCGGAATCGGGGCGTGCGCCTGCACCTGGCGGCACACCTCCAGGCCGTCGAGACCGGGCAGCATGACATCGAGCACCATCAGATCCGGCGGGGTTTCGCGGCAATGCCGCACCGCGTCCAGGCCGTTGTCCTCGGTGTCTACGGCATACCCCTCGGCACGCAGCCGCGCGGAAATGGACGCACAGATCGTTGGCTCGTCATCGACAACCAAGATTCTTCGCTGGCCTTGCACATGAACAGCCTATTTGACGGTTGTGGTGATCGCTGGAGCCTTTTGTGAAGGTTCTGTGGAGGTAGAGTCCCCGCCGAGACCGAGGTTGTGGCGCGGATGTGCGAGACGAATCCGCCACAACCTCGGTGTGGAGGAGCGGACCCCTACTGCGCGGCGCTGACCGAGGACATGTGGAAGTCCGGGATCCGCAGCGCCGGCATCGCCTGGCGCGTCGCGTAATCGCTCCACTCGCGCGGCAGCGTGTACTCGGTGACGCCTACCTGCGTCACCCGCCGCAGCAGATCGATGGGGCTCTCGTTGAACCGGAAGTTGTTCACGGCGCCGGTGATCTGGCCATCGCGCACCAGGTACACCCCGTCACGGGTAAGCCCGGTCAGCAGCAGCGTCGTCGGGTCCACATCGCGGATGTACCACAGCGTGGTCAACAGCAGACCGTTCTCGGTGGCGGCGATCATCTCCTCCAGCGTCGCCCCGCCTCCCCCGGTCATGATGAGGTTGTCGGCGCCCACCGTCGGCTCGGCACCGAATTCCGCGGCGTCGGCACGCGAGTAGCTCAGCGCGTTGATCACGCCATCACGCACCCAGTCGACGCGTTCGATGCCGATCCCGTTGTCGAACACCGACAACGACTCCCGCGAGATCGGGGTCGCCACAAACGGACTGCTCTCCAGACCCGGGTACGACGGGTCCGAGTACACCGTGACCGGAAGCTCGGTCAGACGCTCCCCGATCCGGGTGCCGCCCGGCCCGGCGAACGCGTTGCGGCCCTCGTGCGCGCCGCGCCCACCCATCGTCCACACCAGGTACTGCATGAGGTCGCCGGTCGCCGATGGCGGCAGCAGCGTCTCGTAGCGACCGGCCTTGAGCTCGATCTGATTCTGCGTGGCGGTCAGTCGTTCATTGAGTTGGCGCAGCAGCGATTCGGTGGGCACATCCACGAATTCGGGGGTGCACACCCCGGCCCACGCACTACCCACGCCACGCTTGGCGTTGATCTCCACCTGGCCTGTCGGCTGGGTGAACCGGCGGCGCAACCCGGTGGAAGAGGCCAAGAACGTGGTCTGGCGTTCATGGCGGGCGTATCCGTACAGGGTGTCCGGTCCGTCGAAGCCCGTCGACAGGTCGGCCGCCAGCGAGCCGAACACATGGGCGCCGGTGGGTGAGATCGGCGCATCCCAGCTCTCCCCCGCACCCTCACCGGGTCCGAGCAACGGCATGGCATCGCGTGACGGAGACGCCGCCGCGGCCTCGGCCTGGCTGGCCGCCACCAGATCCGCGAGCGCGGCCGGATCGGCGTCCTCGGTGAGCACCGAGCCGACTCGGGTCTGATCTCCTTGCCGCAGAATCGATATCACCGCGATGCCGCGCTTCACCGACTCACCGTTGGTGGTCATGGAGCTGCCCGCCCAGCGCAGCGATGCCTCGCTGCTGTCCTGAATCAAGACGATGGTGTCGTCGGCGCCGCCGCGCCGCGCGGCCTCGGCCAGGACATCCTCGGCGACCTGCTGTGCGGGGATCACGCGGCACCACCTTCCTGCTTGGTGTTCAGAACGTTGACGCCGCGGAACAGTGCCGACGGGCAGCCGTGGCTCACCGCCGCCACCTGCCCGGGTTGGGCCTTACCGCAGTTGAAGGCGCCGCCCAGCCGCCAGGTCGATTGGCCGCCAACGGCTTCCATCGAACCCCAGAAATCGGTGGTGGTGGCCTGGTAGGCGACATCGCGCAGCTGCCCGTCCAGCTTGCCGCCCCGAATGCGGTAGAACCGCTGTCCGGTGAACTGGAAGTTGTAGCGCTGCATATCGATTGACCACGACTTGTCGCCCACGATGTAGATGCCGTCCTCCACACCGGAGATCAGATCGTCGGTGCTGCGCTCTTCCGGAGAGGCCTGCAGCGACACGTTGGCCATGCGCTGGATCGGCACATGGTGCGGCGAGTCGGCGTACGAGCAGCCGTTGGAACGCTCCTGGCCCAGCCGCGGCGCGAACACGCGGTCCAGCTGGTAGCCGACGAAGATGCCGTCGCGCACCAGGTCCCAGCGCTGCGAGGCCACGCCTTCGTCGTCGTATCCGACCGAGGCCAGGCCATGCACCTCGTTGCGGTCGGCGGTGACGTTCATGACGGGTGAGCCGTACTTCATGGTGCCGAGCTTGTCGGGGGTCGCGAACGAGGTGCCCGCATAGGCGGCCTCATAGCCGATGGCCCTGTCGTATTCGGTGGCGTGCCCGATGGATTCGTGGATGGTCAGCCACAGGTTGGTCGGATCGATCACCAGGTCGGTGCGGCCGGCGACGACGCTGGGCGCCTTCACCTTCTCGGTGAGCAGTTCCGGGATCTCGCGCAGCTCGGCGCTCCAGTCCCACACGCCGTCGCTGCCGATGGCCTCCCAGCCGCGGCCCATCGGCGGGGCCAGGGTGCGCATGGTCTCGAAGGACCCGGTGGCGGCGTCGACGGCGATGGCGTCCAGCTGCGACATGACCCGGACGCGCTGCTGAGTGATGGACGAGCCGAAGGTGTCGGCGTAGAAGGTCTGCTCCTTGACCGCCGTCAGCGACGCCGAGGCGTGATCCACCCCGTCGGAGGCCAGCAGCCGGGCCGAATACTCCTGCAGCACCGCGATCTTGTCGGCCTGCGGCACACCGAACGGGTCGATCTCGTACTCGGACACCCACTGAACGTCGGCATAGACGGGCTCGGCCGCCAGTTCGACGCGCTCGCGGTTCAGGCTCCGCAGCCCCCGGGCGACGGCCACAGCCCGGCGCGCGGTCTCGGCCGCAGCGGTCGTGTCGAGCTGCACATGCGAGGCGAACCCCCAGGTGCCGTCGACGATCACCCGTACCGCCAGCCCGATGGTGCGGCCGGACACCGCGGTCTCGACCTGCTCGTCGCGCAGCACCAGCTCCTCGTTGATCAGCCGATGGATGCGCAGATCGGCATAGCTGGCGCCGGCGGCGCGCGCCGCGTTCAGGGCAGCATCGGCGAGTTCAGCGCGAGGTAGCGCCAGGAAATCGGAATCTACGGACCGAGTCACGCGCTCAACCGTACCTATGCCACACCGGTGGCGGCGCGCGGTTTAATGTCCCCGTGAGTAGGTCGCGGCAGACAGCCGTCGCATATGGGCTGCTGGCCCCGAGCCTGTTCGGGGTGGCGGCGTTTCTCCTGCTGCCCATCCTGGTGGTGGTGTGGCTGAGCCTGTGCCGCTGGGATCTGCTGGGCCCCATCGAGTTCGTCGGCCTGGACAACTGGCGTTCGGTGCTCACCGACGGCGCCTTCGGCCACTCCCTGCTGGTGACGCTGCTCTTTGTGGCGTTGGTGATTCCGGTGCAGACCGTGCTCGGTCTGGCCGCGGCGACGCTGTTGGTGCGCGGCCTGCCCGGCACCGTGTTATTCCGGACCATCTACGTCATCCCATGGATCTGCGCGCCGCTGGCCATCGGCGTGCTGTGGCATTGGATGCTCGCGCCCACCGATGGCGCCATCAACACACTGCTCGGGCAGCGCATCGAATGGCTCACCGATCCTTCGCTGGCACTGCCGGTGGTGGCGGCGGTCAGCGTGTGGACGAACGTCGGTTACGTGGCACTGTTCTTCATGGCGGGCCTGCTGGCCATCCCGGGCGATGTGCACAACGCGGCCCGGGTGGACGGCGCGACCGCCTGGCAGCGGTTCCGCCGCATCACCCTGCCGATGCTGCGGCCCACCTTCTTCTTCGTGCTGGTCACCGGGGTGGTGAGCGCGGTGCAGACCTTCGACACCGTGTACGCGCTCACCGGAGGTGGCCCGCAGAACCGCACCGACCTGGCCGCACACCGCGTCTACGCCGAGGCATTCGAGTCCGCCCATGTCGGGCGTTCGGCCGCCATGTCGCTGATCCTGTTCCTGATCCTGGTCGCCGTTACGGTGATTCAGCACCGCTACTTCCGGACGCGGGTGAGCTATGACCTGGTCTAGGAATGCGCTCGTCTATCTCCTCCTGATACTCGGCGCGGCACTGACTCTGGGGCCGTTCCTGTTCGCCCTGTCGGCATCGCTGAAGACGACGCGGCAGTTCTCTGCCGACTCTCCGTTGGCCCCGCCGAATCCGTTCACGATCGCCAACTACACCGGGCTGGCCGACGCCGGGTTCGGGCGCGCGGCCCTGGTGACAGTGTTGATGACGGCGATCATCGTGATCGGCCAGCTGACGTTCTCCGTGTTGGCCGCGTATGCCTTTGCGCGACTGCAGTTCCCGGGGCGCGACGGACTGTTCTGGGTGTATCTGGCCACGCTGATGATTCCGGCGACGGTGACCGTGGTGCCGATGTACCTGATGCTGACGCAGGTGGGGCTGCGGAACACGTTCTGGGCATTGGTCATCCCGTTCATGTTCGGATCGCCCTACGCGATCTTCCTGCTGCGTGAACACTTCCGCACCATCCCCAACGACCTGATCCGTGCGGCCCGCCTGGACGGCGCCAACACGCTCGACATCCTGTGGCATGTAGTGGTGCCGGTCAGCAGGCCCATCCTGATCACGCTGACCCTCATCACCGTGGTGTCGCAGTGGAACAACTTCATGTGGCCATTGGTGATCACCAGCGGCGGCAACTGGCGGGTACTCACCGTGGCCACGGCCGGGCTGCAATCTCAGTTCAACGCGCAGTGGCCCATCGTGATGGCGGCGACCACCGTGGCGATCGTGCCGTTGGTGATCCTGTTCATCGCCTTCCAGAAGTACATCGTCCGATCCATCACCTTGAGCGGACTCAAGTGATGAAGTCCTCCACCCGCGCAGCCTTGGTCCTTGGGCTGGTGACGCTGCTGCTCTTCGGAATTGCCGTCTGGCTCGGAATTCCGAAGACCGCTCACGGCAAAACGGTGGTCACCGTCCGGGTGTGGGATGAGCAGGTGGCCAAGGCCTACCGCAGCTCATTCGACGAGTTCAGTCGACGCAATCCTGACATCCAGGTCGCCGTGACCGTGACGTCGTATGCGAGTTACTTCAACAGCCTGCGCACCGATGTGGCCGGGCACGGCGCCGACGACATCTTCTGGCTCAGTAACGCCTACCTGTCCGATTACGCCGATACCGGAAACCTCGTCCCCGTTGATCGGCAGGCAGATTGGGATCCATCGGTGGTGGCCCAGTTCACCCGCGGTGGCAAGCTCTGGGGTGTCCCGCAGCTCAGCGATGCCGGGATTGCGTTGTACTACAACAAGAATCTTCTCGACCAGGCGCAGGTGGACCCGGCCGAGCTAGCGGAGCTGCGCTGGGATGCCGACCCCGCCGTCGACACCCTCCGCCCAATGCTGCACCGGCTCACCGGGCCCGGGCATTGGGGGTACAACGCCGCCAACGACTTACAGGGCATCTATCTGAACTATCTCGGATCGGCGGGGGCCGTCTTCCAGGCCGACGACAGGTTCGCCTTCGCCAACCCCCGCGCCGAGATGGCGTTCACCTACCTGGTCGATCTCATCAACGTCGACAAGGTGGCGCCCTCGGCCGCCGACACCAACACCAACAACGACTTTTCGCGCAACCAGTTCTTGCAGGGTCGGATGGCACTGTTTCAGTCGGGCACCTACAACTTGGCGCAGATCCAGGCCAACGCCACCTTCCCCTGGGGTGTGGCGATGATGCCGGCGGGGCCGCAGGGCCGGGTCAGCGTCACCAACGGCATTGTGGCCGCCGCCAATTCGTCCTCACCTCACCCTGAGGCGACCAAACGTGTACTAGGCTGGATGGGTAGCGCCGACGGGAATGCGTTCCTGGGCCGCAGCGGCTCGGCCATCCCCGCCGTGCTCAGTGCGCGCGAGCCCTACTTTCAGCATTGGGCGGGCAAGGGCGTCGACGTCACTCCGTTCTTCCAGGTGCTCGAAGGTCAGCAGATCGCGGCTCCGGGCGGGCAGGGATTCGGAGCCGGATTCGCCGCGCTGAAACCGTATTTCGCCGAGATGTTCCTGGGCCGTCTGGACGTGAACACCGCGCTGCAACAAGCGCAGCAGGCGGCGAACAAGGCGCTGGAGAAGTAACTCCGCGCCGAGTGTGCGGATTCGGTCGAGATTCAGCCAAAAATCGACATCATCGGCACACTCGACGCCAACCTCTCGAGCTACAGCACCTCGAACAGCACGACCGCAGTTCCGACCGCGATGAGTACCAGCAGGGCCACAGCATCCCACCGGCCAGGCCGGTGCGGATGCGCCGCGATCTGCCCGCTGCCACCGCGCGCGGTGATGGCATCGCCCATTTCGGAGGCACGCCGCAGCGCGACGGTGATGGCCGCGGTGAGCATGTCGACCACCTCGGCCACCCAGCCCAGCCCGCGCCTGCCCTCACGCACCTGAGGCGGACGCAGCCTGCGGGCCGCGATGAGCACCCGGAACTCGTCGGACAGCATGGGGAACGAGCGCAGCGCCAGCGCCAGCGTGGCTGCACGCTCGTCGACGGGAATGCCGAAGACCTTCAGCGGGCGCCCCAGTAGCGCCACCGCGGGCGCGATCTCGGAGACATTGGTCGTCCACGACACCATGGCTCCCGTGCCCAGTAGCACCAGCGCCACCGCAGTCGTGCGCGCCACCGCGAGCACGCCGTGGAATCCGATGGTGAGGCCACCGATATGCCAGAACGGCGGCCCGCCGCTGAAGAACACCGTGAGGCTGCCACCAATCACCAGCGCCAGCATCCAGATCGGGATGGTGGGCACCGCACCGCGCGGGATATGCGCCAGCCACGCGGTAATGATCACCAGAGCCGCCACCGCCCCGATTGCCGTCCAGGTGGGGAACAAGGTCAGCAGCACCGAGATGAGGAATACCGCAATAAGTTTGGTCCCGGCCCACAACCTATGGATCGGGGAGGTTCCCGGGACCGGGCGCAGCAGAACCACCGGGCGGCGCGGTGCACGTGTCGTCGTCATGAGCGACTCCCCGACCCGACCGATTCGGGCAGCAGTACCCCGGATTGCAGATGCACCGTGCGCGGACACAGTTCCTGCATGCCATCGAAGTCATGCGAGATGACCACGATGGTGAGCCGTTCGCGCTCGCGTACCTGAACCAGCAGCCGCAGCAGACCCGCCTGCGACTCGGCATCCAGGCCCGCGAGCGGCTCATCGAGAATCAGGGCGCGCGGGGAACGCGCCAGCAGCCCGGCCAGCACCACCCGGCGCATCTGGCCGCCGCTGAGCTGATCGATGGGACGCTTGATCAGGTCTGCTTCGAGCCCGACGCTGGCCAGCGCAGCCACGATGCGGTCGGTATTGCGGACGGAAAATCCTGCTGCCGAAGCTATTTCGTAGTCGACGCGGCTGCGCAGCAGCTGCAACCGGGCGGCCTGAAAGCTGATGGCCACCGACCCGACCTGATCAGAGACCGGCTTGCCGTCCAGCAGACACTGCCCGGAGGTTGGTTTGGTGAGGCCGGCGGCGATCCAGGCCAGCGTCGACTTGCCCGAACCGTTGCCGCCATGGATCAGCACACCATCACCCTCGTGCACCGCCAGCGACACATCGTGCAATGCCGTTTTCGCCCAGGGAGTTCCGTTGGCGTACTGATGCGCGACGGAATCGAATTCCAGAACAACGGGCGACTCAGTATTGGGCCGGGCGGCCGTCGTGGTGGGCACCGGCACCGTCTGAATCGCCGTGGTCGCCGTCTTGCCGTTGACCGCCCGCAGCGCGATCTCGCGGTCCGCGGCGGCGGCCTCGGACTGGAAATGGGTGATGTGCACCAACGACATCCGGTGCTGATCGGTGAGTCGGGACAGCACACCCAGCAGATCCTCGCGCCCCTTCGGATCGACCATGCTGGTGATCTCGTCGGCCACCAACAGTGCGGGGTCGCGTGCCAGCGCCGAGGCCACCGCCAGCCGTTGCAGCTCCCCGCCCGACAGCGAGGAGGTGCTGTGCTCGGCCATCCCCTCCAGACCGACTTCGCGCAGCAGGCCCTCGATGTCGACGTCGTGGTCGGCGGGCAAGCCCCACACCACGTCGTCGGCAACCTTGGTGCCCAGCACCTGACTTTCCGGGTGCTGCATGACGATTGCGGTGCCGCCGATGGCGCCGAGGCCCACCGAACCCGGGCGCTCGATCTCCCCCGAGGTGGGCTCACGCCCGGCCAGGATACGCATCAAGGTGCTCTTGCCCGAACCGTTGGGCCCGGTAATGGCGACATGCTCGCCGACGTCGATGCTCATCGAAAGTGGCGCCAAGGCATCGGATTCACCGCGCGGATAACGGAATCGCACGTCGCGTAAGCGCGCGGGCACCGGACCCACCGCACCGGCCAGCGTCGGCGGATCAAGCTGGTGCACATCAGGAATCACGGCCAGGCGCTTGATCACGCGGGAGAGCACCCACCAGCCGAACAACGCGTTGAACAGCACGAACACGAAAACGATGCCACCGATGAACCACACCCAGTTGCGCATCGCGAAGTCGATGGCGTTCGTCGCATTCACGCCCACGGGCTCCAGGTGCGGGATGTGGCCGATCATCTTGAACAGGCCCTCCAGCGAGGCGCGCAGGGCATCGAAGAGCAGCGTGCGCATCCGGTTCAGCAGGGCCAGCGCACCGACTGCCAAAGCAGCGATGATCGCGCTGCAAATGACCCCGAGCACCGTCAACAGGGGCATGCCGTGTCCGCGTCGGCGCACCACACCGGTCAGGCCCCCGATGTAGACGCAGTTGCCCATGGCGATCAAACCACCGAGCCCGGCGAGCAGGAAGGCGATGACGCCGCCGGCCACGGCGGCGGCCAGCAGCACGCGCACGCGGTAGCGATAGCCGAGCAGACCCATGGGTACGGCACCGAGTAGCTGGACCGCTCCCAAGATCGGGAGGGCGACCCCGACGATGACCATGGCGGCGGTGAGCGCGGCCATGACGGCCGCCTGCGCCAATTCATCGGGTTTCAGCGGCACCCTGGTGAAATTCACTTCACAATTCTGCCAGCCGGTGCGCCCGCTCTCAGCCCATTCTCAGCTTCGCGCGCCGCGGCGCTAATTCACTGCGACGCCGATCAGATGACCTATCACGTAGGTGGCGCCGATAGCGATGGCACCGAATGCCAACTGCCGCAACGCGCTCAACCAGGGCGCTCGCGCCGTGAAGCGCCCCGCGGCCCAACCGGCGACCAACAAGCCCACTCCCCCGCAGGCCAGCCCCGCCAGCAGTGACGCGAATCCCAACAGGAACGGGATCAGTGGCACCACCGCACCCACCGAGAAGGTCAGGAACGAGGAGATGGCGGCCACCCACGGCGACGGAGTGTCGTTGGGATTGATGCCGAGTTCTCGGGTGAGGTGAATCGTCACCGCGGTGTTCTCGTCCTGGTGGATCTCGTCGGCGGCCGCGGACGCGGTCTGCGGTGAGAGCCCGATATCGCCGAGCATGGCGATGAGCTCCTTCTTCTCGGCATCGGGGTGCAACTGGATGGCCCGGCGTTCCACACTCGCCTCGTGCTCGATCTGCGAATTGGACGTCGATACCGACGTGAACTCGCCCAGCGCCATCGAGAACGCACCCGCCACCAGGCTGGCCGCCCCGGTCAGCACGATCGCGTGCGTGTCGAGCCCGCTAGCACCCACACCGGCCACCAGCGCGGTGTTGGTAACCAGGCCATCCATCGCTCCGAAGGTGGCCGCACGCAACCATCCCCCGGACACGTCTGGGTGCGTGTGGTCAAATTCATGCGGTAGTTCGGCAGATCCCGCAGAGCCGTCGAGTGCCACGATGTACGAATCTACTTCCAGGTTCCTGAAAACGCACTGCTCAGAGGGGAATTACCACTATGAATCGTTCACTGACCGTCTTCGGCACCGTGGTGCTGGCCGGCGGACTGATGCTGGGCTGTTCGAGCAATGACAAGAAGGACGAGTCGGCGGGCTCATCGGCCAGCAGCAGCGCCGCCACCTCCACGGCGGCCGCGAACAGCTTCGATATCGCCAAGATCGACGCCATCAAGGACCAGTTCCCCGCCGGATACACCGTCGAGGTGCAGCCCAAGACCACCGTGACCCAGGCGATGCTCGATCAGATGAAGGGCATCTTCGACAAGGCCACCTTCACCCCGCAGGAATGCGCCGACAAGATGCTGGGCGCCTTCCCACAGGTGACCGGGACGTCCATGCAGGGTGTCACCGGCGCCAAGGGCAACGGAGACCCGATGTCCAAGACGATGATCATCGCCGCGGCGATGGAGACGGTCAGCCCGATCCCCGCCGACACCACCAACGGGGCATGCGACAAGTTCTCGCTGTCGATCGCCGGCATGGCAGAGGGCACCGGCGAGAAGATCGACGCACCCGCCATCGACGGCGTGAAGACGACCGGGACGTCCACCAACATCAAGATCAGCGCGCCCGGCATGGAGAAGGAGATGGTGCAGATCGCCTACTCCGCTCAGCTCGACGACCACCACGCCGTGTCGGTGTCGGGCATGGGAGATGTCGACCGCAACGAGCTATCGGATGTCTTCGTGAAGGCCGTCAACGCCGTTAAGGGATAGAGCGAACCGGAATGCCCGCCCCCGCAGCAAGGGGCGGGTACCCGGGCATTCCCCAGTACGCACCGGGCGGGTAGTACCCGTAGCCGTACCAGGCCGAGCTGGGCGCACCCTCACATTTGGAAGTGCTTCCGGCGGAGGCACATACGGTCGCGTGTGCGGTGCCCGCCCCGGGGCTGGGCAAGATCATTGGCGCTAAAGCCAGAGCTCCGACAGCGAGTGTCGAGCAGAGAACTCGCGCCACATTACGTGGTCGCTTCATGGCTCCAGAATACGCCGCACCCAGGCGCTAGCTGACGGATTCTCATGCCACATGTGATTGGCATCCAATTGCCTGCGCCGGACTCTCAAGACATTTCGGGTAGTCCGTGAACCGCCGGATCGTGCAGGAGTTTCAGAATGGTGTCGATAGCGGGATCATGTGACCCCGCGCGAGTGAGAGCGAGTATCTGCGTCTGGATGGCGCGCGGAAGTTCTGGTGAGCCTGAAGATATTCCGCTGGCCACCAACGGCTTTAGGACGACCTCCGGCGGTGCGATGATGTAGCGCATCCGGGACGGCACGAATGCTATGCATGATCCGGAAGCGACGTGGGCAATCAGCCCAATCGTGGTGTTCGCGCTCGCGGCCTGCCGGGGGGTGAAGCCAGCAGATTCGCACATGGATACGAGTTCGCTCACGAGGGATGTATGTGCCGTCCATGGCAACGCGAAGCCCTCTCCCGCAAGGTCTCCGATGGCCACGTGCGGTTCTTGCGCCAACCGGTGGTCGGCGGATAACGCGACCATTATGGGCTCGGTCGTCACCATCGACGCCGACAGCCCCGTCAAATCACCTAGCGGGCCGTACATTATCGCCACATCAACATGCCCGGACTTCGTGCGTTCGATCAGTTCGTCGTATCTGTGGTCTTGCAGCACTATCTGCAAGTGCGGCAGATCCTGCTGACATCGACGCAGCAGCGCGGGAACGATCGTGTACGCAAGGGAATCCGTCGCCCCCAGCCTGAGCCGACTCTCCTCGCCGCGGGCGATACGACGCGCACGCATCACGGCCGCCTGCTGTGCCTGAAGAATTCCTTCAATTTCGGCGGCGAATGCCTGACCCGCGGGCGTGAGCTCGACGGCGCGCGAGGTTCTGACCAACAGCGTCACCCCCAGGGACTGCTCTAGCCTGCTGATCGCCTGGCTCAGCGAAGGCTGGCTGATGTAGAGACGATCGGCTGCCCGCCCAAAATGCTTCTCCTGGGCAAGAACACAGAACTGCTGCAGCACCCGCGGGCTCAGATCAACCGACTTCACCACAACAGTATTGCGTTAAAAACGGACCACCCCGCAACACAACCGAGCCTGTTGCGCACCGAATGTGATGTAGATCAATCCCCCTCAGACAGCCAACGGATGGACCTCGCACGATTGTCTACAGACTATGAATCCAACGGGTGGTTGGTATTGGACGACAATGCCCCGCCAACCTGAAATGGGTGTCACGTGTCATGCCTATCTGCTGCATGTCCTGACTTAGCACGATAAGCGCAGAATCAAAAAGACACATAGACCAATCATCAACGTTCAAACCGGAACCGCCAAGCCCCAACTTCCCTCTTCCGCGGCTGGTTAACGGTAAGGCGAACCACCCGAAGGGAGTGCCTATGAAACACGGCGTAGCGGGATTTCAATCTGGTTGTCGGTGCGTTAAGTGCTTCACCGACGAGACGCAACGCGCGCAGGAAATAGCTGAAGCTCAGCTTCGTTACTGGGAGCCAATCAACGACGCCGCCGACGAAAGCTGGACGAGCCGCTGGCGTCTACGTACATCGCAACGTTCAAACGTCCGCTCATGGGCCTCCGAGGACATCGCGCTGGCCCGCGATCGATCGATACCGGCACGTAAAGTTGCCGCACGCTTGGGGCGCACCCTCAGTGCCGTCAACGCCATGCGGTACCGCCCGGCGCAGCTCCAGGATGCCGATCCGACCGATCCGACCAGCACCGTTGTGGACTCCACCGAAGAAGGACACGAGTCCCGTGATAACCACCGCCTGATCATGGAGATCCCGGGATCGACACAAACTGCTTGGGCCGTGTCGATGACCCTTCCCACACACGAGGTTTCCATCCAGCAGATGACCGTTGGCCCCTACGACGATCAGCAGCTTCCGTAGCCTGCCGGGCTCGTGGAGCCACCGGCCAAACCCCGGTACGCCAATTACGCATCTGTACTCGTCGCCGCCGTTGCCGACAACCATGGTGCCCGTAACGGCGCTTGGCGTTGCGGCTTATGACGAGGAAGTTCTGATGAGCGAACGTGCATTTCCCCTGACGGCCGAACGCTGGATCGAGGCAGAAATCTACTGTTGGGGGAAACATCTGAGGGTGTCGTTCGTACGATTGTCATTTCGCCGTGGACCGACGGCCCCGCCACGGCACTGCCGGGTTTCTAATAAGACAGGCTGTACATAATAGTAATTGCCATGCTGCACGTATTCAGGAAATGTTCAGAATGATCTTGGGTTTGTCACAGCTAGGCCTAATGCCTCATTTGATACTGTTTGAGGCAGTTAGGCGGACATGCACAAAACTGCATGTGAAACGTATTGTAGCGGCACTCTTATAGCGCCCAATACCCCCATCAGTATCGAATTCAAGATAAACCGGCGCGACCTTTTCTGCCGAAACGATAAGGGTGTTCATGTCGATGTACCGCTCTCGGGCTAGTTGGCGCTACCAGTTGATGTCGACACTGGTGGTGGTGTCGGTCTCGATGGTCGGGTTTCCCGGAATCGGTTGGGCAGCACCGCCGGACCCGCCCGCTCCCGCGCCCGCGCCGGTGATATCCGCGCCAGCGCCTGTCGTGTCCACGCCGGGAGGATCGGCGCCTCCGGCTCCGGCTCCGGCAAGACTTGAACCCTCCGCGACCGCGCCCGTGAGTCCTGTGACGCCAAATCTTGAATCCGCCACTCCGACACCGTCAGTCTCGGCGGGAGGCACCGACGCACCACCGGGAGCGACGACGCCGCCGACCACCGCCGCAACCGACCGGCCGGAAACTGCGACCTCGGCCGCACCGACCACCTCGGGCACATCGCCCAAGCCAACCCCGTCTGCCGGCAATGAGCCCGGCCACAAGGAGAGCACCAAGCCCGGTCATGACGATTCAGATCTCTATACCCGCCATCAGTGGCGCTACCCCTGGCGCTGGTGGCGAGACTTGGCCTGGGACAGTACATATCCCTATGACTGGTCCAACAGTGGCTACTGGAACTACTGGTATCCCACGTGGACCAACACCTGCCCGTATCGGTGCCCGACTAACGACAACGGCCCGTACCCGTCCGATGTTCAGAACTACCTCGACGCCCATCCCGACCTAGCCGCCGAGTTCGCGCGCGTTCACGGGTTCCCGTGGGAGCTGCGCCGCGGCGAGATTCAGCCCTTCCTCAACGAGCATCCCGACTACCAAGCCTGGTTCAACGATCGCCAACCCTGGATCTAGCGGCCGCTGCGGTGCCGGGGTCAACCGGTTTGTCGATGCCCACCGTGATCGACTTCGCACCGCAATGCAGAGTCAGGGACTGCATGATCGCTCCCGGAAGCACCTCGAAGGCAACGGTGTACGTCTCGTGGTCCCCGGCGAGAACATCGTCAGGATTACCCAAGAACTGCTCGATCTTCGGCAGGGGCACGACGGTCCCTTGCGAGGTGTCCAGCGACTGGTCGGCGACGGTGAATGCGGTCGACTTCTCCGTGCCGTTGTTCGTGACCAGAATCGAGAACGCTGCCCAGTATCCGGTCGGCCGCGGCAGGGACCCACGCGAGGTGAGCATCGGGACCATGTTGCCGAAGCGCACCACTTGCTCAACCTTGCAAGCCAGCGGGCCGTCGCTGATCTCGGTATCCATCGGCGGGAGCGCCGGGGCACTTGAGCACGACACGAGAGCACCGACCATCCAGACGATGCTGAGGCCCACCGTGTTCCTCACTGCCCACCTCACGTTTGGTCGATGCAAGACGCAACCCGGCTACCAGAAACTAACTGACAGCACCCGCATAATCCTCGCCCATGGGCAGACTAGATAACGACGTCGACTATTCGACGTTAGGAAGCCGAGCCTCCACCGTCCGACTAACAGGCGTGCGATATCGAGCCTCTGACCAGTTTTGGACATACCCGTCACACCCGACCGCTGGCGTGGCCAAGCCCAGGACCGCGCTGGCCGCCGCTCTTTCCGATCTTGCTAGCAGCCCCATTGACAGCGGTGGATGCCTTTGATGGTGCCGGTGAGGTCTGCGACGAGGTGGGAGTCCAGACCGTTGTTGTTCACGCCCATCCAGATTTCTCCACCGTCATCTCCTCCGATGGTGACGCGGAAGTGATCGTTGCCCACGTTGGCTGTTGTTAGGCCAAGACGCTCAGGGGCTGAGCTGATCAAGGCGGCCACCGCATCCACATTGATGCGTGCCAGATCTATGGCGCCAGCATGTCCTGAGTTGACCGAGGTTCCTCCGTATACCTGTGGATTGTGGAAGCGTCCGCCGGCCGAGTAGTCGTAGTAAGTCAGGCCGCTCGGTGAACTTGGATCGAGCATGTGCAGCTGAGCGCTATCGCCGTAGATGTGTACTCCCAGAACGACAGTGGTGTGGAACCGGGCGCGGGTCGCGCTCGTTATCTCGCGCAACCCGTCTGCCTTCAGTAGCGCACCGCCGACTAGAGGGCTGACCGATTCTGCGGGAGCCATGGCTGTGGGGGCGGCTTGGTGAGTTGATGCGGCGTCAATAGCGAAGAATGCTGTAACCGCGACACCTGTGGCCGTCAAAGCGCTTGCCGCCACTAACAACCAGCGGCGTCGGCGTGCTGGCGCGGGTGCTGGAACCGCAACGGTGTGCGGCTGAAGGTCTGCAGTGATTGCTGCGAGTTCGCTCAACGTAGCGGCACTTTGAGCCTTCTGAACGCGTTCACGGTACTCAGCGTGATGCAGTTGGCCATCAGCGAGCGCAGTGTCCAAGGCCGCCATCACATCCAGTCGGTCCAGATCGCGTGCACGTACTGGGCCTGCTTCGGCATCCACACCAGGAGGTTAACGCGAACACCTTTGCCGTACCTCTGAATCGTGCAGGAGCCGAGGTTCTCGTCAGAGGGATTGGCGGGTTGACCGGGTTGTGCCGGCTAAGCAGAATCAAAGTATGTCCGACCGGGTTGTCGATCTGGGCGAGAAGTTGTCGCTGTTTTCCGAGTTGTGGTCGCCGAAGGTGGTAGCTCGACTCAACGACTACGAAGTCAAAGTCGTCAAGCTGGGCGGAGAATTCGTCTGGCACACGCATGACGACACTGACGAGCTGTTCTTGGTCATCGCTGGCGAGCTGACGATCCAGCTACGCGACAGGGATGTCACCGTCAGACCGGGCCAGCTGTTCGTGGTGCCGCGTGGCGTCGAACACTGTCCCCGCGCTGACGGCGAGGTCCACGCGGTGTTGATCGAGCCGACAGGAGTAATCAACACCGGTGATGCTGGCGGTGCCCTGACCGCGACATACGACGATTCGTTCGCCTAGAAACGACAGCGGTCACAATCGCGATCGGAAAGCCCTGCGTTGCAAGGTCATCGAGTGTCACACCCGAATCCTCGACTACGTCGTGCGGAAGAGTGCCGGGCCGGGGCTTCGAACTCGTCTTCTTCCCGCAGACCTGGGGTCCCACCAGTCAGACCCACCATCGACGGTCAACCCTGGCCGCTACCCGCCCATCCCGGTTAGAGTTGTTGTTATGGCAGGGCAGCCTTCACTGCACGGGATGTCGCGATGGGCACTGGCGGCGTGCGCGGTGCTGACTCTGCTCGGCAGCACTGTCGCCACCAATCACGGCAGCCGCGGCCTTTTCACAGTGGCCGCCCTCCCGGGCGGTTCAGAGGTGGCTGATCCCGATGACGACTCCTCCGGCGGTTCGGATGTGACCGGTCCCATTGGAGACTCCGACCGTTCCGATGTGACGGGTCCCATCGGCGGTTCACCGAGCGGTCCTATCGGCGGTTCCGCCGACACGAATGTTCCCCCCATCGGTGGTCCAGGCGGCGGTTCAGCGGGAGGTTCTTCCAACGGCCCGGCTGGCGTGAACGGTGCCGCCGGCGGTGTCCCCAACGGTCCCGCCAACGGGAACGGTGTTGTTGGCGGCGGCCCCGGCACCTAGTAATTCGACGACCGATTTAGCCCGTGCTGAACTCCGGTGTGGGTCCGTGATTTTGGAGGTGCTCGCAGACGAGCTCCAGCCCATCACTGATCGGTAGCAGGGTTTCGACCTTCACGATCTCGATCGCCCTTTCGAGCAGTACGCAGTCAGCTCCCTCTTCGGTCAGATCGTCGCCCCATTGCTCGATGCTGCACGAGATCCGGTATGCGCACGTCGTGTTCACCGGGAAGTAATGCCTGCACAGACCGGTATAGCCCGTTCTAGAATCGGGCTATGTCAGGAGTCGATAACGGCGCGGTCGGAACGCCCGAGCGCGTTGGCGAAGGGCTGGACTTGTTCGGGTCTGATGCGAGACCGATGGGGTGGTTTCGCTTCTATTTCGATGAACAGCGATGGGAGTGGTCGCCGCAGGTGGCACAGCTGCATGGTTATGACCACTCCGACGTAGTGATCCCCACGACGGATCTGGTGCTCTCGCATAAGCATCCAGAAGACCGCGACAAGGTCGCAGGCACGATCGATGCGATCACGCATACCCGGGGCGCATTGAGCAGTCGGCACCGGATCATTGACACCAGAGGTGAAGTGCACTGGGTCGTAGTCATCGGTGACCAGTTCTTCGACGAGACAGGCGCGGTGGTCGGCACGCATGGCTTCTACGTCGACGTCACCTCGCCCGAGCCTTCCGACGCCGAGCGCCGCGACGAGGCACTGGTAAGTGCCCGGGTCGCGCAGATCGCCGACAACCGGGCGGGCATCGAGCAGGTCAAAGGCATGCTGATGCTGGTGTACAACATTGACGAGGACGTGGCTTTTGGGGTCCTGACTTGGCTATCTCAGCAACATAATGTCAAGCTGCGTGCTCTAGCCGAGCAGCTTGGCACCGATCTGCGCGGTGTTATGACCTTCGATCAAACCGCCTTCGATCACGTCTTGCTTACCGCTCACGAACGCCTCCTGTGATCACAAGGAGGCACGGCCCCGGGGGCGCCGCCGACGTACGTTTGCCAGGGCGGCGATCTCTGCAGCCACGCTGTTTTCTCAACGCGGAGTTGCCCGCGCGAATCGCCTAGCAAGAACCACGCGGCAACCACGCCCAGATCTCGCTCTGGCCTCGTATTCCCACTCCGTCTCGACATAAACCGGTCGCCCGCGAATCGACACTCGAAGCGAGGTGCGGAGCCAGCGACGATCTCGGAGTTCGTGGATTGTCCGTCCCGTTGCGCTCCGCATCGATCGCAATGGGGCTAGGTTGATAGTGGTTGAGTTCACAGCCGCCCGCAGGGTCAGCTCCCGGTGTCGAGCAGAACTCCCAAACTCGCATCCCGCGCAGGCGCTCCTGAAGTTCATGAATCGCATTATTGGAGCCAAAGATATGTCTATTCAAGCGTTTTCACGTCCCCGCCCACCGGTTGCCGAGATGCCGTACAGCGGGCAGGGGTTCCAGTTCACGACCACCCCGCACTACGACGCGGTCACCGTGGCCGCCACTGGCGATCTCGATGCAACCAACGCCGATAACTTCGTCTACTACGTGCTACGTCATCTTCGCGGCCGGCGGGCACTCGTCCTGGATCTGCGCTATGTGGAGTTCTGCGGTAGCGAGGGACTGCTCGCTGTCCTCAAAGTCCGCTGCTACTGCAAGCATCACGACATCGGTTGGTCGCTGCTTCCAAGCGAGGCCGTCGACCGAATCCTTGAAGTCGGCGACCCAGATGCGTGGACCCCTGCCACGTTGTCCCTCATCGATGCCTGGAGTTTTGGAACTGTCCCCCACTGAGCGAGGAATTCCAGACAGAACTGATCCAACGTCTCGGCAGCCATAGACCCTCGATCTCAGCGGCAAGCTCTAGTGCTCAGCAGATGTTGCCCACCTGGCGCCCACGAGCTAACTAGCGCAATATAAAGAAGCCGACAGCAAATTGTTTGTCGGGCGCAGGGAGGAGCTTCTGTGGGGATCGAACTGATGGCGCTAGCACTGATATCAGTGTTACTCGGATGCTTCGGCTGGCAGTTGGCCCGCAAAGCTAACCACAGGGATGCCCGTCGCACGCCAGAAGCCAGTAAGCCGCACCGACCTACAGCGTTACGATCTGAAAGCCCCCGACCGCGAGCCCCTGCACGGCGACGCCGCGACCTTTTAGGCAATTCGCCTGAACATGGCCCAGGATCCGGGGCCGACACGGGATCCTTCGGCTACTTCGGCGGATTCGGTTCAGACCACGGTGGCAGCGGTGGGTTCTGCGATAGCGGCGGATTCAGCGACGGCGGTGGTGGATGCGACGGCGGTGGTGGCGGCTGAACGGGGCCTTGGGTTCTGGGTCCACCGGTTGGATCACGCCGAGGTTGTCACGGATTGAGAACTTCGGCGGCTCTACGGCGCTCGCGCCTGGGAGTAGCGCGGCGAATGCGTCGAAAGTCGCGGCGACGGTCGCATTGATCAGACCGTACGGCGGAAGCGGCGGGTACTCGCCGAGCGGCTGGCCGTCCATGATTAGTGCTTGGCGAGGTAGTGCGCGGCGAACCGCTGCGCGAGATCCGTTACGCGCACGTCGTATTCGGTGATCACGGTACCGTCAGGCTGCGGCTTGATCTGTCCTACGCCGTCGATGAGACCGGTGCACTCGATGACGTCGCTGCAGCCACACATCGGCACAAATCATCGAGAGCATGAACGCCGGGCGCTCGATGTGGATGAGATCTGGCGAAGGCGTCTTGATCCAGTAGCGAGCTTCCAGCTCACGAGATCCGAGTTGCTCAGAAAATTCTGGCGCCGAGCTGCGAGGCTAGGCGGTGCCTACCAGGGCCGATAGAAGCACTGGCTAACGTGGCTAACTTTTTAGCTGGGTTTTTGTCGACATGGCAACCATACATGTGTCATGATGCGAGGACGGGCGCGGTGAGCGTCGACGGAAAAGGGGCGGTTGCATTCATGGTGATGGACGATCGTTGGACGATGCCCGCGGGTTTGCGGCGGGCATCGGCGCTGGTGGCGATTGTCGCCCTGACTGTCGGTGGAGCGAAGATTGTCGATGACAACACCGCCCCCGGCAGCGGATTCTCGGCCGTGGCGACTGTAGCCGCGGATCCAACAGGGCCGGGCGGACCCACCGGCGGGCCAGGCATGGACGGCGGCCAGCAGTTCCAGCCGCCGCAAATGCCCAGCTCAATGCCCGATTATCAGGGCGGCATCAATCAGCCGCCGCTCGATCAGAACTCCGGAATCTCCATCTATAACACGGGATCGCCTGGCGCACAACAGGTTCCGGGTCAACAAGCTGGCCCGCAGCCCCAGCAGGCGCAGCAGCCCGCCCATGGCACGCAGATCCCGGACTATCAGACCGCAACTCCCTACACACAGGGGCCAGGTAAGGCGAACCCCGACTACCAGGCGCCGCAACAGAACTCGCCGCAACAACCGCAGCAGGGACAGCAACAGCCAAACCAACAGCAGCCGCAAAACAAACAAGATGACACCACGCAGCAGTTGGATCAGCAGCAGCAACAGCGTCAGCAGCAGTGTATGTCTGCAGCCCAGGATTATGGGATAGCTGAGCAGATGCTCAGTTTCATGGCTTCGGCGGTCGGTGGTGCCGGGTCGATGTTTCAGCAGCCAAGCCGGAAAGTGGGTCCCGACGGCGAATGCAACTGCGCCCCCGAACAAGCAGGGCCGCAAGACTCCGAACCATCACAGGACCAGCCAAAGACAACTCGCTCTGACCAACAGATCAATTGCCAGCCGCCTACGCAGGGGGCGGTAGGTGATGATCTGGATTCCACGATCCCCAACACCGGCGAAAATATCGGCGGCGACCCCAAGCCAAGCCTTAAGAAACCGCCCCAACTCAACGGCCGCGACAACCCCTTAAACAAGGTGGTTCCGCCGGGAACTCGGCCCATCCCTACCGGCACAGCTCTAGGCCCCAACGGCGAGCATTACGCCTTCTATAGCCAACCGCAACTTCCGCCACCCGGCCAGGTAAACGACAACTACGTCACCAAGCCCTCAAAAATCGTCGATCTAGCCCATCCCGGCACGATCATCGGCGATTCACCCCTGGCGCAATCTAGCGGTGCGTACGACCCAGCCAGCAAGACCATGCTCGTCGCCGGAAACACCGGAACCCAGACCGGCGATACAGTTCGGGAGCTGTGGCAGTCCAATCCCATCAAAGACGGCGACAGCCCTACGAACTGGATCAAAACCTTGCACCGCGTAGGTAACATCTTGCCCGGCGACCGCGAAAGCCAACTCGTTGCCCTCGGCCCGAAAGGCGCGGACGGTTTCCTGTTCGTTAGCTCGTCAAACGGTCAACCAGTGATAGGTATTATCGCATCCACTGTGAAGGAACTCACTGAAAAGACCTCAAATGCGCAGACTTTGGTGCAAATTGATCCTACTAGCACCTTCGGCGTGGACATGCCTTATGGGCCGACTATCACCAGCCAAGCCCTCAATTCAACTACCGGTAAGGGCGACTTCGGACTCAGGGTCAGTCAGTTCTGGAAAACCGGAGACGCCACCCACGCATACGACCCCCGTGTCTACAACACCAACTGCACTATCCAATAGGAGGACCCCCGCGATGACTCAACCACGCAGGACCCGTATAGCCCTCACAATATGCGCCACCGCACTAATGACAGCGTGCCAACAAACCATCACCGCGGCCGCCGAACCCCCCGGCTTCCCCGACCTCAATACCTACGCCCAAGTACCAGTGGACTCCTACGTCCAGGCTGCCAGCAGAGGAGCATCGGCTATCGGTTTCTCGACAGCGGAGGGCGTTAGCTGCAGTATGAGTCATCCGCCACATCCGGGTGGTCAGAACCAGCTCATCAGCTGTTGGGGCCCGCTGCCGGGGCTTCAAGATATTCACGCCATCGGCTCGGGACCTTGCGATACAGGTCTCGTAAACAAATGGGGTGACAACACGTACGGCATATCCCATAAGAAGGAGGAATGCAAAAAGTATCCGCCTTCGTCGAAACTGCTTAATCCCGGACAAAAGATTTCCTACGGCGATCAGACCTGCGGGGTCGGCGACGGTGGATCGGTGGCCTGTATCGACAGATCTGTGGGCGAGAATGGGTTTGTGTTGCAGCCCTCCGGGTCATTTTCGTTCTAACCGAATTATATGAGAAATGCAACGGTGCGAGGTGCTGCGGGTACACGCACTACACGGGCATCGCCGCGAGACGCCCAGGCTGAAAATGGGGGAATTTCGTTGTTAAAGACAGTCGGGGTTGTTGCAAGCCTGTGTATTTTCGTGGCCACGGGATGCGCTAGTTCTGCTGACACGGCGCAACCGACGTCGCCTGCTGCACACCACGAGTCGACTGATTTCGCGAACATTCCGGGCCAATTTCCGTCGCCGGGTTCGTTGACGAATAATGGTCAGACAGAGGCTCCGGTAGGTGGATGTGTGAATTTGGGCGGCGAGCTGGTGAATGCGTCGTTGACAGTGGTGGATTGTGGTTCGGACCGAAATACCTACCGGATCGTTCAGCGTGTGAATGTTCCAAAAGAATGCGGCGACACCGATCGCTCCTTCTACCACAACTCCGAAGCCACCGGGCAGTACACCGCCTGCCTGGACTTGGCTTGGGACAAGTCCTCGTGCATCAGCGTGGGTCAGCCTGTAGCCAAGGTTGCATGCACAGACACCAACGCGCCCAAACGAATCAAGCCACTCAAGATCATTCTGGACACCACAAGCCTGGATGGCTGTCCCAGCGGCGGCTACAAGCATCCGCAGCGCCGGTTCACTGTGTGCACGGAGACCCAGCAGTAGCCTGTCGTTTGTGGCAGGTGGCTCAGGACTGTAGGCCTATGGGTAACCAGCCTGTCCCAGCTCGTGAGCGCTCTCGTCACCACGCTCGACCCGCCGCCGGAGGACTGGACTGGCTGGGCCAACCTCTCGCAGATCATCACCTACGTCTTAATGGTGGCGTCCTCCTGTATTTTCGCGCGTACGACAGGCAGGGTTACAGGGCTGAATGCCCTTGGGCCCTGGTTCTTACATGGGTTTCGATCATCGGCATGTCTGCCGTCTACTTACTCACGAACCTGTCCACCACCCCGAGCTTGGTAGTCGAGACCGAAGACAGCTCAGTGGCACAAGCGCTCTCTCATCGCATCGTTATGCAAGCATGTGAAGACAACGTCAGAGGCGATCGAGAAGGCCGAACGTCAGCTCCAGCGCGCCCAGCTGGCATCTGTTGCGCCTAAACCAACGTCTGCCGGGTGCGTGAGATGCGCAAGGACCTGCACGAAGCACACCGCTCATCCAAAACCGGCACCAACGCTTCCCTGCTACCCGCGAGCACCGCTACGGCGATCATCGTGCCGGTCAGTCAAAGGCGCAGACGTCAAGGTGCCCATGAGTATCGCGTGATTCGCAAGGATGACGGCCCGTCTCCCCCGCCGTGGGTGTAGGTGGATCGGTTGCCCATTCACGTCGATGTGCGGCATACCGGCAGCGTATTACTCCATTCGACATGCTATGAAGGCTTTCGGAGTTTGCGGCCACGGCTATCCGCTGCGAACACAGATCAGAGGGGTGACGATGATCGAGTGGCTCAGATTGAGAGAGACACGCTGGCGTTGCGCTAACACGTTCCGCGGAGCGCAACCACAAGGAATCGCAGCGGCACTAGCGGCAACAGCACTACTCTCCGGCTGCACCCCGTCGGCAGACGCCCCGTCGGCGACATCAACCAATTCAGGAGCTTCCGTGCAGGGTGACAGCAGCGAAAAATGGAATCCATTCGCAGACAAAGGATTAGCAAGGATTGCCGTCGACTTGCTCATCGGGGGCCTTTCACGATCTCAATCGATCGACTCATACCTATCCGATGCGCTACTCGCGAAGGTTCGAGCACTACCGGAGGCGGCGGCCCGAAACTATCTCCGGAGCATGATCTTTCGGGACGGCATGGAGCCGAACCTATCAAGCATCAAAACAAAGCTGGATCTCAACCGGGGAGAGCCCAGCTACATCAAAAGTGTCGCGTACTACGACCGCAACATACGCCCAGGCCTTAACCACGAGAACGTCCGGATAACCATGCTCTTCGAAGACGGAGCGTGGCACGTTGACGGATGGACTCGGTGGAGTTAACTGAGCAGATGGAGTCCACCACGCTGTTCAGATCGAACCCGGCACTCTTGGCAATCCTTCGCGCATTTCTCGCGGCGGTGCCCACTACGGCGATAGCGCTCACAGGGACGCCAACCGCCCAGGCTGATCCGATGGCGGTGTGCCCACCGAACCAGCCGAGCGGCTGGAACGGACAGCAATGCCTCCCGCAGCCGTGTACGCCCCCGTACATGCCGGGCACCCCGCCATGTTTCATGCCGTCACCGCAGATCGGGCCCAACGGCGTCTGGGTAATCGAGTGAGCCTCGTCGAGCTGACCAGTGCGCGCTACCTCATCGCCAGGGTCGCTCGCGTCACCGGGCACGTGTTGTGGTGGGTCTTTGTCGTCGCTCAGCTCATATCCGAGATGACCTCGTTCGGGTTGCCGCGACGCTATGCCGATTACGACGAATCGATCTTCGGTGTCGGCTTAGGCCAGGGCGACTCCGGTTGGGCCCCATACGTCCTGGTGACTGACGGTCCGCCGTCAGGTCTGAGCGACCCGTTCTACAACGCGAACATCATCGCAACCGTCGCGGCAGTCGCGCTTGCAGTGACCATGCTCGCCGCAGTCGTCGAAGCTGTCGCAGTCCGTAGGTGGCGAGCCGGGGTCGCAACGATTCTCACCCCGGTCGTGGGCGCTGGCGTGATCCTCTCCGCGCTCTACTACCGGAGCGGGGCTGCGCTGAACCTCGTCGCAGTGTTGGTGCTCGTGCTGTTCGGCATCGGCATCCGCGAGGTGTGGAGCCGCGTATGGGCGCCGCTGACCTCGCGGAGTCGACCAGACGCCCCGAGAAGGATGAGGCTGACGTGAAGAGAATCATGATCGTCACCGGCGCACTGCTCATCGCCGTGCTCGCGGCGCCGATCAGGGTCATATGCCCGAACGGACCATGGTCCACAGCGCCCTCAATCGCCGTGTAGTGCACGAACGCGTCCAGCCCATCGGGTAGCTCAGACGATGTGATCGCACCCCAGCGCAGCCGACGAGATTCCCACACCATGTGCAGTCTCAGCGATGGCGTAGCTGATACTCGCCGCACGTGGCCGCTTCAGCTATACGGCCGAGGAGGCTGACCTCGCCGCGACAGCCAGCAACATGCCATATGGTTTTGAACATGCGGAATGCAGTTGCAGCAAGATCATTCTGGCACTGGTGGGCGGATGGGCTCATCGGCTCCCCTCGGCGACGAGCAGTCGGTCATGCCCTGCAACAGTTCGTATCGATGACCGCCCTCTTCGCGGCCGTCGATGTGGCGACCTGGGAGAACGACAGATATACCTATGCGTTCCAGATCGCACTAATCGCTCTCATCGCGTACCCGGCCGGCCTACTTCTGAGCCGCATCCAAAGTGAACGTCTCACCGAACATCAATGGGCACTGTGGGGAGTATCGCCCAGCTTGTACGGCGAGGCGCTGCGCGCGTCTTACTTCGGCGCGGTGCCCACTGATCCGTATGTGCGTTCGTCTGCAATGCGGTTCATACAGATACGCCAACGCAGAGCGCTGAGCCCGCTCACCGTGTGGCTGTCTGTCGCCGGATTGGCCGCGATCACGGGTTTCGTGCGATATGCGCTCCCTAGCGAACGCCCATCCACAGATTGGTTCGGATATGTCGCGCTACTCGCCGCAATCGCGCTGTACACGTCGATCCAGCCCTGGATACTCCGTCGGCGGCTCACGCCGCTACTAGCCGGTGAACGCAAAACTCCGCCTCCAGGAGGAGACGGAGTTCAAGACGTGGTTCCTGTTGCGCTCCCCCGCTTGGACTCGAACCAAGAACCGTCCGATTAACAGTCGGAAGCTCTGCCAATTGAGCTACAGGGGACTACCGGATCGCGTCGGTTTGTACCGCGAACCGAGGCATGACTTTAGCCTACGGGTAGGGGTGAAAGCCAAACCGTATCGCCCGCCTAGGAGCGACAAAGACGGTGAACATCGCGGTTGTCGCATAGAAGTGGGCAGATGTGACCTGCCTGACGCAGCCGTTCACAGCTGCATCAGGCAGGATAGGGAGAACTTCGTTAGTTGGTGGAGGGTTCGTGATTCGGGTTTTGTTGGTGCTGGCCGCTGGCTACGTGCTGGGTGCGAAGGCTGGCCGTCGCCGATACGAGCAGATTGTCAACGGGTATCAGGCCGTCACCGGCAGCCCCGCGACCAAGAAGCTGATCGAGATCAGCCGACGTCGCCTGGCCAACTCGCTGTCCCCAGACCCCCACATGGTGGAGCTCACACCGATCGATGAGACAACCATGATCTTGGAGCCCGAGCCTCAGCTCGACAACAAGTAGGAACCCTGCCCCTACACCGAGAGATCGTCGCCGCTGACCTGCTCTAGCAGGCTGCGTCGATACGCCTCCAGCGCCACCAGGTCGCCGAACAGTGCGTGGTACTCGTCGGCGTGCTCCACCGGCGACATCCGCTGCAACTTCGATTTGACCTCGGCCACCTGCCGCCCGACCCACACCTCTTGCAGCTTGGCCAGCACCGACCCGATGTATCGCGGCAGCCGCTCATCGCTATCCACCTGAATGGCCTCGGCCGTCAGCGCGTTGATCAGCATCACCTGATTCTGCGACGACGCGCTCTGGCGCACCTTGTCGATCCACTCCGCGCCGACAACCCCCGCCGCGGCGCCACCAGCCACCTCGATCGCGGTGCGCACCGCCACATATCCGGGGTGGGTGAAGCTGTCGGCGGTCAGCGAGTCGAACACCGGACCGGCGAAGGCCGGGAACTGCAGCGCCGCCTTGAGCGCCTCGCGCTGCGGCCACAGCGTGGGGTCCTTGGGATCGGGCATCGCCACCTTGGGGGCCGCAGCAGGTTCAGCGCCGCGCACACGGCGCTCGGGTGACACCGATCCACCCTTGGCCGCCTTACCGGCCTCCTCACGCACCCGCGCGAGCACCTGGGCCACGTCGTCCCACCCCACCCAGCCGGCCAGCTGCCGCGCGTATTCGTCACGCAGCGTCGGGTCCTTGATCCTGGCCACCATCGGCACACACCGACGCAGCGCGTCCACGCGCCCCTCGGCGATCTCCAGATCCGACTCCGCCAACGCCGAACGGATCGCGAACGCGAACAGCGGGGTGCGACGCGCCACCAGATCCCGCAACGCCCCCTCCCCCGACTTGAGCCGCAGATCGCAGGGGTCCATGCCGTCCGGCGCCACCGCCACGAACGACTGGCCGGCCAGGTTCTGCTCTCCCTCAAAGGCTTTCAGCGCAGCCGCCTGACCGGCGGCATCCCCGTCGAAAACGTAGATGAGCTCGCCGCGGAAGTACGAGTCGTCCATCATCAGGCGCCGCAGCATCGAGAGGTGCTCATCACCGAAGGCGGTACCGCAGGACGCCACCGCCGTGGTCACCCCGGCCAGGTGCATCGCCATCACGTCGGTGTAGCCCTCCACGACAACGGCCTGGTGCCCCTTGGCGATATCCCGCCTGGCCATATCGAGGCCGAACAGCACCGAAGACTTCTTGTACAGCATGGTTTCCGGAGTATTGACGTACTTCCCCGGCATGGTGTCGTCGTCGAAGATCTTGCGCGCCCCGAAGCCGATCACCTCACCACTGCTGGCGCGGATCGGCCACAGCAGCCGCCGGTGGAACCGGTCGATCGGGCCGCGGCGCCCCTCCTTGGACAGCCCCGCGGCTTCGAGCTCCTTGAATTCGAATCCCTTGCGCATCAAATGCTTTGTCAGGGTGTCCCACCCCGACGGGGCATATCCGCAGCCGTATTGTTTGGCCGCCGCACCATCGAAATTGCGCTCGGTCAGGTACTGGCGCGCCGGTGCCGCCTCGGGTGAATCCAATGCGCTGGCATAGAACTCCTGCGCGGCCGCGTTGGCGGCGACGAGCCGCGCTCGGGTCCCCCGGTCACGCTGTGCGGCCGTGCCACCACCCTCGTAGTTGATGGTGTAGCTGATGCGGTCGGCCAGCCGCTCGACGGCCTCCACGAAGCTGATGTGCTCGATCTTCTGGATGAAGGTGTAGGCGTCGCCGCCCTCACCGCAGCCAAAGCAGTGGAACTGGCCGTGATTGGGCCGCACATGAAAGGACGGCGACTTCTCGTCATGGAAGGGGCACAGTCCCTTGAGCGAGTCGGCGCCCGCGCGCTTGAGCTGAACGTAGTCGCCGACGATGTCCTCGATCCGGGTGCGCTCACGGATCGCCGCGATATCGCGATCAGGGATGCGTCCGGCCACCGAGCCAGCTTAGCCAACCTCGCCGTCAGGCCCAGCTGGCTTGCACACCCTGACTATCGCGGTCTACCCGCTCGAGCCGGCTTTCGGTGTACGAGGCGATCTGATCGACCACCACCCGGGTGCGCGCCGCATCGTCGGCGGCGGCCTCGAACGCGGGCAGGAACACCGGATCCAGCGTGGCCGGAGCCCCCGCCGCCAGCCACTGCGCCACCCGATGAATGCGTTCACGCTGACGGGCCTGTACCGCGATATGCCGCGGATCGGACATGATGAATTGCAGCGCAAGCATTTTCAGCACCGCTACCTCGGCGGCAACCACCTCGGGCACGGTCAGCTCGACCTCGAACCGCACTAGCGGCCCGTCACCGGCTACCTTGCGGGTGGCCCCGATCGCGGCCGAGGCGAACCGGCCCACCAATTCGCTGGTCAAGCGCTTGAGACTGGTCGAGGCGGTCAGGGTGCCGTCATACGGGCCGATCGCGGCGACCACCGGCAGCGTGGCCAACCGTGCGGCGGCCTCCTCCAGCGCGCCCTGCTCCAACCCGCCGAACGACTTCACACCCAGCTCCGCGAGCACCTGGGCCTCGCCCCGCGAAGCCAGCACCCGCAGGTCGATGCGCCCGGAGATGACGCCGTCCTCGACGTCGTGCACCGAATAGGCGACATCATCGGACCAGTCCATGATCTGCGCCTCCAGGCAGCGACGCCGCGGCGGTGCCCCTGCACGCACCCAGTCCAGCGCCGCGCCATCCTCGACGTAGGCACCGAACTTTCCGCCGCCCGGCGGACGCAGCCACGGATACTTCGTCGCCGCATCCAGCGAGGCACGCGTGAGGTTCAACCCGGCGCTGTTGCCGTCGGCATCAACGACTTTGGGCTCCAGCCGGGTGAGGATGCGCAGATTCTGGGCGTTGCCCTCGAACCCGCCACGGTCGACCGCCACCTCATCGAGCGCGCGTTCACCGTTGTGCCCGTATGGCGGATGGCCGATGTCGTGCGCCAGCCCGGCCAGGTCCACCAGATCCGGGTCGGCCCCCAGGCCGGTGGCGATGCCGCGGCCGATCTGCGCCACCTCCACCGAGTGGGTCAGCCGGGTGCGCGGCGTGTCACCCTCGCGGGGACCTACCACCTGCGTCTTATCGGCCAGGCGCCGGAACGCGGCGCTGTGCAGAACCCGCGCCCGGTCCCGCGCGAAGTCGGTCCGGTACTCCGAAGACGGGATGTCGACGATGGCCGCCGTCTTGGGTGTTTCGGTGACGACGCGTTCACGGTCGGAATCGGTATAGGCGTCCTTATAGGCATCCTGTGTACGCATCGTGGGCACCAGTCTGCCAGGACGGGTCCAAGCGCCGCGCGAGGCATTAGATTGGCGACCATGCGTCTGCTGCGTGCCCTCGGGGGCCTGCTGGGAGTCATGATCGCGATGCTCACGGTGTTTGCCCCCACCCTGCTGCTGGCACCGGTGGCCAGTGCCGACCCGCCCTTCCGGATACCCGCTTACGTCACCGACCGGGCCGGGGCGCTCAAGAACCCGACGAAGGTACGCAACGCGATCGATCAGCTCTACGACGCACAGCACGTGCGGCTCTGGGTGGTGTACGTCAAGGATTTCGACGGCGCCGACCCGGTGACATGGGCCAACAAAACCCTCACGGCAAGCGGATTGGGAGATCGCGACGCATTGCTCGCCGTGGCAACCGAAGAGCGCAGTTACGCGTTCCAGGTCGCATCGGAGATCAAGAACGTCAGCGATTCCGAGATTGAGGAGCTGCGCACCAACACGATCGAACCGGCACTACGCGCATCGAATTGGGATGGCGCCGCCATCAACACCGCCAAGGGCCTGGAATCGGCCGCCGCCTCGTCATCCTCCATCCCCTGGAAGCCGATCCTGGCAGCGCTGGTCTTCGGAGCCGTCGTGGTCGGCGCCTTCATGCTGTACTCCTGGTTCCGTAGTCGATCCCGTCGGCGCGCAGAGGTCGAGGCCGCGAAGGGCATCGATCCGACCAACGCCGAAGCTCTTGCCGCGCAATCGGTCGACGCACTCGATGGCCTGTCGAAATCGATTGTGGTGAACGTCGACAACGCCGTGCGCACCAGCGAGGCCGAACTCACGCTGGCCGTCGAGGAGTTCGGCACCGAGCAGACCGCACCCTTCCAGCAAGCTGTCGATACCGCGAAAAAAGCCCTTGCCCAGGCATTCTCCGTGCGCAAGCAGCTCGACGACTCCGTCCCGGAGACGCCCACGGAGCAGCGGCGCCTGCTGATCGACGTCATCACCGCCGCCGCACGTGCCGACCGCACCCTCGACGATCAGTCCAATGCCTTTGACGCGCTGCGGAACCTGGTGATCAACGCGCCCACCAAGTTGGACACACTGACCCAGCAGGTGGTGGCCACGACCGCTCGGATACCCGAATCACAGCGGGTTCTGGAGCAACTGCGCACCGAGTTCGATGCCGCGGCCCTGGCGTCGATCGTCGACAACATCACCGAGGCCACCGAGCGCACCACGTTCGCCGACTCCCGGATTACCCACGGCCGGGAACTCGCTGCCCGCCCCCTGGAGGGCCAGCAGATGAATCTCGTCGACGCCGTGCGCGGAGCCGAATCGGCACTGAACCAGGCCGCTGCGCTCTTGGACGCGGTGGACAACGCCGCCAACAACATCCGTCGCGCCATCGACGCACTGCCCGCGGCGATTGCGGACACGAAGTCGGGTATCGCCCAGACCGAGGAACTTCAGCGGCAGGGTTCGGTGCCCCGTGCCGACGAGCTGACAAAGGCCCACGACAAGGCTGTCGCGGCCGTGACCGACGCCGAGCGAGTCGGGCCCACCGATCCGCTGACCGCCTTCACCCACCTGGCCACGGCCGACGCCGAACTCGACAAGCTGCTGGCCGCCGCGCGGGAAGAAAAGGACGCCGCCGAACGCCGCGCCCGCGCCCTCGATCAAGCCATCGCCACCGCCCGCCAGAAAGTGAATGGGGTCAACCAGTACATCGGGCTGCACCGGGGAGCCGTCGGCTCCGCCGCGCGCGGATACATCGCGGAAGCCGAACGCAGCATCGCGACGGCCGAGGCCGCACGTCAGTCAGATCCCTCGAACGCCATTCTGTGGGCCAATCGGGCCACAGAGCTGGCGACACGTGCCGAAGGCAGCGCGATCCAAGAGGTGCAAGCGGCCCAGTCCTATTACAGCAACGGGTACGGCAACTACCGCGGATACAGCGTGGCGGGCGATGTGGCTGGCAACGTCGCGGGTGCCGTGATCGGCGGCATCCTGCGCGGCATGCTCAGCGGCGGATCAAGCCACCACAGCTCCTGGTCCGGGTCGGGCTCGTCGTCGTATGGCGGATCGTCCCGATCCTCCGGCTCGAGCTTTCGGGGCGGCGGCGGCCGCTTCTAGCAGGCCGTCCCCGCTCGAAATTTCACCCAACACTTGACGGCACGCCGCTATCGATGTGCAATATATTGCATGCCAGTACCACCCTCGGAAGGCGTGATGGCACGCTCGCTACTCCGCGACGATGCCTACAAAGCGCTGCGCACGGCCATCGTGGACGGAACCCTGGCCCCCGGCGAGCGGCTGCGCGATGACGAGCTGAGCCGCTGGCTGGGCGTGAGCCGGACCCCGATCCGTGAGGCGCTCTCCCGTTTGGAACACGCCGGTCTGGTACAGACCCAACCGGGACGGCACACCATCGTCAGCCCCATCGACATCCGAGAGGCGCGTGCCGCGCAGTCCGTTGCCGCGGCGATGCACGAGCTCGCCGTGCGCGAGGCCATCACCAACATCTCTGCCGGTGATCTGGCCGCGATGCGGCTCGCCAATACACGATTCGCCGCCGCCCTGGATGCGCACGATCCCGACGCCGCCCTCGCCGCCGACGACGAATTCCATGCCGTCGCAGTCGAAGCCAGTGCCAACCCGTACATCGCTGCCGTGCTGGAGCAGGTGACGCCCGTACTGCGCCGCCTGGAACGCATCAGATTCGCCGGCCGCGACGGACGTCATTCCGTGGCCCTGCACGAGCAGATCATCGCGCGCTGCGAAGCAGGCGACAGCGAGGGCGCCGGACGTGCGGCCCGCGACAACTGGCACACCCTGATACCGGCGCCGGAGGCCGCCGAATCCGAGGAACGCGGCACGGGCTGAACACCGCTCCCCCACAACGCCATTCCCATAGCCGAGCCAGGAGAACGCCTTGTCGATCCATGATTTCCCCCGTTACCCACTGACCTTCGGCCCCAGCCCGGTGCACCCCCTGGAGCGCCTCAGCCGCCACCTCGGCGGCGCCAACATCTGGGCAAAACGCGAAGACTGCAACTCCGGGCTCGCCTTCGGCGGCAACAAGATACGCAAGCTCGAATACATCGTTCCCGACGTGCTGGCCAGCGGCGCCGACACCCTGGTGTCGATCGGCGGCTACCAGTCCAACCACACCCGTCAGGTGGCGGCCGTCGCGGCCGTGCTGGGGATGCGCTGTCACCTGGTTCAGGAGCGCTGGGTGGACTGGGAGGACCCCGTCAACGACAAGGCGGGCAACATCCTCTTATCGCGGATCATGGGAGCCCAAACCCAGCTCGACCCTTCGGGATTCGATATCGGCATCCGTCAGTCCTGGGAGGACGCGCTCACCGCGGTCGAGAACTCCGGCGCCAAGCCCTACCCCATCCCGGCCGGTGCGTCGGAACACAAGTACGGCGGCCTCGGCTTCGCCAACTGGGCGTATGAGGTGGCCGCACAAGAGGATCAGCTGGGCGTTTTCTTCGACACCATCGTCGTGTGCACGGTCACCGGGTCCACCCATGCGGGCATGATCGCGGGATTCGCCGCACTCGCCGATGCCGGCGGACGGCCACGGCGAGTACTGGGTATCGACGCGTCGGCCACGCTCCCGAAGACCACCGATCAGGTCACTCGCATCGCCCGGCACACCGCTCAGCAGATCGGCCTCGAACGCGACCTACGCCCTGACGAGATCACTGTCCTGGAGGGATGGGCGGGCGAGGAGTATGGCGTGCCCGTCGATTCCACCGTCGAAGCGATCAAACTCTGCGGGCGCCTCGAAGCGATGATCACCGACCCCGTGTACGAGGGCAAGTCGATGGCAGGCCTGATCGACCTCGTCAGTGACGGGACGATCGAGCGGCACTCGAACGTCCTGTATGCCCACCTCGGCGGCCAGCCCGCGCTGAACGCATACAGCAGCGTGTTTCCCGGCTAGCTCGCGTACCCGTCGGCGACGTTCAGCGCCTCGTCGATGATCGAGAGCCCCCGCCGCAGATCCTCCTCGCTGATGATCAGCGGAGGCGCCACATGCGTGCGGTTGAAATGCGTGAACGGCCACAGGCCACTCTTCTTGCACGCCGCCGCGAAGGCATTCATCGGCGCCGCGGCCTCACCACTGGCATTGAACGGAACCAGCGGCTCACGAGTCTGCTTGTCGCGCACCAGTTCCACGGCCCAGAACAAGCCGCGGCCACGGATTTCGCCGACGCTCGGATGCGTCTGCACCCAACGCTCCAGTTCCGGACGCACCACGCGCTCACCGAGATCGCGCACCCGTTCCAGGATCTTGTCGTCCTCGAACACCTTGATGGTCTCGACACCGACCGCGCAGGCCAGCGGGTGACCGGAGTAGGTCAGTCCACCCGGGTACGGACGGTGATCGAAGCTGGTGGCGATGGCATCGGAGATCACCACACCGCCCAGCGGGACATAACCAGAGTTGATGCCCTTGGCGAAGGTGATGAGGTCCGGCGTGACGTCAAAGGCGTTGATGGCGAACCATTCCCCGAATCGCCCGAAGCCGACCATCACCTCGTCGGCGATGAACACCAGGCCGTACCGGTCGCAGATCTCCCGCACCCCGGCCAGGTAACCGGGCGGCGGCACCAGCACACCGTTGGTGCCGACCACCGACTCCAGAATGATCGCGGCGATGGTGGGCGGGCCCTCCAGGTTGATCACCTGCTCCAGATGCTCCAGCGCCCTTTGGGTTTCCTCCTCCGGCGAGGTGGCATGGAACACCGAACGGTAGGCGTACGGCCCGAAGAAACGAACCACCGAGTTGTCCCCCGGGTCGTTCGCCCAGCGGCGCGGCTCACCCGTCAGCGACATCGAGGTGGTGGTGCCACCGTGGTAGCTGCGGTATGCGGAAAGCACCTTGCGGCGACCGGTGTGGTGGCGCGCCATACGGACCGCGTGCTCCACGGCCTCGGTGCCACCGTTGGTGAAGAACACCTTGTTCAGGGTTCCCGGTGCACGCTCGGCCACCAGGCGGGCGAGCTCGCCGCGCACATCATTGGCGAAGGCGGGCGCAATGGTGGCCAGCCGGCCGGCCTGACGCCCGATGGCCTCCACCAGACGCGGATGCTGGTGTCCCAGATTGAGGTTCACCAGCTGCGAGGCGAAGTCCAGGTACTCCTTGCCGGTGTAATCCCAGAAGGTCGCGCCCGCACCGCCGGCGATCGGCAGCGGGTCGATGGCCGCCTGCGCGGACCACGAGTGGAAAACGTGTCCACGGTCGTCGGCGCGAACCTGCGCCTCGGCCGCCGGTGCCTCGATCGGCGCGCTGGCGGGATCGATTCCGATGTGATTCTGGACGTCAGTCATTTC
Organism: Mycobacteroides chelonae CCUG 47445; assembly: GCF_001632805.1. Lineage (NCBI taxonomy): Bacteria > Bacillati > Actinomycetota > Actinomycetes > Mycobacteriales > Mycobacteriaceae > Mycobacteroides > Mycobacteroides chelonae. Next base: position 1,823,109 of record NZ_CP007220.1, on the reverse strand, counting down.
TGCTCCTCGGCTAGCAGCCCTTGAGAGATTTGGCGAGATGATCGGCCACGCCGCCGATCGGAATACGCTGCTGGGTCATCTCATCGCGGTCGCGAACGGTGACGGAGTCGTCTTCGAGCGAATCGAAATCGACTGTGACGCAGAACGGGGTGCCGATCTCGTCCTGTCGACGATACCTGCGCCCGATGGCACCGGCGTCATCGAAGTCGACATTCCAGCTCTGCCGCAGCTCGGCGGCCAGCGCCTTGGCGCGCGGGCTCAGGTCGGCATTGCGTGACAGCGGCAGCACCGCGACCTTGACCGGAGCCAGGCGCGGATCCAGGCGCAGCACGGTGCGGGTGTCCACGCCGCCCTTGGCGTTGGGGGCCTCGTCCTCGTGATACGCATCGACCAGGAAAGCCATGAACGAACGGGTGAGGCCGGCCGCGGGCTCGATCACGTACGGGGTGTAACGGCGGTCCTCGGCCTGGTCGTAGTACGACAGGTCTTCACCGGAATGCTTTGCGTGCGTCGACAAGTCGAAGTCGGTGCGGTTGGCGACACCCTCCAGCTCACCCCACGGGTTGCCGCTGAAACCGAACTTGTACTCGATGTCGACGGTGCCGTCGGAGTAGTGCGACAGCTTCTCCTTGGGGTGGTCGTACAGCCGCAGGTTCTCCGGGTCGATACCCAGGTCCACGTACCACTGCAGCCGAGTGTCGATCCAGTACTTGTGCCACTCGGGGGCCGTCGACGGCTCGACGAAGAACTCCATCTCCATCTGCTCGAACTCGCGGGTGCGGAAGATGAAGTTGCCCGGGGTGATCTCGTTGCGGAAGCTCTTGCCGATCTGGCCGATGCCGAACGGCGGCTTCTGTCGCGACGTCGTCACGACGTTCTTGAAGTTGATGAAGATGCCCTGCGCGGTCTCCGGGCGCAGGTAGTGCAGGCCCTCTTCGGTCTCGATGGGGCCAAGGTAGGTCTTAAGCATCATGTTGAAGTCGCGGGGCTCGGTCCACTGCCCCTTGGTGCCGCAGTCGGGGCAGACGATGTCGGTCATCGGGACCGACTCGGGGTCGTCGATTCCCTTCTTCTCCGCGTAGGCCTCCTGCAGGTGATCCTGACGGTGCCGCTTGTGACAGTTCAGACACTCGACCAGCGGATCGTTGAAGACCTCGACGTGACCGGAGGCCACCCAGACCTGGCGGGGCAGGATCACCGAGGAGTCCAGGCCGACGACGTCGTCGCGGCTGGTGACGACGGAGCGCCACCACTGCTTCTTGATGTTTTCCTTGAGCTCGACACCGAGCGGGCCGTAATCCCACGCCGACTTGGTACCGCCGTAAATCTCGCCGCAGGGGTACACGAGTCCCCGGCGCTTGGCGAGGTTGACGACGGCTTCGATCTTCTTACCGGCGGCGTTCGGCTTGGCGGCCACGATCTGCTCAGGCTCCTCTTGAGGTCCACAGGACTGCAGTAATTGTCCTGAACAGCCTAAGGGCCCGGCCAAGCGCGTTTTACCTCGGTGGCCGCAGCAGCTACTTCAGATGGTCCAGCAGGATGCCCTGAGGACCGAAGTACTCCTCGCGCCACTTCTCCAGCAGTGGGCCGTGATCGATGTCGTCGGGATGGAATCCAGGCCACAGGTAGCTGCGGATCTTGGCCCAGAGTCCGGCGAACAGCGGCGTGCGGGGCAGCCTGAGAACGCTGCGCAGGGTGCGCACCGGATGACGCCAGGCCCACGGATCGGTGACGATCGAGGCCAGCAGGATCACCGTCCTGCTCAGAAAAAGTCCCAGCGTGACGGCCATGGCCGCGATCCTCATCCGCTCGGAGCCCCCGACGTGGCGGTACACATCGAAGGCAACGGACTTGTGCTCCATCTCCTCGATGGCATGCCAATTGAGCATCGCCCGCACCTCGGGATCGGTCAGCTGCTGCTGTATCCACGCCACGCTGAGCACCTGCTCCCCGAGGATGGCCGTGAGGTGTTCGACCGGGGCCGTCACCGCGAGCGCGGATCGTGCCACCGGATCCGGCAGCCGGTCCCTGTGCTGCTTCATGCGCTTGACCAGCCGCGTGCCCATCCGGTCCATGAAGCCCGTCGCCCAGTAACCGCGGCGCACCAGCTGCGCGTTGAGCTCACGGTGCTGAATGCCGTGCGTCATCTCCTGTCCGATGAATCCGGCGACCTGTTTCCTGAGCACGGGATCACCGATCTGACCGTCATAGCGGCGCACGGACTGGATGAAGAACTCTTCACCCGAGGGAAAGAAGCCGGACAGCAAGGCCACCAGATGGCTCATCGCGATATCGCCCGCAACGAAGTGGCGCCGCGACGGGGACGCCCCGTCGAACGTGAACGCGATCCGGCGGGTGTGCACAGCGCGTCCGGCGGCCGATGACGGACGCGGTTGCGGATTGTTCGCCGGCATCATTTACCTCGGTGGCTCGATGGGCAGTGCTGGTCCGCCGTACGGCGTCGGGATCGTGTACCGGCCGGGCGGTGTCGGGTCGGATCGGGCACCCAGGTCGGCGCCCGGCGGCGGTCCGGCCGTGTCATCCCCTGCGGGACGCGGGGCGTTCTTGGCGCCCCGGACCAAGACGGCGGGATCGTCGTCGCGGCAGTACGTGTACAAGAAGGGCTCCGGATAGTCCGCCGAGGACGGCGGATGGCGAGGAGTGCCGTAGTCGCAGGCGTATCTCGGATACAGGTCAGCCGTCACCCACAGCCCGTGCTCGTGCATGGTGCTGATGAACGCCTCCAGGGCCGAGCCGCGATAGGTGGGAAACAGGGCGTTCAACGCCGGTACCCGCACATACGACAGGTGCGCGTTGGTGGCCAGGTTGGCCAGCAGCTGGACCATGGTGTCGGAGTTGTCGGTGAACAGGTTGTCGGTGGCCGCGAGCACTCGCGGAGATTGATCGATGAGTTTCCGGTAGCCGCCGTCCATAGCGTTCATACCCGCCAAGGTGCTGCGCAGATTGCGTGAGGTGACCGCGATTCCCTTGTTGACGTCCACCGCCGACGACAGCACCGTCCGGCTGTCCCTGATGGCGCTTACCGTCTCGGGGAGCACCGAATCCAGGGTGGACAGCAGGAACACTCCGCCGTTGACGATGTCGGTGAGCTTGCGGGGCCCCTGCGCGCTCAGGCTCAGTTCCGTCTTGATGCGCTCGATCTTGGCCGAATCCACTTGAGCGAGAACACCGTCGGCATGGGTCAGCAGCTGTGCCGGGGTGACCGGTATCGCGGTGCGGTCCCGGGCAATCACATCCCCGCCGGACAGGAACGGGCCCTCGTCGGTTGCGGCAGAGAAATCGAGGTACTGCTCACCGGCCGGGGACAGCCCGGACACCCGCACCGCCGCGGACGCGGGGACACGAACCCCGCTGTCGACGCTCACTGTCGCGTTGACACCGTCGCCGGTAAAGGTCAGTGACTCGACCGAGCCGATGCGCACTCCGTGCAGCGTCACGTCCTGGTTCGGCAGCAGGCCTCCGGACTCGGCGAGCTGGATGGTCAGCGGGTAACTCGATGTCAGCGGCCGGACATGCAGCACCCCCACCAACAGATAGGTGATCGAAATGGCCAGGGTGGCAACGAGTGACAGTCCACTTACCCACGCGCGGCTCATCGTCCGGGTTCCTGTACGTCGGGTCCCGAGGGCGGGAGGCCTTGCGCTTCAGGGCCCTGCCCGACGACGCGCTCCTGCAACCGCCACAGCGTGTACTTGAAGGTCCCCACAAGCTTGGCCCAGTCGTATCGCTTGGGGCCGTGCAATCCAGGATCTCCCCCGAAACCGGCATCCGGTATCGCGCCTAGCACCAGCCGGTCGATACCGGCACTGCCGGAAATAGCCGATCCCGCAGTGATTTTGATGAACGGCGCGTACAGCCGGTTCAGCGAGAGCAGGCTGGTCTGCGGATCGAGCACCACGTCATTCCAGGAGCGGGAGATCGCGTTGGCGTCGGCCACCACGCTGCGCCCACTGGTGTCAGTGCCCGCGATGGACGGGAACTTACCCAGCTCGCGTGCGGTATCACCCAGCAGCAGCACCAAATCGGAGATCTGACCGGCATTGTCTTGCAAGGTCGCGGTGGCCGGGCCCGCCGCGTGCAGCACCTCGGCAAGCTTCTCGCTTTTGCCGTCGAGTACCTCGGCCAGGTGGGTCGTCTCGGTAAGCGCGGTGTCCAGCTGCCCGGACCGTGCGTTCAGCTTGCCCAGCAGCTGATTGGACTTGCCGATCATCCGCCCGAATGCCTGACCGTCCTGGCCCGCCGCCCTGCCCATACCGTTGACGACGTTGGTGAGGTTGTGCACCGCTCCACCGTTCACCAGAATCGCCGCCGAACTGAGCACCGATTCCACCGTTGCCGCCGCGCCGGTCTGGTCGATGGTGATGGTGTCCCCCTCGCCGAGTGTGGCCGCGACGGGTTGTTCTGGCGGCGTGACGGCCACGAAGACATCACCCAGCGGCGTGGCCGTGCGCAACTGCGCCGTGCTGCCTACCGGAAGGGTGACATCGTGCCGGATGCGCAGCGTGGTCACCGCACGGAAATCCTTGGCCGCCATCGATTCCACCTCGCCGATATCCGCACCGGCGAGCTTTACCTTGGCACGCTCGGGCAGATTGAGCGCGTTCGCAAAGACTGCGGTCAGCCGGTATCCCCCGGCACCCAGGCCCGGGGCCGGCAGCGGCAGGTCGGCCAGTCCTGCAGAGGAACACCCGGCGCACAGGAGCACCACCGCCACCAAGACCGATAGCTTGCGCCCCATCACTTCTGCCCCATCGCCGCGAGCCCGTCAAGCATGTAGGTGAGTCCGAAGTCGGGGCCGTAGTCCTGCAACGTCCCTGTGCTGCAGCCCAGTTGACGCAGTCCCATCAGATTGCAGATCTCCTTGGCCATCTGCCCGTCGAAGACCATGCGGTCGGCCAGGAAGTGGGCGCGTATCGCGCCGTTGCGTTGATCGATGGCGTTGTAGAGATTGTCGGCCATCAGCGGCAGCACATCGAAGAACTCGGCGACCTCCCGCTGACGGTCATACACCGACTGAATACTTTTGTTGCCATTGGCAATACCGCGATGGATGGCATCCCGGTTGGCCTGCAGAATGTTTCCGGTCTGCTCGATCACCTCGTTGAACTGCCTCCCGGTACTGCCCGAACCGAAGTTCTCCTGGGCCAGGACGTCGCTGAGCTGGCGCACAGTGGAACCGAACTGGCGCAGGCTCGCGTCGTTGCGGGCGGCTGCATCCAGCAGGCTGCTGACATTCTTGACGATGGCGGTCATCTGCTCACGACTGCGCTCACCACCGTCGGCGCCAAGCCGCAGGGCCCGCGACAACTCATCGAGCGCCGTCTTGATCCGATCACCGTTACCCGCGGCCACCCCGTCACCGGCGTTGAGCACCGCGGCGATGGGCCCACCTCCGGCGCCGTCGCCGTGCAGGGACCCGGAAAGCATGTCGAGCATGCCGAGTACCCGATCGAATTCGACAGGGGTCTTGGTGCGGTTCAGTCCGATGGTGTCGTGGTCGTGCAGCACCGCCCCGCCGCGGTACGGCGGCGTCAGCTCGATTTGGCGGTCGGTCAGGATGGACGTCGAGAGGGTGACGGCCTGGGCGTCGGCAGGAATCTTCACCTGCCGGTCGACCGTGAACTGCACCTCGGCGTATCCGCCCCGGGCGGTAATCTTGGAGACCTGACCCACCGGCATACCCAGCACGGCCACCACATTGCCGGGGTACAGACCCGCAGCACTGTCGAATTGAGCTGTGAGCGTGATGGTTCCGCTCTCCCCGGTAACGGACCATGCCGCCCCGGCCGTCGTCGCGACGAGGATGAGTCCCACACAGGTCAGGAGCATCTTGCGCATCGTGGTCACTGGCAGTCCTTGAAGTACTGGATCATCCCGAATTGCTTGGCGCGCCCGCTGATCGCACACATCCACGAGTCGATGAGTGCGCCGCCCGGTGGATTGCCCTCGATGGAGTTGCCGAGTCCGGTGGCGTTGGCGATCTCGCGAATGGGGACCGGCGCGATCTGGAGCAGGTTGCGCAACAAGGCATCCTGCCCGGCAAGCTTGCCGCTGAGTTCCTCCAGGGTCTGGATGACACCGTCGAGTGCACGGTGATCGCCGACCACGATGGTGCGCAGCGACGCCACGATGCTCTGCAATGAGCGCATCATCGCGTGGAAGGCGGCCGAGCGCGCCACGAATTCGCCCAGCAGCTCCTGTCCCTGCCGGATGAAGGTGCCGATATCGGACTGCTGGCGGCGCAGCATGCCGGTGACCTTCTCGGTGCTGGCCAGCAGGGTGCCCAGCTGTTCGCGCCGCTGCGCGATGACCGCGGACAGGGCGCGCACGTTCTCCATGGCCTGTGGCACCACGTTGGGCAGCCCGTCCAGCTGGGTGCCCAGAACACCCAGCGAGGAGGCAATGCGATCGGCGTCCACCTGCTCGAAGGTTCGGGTGGAGTCGGCCAGCGCTGCCTGCAGGTCATAGGGAACCTCGGTGTGCTGCAGGCCGATCCGCCGCCCCGCTAGTGGCCCCGCACCCGCGGGGCGCAGATCGACATAACGAGAACCGAACAAGGTCGTGATCTTGATGGCGGCCCGGGACTCGGCGCCGACCGGCACGTTGTCACGCACCCGGAAGGTGACCTCCACGCGATCACCCTGCAACCGCACCCCGGTCACCGAACCCACCTGCACCCCCGCGACGGCGACGATGTTCCCCGGCCGCAGCGCGGCAGCCTGCAGGAACTCTCCGGTGAACTGCCGGTATCCGATTCCCAATTCCTTCACCAGCAGCAGAGCACCGATGAGCACGGCGACGACGGCCACGGCGATCACACCGAGCCAGGTCTTGTTGTAGGAGTCCAGCGGTCTCATCATTTAGCCACCGTCGCCTGCGTTCCTGCACCGCGCCGTGTGCTTGGCCTTACCGCCCGGAGTGGCTGCGTCGACGATGATCGGCACCACGTCGTTGAGCCCCGGGAAGAATCCGTAGGCGTTCACATCACAGGCGTAGGCGTTCATGTAGGAACCCTCCCCGAACATCCGGGCCAGTCCCTTGAGGAACAGCGGGGTGTTGAGTCCCGTGTAGGCGAGCTGCGGTTCGATGTTCAGCATGTGCCGGGTGTAACCCGGTTCCCGCGTGAGCAATTCGTGCACGGACGGATTCACGTCCTTGGCGATCCGGGACAGGTTCCTGACCACCTCGGTCATCTTCCCGACCGAGGACACCAATTCCGGACGGCGGCTATCGAACTGGCCGACCACCTGACGGGTGGCGGCGATGGCATCCTCGAAGTCCTTGTTCTGAGCCGCGAGGCTGCCCACCACGCTGTCCAGACTGCCGATCACATGATCCAACGCGTCATCGCGGCCGGTGAATGTCTTCGTCAGCGTCGATGTCTGGTCCACCAGCGTCGCGAACGCCGCGGTATCGCCCTGCAGCGACCCGATCACCGCCTGGGTGAGGTTGTTCACCTGAGCGGGGTCCAGCACCGCGAAAAGTGGCTCGTATCCGTTGAGCAGGGTACCGATGTCGAAGGAGGGTTCGGTCCGCTCGACCGGGATGACACCACCGGGCGCCAACAAGGCGCCGCTTCCTGAGTGTCCCTGTGCCAGTGCGAGATATCGCTGACCCACGATGTTCTGATACGTCACCGATGCGGTCGTGCTGTCGGGAAGCCGCTGATCGTCCTGGACGGCGAAACTCACCTTCGCGAGCGTCCCGTCGAGCTCGACACCCTCGACTCTGCCCACGCGAACCCCCGCGATCCGGACGTCGTCACCCTCGCGCAGTCCGAAGACGTCGGTGAACATGGCCGCGTAGGGCACCGTGGAGCCCCTGACGTCCCGGCGCAGCGTGACGTACACGAGCCAGGTGAGCACCGTGGCCATCACCAGGAAGACAATCAAACCGACGAGAGGGGCGCGTGTTGCCGAATGTCTCATTGGGCGCCTCCCTCGTTGTGCGCGTGCTGGTTACGGGTCACGGTCGTGCCGCGAGCGATGGGCCCGAGGATCAGCTGATCTGCCGCTGTGGCCGGCTGCCCGAGAATTCGGCCTAGCTGACCCCGCTCCTGCGCACTGCCGACGGGTCCCACGTTTCCACCGAAGGATGCCGGTGCGACGGCGATGTCCCCCGGGTCGGCGCTGCCGGGTACCGGTGGCGCCGGGGTGAGCCACGACGGCACCGGCGGATTGGGGTCCTGCAGGTTGGGATTGGGGTTGACCAAGGGCGGCCCAACGGCGACGAGATTGCCATTGTCACCGACCACAGTTCCCGGCGGAGGCGCCAAGCCGGCCGGCGGATGATAGTTCTGCGGCAGCAACACCTCGGGTAAGTCCGGGCGCACCGCGATCTGGGGAGCGGTGAAACAGCTGGGCCCCTTGAGTTCCCCGTAGCGCGGGCAGTCGGCGCGGGTATAGGAGTAGGAGGGCGTGAACGACAGGTTCACTCGGCCCCGGGCGGTAGCCAGTTCCGGGTCCCAGACTTCCTGGAAAAAGGTGTCCGAGAACTTGGTGATGCGCTGGGTGATCGGCACGAAGTGCTCGGCGTTGTCGGCCAGCACCCCCAACACAGGCGTCAGATCGGTGGTGATCTGAATGATTTGGTCGGTGTGGTTATGCAGCGAATCCACCGTGGTGCCGGTGGTGTGCACCCCGGCGCCGATGAATGTACGCAACTGTTCCCGCTTCTCGGCCAGAGTCTGCATGGGTTTCACCGCCTGATGCAGGGCATCCACCAGATCCGGCGCGGTCGCAGACAACCCGTGGGCAGCCTGCACCAATGCCGATACCGTGGAAGGCCCCTGGTCGGTCGCGACAATAGCGTTGAGCTGATCCAGTATGCGGTCGAGTTGCGCTGCACTGGTGAGTAGTTCGGCTCGGCGGTGATCTGTGGCCGCGCCAACCGCGGCCAGAACGCCCAGGGATTGATCCTCGCGGCCGCGACCTCCCGCGGTCAGGATCTCGCGCAGCTTGTTGACGGTGGTCTGAAACAGCACGGTCGGTAGGCGGGTGTCCTCGGCGATATGCCCGCCCTCACGGATCGGTGCGCCGGGTCCGTGGTCGACGAGTTGCAGGGCCGAGACCGCGAAGACATTGCTCGGGACCACACGGGCGGTGACGGTCCCGGGGATGGACGTGGCATACCCATGTTTGAGCCGCACGTGTATCCGGTTGGGTTGGGCACCGGCTGCCGGGGTGACGCTCTCCACGGCACCGACGAGCACCCCCCGATACTTCACATCGGAGCGCGGCGGCAGCCCGTCGCCGACGTTGCGGAGCTCGGCGACGATGTCGATGTACCGGTCCAGCACACCCGTCGACTTGATCAACAACGCCGATGTGATGGCGGCAACCGCGACCAACGCGGCACCTCCGCGCATCAGCAGCTGGCGACGGGTGAAGCGCACACCGTCCAGGTCATAATGAATGCCAAGCTGATTCGTCACCTCATCCCCCGAACCTTGCGCCGGAGTCGACACTCCACAGCGCCATGGTGAGCAGCATGTTGACGACGATCACCGCGGTGATGCTGGCGCGCATCGCGTGTCCCGCGGCGATGCCCACCCCTTCCGGCCCGCCGTCTGCGCAGAATCCGTAGTAGCACTGCACCGCCGAGGCTATCCAGACGAAGACGATGGCCTTGAAGACCGAGTAGGCGATATCCGTACCGCTGGACAGCAGCGTGAAGTAGTGCAGGTACGGGCCCAGCGAGCCGCCGCTGACGATGCTCACCATCACCTGGCAGGACAGATAACTGATCGTCAGGCACGCCACATACAGCGGGATGATGGCGACCACGGAGGCCAGCAGGCGGGTTGTCACCAGATACGGAATCGGCCGGATGGCAAGGGAATCCATCGCGTCGACTTCTTCGGCGATACGCATTGACCCAAGCTGGGTGGTGAAACGGCAACCCGCCTGCACGGCGAAGGCCAACGCGGCCATGATCGGAGCCAGCTCACGGGTGGTCACCAACGAAGAGATGACACCCGTGGCAGGACCCAGGCCCATCAGTTCCAGGAAGTTGTAACCCTCGATCGCCACCAGGGCACCGGTGGTGACACCCAGTACCAACACCACACCGGCGGTCCCGCCGCCGACAACGATCGACCCGTTGCCCCAGGTGATATCGGAAAGCAGGCGCAGGAACTCCCGCCGGTACCGGCGCAGCGCGATCGGGATCGCCAGGAAGGCGTGCAGGAAGAAGGTCACCATGTGGCCAAATCGCGCCAACGGTCTCATCGCGGCATCGGCGCGGAAGGTCCTCGGAGGCAACGCCACCCGAGGCTCTGTCAGGGTCGCCGTCACAGCACCCCCCGCGGGAACAACATGGTGTAGACCTGGCTGACCACAACGTTGACGATCATCAGGAGCAGCACAGATTCCACCACTGCCGCGTTGACCGAGTTGGCCACCCCGGTCGGCCCGCCGTGTGCGGCCAGCCCCTTCTGGCAGGCGATCACCGCCACGATGGCGCCGTACACCGCGGCCTTCAACAACGCCAGTAGCAGATCTCCCGTAGATGCGAACGATGCGAAGGTCGCGACGAAACTCCCTGGGGCACCGCCCTGTACGTAGACGTTGAACAGGTAGCTGGCCAGGAACCCGACAAAGCAGACCACACCGGTCAGGGCAATACCGACAACGATCGCCGCCGCGAAGCGCGGCACCACAAGGCGCCGCACCACCGATACCCCCATGACCTCCATGGCCGCGGTCTCCTCGCGCATGGTCCGGCACCCGAGATCGGCAGTCATCGCCGAACCCACCGCCGAGGCCAGCAGCATCGCCGCTACCAACGAGGCGGCCTGCCGCACCACAGCCAATCCACTGGCCGCGCCCGCCAGCGAGGTCGCGCCGACCTGGCCGGCCAGCAGTGCGAATTGGATCGAGAGGGTTACCCCGATGGGCAGTGCCACCAGCACCGTCGGCATCACCGCAGTGCCCGCCATGAAGGATGCCTGCCGCACGAACTCCGCCCACTGAAAGCGGCCCGTCACCACATCGACCGCGAAATACCGCAGCGTGTGCATGCCAAGAACGAACTGCTCACCCACTGTGGTGAGTGCGGCAATGGGATGGCGCCGCAGATAGCCCGCACTTTGATCACCCAGTGGGCGAACCACTTTGGACATGAGAGAGCGGACACGGACCTGTTGTTCCCGTGTCGTCATCGGGTCGGTTCACACCTCGCCAACCGTTCAGTGGTCGCTTTCCTGCGCAGCTTCCCCGAAGACGTCTTGGGGATCCACCCGGCGGGGACCACATGGACATCACGTGGACTCACCCCCAGACTGCGGTAGACGCGGTCGGCCACCTCGGCCCGAATGCGTGCGCTCTCATCGCTGTCGGCGTGCGACGCAGACTCCGCCACCATCGCGAACCCCTCGCCCGCCGCAGCAGTGGACAGACGTACCGCGGCGACACCGCCCGACCTCACGCCCGGGACTCCCACGACCGACCGTTCGATGTCCTCGGGGTGCACGTTGCGACCCGAGATGATCAGGATGTCCTTCTTGCGGCCGCAGATCACCGGCTGCCCATCCGCGGTGAGATACCCGATATCACCCGTGGACAGCCAGCCCTGCGCATCGAGCATCGATTCGAATCCCGCCGCGGTGCGGTACCCGGCGGTGACATTCTCCCCACGGATCTCGAGCTCACCGATCGCCCCCGTGGGCAGCACCGAGCGGTCCTCGGCCACCACTCGCACCTCACACCCCGGTAGCGGAAGCCCCAGCGCAACACGGGCGCTCGCCTCTTCTCCCGGGCCGGCGACCAGATCAGGATGCGGGGGCAATACCTGGTAACCGTCACCACGGCGCACAAAGGAAACCGCCAGCGTGGCCTCCGCCATCCCGTAGGCGGGGACGATCGCATCGGCCCGCATACCGAACCGGGCGCCCTCGGCCGCAAAGCGTTCCAGGGTGGCTACGTCGATGGCCTCGGCACCGCTGAGCGCGAACCGCAGTGAGGACAGATCGTAAGCACCGTCGGCGGCCTTACGCAGCCTGCGCGCCAGCAGTGAGTACGCGAAGTTCGGTCCGGCAGTCATGCTGCCCCGGTAGGTGCTGATCAGCTCGGCCCATAGCAGCGGGTTGCCCAGAAAATCCATGGGCGTCACGCTGACGGTGTTCATCCCCCGGCACATCGGGACGATGAGATATCCCATCATGCCCATGTCGTGAAAGAGCGGCAACCAGCTCACCACCACATCGGATTCCGGATCGGCGCCCGAGGCAATCACCATCGCCCGCAGATTGGCCTCGATGTTGCGGTAGGTGATGCTGACCGCCTTCGGCGTACCGGTCGATCCGGAAGTCAACTGCAAGAACGCAATAGCTTCCTCGCTGGTATCGATGATCTCTCCCGGTGCGCCAGTCAGCAGGCCGGGCAGCTCCAGAGCGCGAGCGCCCACGGCCGCGAACTGGCCCGTGGCCGCCAGGAACGGATCACCGACCACCACGATCGTGGAGCCCACCGCGGCAAGCGCCTTGCCGGTGTCCTCGATCCACAGTTGCATGTCGGAGCGGTGCGTGGGCTGATGCAGCATGGTCACCGAGGCGCCGGACATCCAGATGCCCTGCACCAACGGCGCGATTTCCCCAGGGGCACCGGCCAGTACGGCCACCGCATCGCCGGGTCGCACACCCGCCGCCTGCAGGGAGCCCGCGATGACCAGACCCTGCTGGTGTACGTCGGCCCACGTCACGGCGCGCAGCTCCTCCAACCGCGAGGTCCCGTCGGGGTTGATCGGCGCGCAGGTGAGACCGCGCTCGGTGACCGCAGCACTGGCGCGCAGTCTGTCGATCACCGGGTTCGTCGTCTTCACAGGCGGCTCTCCACCAACTCGATCAACGCCCCGAGTGTCTTGCACTCGAAGACATCGTCCTTGGTCAGCTGAATACCGAAGCGGCCCTTGATCTCCGAAACTCCTACCGCGAACGATAGCGAGTCGAATCCGAGATCACCCACCAACTCGGAGAAGTCGTTGACATCCCCGGTGGGCATCTCGAGTTCCTCGGCGATGAACTCGATGAGGAACTCGCGGACTTCTGACGTGGTTTCCATTATTTCCAAGCCTCTACTTGCCGATTTTCCGGCGGATCACCAGATGGATGGGGATTTGCAGCAGTGCGAACATGCCGATGGCCACCAGCGAACCCTTGACGACGAGCATCGCGTCGAATTCGCCGTACATGATCGTGGAGGCGGCGGACACGATGTGCGAGAAGGGGTTAGCGTTGATGCTGATCCTGAGCCAGTCGGACAGGAAGACCGAGGGCATGAGTGCCTGGCTGACGAACAGCACCGGCAACGCCAGTGGCAGCATCGCCACCGGAGCCTGTGGATTGAGAGTGCGCAATGCCACCAGGTAGAACAGCGAGCTGTACGCCGCCGACCACAGGAACATCACCAGGACCAGGAAAACTCCGGTGAGCAGACCGGCCCGCAGTGGTGCGTCGAGGAAGGCCAGCAGTGCGATGACGATGACCGCCGCCGGCAGGATGCGGAACATCTCAAAGCCGATCTTGGCTGCCATGATCTGGCCGGTGGACACACCGTACAGCCGCAGCCGGTCGGTGAATCCCGATCTGATCTCGTCGATGAGGGTGCCGGCGCCATATCCGGCCCCGAGCATCGGGATAAGCATGATGAGCCCCGGCGCGATGTACGCGGTGTACGAGGACAGCGGGAATCCCGGAAGATCCGCGACGCGCTGGAACATGGAGCGTACGAAGATCACGAGAACGACCGGGAACACGATCGGGAAAATGAACCCGAAAACCGGCTGCCGCAAGCCCACTACGACATAGCGGCGGAAAAGTCGTGCCGTGTTGGACAAGGCGGTCACTGGGTTACCTCCAGGAATGCGTCGCGCAGCGAGGTGGATCGCACTTCGATATTGGCCGCGCCCAGACCGATCCGGCCCAGTTCGGCGCTCAGTGCCCCCAGCTCCGATGCCGATGCGGAATCCACTGTTGCGGAGAGGGTCCCGGTGTCCGTGCGCTGCACCGCGTAGCCCACGGCCGACAATTCCTTGGCCGTGTCTTCGGAGATGTCACCGTCGGCGGAGATTTCGATCGCGTAGCCGTGACTGCGGGTGAACTCCTGAGTGGAACCCGAGGCGACAAGCTGACCACTCTTGACAATGCCGACCTCGTCGGCGAGCGACACCGCCTCGTCCATATCGTGTGTCGTCAACACGACGGTGCGCCCTTCGGCGCGTAGCAGCCGGATGGCATTCCACACCTCCTGTTTTCCTTCGATGTCCAGCCCGCTGGACGGCTCGTCGAGAAACAACATCTGCGGGTTGTGAGCCACCGCCAGTGCGACATCGACGCGGCGGCGCATGCCGCCCGAGAGGGCACCCACCTTCCGGTTCAGGTAGCTGCCCAAGCCGAACTGCTCGACCAGTTCTTCCTCGCGGGACTTTCGCTTCCCCTTGGGCCAACCGGCGATTGCCAGGCTCATCCGGATCTGCTCGACCGGCGACATCCACAGATCGAGCGCCACCTCTTGCAGCGCCACGCCGATCAGCGGGCGCAGCTCCTTGGTCTTGTCGACCGGAATCCCGAGTACCTCAAGCTCCCCGCTGGTGGGCGCCAGCAGTGTGGTCGCCATGCGGATGGTGGTGGTCTTGCCGGCACCGTTCCTTCCGAGCAGGCAGTAGACGATGCCCTGCGGGATCGTCAGATTCAGCCCGTCGACGGCTCGAGCCTCGGCGCCGGGATATTCCTTCACCAGGTCTGTCGCCCGCAGTGCGGGAGCGTTCGTGTCTGTGGCCATGCTCAGCCCTTCACTCTCGGGAGGACGTGGCGTTCCAGCTTCTCGGCGAGGCTGATGCCCTGAGCCGTCATGTTCACGTCGATCGACGTGTACAGCGGGAAGCTGCCGACCGTGCTGTCCTTGGGTACCTCGTTGATCTGATGGATCTGACCGCTGCTTGCGCCGGTGACGGTGAGATCCAGGACGGTCCGTACGAGTTCAACCGGCTTATCGCGCCAATTCGCCTTGCGGGTGCCCTCGGGTCTGATGTGACCGTGGGCCTTGGCTCCCCCACCACAGGTACCGCTGAGCTCACGCTCACTGTCTATGTCGGACAGGGTGATTCCGCCGTCGATGGTGCATTGCAGCGTCACCCGCGAATCCAGCGGGTTGACGATGGTGATGGCATCCAGGGTGCTGGGCTTACCTTCCCCGCCGGAGACGATCCCGGTCTCGTAGGGGAATCGGTCGCCCTGGTAATACTGTTCGATCTTTAGTTCCCCGCGCCGCGGACCCGGGCCAATAGTCATGACACCGGCACCGGGTAGCGCGGTGGTCTCGCCGAGGTAGGTTACCGAGCCGGAGACCTCCAGCGCATAGTCACCGAAGGGTGATTTACCCTGCGGCTCGGACGCCGGATCTCCTTGTGCAGATGGATACTTCAACAGCGCGAAGGCATGCCCGACGGGCTTCCCGGCCTCCTCGTTCACCGGTGCGCAGGCGGCGGCCAGCGCGGCCGACAGCGCAACGGCGGCGGCCGTGCCCAGACGTCTCATCGCAGAGCCCCGGTGACGGACAGAGTCCGGCTCAGCCGCCGGTGCCGATGCGCGAAGAAGGCCGCCAGAACCTTGCTCATCAATCTCCCCCATCCGGGGATCAAACCCAGCGGGGCCTGCGGGGCCAGGGTGATCTCGTCGGTCACCCGTGTCTTTTCGCCCGTCTCGGATGCCACCGGCTCCAGGGTGCGGTGGTGCACCCACACCCGCATACCGGTCATGAGCGACTCTTCACGGAACATCCGGCCGGGCTCGAGCCGGGCCACCGTGATGTCGTCGAACCCGAAGGGCAGAACACCGAACAACAGCAGGAAGCTCTTACCGATCCGGGTGCCCGGAGTGACGTCCGCGATGGACCGGCCCCGGAACTGCTTGGGCATCGTCATCTTCATGTACGGGCCCATCTCGTCGTTGATGCCCTCTTGCGTGGTCACCCGCTCCCACACTTTGTCTACGGGACAGTCGATCTCGCTGACCTTGCGAAAGACGTGTTCTTCGGTGTGAATCGATCTCATCTGGTTCTTTCCTTATCGGGGGACGGAAGTGCGGTAGTAGCGGTCAGCAGCGAGCCGTCTCGTACGGCGTCGGTAGCGTCGGGGACGAAGGAGCCACTGATGTCCAGAACGGCCGGCACGCTGTCGGCACCGATGTAGTCGGGCAGAATGTCACCGATCTGGTGCAACCGGTGCGGCAGCAGGTGCTGGTACCAGTTGAACAGCGGCACCACCAGCGCCACCGTCACAAACTGGACACCGTCGGCGGCCAGGGTTCCGAAGAATGCCTGCCAGATCTGCTCGATCATTCCGGCACGCCGGAACTTCTTGCGCACGCCCTGCGTCGCCAGCTCGGCGATCCGTTCCGGATCCAGCTCCGCGAAGAACGAATCCCACTGCGGGTAAAGATAATTACGCGCCGGGCCACCGTGCCCCGGGAAGCTCCGGGCGTCACGCAAGGTGCTGAAGCTGCCGAATCCGAGCTCGGGGTCGTATCGCAACGAACGCAATACACCAACAGGATGCTCGCGCGATTCCTCGGTGAAGCCGACGTAAATCTCCGAGGACCGCTCCCACGGGCGGTAATGCACCATCTCCCCCGCCGCGATATCGACATTCCCGGCGAAATCGTTCTCCAGGCCGAAAATCGTGAACTCGACATTCTTGGCCCAGGCAAAGCGGGCGTCGTCGGCCGACACACGCTCGACGCGTACCAACGGATTGCTCATACGGCGCTGACCTCCGGGACACGCGCAGACCAGATCCGGTTACCGTGGGCGGCTATCTCGCACACCATCGCTGCCGCCATCGACGCCGTGACCAAGGGATTGACGAAGGTGAGCTTGATCGCCTGTCCCCCGGCCGCACTGGAGCGGCCCACAATAGCCCGGCCGGTGCGCGCTAGCTCGGCGCGGACCGCGTCATTGACGCGGTCGCACGCCTCGGACTCGATGCCCGGCTGCCGCCAGCGCAACACCACAGTGTTGGTACTCACCGGCGCCGCCAGCTCCAGGTCCGCATGTTCGGCCGCTGCCTGCGCCGCGGCGTGCGCCGCCGCACAGGTGGCATCGATCATCGCCGCGACATGCCGCTGTCCCACCGCGCGCAGCGTGACCAGTACCTTCAGCGCGTCGAAACGCCGCGTGGTCTGCAGCGACTTACCCACAAGATTGAGCACATCGTGCTCGGAGTCACTCTCGGGGTTGAGGTAATCGGCATGTGCGGCAAGCACTCCGAAGCTCTCCCGGTTGCGCACCAGCAGGGCGCTGCAGCTGATCGCCTGGAAGAGCAACTTGTGGAAATCCAGGGCAACCGAGTCGGCCGATTCGATACCGCGCAGCAGGTTTCGGTGCTGCTCGCTGAAGATCAAGCACCCACCCGCGCACGCATCCACGTGGCTCCAGATCCCGCGCGCACGCGCCATGGCGATGGGTTCTTCCAGCGGATCGATCGCCCCGAAGTCCGTTGTCCCGGCTGTGAGTACGAGCGCGAATACGGGTGTGGCGGCGCGGTCCGCGTCCTCCAGGATTTCCACGAGCGCCCCGGCGCGCAGCCGTCCGGCCTCGTCGGTCGGTACCTCGAGAACCGCGGCGGTCCCGAGACCCAACACCCGCAGCGCCTGTTGCACCGAGAAATGCGTCTGCCGAGTGCACAGCACACGCCACGAACTGGCCTGGGGCGGCAACCCCCGGGCGGCTATGTCCCAGCCATAGGTTTTGTACGCGAACAGATCCCGCGCGAGCAACAAAGCCTGCAGGTTCGATTGGGTGCCCCCGCTGGTGAAGGTCCCATCCGATCCGGGACCGTACCCCATTCTGCTGCAGAGATATTCGACAACCTGCTGTTCGATCGCGGTGGCAGCGGGTGCTTGGTCGAAGGAGTCCATCGACTGATTGAACGCACTGATCAGTACCTCGGCGGCCAGGGACGGCAGCGCGGGCGGGCAGTGTAGATGCGCCAAGTACGCCGGATGCGTGACCACCACCGACTTCTCGGCCAGCAGCCCCGCTGCTTCATCCAAGGCCCGGCTCAGCCCGACCCCCTCGGAATCATCGAGGTCGAGCCGCCCGGCATCGTCTTTCAACGCCGCATAACCCTCTACCAGGCCCGGTTTGGTGGCACCGCCCAGCACGACGCTGGCTCGGTCGGCCGCCAGCATGACGGCCTCGCGGTACGCGTTGTCACTCTCCCCGGTGAGGAAATCACTCACGAAGGGGCTTGGGGTTGGCGTCATCGAGATTCCGCCAATGCCGGCTCGGCGGTCGCTCGAGTGCGCTCCACCGCCGCAAGTGCCGACTCAAATGCATTCAGCGCCGCAGCGATATCGGATTCTTCGATGGTCAGTGGTGGCAAGAATCGCACTACGTTGCCGTACTGGCCACCGGTCTCCACGATGAGGCCGTGGTGCAGGCACGCACGCTGAATCTCGGCGGCAAGCTCGGGCGCCGGGGCCCCAGCATCATCCCGCCACGGCAGATCGGGATCCACGATCTCCACACCCAGCATGAGCCCGACCCCGCGTACGTCACCCACCAGCTTCGAGCGGGATGCAAGGGCATTCAAGCCATCCAGGAAGGTTTTGCCCCGCGCGGTTACCTGTGCACGCAGACCGTTCTCCCGTGCGAAGCGAATCACGGCACTGGCGGCGGCGAAGGCCATGGCGTTCCCGCGGAACGTCCCAGTGAAAGCACCGGGTTCCCACACGTCGAACTCCTTGCGCACCACCAGGACCGCGATGGGGATGCCGGATCCAAGCCCCTTCGATATCACCACCATGTCAGGTTCGATACCGCAGTGCTGGAATGCCCACGCCGGGCCCGTACGGAACATGCCCGCCTGCACCTCATCGGCGATCAGCGGAACCCCGAGTGTCGATGCGGTGCGGCGCAGCGCCTGTCCCCAGCGCGGCGGCGCAGGAATCACCCCGCCCTCACCGAGCACGAACTCGGCGATCAGCGATGCCGGTGCCGTCACGCCACTGTGCGGACGCGCCAGCGCATCGGCCGCGGCAATGGCGAGCTCGACGCCTTGCTCCCCGCCCACCCCGAACGGGCTGCGATACTCCTGCGGGTAAGGCAGGAAGCTCGCCTGCGGTGACAGCACCACCGGCTGCTGACGCAGCCCCCCACCGGAGCTCGCCGCGCGTGCGGCCCGTGTGCAGCCATGGAATCCGCCCTGTACCCCAACGTGTTCGCGGCCGCCGGTGGCAACCTCGGCGAGCATGAGAGCGGCCTCCACAGCGCTGGCCCCGCTGGGCGAGCACAAGTGGATGCTGGCATCGGCGGCAAGCCTCACCGGCAGGATCGAAAGCAGCTCCTCGACGAACCGGTCGCGGGACGGCGTGTGAAAGTCCAGTGAGAGCAATGGCTCCCCGGAGGACACCGTCTTCATGACGGCCTCACTGATGACCGGGTGGTTCCAGCCCAGCGACATGGCACCGGCGGCGGCGAGGCAATCGACGTACCAGCGGCCGTCGTCGGCACGCACCCGGGCACCCCGCGCCTCGACCGGCCGTATCGGCAACCGGCGGGAGTAGGTAGCCGCCCGAGATTCCCTTGCCGTAGAAGTCAATTGATCGGCAGTCATGACGCCTCCTTGCGTGGGTGAGCCAGTAGCCGCCGCAACGATGAGGCAAGTGAACGATCTTCGGTGGTCCAGTACCCGGCATCGGGTGGAATCGCCGCCTCCAGCCGGCGGCGCGCCTCCCCCAACTGGTGGTACGGCAGCTGGGGAAAGAAGTGATGCACCGCATGGAAACGCAGGCCGACGGGGGCCCATAGTGCACCCAGTACCGGCACCGAGGGGTGATCGATGGAGTCCAGGATCTGCTCGGGGAAGGTCATGCGTTCGGTCGTGCCCTCGTACCGGTGCGCCGCCAGTACCCGCAACCAGTTCACGAACAACGCCAGCGCCATCACCAGATACGCCTCCAGCAGCCGCATCGGCGAGTAGGCGCCCAGGATCAGCAGCACCAGCAAGGCCGATGTGTATGCGAAACAGGCGATTTCCTGCATCAGCCAGGAGCGGGGTGTACCCGCGGGCGGCAACGGGCGCTCGAAGTCGGCGTCGATCATGAGCGACGAAGCCCGCGTCAGCACCGCGGGCCTGATCGCGGGAATCAACCAGCTCAGCGGCCCCAGCACCAAGAACCGGAAAACAAATGCCAGTGGCCCGACCGCCGCGGTGAACGGCAACAGGATGACACGCCAGCGCGGCTCGCTGCCGTAGGCCACATACTCGCCGTCCTCGGCGGTGCCGTAGGTGCGCGACGCGTGGTGTTCGTGATGGAACTCGAAGGTGAATTTCGGCACCAGCAGCGGGATTCCGCATACCACGTGCCACACCACCGAGAACCAGCGCAGGTCACGCTCGGCATGCACCAGCTCGTGGACGAACAGCACCGCGCGGTAGAACGCGAAGGCCGCCACCACGACGCAGGCCGCGGCCGGGAGCGAGAGTAGATCGCCCGCCGGGCACAACAGGAACGCGGTGTACCCGACTGTCACACAGGCGGCCAAGTCCAGCCAATAGATCCATTGGCGGCGGGCAGCCAGGTCTGCCACCAGTGAGCGCGCATCGGCCATCGAAATGCCGAGCACTTCCTTGGAGCCGCCCTGCACCTGCCGTGCCTCGACCGTCATCGCACAAACTCCGCTATCAACTCGTGGGTGGATACCTGGGGAATGCCCAGCTCTCGCACCGCCCTGTCGGGCGCGTAGTACAGCTCGCGGGCCATCAGTTCGACGTTCTCGGGAATCAGCGCATCGTCGGGGTCGAAGCGCAAGGAGATATCGCGGACCAGCCTGTTGCCCTTGCCCACCGCCCGGAACAGTCCCATGGGTGCGGACCGCACCGGATGCTCACGCCCCACCGCGGTCACCAGCAGCTCCCCGATCTGCCGGTAGGACAGATTGGCGGTGCTCAAGATGTACCGACGCCCGTTGTCACCCTTAGCCATTGCCGCAGTGATACCCACCACGAAATCCTGTGCCGAGCACACGGCGGTCCCGCCGGGTGGCACCACGCGCAGCAGGCCCTTGCGGGCGGCGACCAACAGCCCCTGCCAGGATCGGGCCGGCCCGGTGCCGGGCGCGAACACGGCGGCGGGGTTCACGACCACCACGTCCAGACCGCGCTCGGCGAAGTCCAGCATCAACCGCTCGCCGGCACGTTTGGTCGCCGAATACACGTTGTCCAGCACCGAATCGCGCAGGTCGAAGTCTTCATCGGCCACCACGCCGTTGCGTGGGTACCCGATGGCAGCGGTGGAGGAAACGTGCACCACGCGCTGCACGCCGTGTTCGAGGGCAGCGCGGGCCACGTGGTAGGTGCCGAGCACATTGGTCTGCCAAATCCTGTGTCCGAGTCGCGAGTTCGGTGATGCGATACCCGCCAGGTGATACACATGGGACACACCGCGCATCGCGTCGTCGATGCTCTGCGCGTCGGTGATGTCGGCGACGGCCACATCGACATGCGGGCGCAGCGCGTCACCAAGAACGGCGGGATCGTGCGGGTTCGTCAGGACCGTGACCTGCTCGCCGGCCTGCACCAAGGACTCGACGAGGGTGGAACCCAGGTACCCGGTAGCCCCGGTGACCAACGTCCGGCCGCCCATCACAGGGCCTTCTGGTAGACCCGATGGATTTTCTCCGGGTCTGTCTTCATTTGGGAGGTAAGCGAATTCGACCACACGTTGTCCTCGTGCACCCACGTGGTGGCCACCGACGAATAGCCGCTGCCGGTGATCGTCCGCACGATCTCCCCCGCCAGGATTCGTCCGATCCCGGCCCCGAACTGGGTCTGCACCGCGCCGATGAGCACCACCACAGCGGTGTCGATTCCCCGGATACGGCCGTGGCACCGGACCGCGAGCCGTGCCAGCAGCGCGGGGGTGAGCCGACCCGAGCGCCCGGTGACCTCGTTGACGTCCGGCAGCATCAGCAGGAATCCGACTGGAGTACCAGCGGATTCGACGATCCGCACGATGTTCGGGTCGATCAGCGGCCGCATCTCGGCGGCCATACCCGAGAACACCTCGCGGCTGAGCGGGACATTCTCGGGATGATGGGCGAAGGAGTCGTTGTAGAGCCCACGCAACATCTCCAGCTCGTCGGCGTAGTCGCGCATTCGCACCGAACGCACCGACACTCCCTGATCACGCATCACCGCGTCGGCGCGCTTGAGCAGGCGCTGCTGGACTTGCGGGTTGCCGTCGACATGCCAACGGAAGGAGGCGGTATCGAACTTCTTGCGATATCCGGCCGCCTCCACCAGCTCCGGGTAGTACTGGGGGTTGTACGGCTGCATGACCGCCGGTGGCTTGTCGTACCCGGAGATCAGCAGGCCCACCTCCTCACGTGAGGTGTAGCTGAACGGGCCGACCATTTTGGTGATACCCCGACGCACGGCCCATTGCTCGGCCGTTCTCAGCAGGGCGCCCGCAACCGCTTCGTCGTC
The DNA here is from genome assembly GCF_001632805.1 of Mycobacteroides chelonae CCUG 47445. Taxonomy (NCBI): domain Bacteria; kingdom Bacillati; phylum Actinomycetota; class Actinomycetes; order Mycobacteriales; family Mycobacteriaceae; genus Mycobacteroides; species Mycobacteroides chelonae. The sequence goes on along the minus strand of NZ_CP007220.1, from coordinate 1,800,603 downwards.
CTCGCTCTCGAAGAACCCGAAGAATGCGCAGTCGCCGTAGCGCTGTACGTATGCCGAGTCGATGCTGGCGGAGATTCGGCCCACGGGGTTGTCGCCGCGATAGGCGACGAAGTTCTCGATCTGCACCTCCTGGTGCAGGGGGTTGTGCTTGGCGTTCATCTTCGCGTGCATGACGCGGCGCAGCGTCGGGCGCCACTGCGGGTCGTCACCGTAGAGGCGCCAGGGCATCGAGATGAACTGCCTGGCATCACGACGAGACTCGACGCGACGCACCGAGACCGGCGGGCGCCCCTGCCGCTGCCCGGCGGGCTGCTGGATCAGTTCGTTATCCAGCACGGACAATTCCGAGGTCATGGGCCAATTCGGGATTGCCCTTGCTCTTCCACAGCGCACCGTCCATGTAGAAGTGGTGCAGCACGAAGGTGAGCGGGACCGCGAAGATGACCGTGTCGAGCTGCCCGGCGAGGATGCCCAGCCCCCCGAAGAACGCGATGTACAGCGGCAGCGCCTTACGCGTCGAGAGCCGTGCCAGCAGCAGCTTCTTCTCACCCGGATCCTCGGTGTGCGCGAAACGGGTGTTGTTCCGCGTCCAGTTGATCAGGTGGTACTGCAGGCTGTGCGTTGTCGTCGCGATCAGGATGAGTGCGAAAAGGTCCGAGACCAGCAGGTAGGACAGGTTGTAGGACAGCGCCGCGATGATGAAGGTGGCCACCGCCATGGCCGGCAGCGTGCGCTGCCCTGCCCTCTTGAGCTGCACCTGCTCCCAGACCGCGATTCCCAACATTACTGCGGCACAGACGAATCCACCGATGACCAAGAATCCGGGAATGGGCGGCACCGGCACGCTCAGGTTCGAGAACGGCAGTCGATGACCGAAGACCACGTACTCGGAGAAGTTCAGGCCCTGGCTCGCCCGGTACAGCACCGGAGCCAGGCAGACGGCGTACAGCGCGTACTTGATCCGGTTACGCGGGCCCTTGTAACCGTTCTTCGCCGCGTAGATGTTGATGATGCCGAAGTGCTGTTTCAGCACGTGGAACACCTGCCAATAGGCCCAGATGGCCAGCAGTGGCACCATCCAGCCGCCGAACCACAACGTGCCGACGATCGCGGCGACCACCACGAAGCTGATCACGTAATGCGCCCAGAACCGGGACCGCTCGCGGGGATCCATCCACACGCGCGCCGTCGTCGTCAGCACATGCGGGAGGTCGGATAGCAGGGAAAAGGTCACCGCACCGACGAGGAATACGCCCTTGTGCCCGTCGGCCGCGAAGAGCACCGCGGACAACAACGCGCCCAAACCGAAGACGAAGAGGATGTCGACGCGTCTGCTGACAAACCACCCTGGCCGGTTCACACCGTCGGTGTTCTTTAGCTCGTCGGTGCCGGTAGCAAAGGTGGCCATGGCGATCATCCTCAGGTAGGCGTCATAGACTTAATTGGTAATGATTATCGTTTTCATAACGTAGAGACCGGGCAGCGCCGTGTCAACGCCGCGACCTGGGAGCAGGCTGTGACACTCCTCACCCACAACTGGCCGATTGAGGTGCATAAACCACGATGAGACACACCGGAAACCCCAATGGGACGACCTGGAGTGAACACCAGGACGCCGTGATCAAATCGCCGACCATGCCTAGATGTACAGGCCCTTCTGCCCCACCCGCCGCATCTGCGGCTGACGAATTCGTGTGTTTCAGCAAATTTTTGAAGATTCGGCGGCACGGTACTGTGATGACCCGAGTCGGCACCATCCCCCGGCCGCCACGGCGGCACCCTTACCACCAGATCGGGAATCGGCCACTACCCTCAATAGATGGGCCCGGTTTGCCGCCGGACCCCATGTTGGGTCTCCGGACAGGCCGGGGCGTGATTCAGGTTGAGGTGAAGCGCCGTGGTGAACACCGTGCTTAGTTCCGCACATGCCGAGCCACCGCATGCTCCGCTGACACCGCCCGGGCCGCTGCCCCCGCGCGAGATCCTCGAACAGTCCGGTGAGCTGCTCCGCGCGCTTGCCGCGCCGGTGCGTATCGCCATCGTGCTGCAGCTGCGCGAATCGCAGCGCTGCGTCCACGAGTTGGTCGACGCGGTCGGTGTCGCCCAGCCGCTCATCAGTCAGCATCTGCGGGTACTCAAGGCTGCCGGAGTGGTCTCCGGTGAACGTCAGGGACGAGAGGTCATGTACCGCCTCGTCGACGATCACCTCTCTCATATCGTCGTCGACGCGGTGGCGCACACCGAGGAACAGAGATGAACGTCCGCGAAGAGCGGGCAGCCTTGCCGGGCACCGTGCGGTCCACCCGACAGCGGGCCGCCATCACCGCGCTGCTGAACCGGACCGATGAATTCCGGTCGGCGCAGGAGCTCCACGACGAACTCAAACGCACCGGCGAAGGCATCGGTCTGACCACCGTCTACCGGACCCTGCAGTCGATGTCGACGTCAGGCGAGGTCGATGTGCTGCGCAACGACACCGGCGAATCGGTGTACCGACGCTGTTCGGACGGACACCACCACCATTTGGTCTGCCAGAGTTGCGGTTTCGCTGTCGAAGTGCAGGCCGGCGCGGTCGAGGCATGGGCCACCGATGTCGCCGAAGAGCACGGGTTCACCGCTGTCCACCACACGGTGGAGGTCTTCGGTCTGTGCAGTCGTTGCAGCGCCCTGCGCCGGAACTCCTAGTTACCCAGCGCCCTTCGCGCATCGGCCCCGGTGGCGAACACCATGAGTAAGAGCGTCACCAATGCCTCATCCGAGATCTCGGTGGCGGGAAAGTTGTAGCGCAGCAATACATCTGCCTTGCGCCCCTTGGCGACCAACAGAATGTTTCCGAAAAGGGACTTCTGCGCCAACCCATCGACCAGATGCCGCGATTTCGCGTTGACCGCCACATCCCAGGCCAACACCTGCGACAGCGACACCACATCCAGGCCCGCCGCGATGGTGACCGCGCGGATCGAGGTGAGCGTGCCCTCGTAGTCGGCCCTCAGCGCACCATCAGGCTCCTTGATGACCGGCAGCACCGGGTGCAGCACGCGGTACACGCGGTCCAGAATCTCGTCGGCTCCGTTATCGGGGTCGGTCATTACGCCGTACCGAATCGACGGTCGCGCTGCGCATACTCGAGGCAGGCCGCCCAGAGGTCGCGGCGGTCGAAGTCGGGGTACATCTTTTCCTGAAACACGAACTCGGCGTATGCCGACTGCCACATCATGAAGTTGCTCGACCGGAACTCGCCCGAGGGCCGCAAGAACAAATCGACGTCGGGCATGTCCGGCTCGTCGAGGTACTTGGCGATGGTCTCTTCGGTGATGCGGTCGGGCTTGAGCTGCCCAGACTCCACCAGGCGGGCGATCCTGCGTGTCGCCTCGGCGATCTCGGCCCGGCCTCCGTAGTTGATGCACGTGGTCAAGGTCAACGTGCTGTTGTTCTTGGTGAGCTCCTCGGTGATCTCGAGCTCCTTGTAGACGCTGCTCCATAGCCGCGTCTTCTGGCCCGCCCAGCGGAACCGCACGCCCATGTTGTTCAGATCATGGCGTCGCCGCTTCACCACGTCACGGTTGAAGCCCATCAGGAATCGAACCTCGTCCGCGGGCCTTCTCCAGTTCTCCGTCGAGAACGCGTAGGTGGTCAGCCACGGGATGCCCATCTCGATGGCACCACAGACCATGTCCATCATGGTGGCCTCGCCCATCTTGTGCCCCTCGGTGCGCGGCAAGCCACGAGCCCGTGCCCAACGCCCGTTGCCGTCCATCACCACCGCCACGTGCCGCGGTACCAGTTCCTTGGGGATGGCCGGCGGTACGGCACCCGAGGGATGCTTGGGCGCGGGATGTGGCCGGGTGCCACCGGGGCCCGATCCGGGCAGCAGCTTCGGGAAAACAGCAGGAAACACCGTCTTGTCCGGGAACGTCGGGGCGTAGCCGGGCGGGACGTCGGCCCAATCCGTGAAGTACTTATCCTGCTGCGGATCGGGCTGGCTGCTCTTCACCATGGGTCATATTTAACCTGGTCCCACGTTCGACGAGCGGGAGTGTCCGCAGCTTGCGCTCCAGGTGCCACTGCAAATGCGCCGCGATCAATCCGCTGGCCTGGGTGCGCTGGGTCTGCGGCACGTCATCGGTGGCCGCCCAGTCGCCGTCATGGAGCGCGGCCATCAGCTCCAGCACACCCGGCGGCGGGGTCGCCGCACCCGCGGGACGGCAGTGCACGCAGACGCTGCCACCGGCCGCCACATGGAAAGCGCGATGCGGGCCGGGAGTGGCGCAGCGTGCACACTCGCTGATGGCGGGCGCCCATCCGGCAATGCTCATGGCGCGCAACAGATATGCATCGAGAACCAACTCCCGCGGACGCTGCTGATCAGCGATGGCCCTGAGTGCGCCGACGGTGAGGCGGTGCAGGGCGACGGCCGGGGCGCGCTCTTCACCCGCGATCCGTTCGGCGGTCTCCAAGATGGCGCAGGCGGTGGTGTACCGGCCGTAGTCGCTGACGATGTCCGATGCGAAGGCGTCGATGGCCTGCACCTGCGTGACGATGTCGAGGTTGCGTCCCGGATGCAGCTGCACGTCGATATGCGCAAACGGTTCCAGCCGTGACCCGAACTTACTTCGGGTGCGGCGCACCCCCTTGGCCACCGCGCGGACCAGGCCATGCTGGCGGGTCAGCAGGGTCACGATGCGATCGGCCTCACCGAGCTTGTGCTGGCGCAGCACAACAGCACGATCCCGATAAAGCCGCATTCGAAGAGTTTCCCATCTGGTACCGACGAATCCCCGCATTGACGCACTATTTCGACGGCTTACCCTTCTCGTCATGTCGGGCTTTCCCACGCTGACGTCCCAGGCCTCCGCGCTGGTAGAGGGTTCGGTCAGCTCCGTTTCGTTGACCCTCGCGGCACTCAACGCGATCAAAGCCAGCCAGTCGACCCTCAACGCGTTCCGGGTGGTGTGCACCAAGAACGCCCTCGCCGACGCCGCAGTGGCCGACAAGCGGTTAGCTGCCGGTGACCGGCTGCCGTTGCTCGGCGTGCCCATTGCCATCAAAGACGACACCGACCTGGCGGGCACCCCAACCGCATTCGGTACCGCCGGGGCCGTCGGTTCGGAATCCGAGGACGCCGAGCTGGTGCGACGGCTGCGGGCGGCGGGCGCGGTGATCGTCGGTAAGACCAACACGTGCGAGCTGGGCCAGTGGGGCTTCACCAGTGGGCCCGGCTTCGGCCACACCCGCAACCCGTGGAGCCGCAACCACACCCCAGGCGGATCCTCGGGCGGCAGCGCCGCGGCGGTGGCGGCCGGGCTTATCGCCGGGGCCATCGGCTCGGATGGGGCTGGGAGCGTGCGGATTCCCGCCGCATGGACACATCTGATCGGCATCAAGCCGCAGCGTGGCCGGATCTCCACCTGGCCGCTGGCCGAGGCGTTCAACGGGATAACGGTGCACGGGCCCCTGGCCCGCACGGTCGCCGACGCCGCGCTGTTGTTAGATGCCGCGTCGGGAAACGTGGCCGGCGATTTGCACCAGCCACCGCACGTCCGGGTGCTGGATGCCGTCCACGAAGACCCGGGGCAGCTGCGCATCGCACTGTCGCTCAAGGTTCCGTTCTCGGCCTTTCCCGCCAGAATTCACCCGACGATCGAAGCCGCCACCCGCTATGTGGGCCATCAGCTGCGTTCCCTCGGGCACATGGTGTCCGAGGGCGACCCGGACTACGGCATCGGGCTCGGCATGAACTTCCTGCCGCGCGCCACCGCGGGACTGCTGCCGTGGCGCGACCGGCTCGACGCCGGGGCGAACTGGGACCAGCGCACCGTGACGAACATGCGCACGGGCCGACGACTGGCCGGCTGGGCGCTGCGGCGGGCGCGCGCGGCCGAGCCGCGGTTGCAGGCACGCGTCGGCAAGATCTTCGGCAGCTTCAACGTTGTGCTGGCGCCGACAACTGCCCAACCGCCAACGGGTATTTACGATTTCGACGATGTTGGCAGCATCGCCACGGATCGCGGACAGATCGCCGCCTGCCCCATGACGTGGCCGTGGAATGTGCTCGGGTGGCCGTCGATCAACGTCCCCGCCGGGTTCACCCAAGACGGGCTGCCCGTCGGCGTGCAGCTGATGGGCCCGGCGAACAGCGAGCCGCTGCTCATTTCGCTTGCGGCGCAGCTGGAGTCGATCAACGATTGGGCATCGGAAACCCCCGACCCCTGGTGGTGAGTGCCCGCCTCTGCGCCGACACGCCGTGTTGCGGCGTATTCGTATCGCACGTTCTCGCCACTAACGGGTGTGTCGACATCAGGCTGCCTGCGCTCGCGCTCGGTAGGCAGATCTGACCCGCTCGACAACCGCACCCGGGTCATTGGCCAGCTGGTCGCGGCTGACGCGCATAAGCTTCCAGCCCATCGTCGCGATGAACTCCTGCCGCTCGATGTCCCGGCGATGCTGCACAGAATCACCCCAGTGCTGCGCCCCGTCGAACTCGGCCGCCAAGCGTTCGGCTCGCCAGCCCATATCGAGGCGAACAATCCGCCCGTTCGGACCTCTGAGCTCAATCTGCGTCTCAGGACGTGGCAGCCCACCCCCGACAAGACAGAGCCGTAATCTAGTCTCTTGCACAGATTCTGCACCTGGGTCTGCAAGGAAGAGCACGTTCTGCAGACGCCGAAGACCGCGAGCACCGTGGTGTCGTGCGATCAATGAATCCACCTCCGCAGCATCACAATCACGGAGCAGCACATCCGTCAGCTCGACGGCCCTCGCTGAATGCACTCGTCGACCGATATCAAAGATCGTCCTCGCTGGGGTGGTCACCGCGACGTCTCCGACGATCGTGCATTCATCGGGCAAGAGGCAATCACCTCGGATGACAATTCCCTCTGGAGCATTACGTCGCGAGCGATTCAGCTCGACCACGCGTTCGGCAGAGATGTACCGATTGCCCAGTAACGCCGCCGCCGACACCCCGCACACCACCGCCTGACGGCCCGCCCACAGGTACGCCGCCTTCGCCCGCACGCTCGCCGTCAATTCAGTTCCGGCAGGAAGGTACACGTCGCGGAAAACCGGGTCGTAGTGCTGACGAAGCTCATGCCGTGTGAGCACACCCGCAGCGAGGGCCTCGCTGCCCACAATGAGTTTGTCCATGGCCGGACCCTGCCACGCACCACCGACAACACCTGCCCTCGCGCCGACACGCTTGTTAGTGGCGAGAACGTGCGATACGAATACGCCACTACACGGCGTGTCGGCGGAAAGGGGCGGCCGCGCGGAAAAGGCCCCCGCCCCTAGAAGCCGAGCTTGCCGAGCTGCTTGGGGTCGCGCTGCCAGTTCTTGGCGACCTTGACCCGCAGATCCAGGAAAACCTTGGTGCCGAGCAGCTTTTCGATCTGCTTGCGCGCGTTGGTCCCGACCTCGCGTAGCCGCGCGCCACCCTTACCGATGACGATGCCCTTTTGACTGTCCCGCTCGACATAGAGAATCGCGTGCACATCGATCAGCTCCGAACCCTCGGGGCGACCCTCGCGTTCGTTCACCTCGTCGATCACCACTGCCAGCGAGTGCGGCAGCTCATCGCGGACGCCTTCGAGCGCCGCCTCACGGATCAGCTCGGCCATGAGCACCTCTTCGGGCTCATCGGTCAGTTCGCCGTCGGGGTAGAACGCGGGACCCGGTTGCAGCTTCGACGCCAAAACCTCTGTCAGCACCTCGACTTGGGCACCGGAGACAGCGGACACCGGCACGATGTCGACGTCCGGCCCGACGAGCTGCGACACCGACAGCAGCTGCTCGGCCACCCGCTCCTTGCTCACCTTGTCGATCTTGGTGACGATCGCGATCAGCGTGGTACGCGGTGCGACGAGCTTGATCTGCTCGTAGATCCACTTGTCACCCGGCCCGATGCCCTCATCGGCCGGGATGCACAGGCCGATCACATCGACCTCGGAATACGTATCGCGCACAAGGTCGTTGAGCCGCTGCCCGAGCAGCGTGCGCGGTCGATGCAGCCCGGGAGTGTCGACAAGCACGATCTGGAAATTCTCGCGGTGCACGATGCCGCGGATCGTGTGCCGGGTGGTCTGCGGCCGGTTCGACGTAATGGCGACCTTCTGGCCGACCAGCGCATTGGTCAACGTCGACTTACCGGTGTTGGGCCGCCCGACAAAACAGACGAAACCCGAACGGAATTCGGGCGAGGTCACAGCTGCCCCGCAGGCACGCCGGTGCGATCGGTGACGATGACCGTCGCCGACGGCGAAAGCTCGCGCACCGCAGCCAGGCCCGGATCCTCGTGTGAACCGCCGACCAGCACCGCCGCCTCGATGACCGAGGCTCCACTGGACACCGCCGCCGCCACCGCCGCCTGCAACGCCGTCAACGACAGCGCCGAAAGCGACACCGGCGCACCGGCGTAGGTGCGGCCGTCGCCGTCGCGCACCGCCGCCCCCGACTTCGCTTCGGCACGCCCCATCGCTCCACGGGCCAGCACGACGAGCTTGTTGTCTTCCGCATCCAACTCAGTCATCTTTTTCCTCCGTTTTCTCGTCGCCTGCCGCCGTGCCGCTGTCGGGGTCGGGTTGCACCAGAATCGTGCCGATGCGCACCCGGCCGCGCGTATCGGGACCACCCTCGGCCTGTAACAAAAGTCCGTGCGAGGCAGCCTTGGCCCCCGGCAGTGGAACGCGCCCCAGCTCAAGCGCCAGCAGCCCGCCGACGGTCTCGACGTCCAAATCCTCGTCGAACTCGATGTCGTACAGCTCCCCCAGGTCCTCGATCGGCAGTCTGGCGGAGACACGAAACACCTTGTCGTCCAGATCTTCCACCGGGGCGACCTCGTCATGGTCATACTCGTCGGCGATCTCCCCGACGATCTCCTCCAGCACGTCCTCGATGGTCACCAGCCCGGCGATCGCCCCGTACTCGTCGACCAGCAGCGCCATATGCTTGCGGTGCTGCTGCATCTCACGCAGCAACGCATCCAGCGGCTTGGAGTCCGGGATGAAGACCGCAGGCCTCATCACCTGCGCCACGGTGACGTCGCGCCCACCATTGACCGAGTAGTACGTCTGCTGGACAAGGTCTTTGAGGAAGACCACGCCGACGACGTCATCCACGTTCTCCCCGACCACCGGAATGCGGGAGTGCCCGCTGCGCACCGCCAGAGAAGTCGCTTGACCAGCCGTCTTGTCGGATTCGATCCACACCATCTCGGTGCGCGGCACCATCACCTCGCGGGCCGGCGTATCGCCCAGCTCGAACACCGACTGGATCATCCGGCGTTCGTTATCGGCCACCACACCGCGCTGCTGTGCCATGTCGACCACCTCGCGCAGCTCGATCTCGGAGGAGAACGGTCCGTTACGGAAACCGCGTCCGGGCGTCACCGCGTTGCCGAGCAGAATCAGCAGCCGCGAAATCGGGCCCAGCAGCACCGAAATCACCTGCAGGGGAACGGCGGCGCCCAGCGCGATCGAGTACGCGTGCTGACGCCCCAACGTGCGCGGGCCCACCCCGATGGCCACGAAACTCGTCACCACCATGACAATCGCGGAAATCATCAGCGCCGCACCAAGGCTCATCCGCGCGGTGAGGTAGCCGACCAGGAACACCGTCGACAAGATCTCGCAGGTGGTACGCAACAGCACCACCAGGTTCACATAACGCGGACGCTCCCGGATCACCACCGAAAGCCGCACCGCACCGGGCCGCTCCTCGCGGACCAGCTCGTCGACACGCGCCGAGGACACCGTGTTGATGGCCGCATCGATGGCCGCGAACGCGCCGCCCAGGCCGACGAGCGCGATCGCCGCCAGCAGCAGCCCTATGCCAGACATCACTCGTCGAAGTTGCGCGACTTGTCGAGCAGACGGCTATCTCGGTACAGCTGGGCCTGCTGCTCGTACCAATCCTGCAGCAGCTGGTTCTGCAGCGCGAACATCTCGCGCTCTTCCTCGGGCTCGGCGTGGTCGTAGCCGAGCAGGTGCAGCACCCCGTGCACCGTCAGCAGCGCCAGCTCGTGCGCCAACGAATGTCCGGCTGCCTCAGCCTGTTCGGCCGCGAACTGCGGGCACAGCACGATATCGCCCAGCATCGACGGCCCGGGCTCGGGCGCATCAGGACGTCCGCCAGGCTCCAGTTCGTCCATCGGGAACGACATCACATCGGTGGGACCGGGCAGGTCCATCCACCGCATATGCAGGTCGGCCATCGCCGCCAGGTCGACAAGCATCATCGAAAGTTCGGCGGCCGGATGGACATCCATTGCCGCAATGGCGAATCGTGCGACGCTGACCAACTCGCCCTCGGCGACGTCGATACCCGACTCGTTGACTACCTCAATGCTCATCGGTGCCGGCTCCGGTTCCCCGACGCGCGTCGCTGCGCACGGTTGCCTGTCAAGTCCGAGTCCTCAAACCGCGCGTAGGCATCAACGATCTCCGAGACCAGCCGGTGGCGCACCACATCGGCACTGGTCAACTCCGAGAAGTGAATTCCCTCGATATTGTCGAGAATGTCCATGGCGGCGCGCAGCCCGGAACGGGCGTTGCCGGGCAGGTCGACCTGAGTGATGTCACCGGTCACCACGATCTTGGAGCCGAAGCCCAGCCGGGTGAGGAACATCTTCATCTGCTCGGCGGTGGTGTTCTGCGCCTCGTCGAGAATGATGAACGCGTCGTTGATGGTCCGGCCTCGCATGTAGGCCAGCGGCGCGACCTCGATGACCCCCGCATCCATCAGCTTGGGAATCAGCTCGGGATCCATCATGTCGTGCAGCGCGTCATACAGGGGCCGCAAGTACGGGTCGATCTTCTCGCTGAGCGTGCCGGGCAGGAACCCCAGCCGCTCCCCCGCCTCCACGGCCGGGCGCGTCAGGATGATGCGGGTGACTTGCTTGCTCTGTAAGGCGTTGACCGCCTTCGCCATTGCCAAGTAGGTCTTACCGGTCCCGGCCGGGCCGATGCCGAAGACGATCGTGTTGGCGTCGATCGCGTCCACATAACGCTTCTGGTTCAACGTCTTTGGCCGGATCGTCTTGCCGCGCCGCGACAGGATGTCCAGGCTCAGCACCTCGGCGGGCGACTCGTCCCCATCGCCGGTCAGCATCCCCACGGTGTGCCGCACGGTCGACGGCGTGAGCTGCTGACCGCGCCGGGCGATCACGATCAGCTCGGAAATCACCCGCTCGGCAAGCGCGATATCGGCGGGCTCGCCCGTGAAGGTGATGGTGTTTCCGCGGGCGTGGACATCGACGGGAAGGACGTCCTCAAGCTCTCGCAGGTTTTCATCGGCTGAACCCAGCAGGCCCATGATGAGGTCATTCGGAATCTCGACGCTGCTGCGTACTTCCGAAGCCGGCGCAGCGGCACCTTGTTCTCGGCTCGTCACGTGGTTACGGTCGCCTGCTTTCTTGGGTTGTGAAGTTGCTTCGAGTTTACCGCTGGCAACCGTCAGCCTCCACGCCTTTGTGCGTCAGCGGAGCGCCTGCCCACCGATCCGTGAGCACCCCGAGCGCGCCCAGCGCGACGGCAGCGGCACTGGACGTGCGCAACACCGTCGGACCCAAACGCACGGCGGCCGCGCCCGCGTCGGTCAAAACTCCCAGCTCCTCGTCGGCGACACCCCCCTCGGGGCCCACGATCAAGACCACCGACGACGACGCGGACAGCCGCTCACCCAAGACACTCAGCCCGGAATCCGCCGATTCATGCAACACCAGCACCACGGCACCGTCGGTGATCCGCGCCCGGACCAGCTCGGCCAGCTGCGCGGTCGAGTGCAGTGCGGACACCGCCGGCACGAAGGCCCGCCGGGACTGGCGTGACGCCGCCCGCGCCACCGCCTCCCAACGCTGCTGCCCCTTCGCCGCCTTTGCGTCCCAGCGCGACACACAGCGCTGCGCCTGCCACGGGACGATCTCGTCGGCACCCGCCTCCACCGCCAGGTCGACAGCGAGCTCGGAGCGATCGGATTTGGGAAGCGCCTGCACCACAGTCACTTTGGGCGCCGCGACGACCACGCCCCAGCGTCCGGTCACCTCGATCGACAACGTGGCGCGCTCAACGGAGGCGACCACGCCGTCACCGACCTCACCCGCGCCATCGCACACCATGACCGGCTCACCGACCCGCATGCGCAGCACCCGCGTTGCGTGATGTCCCTCATCGCCGTCGAGGATTACCCGTTCACCGGCGGCGGGGACGTGGTCAACGTAGAAGATCGTGGCTGCCGCCATCGATTACCGGCCCGTGAACGCCTCGCGCAGCCGCGAGAACACCCCGCCGGATGCGGATTCGGCCCACACGACCTCGGCGCCGTCCTTGTGACGGGTCCGGAAGTCCTTCAAGAGCTCGCGCTCCTTGGCGTCCAGCCGCGTTGGCACCACCACGTCCAGGTGGGCGTGCAGGTTGCCGCGCACACCGGTGCGCAGATGGGGCATGCCCTTACCGCGCAGCGTCACCACCGACCCGGGCTGCGAGCCTGGCTCGACCTTGATGGTGGTGTCGCCATCGAGGATCGCGTCGACGGACACGCTGGTACCCAGCGCCGCCTCCACCATCGGGACGCGGACCGTGAAGTGCAGGTCGTCCCCGTCACGAATGAACACGTCATGTGGCTTCTCGTGCACCTCGACGTACAGGTCACCGGCCGGTCCACCGCCGGGGCCGACCTCACCCTGCGCAGCAAGGCGCACCCGCATGCCGTCGCCGACACCGGCCGGGATCTTGACCGTGATCTCGCGACGCGCGCGCACCCGGCCGTCGCCACCGCACTTGTGGCATGGATCGGTGATGACCTCTCCGGCCCCCTGGCACGTCGGGCAGGGGCGCGAGGTCAACACCTGGCCAAGTAGGGACCGCTGCACCGTCTGCACCTCGCCACGGCCACCACAGGTCTCGCAGGCGCTCGGTGCCGAGTTTCCGTGGGTGCCCTTGCCCGCACATCCGTCGCACAGAATCGCGGTGTCGACCGTCACCTGCTTGCTGACGCCGGTCGCGCATTCCACCAGTTCCAGGCGCATCCGCAGCAGAGAGTCGGACCCGGGCTGCACCCGTCCGCGCGGACCGCGTGATCCGCCGGCCGAACCGCCGAAAAATGCCTCGAAGACATCGCCCAGGCCACCGAAGCCCGAACCGAAACCGCCGAACCCGTTGCCACCGCCGCCGTTCTCCAGCGGGTCACCGCCGAGGTCGACGATGCGCCGCTTCTCCGGATCGGTCAGCACCTCGTAGGCGACGCTGACCTCCTTGAACCGCGCCTGCGCCTGCTCATCGGGGTTGATGTCGGGGTGCAGCTCGCGGGCGAGCTTGCGGTACGCCCGCTTGAGTTCGCTGTCGCTGGCACCCTTGCTGACCCCAAGAATGCTGAAGTAATCACGCGCCACTGTGCCTGTTACGTCCTGTCTAGTTCACATACTGCTAGCGATTGGCTAACACTTCGCCGATATACATGGCAACCGCCGCGACGTTCGCGATGGTTCCCGGGTAGTCCATCCGTGTGGGCCCCAGCACACCCATACCGCCGAACACCGCTCCGCCCGCACCATACGGGGTGGAGACAACGGAGGTGCCGATCATCTGCTCAGCAGCGGTTTCGTGACCGATGTGCACGGTGACCCGGCCCGCCTCCTGCTGTGCGGCGAGCAAGCGCAGCACCACCACCTGCTCCTCGAGCGCCTCCAACACGGTGCGCAGCTGACCGCCGAAATCGCCCGCGTTGCGGGTCAGATTGGCGGTGCCGCCGAGCAGCAGGCGTTCCTCGTGATGCTCGACGAGCGTTTCCACCAGCACCGTCGCCGCGCGCGTCAGGGGGTTGCGCAGGTCATCGTCGGACTGTTCGGCCAGCTCGGCGACGGCCACCGAGGCCGCCGACAGCTTCTTGCCGTCCAGGGCCGCGCCCAGCAGCACCCGGAGGCGGCCCAGTTGCTCGTCGTTGATGACGTCGCCCAGCTCGACGATCCGCTGATCAACCCGCCCGGTGTCGGTGATGACCACCAACAACAGCCGGGCCGGGGTCAGCAGCACCACTTCCAGGTGACGCACGCTCGACGAGGACAGCGTCGGGTACTGCACCACGGCAACCTGACGAGTCATCTGTGCCAGCAGCCGCACCGCGCGGCATAACACGTCATCGAGGTCGACGCCGCCTTCCAGGAAGTTCAGGATGGCCTTGCGTTCGGCACCCGAGAGCGGTTTGACGTCCTCGAGCCGGTTGACGAATTCGCGGTAGCCCTTTTCGGTCGGAATGCGTCCTGAACTGGTGTGCGGCTGCGCGATGTAGCCCTCGGCCTCGAGTACCGCCATGTCGTTGCGGACGGTGGCGCTGGAAACGCCGAGTCCGTGCCTGTCGACCAGGGCCTTGGAGCCGATCGGCTCCTTGGTGGTGACGTAATCGGCGACGATGGCGCGCAGCACCTCGAAGCGTCTGTCATCGGCACTGGCCATGGTCACCTCCCTCGGAGCAGCGATTTGCCTCCCATTTTACGGGGCCAGGCTGCCTCAACCCTCCACCACGGCCGTCCACGCTAACCTCAGGTGTTATGGCGGGATCATTACGGAGTGGTTTGCGGTGATCTTCAAAGGTGTCCGCGAGGGGAAGCCGTATCCAGAACACGGGCTATCGACCAGGGATTGGTCACGCATCCCGCCCCGGCAGATCCGACTCGATGAACTCGTCACCACCACCACGGTGCTTGCCTTGGACCGCCTGCTCAGTGAGGACTCCACGTTTTACGGAGACCTGTTTCCGCACGCGGTGAAATGGCAGGGCGTCACCTACCTGGAGGACGGGCTGCATCGCGCCGTGCGCGCCGCGCTACGCAATCGGGTTGTGTTGCACGCCAGGGTTTTCGATATGGACCAGCTGCGGTCTGTTTAGCCGGCGCTAGTCCAGGATGGTGCGCACCACGCCATCGGCCAGCAGGCGCCCCTGATCGGTGAGCACCAGCCGGTCATCCACCAGTCGTGCCAGCCCCCCGGAAACTACCGCAGGCACTCGGCCACGCTCCTCAACAGTCAAGTCCGCCAAGGCGATTCCCGTATTCAGCCGCACCGCCAGCAGCACATCCTCGGTATGCCGTTCGGCCGGGCCGAGGACCTCGTGCCCGCCGACGGGAAGCTGCCCCTCACCCAGCTGCCTGGCGTAGGTGTTGGGGTGCTTGACGTTCCACCACCGCACCCCGTTGACGTGTCCGTGCGCACCCGGCCCGGCACCCCACCAGTCGCCGCCGGCCCAGTACCCGAGGTTGTGACGACACTGCCCGCCGGGGCGTGCCCAGTTGGACACCTCGTACCAGCTCAGTCCGGCCTGCGACAGCGCCGCATCCAGCAGCTGATACCGGTCGGCCAGGGCGTCCTCATCGGGATTAGGCAGCTCGCCGCGCCGCACACGCCGGGCCAGCGCGGTGCCCTCCTCGACGACCAGCGCATACGCCGACACGTGGTCCACCCCGGCGTCGAGCACCGCATCGATGGACCGGCGCAGGTCATCGTCGGTTTCCCCCGGGGTGCCATAGATGAGGTCGAGATTGACGTGCTCAAGACCGGCCGCACGCGCTTCCCGCGCCGCCGCCACCGCCCTTCCGGGCGCATGCACCCGGTCCAGCGTCGCCAGCACATGCGGGGCCGCAGACTGCATGCCCAACGAGACCCGGGTGTATCCGGCGGCCCGAATCGTCTCGAAGAACGCCGGCGAGGTCGATTCGGGGTTGGCCTCGGTAGTGACCTCGGCACCCGGCGCCAACGTGAAGTGGGCTCCGATCGCGTCGAGCACCTCTGCGAGCCCGGAACCACCCAATAGCGAGGGCGTCCCGCCCCCGACGAACACGGTCTCCACCGGCGGTTTTCCGTCCAGGGTCCGCGCGGCCAGGCCGAGCTCGGCACGCAGCGCCTCAAGCCAGCCCGCGGGCGAGGTGCCGTCGCCGAGTTCGTCGGCGGTGTAAGTGTTGAAATCGCAGTATCCGCAGCGTGTGGCACAGAAAGGAACATGCACATAGATCCCGAACGGGCGTCCCGGCGCCGGCACCAGGGGCGGCAGGGCGGCAATCGTTTCGGGTCTCACCGGTCCAGTGTGTGCCAGGGTCGACGGCAGAAAAAATCTGCGCGGTCAATAGCGGGAATCCCCCAAGCCCAATAGAGGTTTTGCTCACAATGAGCGGAATTACGACCCGGTCGTGTGGGGTGCCAGTTTCTCATGGCACAATTGGCCGGGTGAGCACACATCAGGTCCCTCTTGTCGCGCGGCGACACATCGACCTGAAGCGTGTCTGTAGCGCGTGTTGTCTCCCTTAGTGACGTAGTCCTACCCGTCTGCCACCCAAACGGTCGTGAGGATTTGCGCCTCCGGTCAGCCCCCGGTGTGTCGCCCACGACTGTGCCTGCCTTTCTGAGGAGCACCATGACCACCAGCGAGACCCGGCCCGCTCGCCCGAAGCCACAGCGCAGCGAGGGCCAGTGGGCCCTCGGAGAACACGAGCCGCTGAACCCCAATGAGCAAGCCAAGAAGGACGATCACCCGCTGAACGTGCGGGAGCGCATCGAAACCATCTACGCCCACAAGGGCTTCGAGAGCATCGACAAGACCGACCTGCGTGGCCGCTTCCGCTGGTGGGGTCTGTACACCCAGCGCAAGCCGGGTTTCGACGGCTCCTGGACCGGCGACGAGAACACCGACATGCTCGAAGACGATCACTTCATGCTGCGGGTGCGTTCAGACGGCGGCGCATTGACGACTCAGGCGCTTCGCACCCTGGGTGACCTGTCCACCACGTACGCACGGGACACCGCCGACCTCTCGGACCGCGAGAACGTGCAGTACCACTGGATCCGGGTCGAGGACATGCCGGAAATCTGGCGCCGTCTCGACGAGGTGGGTCTGCACACCACGCAGGCCTGCGGCGACTGCCCCCGCGTGATCCTGGGCTCGCCGCTCGCCGGTGAGTCCCTGGACGAGGTGCTCGATCCGACGCCGGCCATCGACGAGATCGTGCGCCGCTACATCGGAAAGAAGGAGTACGCGAACCTTCCCCGCAAGTTCAAGACGGCCATTTCCGGTCTGCAGGATGTCGTGCACGAGATCAACGACGTCGCCTTCATCGGCGTGGTGCACCCCGAGCACGGCCCGGGCCTGGACGTGTGGGTGGGCGGCGGCCTGTCGACCAACCCGATGCTGGCGCAGCGCCTCGGCGTGTGGGTGCCACTGGATGAGGTGCCCGACGTGTGGGAGGGCGTCGTCAGCATCTTCCGTGACTACGGCTACCGCCGTCTGCGTGCCAAGGCCCGGTTGAAGTTCCTGGTCAAGGACTGGGGCGTCGAGAAGTTCCGCGAGGTTCTCGAGACCGAATACCTGAAACGCCCGCTCATCGACGGGCCCGCCCCGGTGCAGCCGCCGCGGCCCATCGACCACGTCGGTGTGCAGCGACTCAAGAACGGGCTCAACGCCGTTGGTGTCTCCCCCATCGCGGGCCGAGTGTCCGGCACCATCTTGTCGGCGGTCGCCGACATCGCCGAGAAGGCGGGATCCAACCGGGTCAGGTTCACGCCGTACCAGAAGCTGATCATCCTCGACGTCCCCGATGAGAACCTGGCGGAGCTCACCGCCGCACTGGACGCGCTCGGATTGCCGTCACGTCCGTCGCACTGGCGCAAGAACCTGATGGCCTGCACCGGTATCGAGTTCTGCAAGCTGTCGTTCACCGAAACCCGCAAGCGGGCACAGGATCTGGTGCCCGAGCTGGACAAGCGGCTGGACGATCTCAACGCGCAACTGGATACTCCGGTCACCATCAACATCAACGGCTGCCCCAACTCGTGCGCGCGTTCGCAGGTCGCAGACATCGGCTTCAAGGGCCAGATGGTCGATGACGGCGAGGGCAACAGCGTCGAGGGCTTCCAGGTTCACTTGGGCGGAAGCCTTGGCCTGGATAGCGGATTCGGCCGCAAGCTGCGTCAGCACAAGGTCACCAGCACCGAACTCGGCGATTACATCGACCGGGTGGTCCGCAACTTCGTCAAGCAGCGCACCGACGGAGAGCGCTTCGCGCAGTGGGCAGTTCGGGCCGAGGAGGCGGATCTGCGATGAGCGTGCTGGAGGGCCAGAAGAACCTCGACCAGCTGCGCGAGCTGGCCGAGCGCGGCGCTGCCGAACTGCAGGATGCCTCTGCCGAGGAACTGCTGCGCTGGACCGACGAGAACTTCGGCGGCGAGTACGTCGTCGCCTCCAACATGCAGGACGCCGTACTCATCGACCTTGCCGTACAAGTGCGTCCGGGCGTCGACGTCTTGTTCCTGGACACCGGATACCACTTCGCCGAGACCATCGGCACGCGCGACGCCGTGGAATCGGTGTACGACATCCACATCGTCAATGTGGCTCCCGAGCAGACGGTGGCGCAGCAGAACGAGCTGGTGGGCAAGGACCTGTTCGCGAGCAACCCCGGCGAATGCTGCCGCCTCCGTAAGGTTGTGCCGCTGCGCAAGTCGCTCTCCGGATACTCGGCGTGGGTGACCGGGTTGCGCCGTGTCGACGCCCCGACCCGCGCGAACGCACCGCTGATCAGCTTCGACGAGGCGTTCGGGCTGGTGAAGATCAACGCGATCGCCGCATGGTCCGACGAGGACATGCAGAAGTACATCGACGAGCACGGAACCCTGGTGAATCCGCTTGTGGACGAGGGTTATCCGTCGATCGGCTGTGCCCCGTGCACGGCCAAACCGGCACTGGGCGCCGACGCGCGCAGCGGCCGCTGGCAGGGCATGGCCAAGACCGAATGTGGGCTGCACGCCTCATGACGACAACGGAGACCGAAATGGAGTCTGTGTTGAATCAGACGGAAACACTGACCGACCTCGAATCCGAGTCGATTCACATCATTCGTGAGGTGGCCGGCGAGTTCGAGCGCCCGGTGCTGCTGTTCTCCGGCGGCAAGGATTCGACGGTGCTGCTGCACACCGCGCTCAAGGCCTTCTGGCCCGCCCCGCTTCCCTTCGCGCTGCTGCACGTCGACACCGGACACAACCTGCCCGAGGTGCTGGACTTCCGCGACGAGATCGTCGAACGCCACAACTTGCGCCTGGTCGTCGCGAAAGTCGAGGACTACCTGGCCGACGGCCGCCTGACCGAGCGGCCCGACGGAATCCGCAATCCGTTGCAGACCATCCCGCTGCTCGAGGCCATCACCGACAACAAGTTCGACGCGGTGCTCGGTGGAGGACGTCGCGACGAGGAGCGCTCGCGAGCCAAGGAGCGCATCTTCAGCCTGCGCAACGCGTTCGGCCAGTGGGATCCCAAGAAGCAGCGTCCCGAGCTGTGGAGCCTCTACAACGGCCGGCATGCCCCGGGCGAGCACGTGCGGGTGTTCCCGATCAGCAACTGGACCGAGTTGGACGTGTGGCGCTACATCGCTCGCGAAAACGTACAGCTGGCCGACCTCTACTACGCCCACCAGCGCGAGGTGTTCAACCGCGACGGCATGCTGCTGACCCCCGGCCCCTGGGGTGGACCGCGCGATGGCGAAGAGCTGCAAACACTTTCGGTGCGCTACCGCACCGTGGGCGACGGCTCGACCACCGGCGCGGTGCTCTCGGATGCCGCCGACGTCCATGCCGTGCTCGCCGAGGTGGCCGCATCACGGATCACCGAACGCGGCGCGACCCGCGGTGATGACCGAGTGTCCGAGGCCGCCATGGAAGACCGCAAGCGAGAGGGCTACTTCTGATGATGGCTTGCACGAAGAAACAAGGACAGAGCTGATCATGAGCGATCTTCTGCGCATTGCCACCGCCGGCAGTGTCGACGACGGTAAGTCCACCCTGGTGGGTCGGCTGCTGTACGACACAAAGTCGGTACTCATCGACCAATTCGATGCCGTCACAAAGGCTTCCGAGTCACGCGGGCTCGATGCCCCCGACCTCTCGCTGCTTGTCGACGGTCTGCGCGCCGAGCGCGAGCAGGGCATCACCATTGACGTGGCGTATCGGTACTTCGCCACCCCGAAGCGTTCGTTCATCCTCGCCGACACCCCCGGGCACGTGCAGTACACCCGAAACACGGTGTCAGGGGCGTCGACCGCACAGCTGGTGATCCTTCTCGTCGACGCTCGTAAGGGTGTCATCGAGCAGACCCGCCGTCACGCGGCGGTGCTGGCACTGCTGGGGGTGCCACGGCTGGTGTTGGCGGTCAACAAGATCGACCTGGTGGCCGATAGCGCCCGTATCTTCGAGGCGATCAGCGCCGAGTTCAACGAGCTGACCAGCTCGCTGGGCTGGAAGCCCGAGAACGTCGTGGAGATCCCGGTCTCGGCGCTGCATGGTGACAACATCGCCACCCGCAGCGAGCGGACCGGTTTCTACAGCGGGCCCACCCTCATCGAACATCTGGAATCGATTCCGGCACATGAGGAGTCGAGCACCGTAGGCCTGCGTTTCCCAGTCCAATATGTGATCCGTCCGCGTACCGCCGAGTACCCCGACTACCGCGGTTACGCCGGGCAGGTCGCCGCCGGTGTGGTGCGGGTGGGCGACGAGGTGGTCATATCGCCCGCCGGGCAGCGCACCACGGTGGCGGGCATCGACACCGCCGATGGGCCGCTCGAGGTCGCCGAGGCGGGCCGCAGCGTGACATTGATCCTGGCCGATGATGTGGATGCCTCACGGGGCGATCTGATCGCAGCTCCCGACGTGTCCGAGCCGGTGTCGGAGATCGAAGGCACCGTGTGCTGGCTGGCCGACAAGCCACTGACGGCCGGCGCGCGCCTGCTGCTCAAGCATGGCACCCGCACCGTTCCCGCGATCGTCGGCGAGCTGGTGGAGCGCTTCGACGAGCAGAACCTGTCGGCCGATCCCGCACCGGAATCATTGAAGCTCAACGACATCGGACAGATCAGCATTCGCCTCGCGGAAGCGATCAGTGTGGACGAGTACGTCGATGACCGGACCGCGGGGAGCTTCCTGCTGATCGATCCGTCGAGCGGCAACACGCTGGCGGCGGGACTGGTCGGCGACGCGCTACGCGCCGTCGAACTGAATCGTGCCTAATCCGACGCTCCTTGCCGTCGCACACGGAAGCCGCGACCCACGGTTCGCGGAGAATGCGCGCCGATTGGTAGCGCAGGTGCGGTTGCTCCGGCCCGACCTTGATGTTCGGCTGGCGTTTCTGGAGCTCTCCGAGCCGAATCTGGTTGACGTGCTGGGCGATCTGAGCGGCGAGGCGGTGGTGGTGCCGTTGCTGCTGTCCGACGCCTACCACGCCCGGATCGACCTGCCGACGGTGCTGTCCTCGGCGCCCTCGCGGTTGCGAGTCACCCAGGCTCCCGTGCTCGGGCCAGATCAGCGGCTGCTGCGCCTGGCCCGGCGCCGGGTGGTCGAGCTCGGCAAGGACAACCCCGGCGTGATCCTGTCCGCGGTCGGATCCTCGGACTCCATAGCCAACGACCGCACCCGCTCGCTCGCCGCGCAGTGGGAGATCTCAACGACAGTTTTCGCCACCGGCGAATCGACCACCCTTGCCGACGCCGCGGACTCGCTGCGTTCCCGTGGCGCCACGGAAATCGTTGTCGCACCGTGGTTCCTGTCCTCCGGCCTGCTACTGGACCGGGTGCGCGCCGAGGCCGCAGACGCGGGCATCCACGTGGGGGCACCGCTGGGCTCTAACCGGCTGGTCGCAGAGGTCGTGGTGCACCGGTACGCGTCGGCGGTCGCGGCACCGGTCCCGGTAGCGCACTGACAAAACCCACAGCACGTCCGCGCCACACCCCGGACGAACGCATTGTTATATGCGCATGTCTGCCGTAGGGTCGAATGTGTGACCAGCACCGAGCACAAGACCCACGACCACCCCGACCACGTTCACGGACCTGACTGCGGCCACGAGGCAGTTGCTCACGAGGACCACGTGGATTACATCCACGACGGGCACCGCCACGCCCCGCACGGCGATCACTACGACGAGCACTAGAGCGCGATAGACAAATGGCCCCCGGAGAACCGGGGGCCATTTTCTTGTCGGCTTTCTGAAAAGCAGCGACGCCCTAGGACGCGACCTCGGCCAGATCGCCCAGATCGGGAACGCGAGTCACGCGCACATATACCTGGTCGCCTTCGTGCAACCCGAGCGCCTCGGCGTCTCCGCGGGTGATCTGGGCGGTGAACTGTTCCCCGGTCGCGGCACTGGTCAACTCGACCCGCACCTCGAAACCGAGGTACACGACGCGTCCCACCGTCGCCTTCGTCACCCCGGTGGTCTCGCCGGTACCCTCCGCCGCGGCGCGGGAGAGGTCGGCATTGCGCCCCACACGAATATCGTGCGGGCGCACCAGGATTCCATTCAGCTTGGCCACCGGCCCCAGGAAGGACATCACGAAGCTGTTCGCCGGGCGGTCGTACAGGTCGTCAGGAGAACCCACCTGCTCGATGCGGCCCTTGTTGAGCACCGCGATACGGTCGGCGACATCGAGGGCCTCGGCCTGGTCGTGGGTGACCAGCACCGTGGTGACATGCACTTCCTCGTGCAGCCGGCGCAGCCAGGCCCGCAGATCCTCACGCACCTTGGCATCGAGCGCGCCGAACGGCTCGTCCAGTAGCAGCACCTCCGGGTCGACGGCCAGTGCGCGTGCCAGCGCCATGCGCTGGCGCTGGCCACCGGAAAGCTGATTGGGGTAACGGGTGTGAAAACCCGCCAGCCCCACCACTTCCAGCAGATTGTCGACCTTCTCCTTGATCTCGGCCTTCGGCCGCTTACGGATCTTGAGACCGAATCCGACATTTTCACGCACGGTCAGGTGCTTGAAGGCGGCGTAATGCTGGAATACGAAACCGATGCCGCGCCGCTGTGGCGGAACCCCGGTGACGTCACGTCCATTGATGGTGATCGTGCCGGTATCGGGCTGGTCCAGGCCGGCGATGGCCCGCAACAGCGTCGATTTGCCCGAGCCACTGGGCCCCAGCAGTGCGGTCAGCGAACCCGAGGGCACCTCGAAGTCGATGTTGTCCAGCGCGGCGAAGTCGCCGTAATGCTTGTTCGCGCCGCGAACGGTAATCGCGTCAGTCATTCTGTGGCTCCTTGCTATTCGCTATTGGCTTTTGCTCGTCGCGCATCGATGACCACCTGCACCACCAGGACGATCACCGCAACAGCCATCAGTAGCGCCGAGATGGCATAGGCGCCGTATTCGGCACCGCGCTGATGACGATCGGACACCAGCAGGGTCAGGGTCTGCGATGTCCCGGGCAGGTTCGACGACACCATGATCACCGCGCCGTACTCACCGAGTGTGCGCGCGATGGTGAGCACGATGCCGTAGGTCAGCCCCCACCGGATCGACGGCAGCGTGATACGCCAGAACGTCTGCCAGGCAGTGGCTCCCAGCGTCGCGGCGGCCTCTTCCTGCTCGGTACCCAATTCATGCAGCACCGGCTCGACCTCACGAATGACGAACGGAATCGTGACGAAGATGCTGGCGAGCACGATGCCCGGGAACCCGAAGATGACCTTGAGCCCGAAATCGTTCTCGACAAACCCGAATACTCCCGCCGACCCCCACAACAGAATCAGCGCGACACCCACCACCACGGGCGAGACCGCGAACGGAAGGTCGATGATCGCCTGCAGCACGGCCTTACCGCGGAACTTATTCCGCGCCAAAACCAATGCCGTGGGGATGCCGAAGATGACATTCAACGGCACCACAATGGCAACCACCAGCAGCGACAGCTGCAAGGCCGATATCGCGGCCGGGGTGGCAATCGACTCGAAGAACGCACCGACCCCGGGCTCGAACGTACGCCACAAAATGAGGCCGACCGGAACGATCACCAGGATGCCGATATACAGCAGCGCCGCATAGCGGGCCACATACTTGACGAGCGGTGACGGCGTCACTGCGCCAGCTCCTCCCGCTTAGCCGCACGCGAACCGATGGTGCGCAAGACGAACAACACGACAAACGAAATAATCAGCAGCACAATCGAGATCGCCGCAGCACCGGTGCGATCGTCGTTCTCGATGAGCGTCCTGATCCACTGCGAGGACACTTCCGTCTCACCGGGCACCGCACCACCGATCAGCACCACCGAGCCGTACTCGCCGATGGCACGCGAGAACGCCAGTCCCGCACCCGATAACAACGACGGAAGCAGGGCCGGAAGGATCACCGCACGGAAGATCGTCCAGTTGTCGGCCCCCAGGGAAGCGGCGGCCTCCTCGACAGACTGGTCGAGTTCCAAGAGAACCGGCTGTACGGAACGCACCACGAACGGCAGGGTGACGAACAGCAGCGCAATCCCGATGCCCCACCTGGTGTGTTGGATATGGATGCCCACCGGGCTGCCCGGCCCGTACAGCGCGAGCATCACCAGGCTGGCCACAATCGTCGGCAACGCGAAGGGCAGGTCGATGACGGCGTCGACCAACCGCTTGCCGGGAAAGTCGTCACGAGTGAGCACCCAGGCGACCAGTAGCCCGAAGAACAGGTTGATGACGGCCACGCCGAACGAGACCCCGAGGGTCACCTTGAACGAACTCACCGCGGCGTTGGAGGTGATCGCGTTCCAGAACGCGGTCCATCCACCGCCGGCGGACTGCCAGACTATTGCGGCCAGGGGCAGCAGCACGATGATGCTGAGCCAGATCGATGCCGCACCGACCCGCAGCGAGGTACTGCCGTACCGACGCGTCAATAGGCCCCCCGTCTGCCCGGCACCGACCTCACGGTCGGGCCGGGCAGACGATTTCGGCTCGGAGGCCGGTTCCGTCGATTGTTCGGTCGCTGTCATCCGGTGGCCTTCTTGTAGATCTTGGTGATGCTGCCGTTTTCCTTGTCGAACAACGCGGGATCGACTGTCTTCCAGCCACCCAGCTCGGCGATGGTCCACAGCTTCTCAGGCGTCGGGAAGTCCTTGGCGAATTCTGCCGTAACAGCCGGATCGACGGGACGGAAACCTGCCTCAGCCCAGAGCTTCTGCGCCTCCGGGGTGTACAGGAAGTTCTTCAGGGCGTTCACCTTGTCCTGGTGGGCGCTGCCCTTGACGACGGCAACCGGGTTCTCGATCTTGAACGTCTGCGGCGGGTTGACGTGCTCGACGTCTTTACCCTGGCGTTCGACGTTGATCGCCTCGTTCTCGTAGCTGATCAACACATCACCGCTGCCCTGCAGGAAGACGTCGGTGGCCTCACGCCCGGAACCGGGACGCTGCTTGATGTGCTCGCCGACGAGCTTGCTGATGTAGTCGATGCCCGCCTGCTCATCGCGGCCACCGTTGCTCTTGGCCGCGTAGGGGGCCAGCAGGTTCCACTTGGCCGAGCCCGAGCTCAACGGGCTGGGAGTGATGACCGTGATACCAGGCTGGAGCAAGTCATCCCAGTCCTTGATGTTCTTCGGGTTGCCCTTGCGCACCACGAGAGAAACGACGGAGCCGAAGGGCACACCCTTGGTGGCGTCGGCGTTCCAATCCTCGGAAACCTTGCCCGCCTTGACCAAACGGCTCACATCGGGCTCCACCGAGAAATTGACGATATCGGCCGGCTTACCGTCGACCACGGCACGGGACTGATCGCCGGACGCACCATAAGAGGTAGTAACCGCGACACCCTTGCCCTCCGCGGTGTTCGCGAATGCCGGAATGATCTTCTTCCAGCCAGGCTCCGGCACCGCATAGGCAACAAGAGTCAAGGTGGTGTCGGCATCCGAATGCGACTCACCGCCGGCAACGTCACTGGATCCCCCACCGCAGGCGGCGAGAACTGTTGCCGCTGTGGCAAGAACTCCGATGTGGCGCCACCGGCGGGCACCGACCGTCTTCGCGATCTTGAGCATGAGGACCTTTCGTGGGATGACGATTACCTGGGACAGATATCTCATGTAATCCCGTGACGACAGAAAGGCAGCGAAACAGCCAGTGGGCTTCAAACTAGCCGCTACCGACACCAAACCGCGGACGGGATGGGTCTAGCGACAACAGTGAACGTCTGCAACCGCGCATGTACCGACCGCAATGAGCGCCAGGATGTGGCGCACGCGGTTACCCCGGGCGGCGGAATGCATGAGCGGAAGCGTAGCAGAGCCTCTTAATGCCGTCTTTACGGCTGAATCAGCAGGTAGAAGCACTATTGCGTCAACAGTCAGTAACTACCGGCTCAACAGCCAGGCGACTATGACCAGAACGGCCAGCGCAACCAGCGCCAACGTGACACGCGACTGCGGCATACCGCTCATGAAAGGTCCGCCTGAGTGGCCGGGGCTACCCGATTTTCCACAGCGTGGCGACGCGCGGCCTGGTACCAACGACCGAGCCGATTCGTCAGGCTGAGCAGCAGAAACAGGATCTTGTCACCGGCAACAGCCATCGCATAGGCCAACACCAGCACAACCGGCATCACGATGATCGTTTGAAGGATGAACCCGCGTCCGCTGAGCCACAGCTCCACACCGTCCCACCAACTCAGGAGGCCGATCACGCTGTCGCTGTTCACGCGGGCCAGTTTAAGCGGACCATGCCGCGGGCCTTTCGGCGCAGGGCAGACTGGATACCGATGAGTCACTTGCGCGCGAAGTGCCTGTTCCTGGTGCTCGCATTCTCCGCGCTGTTCAGCGGGGCCCACATCGCGGCAGCGGACTCTGCCGTCGCGGGCGCCGACGTGCAGGTCGCGCAGAGCCTTGGGGATCGCGAGCTCACCGTGGTGGCTCGCCGGGTGACCAGCATTCCCGGCCCGCTACGTGTCGACGTGATCGCTCACCGGGGCACCGCGGCCGGTCCACTGCGCGTGCAGCTTGTGCCCACCGGCGCCAGCATCGAGGAGTACCAGCCCGCGCCAGGTGTGCCCACCTCCACAGCGCTGGTCGTGCTCGGCGAGAAACCCGGCCCGTACGGCGCAACTCTCGATGTCGACCGCCCCGGGCCCACCGACCTCACCATCAGTGACGGCGTCCACACCGCCCGGATCCCGTTGGTCCTGGTCGGCCAGGCGATGTCGCCACCCGAGCGGGTGGCCTATCTGGGTCTGGCGACCACCGGGCTGCTGCTGGTGGTCTCGCTGGTGGTCGCCACTCGGGTGCGCTGCGGCGTGTGGATCGCGGTGCCCGTGACCGCGACCGTGACGGCCCTCGCGATCGCCATCACGGCGGCAGTGCTGTCTACGTCCGCCCCGCCACCGCCCGAGCCGGGTCCACAACGGGACCCCACTGTCGACAACGCCGCCAACCCTTACCTCCTCGATCGCCCCGCGGTCACCGACTACTCCCGGCCTTCGGCCATGCTCGTCGCCGAACAATCGGATGTGGATTCGGGACGCACGACAGACGTCGACTTTTCGCTGATCGACACCGCGACCGGGCTGCCCGCCGATGACCTTGTCATCCACGACAGTGCGTTGATTCATCTGCTGGTGGTGGCTCCGGATGGGCGGCTATCTCACCTGCATCCGATAAGGGTTGCACCGGGCCGCTATTCAGTGCAGTTGTCACCGGAAGGCGCCGGCCGGTATGCGGTCTCGGCAGAGTTCGTACGACGCGGAGGTGGCGTACAGACGGTGCGCCTGCCCGGTGGACTGACATCACGTGGCGGAAAACCCACGGCTCCGGCGCCGTTCGAAGGACCCGGCATGCGCATGCTCGACGGGCAGCATGTGCACGTGAAGGCCGTCGGCCTGCGCGCGGGACGACCGACAACGCTCTCGGTGACCATCGGGGCCGATCCCGTACTGCAACCGTGGCTGGGCATGCTCGGCCATCTGGTGATCGCCGGCCCAATCCCGCGCGACGTCCCCGTTGGCGAACTCGGCACCGCGGTGCAAGATTCGGCGGTCTGGGCCCACGCCCACTCCATGGGCGGGCATGGCGGTACCGACATGCCCGGCATGGACCACAGCACCGGCCATGTGCCCACGCAGGATGATGCGATGCCGCCCATGGTGGGGGCACCGCCCCTCAACGGCGACAGTCCACCCGACGAGACGGTGGCGGCCTTCGGCCCCGATGTGCCGTTCACCTTTACGTTCCCCAAGCCGGGCCGCTACCTCGCATGGATTCAGGCACAGCGCGACTACCGGGTGCTGACGATCCCGGTACGACTGGATATCTCATGACCCGTCAGGTGTGGGCAGGGCTCGCGCTGATCGTTGCCGCGATCCTGGGACTGGCGTGGATTGCCTGGCCCAGCGCACCCGAGACCGTCACGCTGCATTCGGGTACCGAGCACTACGTCGTCGCCGTGACAGTAGACAACCCCCGCGTCGGGATGACTGCGCTGGAAGTCGCCATCACCAAGCGAGAGGATGACGGTTTCCCCGAATCTCAATCGGTATCAGTGGAATTGGCCATGCCGCTGATGGGTCACGCCGTGCCGCCGCTGCGCGAGGTGATATCCGGCCGCACGAAGTTCGACCAGGTGATGCTGTCGATGGCAGGGCCCTGGGACATCATCGTGACCGTCACGCCACCCTCCGGCGATCCCGATGAGCGCACGACGATGCCACTATGGGTGAGTGGAGGTTGACATGAACGCCGAGACGGGCACCGCAGGCGCCGGTACCGAACAGATGCCGCGGATCACCCGCACCGTCATCGAGAAGTACGCGCCACTGGGCGCATACGGTGTGCTGCTGGGCAGCGTAGTGGGTGCGGTGGGGACCACCTGGGATGTCGAATGGCATGACGATGTAGGCCCGGATACGTTCTTCACGCTGCCACATCTGTTCCTGTATTCGGGCAGCGCGATCGGCGGAATCACCAGCCTCATTATGGTTTTGATGGTCACCGCCGCGCAGCGCGCGGGCGAGGACGTACCGCGCTGGGTGGGCGGTGTACCGATCCGGGTGTTCGGGGGAAGATTCACCGCTCCCCTGGGCTTCCTACTCTCCGGCTGCGGCGCCGCGTCGTTTCTCATGTACGGGCTGCTGGATCTGTGGTGGCACACGGTCTATGGGTTCGACGCCGTCCTGGCCTCTCCCCCACATTTCGCACTATTCGTGTCCGGAACCGTCACCGACCTCGGCAGCATTGTCACCTTTGCGGCGGCACGCCGATTCCGTTGGGGTGTAGTGGGTTTGATGGCACAGGCGTCACTGGTGGCGGCGATGACGGCCATTCCGTTCACGGCGCTGTTCCTCTTCAAGTTCGATTTCAACCCGATTTCGCTGGGCTCGGCGTTCATCGTTCCGCTCGTGCTGCTGCTCATCGCGGGCGTCGTACGCTCGCCGCTGGCGCCCCTCGGGGTCGCGGCGATCATGGGCGCCATTCAAGCCATCTTCTGGTGGTTTTCACCCTGGGCCGCACACGAATACGCCGCGGCAGTGGGGTTGCCGTTACGCGACGATCTCTGGGGCGGGCCACCCACGATCCCGGGAATGATGCCCATGTTCCTCGCGATCTTCGCGGTACTCGCCGCCGGGCTGCTGCACCTGGCCGGGGACCGAAAATGGCAACGGTGGCCGACTACCGTCATCGGCGCCATCCTGGGCTCGGTTGCGGGTGTGGGTTATCTGCTGCAGGGCGCGATGCTGTATCGGCAGGGCACCGAAACCGTGAGCAACTACGTCACCGTCGGCCTGGCCGGACTGGCGCTGGGCGCACTTGCCGGATTTCTGGCGCAACGCATCGCGCTGATGTTGCGGGTGCCCGGAAACGATGCCGACACCGCGGAGGCCGTCGCGTGAGACACATTCGAATCCTGTTGTCACTCATCACAGTCATCGGCCTGTCCCTGGGCCTTAGCGTCCCTGCCAACGCCTACGCACCCGTGAATGTGGTGCACACCGAACAGGTCACCGTCGGCCCCTATCCCCTGACCGTCGGGTTCTCGACCTGGCCGCTACGCGCCATGCAATCACTGGACTTCACGTTCATCCCCGCCGGCGGGATCGTCGGCAAGTCAGGCACCCTCACCATTGTGTCGCCCGACGGGAAGCAAGGGCATGCCGAACGGCTGGCCCGTCATCCGCGCAAGCGCGAGGTCTGGGGGCTGGATGTCCGGGCACTACAGGAAGAGGGGCATCACCAGTTCATCTTCGATATCACCGGACCGCAGGGCCCCGGGCAGGGCATTCTTGATCTGGAGGTGCTGCCCCAACCGGGACCACCGCTGGCCCTGAGTTGGATCGTCTCGTTGATACCGGTATTCGCCTTGGCGGGAGTATTGATCGTGGCGTGGAGGAGAACTCGTGACCAAACCTGAAAGCTCGCAAAGCACCACATGCGCTATCGCCGGCGGCGGACCGGCCGGAATGATGCTGGCGCTGCTGCTCGTACGCGGCGGAGTCGACGTCACGGTGCTGGAGAAGCATCCCGATTTCCTGCGCGACTTCCGCGGCGACACTGTGCACGCCAGCACACTGAATCTGCTGGATGAACTGGGGCTCGGCCCGAAATTCGCGGCCATGCCCCACAACTTGGTCGAACAGGTCACCGTCGACCTCGGGGAGCAGACATACCGCGTGGGCGATCTCAATCGACTTCCGGGGCCACACAAACACATCGCGATGGCACCCCAATGGGACTTCCTGGAGATGCTGGCCAGTGCCGCGGCAGCCGAACCCACCTTCACCTTGCTCCGCAGCACCGAGGTGACCGGGCTCCTGCGCGCCGGCGACCGCATCACCGGTGTCGAATACCGCACCGCCACAGGAGAAACCGGACAGCTCAAGGCGGACCTGACAGTGGCCTGCGACGGTCGCGGGTCGGTACTTCGCGCCGCCGCGGGCATGCGGCCGCGGCAGTTCGGTGTGCCCATCGATGTCTGGTGGTTCCGCCTTCCCAAGCATCCCGACGATCCTCAGGGACCACGCGCCCGGGTGGGCACCAACCGATTCATGGTGATGCTCGATCGCGGCGAATATTTCCAGTGCGGGTACCTGATCGGAAAGGGCACCGACTCGCAGATGCGCAGCGGCGACGTGCAGGTGTTGCGCGATCGGATCGCCGAAATGGTGCCCTGGCTAGCTGGCCGCACCGATGCCATCACCACCTGGGATGATGTGAAACTGCTTGATGTGCAGCTCAATAGGCTTCGTAAGTGGTATCGCGAAGGCCTACTGTTCATCGGCGACGCCGCCCACGCCATGTCTCCTGTCGGCGGGGTCGGCATCAACCTTGCGATCGCCGACGCGGTGGCGGCCTCCCGTATCCTTGCCGAGCCGCTGCGCACCGGGTCTCTCACCATCGCCGACCTGCGCAAGGTACAGCTGCGGCGGTGGGCCCCCACCGCACTGATCCAGCGGGTGCAGCGGGCCGTCCACCGGAGGGTGTTCTCGGCGGTGGGGTCGAACACCACTGTCACCCCCAGCACCAAAGTGGCATCGGTGTTGTCCATTGCCACCAAATACCCATGGCTACAGGCAGTTCCTGCCTACGGGGTGGCGATCGGGCCACTGCCCGAACACGCCCCAGATTTCGCGCGGCGTCCCCCTACTGGCTGAGTATCGCCTGCATTCCGGGGGCGACCCGATCACGAATCTTCGCCCACGGCACCGTAACCGGCACAAAATCTCCGGCGACGTGGGGAACGGAGACATAGAAGGTCAAACCGGTGGGCACCGGAAGCCAGTGCAGAAACTGTTCAGACTTCATGTCCCCGGCTGCCCTGATCCGATCGGGTGGCCCAAGCTCCTGAGCCAACTTCCGTAACTGCTCCCGTGCCGCACCCTGGTCCGCGAACACATCGCCGAACATGATCGGCTGCGCCGTATCGGTGTTGATCGTGATGGTCGCGACCCTGTTGCTGGGGTACGGGCCGCCGCTGTTCGAGAGGAAAACGGCGACTCCCGACAACACATGCGGACCGATGAACACGACCCGACTCGATTCTCCTGCCTGCAGCTGACCGTCACCTACTGTCGCGGGCTTCGTCCCCTTCGGATCGTCCAGGGTCCGCACGACGTCTTTCAGCGCCACGCGCATGCCGTCGTTGAATCGGTCCCTGGCACCGGCCTTATCGCCAGTGACCTGAGGCAATTTGACGTTGTAGTCGACCTTGCCTTGCTTTCCGCTCTCCTGCTGCAGCGTAGGACCAAAACCGAAGGCCGGCTTCGCCGTCGGCGGTGCTTGCGCAGGGGTAACGGACACAACCGGTTTGGATGGGGTCGTGGTGGTGGACGGCGGAGCTTCGGGCATCTGCGTGGGTTGGTCGGGTGGTTTGAGGCAACCGGCGATCACGCCACAGGTGAACACCAGCATCAACGCAACACCACATCGCACAGCCGACCCCCTTGTTACTGGCTCAACACCGGAATGATTTCGGATGCCACCTGATCACGAATCTTTTCCCACGGCACGGTAATCGGAACGAAATCACCGGCAGCATGTGACACCGGAACGTAGAACCGCAACCCGGTCGGCACGGGTATCCACTGTTCGAGTCGCCCATTGACGGTCTCCTGGCGCACCCGCGCGGTCGGGTCCAGCTCAGGTAGCACCTGCCTCAGCCGTTCCAGGGCGGCATATTGGTTGGAGAACAGATCGTCATAGGTAATCGGTTGCGCGGTATCGCTGTTGACGACGAACGTCGAGACCGACTGATTCGGATGCGCGCCACCGGCGTACCAGAAATACACCTGGATGCCCGCCACCACGTGCGGTCCGATCATCGCGACACGAGTGCTCTCCCGCTCAGGACCGATATCGCCCTCGCTGATCGAAACCTGCTGGCTCTTCGCGGGACCGGACAGCGCATCGATCACATCGCGCAGCGCGCTGCGCATGCCGTCGTTAAATCGATCGCGGACAGCGGGCACTCCGCCGGAGAGCTGTGGCAGTTGCACGTTGTAGGTCACCATCCCCTCGGCCCCCTTGACCGGCTCCAACACCGGCGTATACCCGAAGGCCGGGGCGGGGCTCGCCAGAGTCAGCGATGACGTTGTCCCCGAGGAAGACTCGGTTGTGGTGGGTGTCGGTGCCGCCCCATCGGCGGCACGTCCGCATCCGGACGCGACCACACACATCGCCACAGCGACCGCGACGCCGCCCCGGACGCTCACGTGGGCGCGTTCGCGGGCTGGAAGGTGCCGCTCACATCCGCTTCCTCCTCGGCCCGGATGACGTGCACGACCGCATTGATCAACGCCAGATGGGTGAAGGCCTGCGGGAAGTTGCCCAGATGCCGACCGGTGCGCGGGTCGATCTCCTCGGCGTAGAGCTGCAGCGGGCTGGCGAAGGAGAGCAATCGCTCGCACAGGTGGCGAGCCCGGCGAACCTCACCGATCTCCACCAACGCCGACACCAGCCAGAACGAACAGATGGTGAAGGTGCCCTCCTCACCCGAAAGTCCGTCGTCGGTCTCCTCCACCCGGTAACGCAGCACCAGGCCGTCGTGAGTCAGCTCATCGGCGATCGCCAAGACCGTCGCCCGAATCCGCGGATCGTCGGACGGCAGGAAACGGTTCAGCACCGCGAGCAGCAGCGAAGCATCCAAAGCCGTTGAACCGTAACGCTGTACCAACACCCCG
Organism: Mycobacteroides chelonae CCUG 47445; assembly: GCF_001632805.1. Classification (NCBI taxonomy): domain Bacteria; kingdom Bacillati; phylum Actinomycetota; class Actinomycetes; order Mycobacteriales; family Mycobacteriaceae; genus Mycobacteroides; species Mycobacteroides chelonae. The sequence continues at coordinate 1,767,180 of NZ_CP007220.1, read as the reverse complement.
CGTTCATCGACGCCATTCTCCAGGATGTCGTCCTTGATCTCATCGGCGACAGCACGCCACTGCTGGGCATAACTCTTCTCACCATGCATCTCGGCAAGTTTCGCGCCGCGGTCCATCGCGACCCAACACATGATCTTGGACGAGGTGAAATGCTGCGGTTCCCCGCGTACTTCCCAAATGCCACGGTCGGGCTCACGCCAATGCCGTGCCGCCTCTTCGGCCTGGTTCTTCAGGATCGGCCACAGCGTCGCGGGAATCTGTTCCCGCGACCTGGCGTGCACATACACCGAATCGAGCATGGTGCCCCAGATGTCGTGCTGGATCTGATCGAAGGCACCGTTACCGATTCGCACCGGCCGCGCCCCGTCGTACCCGGACAGATGGGGCAGCTCCCCCTCGGTCAGAGTGCGTTCGCCACCCACGCCGTACATGACCTGCAACGGATGTTTCTCGCCATTGTTCGCGCCCGAAGCATCGGCGATGAATGAGAAGAAGTCGTCCGCCTCACGGTCCAGACCCAGCGTGTAGAGGCCCCACAGCGCGAAGGTGGAGTCCCTCACCCACGAGTAGCGGTAATCCCAGTTACGCACTCCCCCAGGAGTTTCCGGTAGCGACGTGGTCGAGGCCGCCAGCAGCGCGCCCGTCGGCGAGTACGCCAGGCCCTTGAGGACCAGCGCACTGCTCTGCAGGTACGAGCGCCACGGATGGTCGGGAAATTCGCCGATGTTGATCCATTGCCGCCAGGCCTCGGCGGTCTTCCACATCTTATCGGCGGCCTCAGCATATGTCTGCGGCACAGGGTGTTTGGACCAGCTCAACGCAACGAACACGTTGTCGCCCTCGGTGAGCCGGGTGCGGGCACGCGCTTCCCGGCCCTCCAGCCCCAACCGAAGATTCGTGGTCAGCTTCAGCGTCGGATTGGCGTCGGGGTTCTTGGTGGCCCGGCAGGTCGCCTCACCGTAGCCGTCGCCGGAGTACTCCCAGGTGGCACCCTCACGGTGATAGTCGAACGCGGGCTCGCAGTTCATGAGCACTTCGACCGTCCCGCTGACACAGCGCACGGTGCGCAGCAGGATGTGCTCGGCATCCCAATCTGTCGGGGTGCGCTTATGCGTTTTCGACCGGGAATCGACGTCGTGCCAGGGCCCCAGCACCAACGCGTCGCGGACAGTCAGCCATCCGGTCTTGGTCTGCCACGTGGTTTCCACCATCAGGCTGCCCGGCAGGTAGCGGCGCGCGGCCGGCACATTGTGCCCGTACGGCGCGATCCGGAAATGCCCCGCCCCACGATCAAGGATCGCCCCGAAGATGCTCGGCGAATCCGGCCGCGGAACGCACATCCACTCCACCGATCCGTTGGCGGCGATCAGGCAGGTGTTCTCCCAATCCGAGAGAAATGCGTAGTCGGCAATGGGCGGAAACGGGCCGCGCCGCTGAACAGGAGACTGACTGGAAAGCAGTCCTTCTAGCGACAGCTCGGGATCAAGAGACGACACCATCCGACCATCGTAGGTGCGATCTGGCTACCCGCCCGGCTCATTAGCGTCTGCGAAGCAGGTAGATGCCGAGGCCACCGAAGAGCAGCAGGTTGAACACCAAAAGGGACACAAGGACACCGGTGGACCCTCCGCTACGCGGACCTGCCAGGTAGATCACCAGGTCGATGCCGACAAGCAGGCATGCGGCGACAAGTGCGGTCCAGATCAGGGTGGTCGGTTTCATGCTGTCGCCTGACCCCGCGCCGCGTCCAGTTCGCCGGCCAACACCGACATCAGTTCCGCCACCGGCAGGGCCCGGGCCCGATGATGTTCGGTGCCGGCCCACAGCGACATCACGTCCGGATCTCCGCTTGCCCGCAGCTCCTTGGTCGCCGAGTTCAGCGCCGGGAAGCTCACCGGGGCAACCGATTCCATATCCCGCTGGAATGCATTCGAGATGCTTCGCGCCGGGCGGCCCGAGAAGACCCGCGTCACCACCGTTTCGGCCGGTCGCAGCAGGGCGTCTTTGTAGACCTGTTTGGCACCCGACTCGTCGGTGACCACCAGCGCGGTGCCCAACTGGGCGGCCGAGGCTCCCGCGGCGAGTACCCGGGCGATGTCGGCGCCGTCCATAATTCCGCCCGCTGCCACCAGCGGTAACGCGGTGACCGCCCGCACGTTCGCGATCAGATCGGCCAGCGGCTCTTCGGGGGCACCGGCATCGAAACTGCTGCGATGACCGCCGGCCTCGGGGCCCTGGACAACCAGCGCGTCGGCTCCGATGCCCTCCGCGATCGTGGCCTCGACGGCACTGGTGACGGTGATCCACACCTCGGATCCAGCCTCGTGTAGCCGGTGCGCGTCCTGCGCGGACGGCACGCCAAACGTGAACGACACCACGGGGACAGGTTTGGCCACCAGGTACTCGATCTTGTCGGCATACGCGTCGTCATGCCAGACCGGATCACCCGGAGCCACCTCGAGTTTGTCGGCCCAGATCTTCAGCTTGTCCAGGTACTCACCCAGGTCGGCCCCCAGATCTGGCGTGGGAACGAAGATGTTGAAACCGAAGGGAAGACCGCCCATCGCCTCACGGTCCTGGTCCAGCTGCTCGACGCTGCGGTACCCCGCCGGCAACAGACCAAAACCGCCGGCCCCACTCACGCCGCGCGCCAACGCCGGAACGGTGATACCGCCGGCCATCGGGGCGCCGACAACTGGAAGACGAAGCCCGGCAAGCACGGTACTCATGTCGCTCAGCGTATCGACGCGATGAGTTTTCCGGCCGGGGTGGGTCGGTATCGGTATGACAACCTCATCCGCCTATCCCACCGCCGTCACCCGCGAGGAATGGCTGACGGCCCGCAAGCACCTGCTGACCCGCGAGCGCGAGGCCACCCATCTGCGCGATGCCGTCAACGCCGAACGCCGACGCCTACCCATGGTGAAGATCGAAAAGGATTACCTCTTCGAAGGCCCCGACGGGCCGGTGCGGCTCGTGGACATGTTCGAAGGCAGGCACACCCTGTACATCCACCATTTCATGTGGCTTGACGACGTCGATCGCGGCTGCCCCAGCTGCACCGGTGCGGCCGATATGACGTTCACCGAACGAGATCGCGCCTTGTTGACCGACAAGGGCGTCACCTTCGCCTGCGTGTCCCGCGCGCCCTACGCAAGCATCGCCCGATACCGCGACGAACACGGGTGGACCTTCCCGTGGTACTCGACCAATGACGGCGATTTCAGCTACGACTTCCACGTCACGCTCGACCCGTCACGTACGCCGATCGAGTACAACTACAAGTCGCTCGAGGAGCTACACGCCGACGGGTTCAGCGAGGAAGACCTGCGCGGGGATTGGCCCGGCGCCAGCGTCTTCCTCCGCCGTGGAAACGAGGTTTTTCATACCTATTCGGCCTTCGCCCGCGGGCTGGATCATTCCGCGGTCGGGTATCCGTTCCTGGACCTGACACCGTATGGGCGTCAGGAGCCGTGGGAGGAATCGCCCACGGGCTGGCCGCAGGGCGGGGCCGTCGTCGGGATGCCGAGTCAGGAGTGCGAGCACTGAGCCCGAACCTCCGCTAGGACTACTTCTTCGGCTTGTCCGCGGCGGACTCGGTGGACAACGCCGCCACGAAGGCCTCCTGCGGCACCTCGACCCGTCCGATGGTCTTCATGCGCTTCTTGCCCTCCTTCTGCTTCTCCAGCAGCTTGCGCTTACGGGTGATGTCACCGCCGTAGCACTTGGAGAGCACGTCCTTACGGATGGCCCGAATATTTTCGCGCGCAATGATTCTCGAGCCAACAGCGGCCTGCACCGGCACCTCGAACTGCTGACGCGGGATCAGCTCCTTGAGCTTGACGGTCATCTTGTTGCCATACGCGGAGGCACCGTCCTTGTGCACGATGGCACTGAACGCGTCGACCGCCTCACCCTGCAGCAGGATGTCGACCTTGACCAGGTCGGCTTCCTGCTCGCCGGCCTCTTCGTAGTCCAGACTGGCGTAGCCGCGAGTGCGCGATTTCAGCGAGTCGAAGAAGTCGAAGATGATCTCGCCCAACGGCATTGTGTACCGCAGCTCAACACGCTCCGGCGAGAGGTAATCCATGCCGCCGAGTTCACCGCGCCGTGACTGGCACAGCTCCATGATCGAACCGATGAACTCGCTCGGTGCGATGACAGTCGTCTTGACTACCGGCTCGAATACCGAACGGATCTTGCCCTCGGGCCAGATGGACGGGTTGGTCACCATCATTTCGGTGCCGTCCTCCTTGACCACGCGGTACACCACGTTGGGCGCGGTCGAGATCAGGTCGAGGTTGAACTCGCGTTCGAGTCGCTCACGGGTGATCTCCATGTGCAGCAATCCCAGGAAGCCGCAACGGAATCCGAAGCCCAGCGCCACCGAAGTCTCCGGCTCATAGGTGAGCGCCGCGTCGTTGAGCTGCAGCTTGTCCAGCGCCTCACGAAGATTCGGGTAGTCGGATCCGTCCACCGGATACAACCCGGAGTACACCATCGGCCGCGGCTCGCGATAACCGGTGAGCGGCTCGGTCGCACCCTTGCGGGCGGAGGTGACGGTGTCACCGACCTTGGATTGGCGCACGTCCTTCACGCCGGTGATCAGGTAGCCCACCTCGCCCACCCCAAGGCCCGCAGAGGGTTTGGGGTCCGGTGAGACGATGCCCACCTCCAGCAGCTCATGGGTGGCGCCCGTCGACATCATCGCGATCTTCTCGCGCGGGGTGATCTTGCCGTCGACGACACGCACGTAGGTGACGACGCCCCGGTAGATGTCGTACACCGAGTCGAAGATCATCGCGCGCGCCGGAGCGTCCGGATCACCTTGTGGCGCGGGAATGAGCCGCACCACCTCGTCCAGTAGTGCCTCGACGCCCTCGCCGGTCTTGCCGGAGACCCGCAGCACATCGGAGGGCTCGCAGCCGATGATGTGCGCAATCTCCTCGGAGTAGCGCTCGGGGTCGGCCGCGGGCAAGTCAATCTTGTTGAGGACCGGAATGATGGTCAGGTCCTTGTCCAGTGCCAGGTACAGGTTGGCCAGCGTCTGCGCCTCGATGCCCTGCGCGGCATCCACCAGCAGCACCGCGCCCTCGCACGCCTCCAGCGCCCGCGAGACCTCGTAGGTGAAGTCCACGTGCCCGGGGGTGTCGATGAGGTGCAGGACATAGTTCTCGGGCCCGTTCTCGCCCTTGAGCTGCCACGGCAGCCGCACATTCTGCGCCTTGATGGTGATGCCGCGCTCACGCTCGATATCCATGCGGTCCAGGTACTGGGCACGCATGGACCGCTCATCGACCACACCCGTCAACTGCAGCATCCGGTCGGCCAGGGTCGACTTCCCGTGGTCGATATGGGCGATGATGCAGAAGTTACGGATAAGCGCCGGGTCCGTGAACGTCGTGTCGGCAAAACTTGGCACGGCACCATGCTCCCATGCCGCGCGCCATGCTCCTGACACACACGTCGCGAGGGACTACCGGTCAGTATGCTCGCAGCATGGCGTCACAGTGGCAGACGCTCGGGCGGAGGCTCGGGAAGATCGCGGTGGACACTCTTGAACAAGTCGTGTTCCGCGAAGGCCCGAAGGTGCTGCGGCAACTACAGGGGTCGGAATTCGTTCAGCGGGGGTTGCAACGCGGGCTGGAAGCGATCGGCGTCGTGGAGACCGAGCAGCAGACCGCCATTCCGGGTCGCCCCGTAACCAACCGCAGTGTGCCCACGGCCCATCGGGCCCGTCGCATCGAATACACGCCCGACCTGGACGGTCGCGCCGATCCCGGCGAAATCGTGTGGACCTGGGTGGTCTACGAGGATGACCCGTCACAGGGCAAGGATCGCCCCGTGCTCGTGGTGGGGCGAGATGGCTCGGTGCTGTTGGGCCTGATGCTCTCGAGCCAGGAACGCCACGACACCGACCCGGACTGGGTGGCGCTCGGCAGCGGCAGCTGGGATTACGACGGCCGCCCCAGTTGGGTACGCCTGGATCGCGTGCTCGATGTTCCCGAGGAGGGAATTCGGCGCGAGGGCGCCATTTTGGACGTTGAGCGATTCAACATCGTGGCCATGCGCCTGCGTACGCACTTCTCCTGGAGCTGATCGAACCGATCAGCGCAGCTCAGTGCTCTACGGAGTTGCGTACCGGCAGAGGCGTGAACATGGCCTGATCAACGAACTGTGCGGTGTACTCAGCCAGTTCTTCACGCTCAAGACGCAGCCGTCCGTCGAGCCATGCCAACACGGTGCCGGCAACACCGGCAGCCAGGGCTTCGGCCTGTACCGCGGTGTAATTGGGGTCGGCGTCCGGATCGAACTCGGCGCGCGCGGCACCGAGCATCAACGCCATGTAGTGCGTCAACCGCATGCGGCGACGAGTAAGCCGTTGGCTGCCCATCGCCTCGGTGGCGATCACACGGGCGCGACGGGGATCGGCGGTCAGTGCGGTCACCGCACCCACGACACCGGCATGCACCTGCGAGCGTGAGTCCTTCTCGGCCGTAGCCATCGCAGAACCCGCGGTGGCGATGCTGTCCTCGATGATCCAGTCGAAAACGGCGACCAGCAGCTCGTCAAGGCCGTCGAAGCACTCGTAGAAGTAACGGGTGTTCAGTCCGGCCGTCTTGCAGATCTCCCGAACCGTTGTCGCCGCCCAGCCGGAGCTGGCCATAACCTCGAGCCCCGCCTCAAGAAGGCGTCGCCTCCGCTCCGCGCGGCGCTCGTCTGCCGTTCGTCCGCCGTATAGCCCGGTAGCTTGTTTGGTCACCATGGTCTACGCATTATTACTCCTCTTGCCAGACACCTGTGCAATAACTGGCTTTTCTGCGGTGTTTAGGCGAGTCGTGTGACTTCGACCACGACGTCCAAATCGGTCGAGCCACCCCCCGAGTAAATACCCTTGAGTGGACTGACGTCCGAGTAGTCACGGCCAACGCCCACGGTGATGTACTGCTCGTTGATCTCGCTGTCGTTGGTGGGGTCGTAATCCCACCACGCGCCGGCCCAGCCCTGGATCCATGCATGGCTCTGCCCGTCCACCGTCTCGCCCACCGCCGCATCGCCCTTGGGGTGCAGATACCCGGACACATAGCGCGCCGGGATCCCCATGCTGCGCAGCAGAACCAATGTCAGGTGCGCGTAGTCCTGGCACACGCCTTTTCTCTCACGCAGCGCATCCAGTGCCGACGAGTGCACACCGGTGGTTCCGGGCACGTAGTCGAGCTCCGAGTGCACCCATTTCGATGCCGCGACAATGGCCTCGGCGGGGGTGGCATCCTTAGCGATCCGCTTGCCCACCGACTGCACCTTCTTGCTGTGCGGGACGTACGCACTGGGCGACAGATACTCGTCGAATCGGTCGATGACGGCGTCGGCGTGGATGTCATCCCAGCCCACGGTTTCCTCCGGCTTCTCCGCGACATCGGTCTCCACCACCGACAGACCCGTGACCTCCAGCTCGGTATGGGGTGCGTGCAGATCGAACGTCGTGACGGCAGTACCCCAGTAGTCGACGTACCGATACGACCGGGTGGCCGGCACCGTCTCCACGCGATTGAGGATGACGTTCTGGCGACCGTCACTGCGCGGCGTCAACCGCGCCTCGTTGTAGGACGCGGTCACCGGCGTCTTGTACGCGTAACCGGTGGCGTGGACGACTCGCAAGCGCCACATCAGATCTCCCCTTCCTCAATGGGATCCACATCGTGGCGGCCACCGGCATCGGTCCACGCCACCCACGGCGCGGCGTGGAAGTACTGCAGCGCCACCGCCTCACCCAGTTCCCGGCAGGTCTGTTGCAGGCCGGCCAGTCGTGTCGGCAGGTCCTCCAGCAGCACTCCGGGACGCATGAACTCCAACTCACTGCGGGCCCGTCCCAGCAGCCGCTGGGCCTCGGCGCGCGCGCCAACTCGGCTGTGTGGCTGGTGATCCAGCTCCTCCAGACTCAGCTCGGCCTGGCGCAGTGAGTGGAACACCGAGCGCGGGAACAGCCGGTCCAGCAGCATGAACTCGACAACCCGGCTCGCGTCCAGAACCCCGCGATAGGTGCGCAGGTAGGTGTCGTGCGCGCCCGCGCTGCGCAACAGCGTGACCCAGGCGGGTGAGGACGCGCGGTCACCAACACGGGACAGCAGCAGCCGCACCGTCATATCCACCCGCTCGATGGAGCGGCCCAGCACCAGGAATCGATAACCGTCATCACGGCTGAGCGTCGAGTCGGCAAGTCCCGCGAACTGCGCGGCGCGCCCCTCCACGTAGGTGAAGAACTCATGCGGGCCCAGTCTGCGGGCGGCGCGCTCGCGATCGGCCAGCGCGTTGTAGGTGGTGTTGAGGCACTCCCACATCTCGGTGGATGTCACCTCACGTGCACCGCGGGCATTCTCACGCGCTTCGGAGATGGAGTCGACGATCGACCCACCCTGCACTCCCCTGCTGAACGCGACCAGCTCGGTGAGTGACCACACATCGAGCACGGTGTCGGGTGCGTCGATGCCCAGCACACGCAGCAGCACCCGGGAGGCATGATCGGGATCCACGCTGGCGTCCTCGAGCAGCTGATGCACCGTGACGTCGAGGATGCGCGCGGTGTCATCGGCACGCTCGACATATCGGCCAATCCAGTAGAGCGACTCAGCGTTTCGCGCCAGCATTAGGACATCACCTGCTGTTGTTGTTGCTGCTGTTGCACCTGCAGACCCGCAGTGGCCGCCTCGGGCCCCTGTTCAACCTCCGCCGCCTTCGGCAGCTCGGGGACCACCTCGGCCCCCGAAAGCTCACGCTCGGCGACAGAAGCCCGCGAGGCCAGCACCCAGGTGTCCTTGGAACCGCCGCCCTGACTGGAGTTGACCACGAGCGAGCCTTCCGGCAGCGCTACCCGGGTGAGGCCACCGGGCAGCACCCACACGTCATCACCGTCATTGACCGCGAACGGACGCAGATCCACGTGCCGCGGCACCAGCTGATCGCCGATTTTTGTGGGCACCGTGGACAACTGGACTACGGGCTGAGCCACCCAGCCACGCGGGTCCGCTCTGATCTTCTTGGCGATCGCGGCGCGTTCCTTCTCGGTGGCGTCGGGGCCGAATACGATGCCGTACCCGCCGGACCCCTCCACCGGCTTGATGACGAGCGCGTCGATGCGGTCAAGCACTTCCTCGCGCTCGTCGTCCAGCCAACATCGGTAGGTATCCACGTTCGCGACGATGGGCTTCTCGCCGAGGTAGTACTCGATGATGGTCGGCACGTAGGTGTAGACGAGCTTGTCGTCGCCCACCCCATTGCCGACGGCGCTGGAGATGACGACGTTCCCAGCGCGTGCGGCGTTGAGCAGACCCGCGACACCGAGCACCGAATCGGGGCGGAACTGCATGGGGTCCAGAAAGGTGTCGTCGATGCGGCGGTAAATGACGTCGACCTGACGCTCACCCTCGGTGGTGCGCATGTAGACCTGGTTGTCGCGGCAGAACAGGTCGCGTCCCTCGACAAGCTCCACACCCATCTGGCGGGCCAGCAAGGAATGTTCGAAGTAGGCCGAGTTCGCGACACCCGGTGTGAGAACCACCACGGTCGGGTCCGCCTCATTGGTAGCCGCCGACTTGCGCAGGGCGCGCAGTAGATGCGAGGAGTAGTCGTCCACCGCGCGCACCCGATGGGTGGCGAACAGGTCCGGGAAGACCCGTGCCATGGTGCGACGGTTTTCCATCACGTACGACACCCCGGACGGGGACCGCAGATTGTCCTCAAGCACCCGGAAGGTGCCCTGCGCGTCGCGCACAAGGTCAATACCTGCGACGTGGATGCGCACCCCATTGGGCGGATTGATTCCGGCGGCCTCACGGTGGAAGTGCTCGCAAGACGTGACCAGGGCCCGTGGGATCACCCCGTCACGCAGGATCTCCTGATCGCCGTAGATGTCGGCCAGGTACATCTCCAGCGCGCGGACCCGCTGCGCGATGCCCCGCTCCAGCCGTGACCACTCGGCCGCGGCGATGACGCGCGGCACCAAGTCCAGCGGAAACGGGCGTTCCTGCCCCGACAGCGAGAAGGTAATGCCCTGATCGATGAACGCCCTGCCCAGCGCGTCGGCACGCGCGGCCAGGTCGGCGGCATCGGTGGGCGCCAGCTCGGCGTAGATCCCCTTGTACGGCCCGCGCACGTTGCCATCGGCGTCGAACATCTCGTCGAAGGCCTTGGCGTAAGCACCCTTCTCGGACACCAGTTCGCGGTAACCGCCGAATATCTGGTCATCTCGCCGGGTTAGCCGTGGCGTTGCCGCCGTGCGTGTGGGTCGCCCCGAGTTCGGCATCACTGTTCGCAGGCTCACCTTGCCCATGCTGCACCAACTCGCCGGATTCGGCAGTGCGTGCGCGCGTATCGCCGATACTTGCTGGATACCTGGACGCAATCTGGCGTTGTGCGGCCACCCGCCGGTTTCAGGTTTCGGCCAGACCCCTGGTAGTCTCTTCCCTTGCGGCGCTGCTCAGCTGCCCCGGATCCAATGATCTGGAGGCCGCCGCCCTACCAGACGATTTACCGAAGGACTTAGACGCGTGGCCAATATCAAGTCGCAGGAAAAGCGCATCCGCACCAACGAGCGTGCCCGGTTGCGCAACCAGGCGACCAAGTCATCCCTGCGCACGGCCGTCCGCGGTTTCCGCGACGCGCTCGCCGAGGGTGACAAGGAGAAGGCGGGCGAGCTGCTCGTCTCGACCAGCCGCAAGCTGGACAAGGCCGTCACCAAGGGTGTCATCCACAAGAACCAGGCCGCCAACAAGAAGTCGGCGCTCGCCCTGGCTCTGAACAAGCTCTGACCTAAATTTTCCGATCAACGCCGAGCGCGCTCGGCGTTTTTCGCGTCTTCAGGCAGCCCCGGCCGGGTCAGGTGTTCACCAGCTCGGCAACCTTGCGCACCGCCGATTCCAGGGCGTAGTCGGCATCGGCCGCCACCCCCTTCACATCGGCGTTGAGCGCGGCCACCACCCGGATGGCCTCGGCCACCGCGTCACGCGACCACCGGCGCGCCTGCTTCTGGGCCTTCTCGATACGCCAGGGCGGCATCCCGAGCTCGGACGCGGCCGCGTAGGCGTTCTGTTTGATCGGTCCCACCCGGGCGATGGTGTGCACCGCCTCGGCGAGCGCATCGGCCAACAGCACATGCGGAACACCCCGCTGCATTGCCCAGCGCAGCGCCTCGGTCGAGCCGGCGACATCACCCACCACCGCCTTGTCGGCGATATCGAATCCGGAGACCTCGGCACGTCCGGAGTGGTAGCGGCGCACCGCAGCCTCGTCGACGTTGCCGTCGGTGTCCGACACCAACTGCGAACACGCGGCGGCTAGTTCACGAATATCGGAGCCGACAGCATCGATCACGATGGCGACCACATCGGCGTCCACCTTCTGCCCCAGGCGGCGGAACTCCTTGTGCACGAAGTCGGCTCGCTCGGCGGCCTTGGTGATACGCGCGCAGTCGTGGACCGCGGCACCGAGCTTCTGCAACGTGGCAGCGAGCGCCTTCGCGCGTCCACCCCCCGAATGTTGAACGAGCAGAAAGGTTCCCGGTGGAAGATCGGAAGCCGCCTGCTCGATGAGGATGACGGAATCCTTGCCCGCCTCGGCAGCGGCCTCCACGACGATGACTCTTTCGTCGGAGAACAGCGAGGGGCTCAGCAGCTCGGCCAGCTCCGCCACGTCGACCTGCCCCGCGCGCAGCCGATTGACGGGGATGTCCGCACCCGCCTTACCGCGCACCGCGTGCAGCACCGAGGTCACCGCACGCTCGACCAGTAGTTCTTCGTCTCCCAGGATCAGGTGCAGCGCATCGGTCACCTGACGATCGTCCCATGCCGCAGGGACAGGGAGTGATTAGCACGTACTCCTGTTTGAGCCGGGAAATTCTGGAAACATTACCGACCAGTAGCACTGTTGCTCCCCCACTCAGCGGACAGGATGGCCGGCCAATGACAACGGAGTCTCTGCACATCATCGCTGCTGCCGACGAAGGCGGCGGCGCCGCGCTCGACCAGGTGATCGGCATGTCGGTGGCTGCCACGATCGTCTCGGGCGGTCTGCTGTGGATTGGATATCTGCACCGCCAGCGACGCATCACCTGGCTCCAGAACCTGGCAGAGAAGATCGGCAACAAGTTCAATCGACCACCCTGGGTGGCCCTGCAGATCTGTCTGTTCGTCTCGACGATCGTCGCTGCGCTGTTCGGTTTCATCTGGGACGTCAGCCTGCACATCGGCAAGGGCCGTGACGCGGGCCCGCTGGCCAACCCCGCGCATTACTTCATCCTGTTCGGGTTGTTCCTGCTGTTCATCGCGGGCACGCTGGCGATAGTTCTGCCCTATGACAGACCCGGTTCGGCGGCGGTGCGCATAACCCGCACCTGGTACGCGCCGGTGGGCGGTCTGCTGATGGCGATGTGCGGCCTGTACGCGTTGATCGGGTTCCCGCTGGATGACATCTGGCACCGCATTTTCGGCCAGGACGTCACGCTGTGGGGTCCCACGCACCTGATGCTGATCGGTGGCGCCGGACTGTCGCTGGTCTCTGTGCTGATCCTGGAATACGAAGGCCGCAGGGCCATCGGCTTCAATGCAGATGACGACACCAATTTCGTGAAGTTCTTGCGCTACTTATCCTTCGGCGGCTTGTTCATCGGACTGTCGGTGTTCCAGATCGAGTACGACTTCGGTGTGGAACAGTTCCGACTGGTCCAGCAGCCCATGATGATCGCCGCGGCCGCCGCCTTCGCCGCGGTGTGCGCGCGGACCGTGATGGGCCGCGGTGCGGCCGTCTTCGGCGCCCTGCTCGCCATCGTCCTGCGTGCGGCGGTCTCACTACTCGCCGGACCCATCCTCGGTGGACCGACGAGTTGGTTCGCGCTCTACCTCGGGCCGGCTCTGGTCGTCGAACTCATCGCACTGACCCCGCTCATCAAGCGCCCCATCCTGTTCGGAGCCATTGCGGGCCTCGGTGTGGCCACCGCCGGCCTGTGGCTGGAATCGCTCTGGATCGGTGCTGTCTATCGTTACCCGTGGCCACTGAGCATGTGGCCGGAAGCGCTGGCGATGTCAGTGCCTGCCGCCATCGCGATGGGCGTCTGCGGCGCACTGCTGGGCATGGTGCTCACCGGCCAGAAGCTGCCGAAACGATCGGTCAGCATCACGGCGGTCGTCCTGACGGTGCTGGTGCTGGGTGCCGCGGTGGCCAACGGCCTGCGCACCGAGGTGCCCGAACACGCCACCGCGACAATCACATTGAACGACCTGTCTAACGACGGCGGTAAGCGGATGGTCTCGGCGGACGTGGTGATCAACCCGCGCGACCTCATCAGTGACGATCCCGAATGGGTGACAATTCTGTCCTGGCAGGGCGGCCTGGCCAATGACCATGGTCTGGCCATCGACAGACTGCAAAAGATCGGTGAGGGCCACTACCGTTCGACGCAGCCCATTCCGGTGTATGGGTCGTGGAAGACGCTGCTGCGTGTGCAGGACGGCACCACCATGACAGGGGTGCCGATCTTCCTTCCCGCTGATCCCGGCATCGGAGCACCGGAGACGCCAGCATTGGCTTCCAGCACACGGCCGTTCACCGAAGAGCTGACGATCCTGCAGCGTGAACGCAACCAGAACCATCCCTCGTGGCTGTTCAACGTGGCATCACTGGTGGTGCTGTTCTGCACGCTCGTGCTCATCGCCGCGTTGAGCTGGGGCGCCGGACGTATCAATGGCACCGAAACTCGCAGCGCCAGTGACGCATTGCCGACCCCGGATCCCAAGGAGCCGGTGTCGCACGGCCCATGACCGTCCAATACCTGGCCGATCACTCGCTGCTATTGGCGTTGCCCGCGTTCGCACCCGCGGTTGTGGTGGCGGGCGTGGTCATCTGGGTGGCGATGCGGGACCGGCGCCAGGCCGATGAGGACGATCCGCTCGGCGAAGAAGAACACCCCGATTAGGAGGAATACAAGGATGACGATGAGAGCCCTGACCGCGATCACCATCGCAGTGTTGGCGTGTGCCGGGTGCACCACTTCGACGAAGGCCCCGGCCACCGACTCCAGCGCGCCGCCCGCGCCGCTGACCATCAACGTCACCATCAAGAGTGGGGTCGTCACGCCGACCAACGCCACGCTGCAGACGCGCGTCGCCGAACCCATCGTGATCCGCGTAGACAGCGATACCGCCGACGAGTTGCACGTTCACTCGACTCCGGACCACAGCTTCGAGATCGCGCCGAAGAGCGGCCAGACGTTCCAGTTCAGCGTCAGTGTGCCCGGGAAGGTCGACGTCGAGCTTCACAAACTCAAGAAGACGATCGCGACGATCTCCGTCCAGCCGTGACAGCCGATCGGTCGACGGCGGTACTCGCCCACGGGCTGGGTGGTTCGTCCGATCTTCCGATCCCCTACTCCTATGCACTGATTGGCGCGGCGTGGGCGTTGACGTTCACCTTCGCCGTGGTGGCACTGGCCTGGAAAAAACCCCGGTTCGACGCGAGTCGGTCCGGGCGGCCGCTGCCCGCCTGGGTCACCGCCGCCGCCGATGGCCCGGTCACCCGCCGGGTCGGCACCGCGCTGGTGCTCCTGGCAACCGCGTGGATCAGCGTGGCCGCGACACTCGGCCCGCAGGATGCCGCGAATCCAATGCCCGGTGTCTTCTACGTTCTGCTGTGGGTCGGCGTGGTGGCGCTGTCGCTGCTGTTCGGGCCCGCCTGGCGGGCGCTGTCACCCGTGCGAGCCGTCTACCGAGTACTACCGTTCTCGCGACGGCCCCCGCCTGCCGATTACCCGCAGCGATGGGGATATTGGCCCGCGGCTGCGGGTCTGTACATGTTCGTCTGGCTCGAACTGGCCAGCGTCGACCCTGGATCGCTTGGCGCGGTGAAGATCTGGCTGTCGGTGTACGTGGCGATAACCCTGGCGGGCGCGCTGGCCTGCGGTACCCGCTGGTGTGCGCGCGCCGATCCGTTCGAGGTCTACAGCATGGTGGCCTCGCGATTGTCACCGTTGCGGCGCAACGCCGATGGCCGTATCGCTGTCGGCAATCCGTTCGATCATCTGCCGTCGCTACCGATCCGGCCGGGCATCGTGGCGGTGCTCGCGGTGCTGCTGGGTTCGACCGCGTTCGACAGTTTCTCGGCCATGCCCGGCTGGCGCGCGTTCGTCGACGAGCTCGCCGGCGATTCGACAGTCACGGCCGTCACGATCCGAACCGCTGGGCTGACGGTCTTTGTGGCCACGGTTGCCACCACCTTCTGGCTCGCCGCGCGCGCGACCGGGGGCGTCACCGCGTCCACTCGCCGCGCTCTGCCAGGGCTGCTGGCGCATTCGCTGATCCCAATAGTCATCGGGTATGTGTTCGCCCACTATCTGACCTATCTCGTGGAGCGGGGTCAGCAGACGCTGCTGCGCCTGGCGGACCCCCTCGGGCGGGGATGGCTCTCCGAGGTCGACGTCTCCTACGTCTTGTCGATGCACCCCGCCGTGCTTTCCACCCTCAAGGTGGGATTCGTACTGGCCGGGCATATCGCGGGTGTGGTCGCCGCGCACGACCGGGCGCTGCGTGTGCTGCCCAAGAAACACCAGGTGACGGGCCAGCTCGCGATGATGCTGACGATGGTGGGCTACACCTTCACCGGGCTGTACCTGCTATTCGGTGGCTGACGGCCCGGTCACCCAAATCTAAGGCTTTTCTAAGAAATTAAGAGGTTCGTAAGAGTAGGGTGCATCGGGACGAAAGGATCAGCGATGACACCTGACAACCGGGAACACAGAGATCACGCGGTAGTCCTCGGGGCCGGGATGGCCGGACTACTGGCAGCCAGGGTGCTGTCGGAGTCTTACGAAATGGTGACCGTGGTCGAGCGCGACGAACTGAAGACCGCCGCCGCACGCAGCGGTGTGCCCCAGGGGCAGCACATTCACATGTTCATGAGCTCCGGCACGCAAGGGTTGGAGCGGTTGTTTCCCGGAATCCGCGACGAGCTCCGCGCCAGCGGCGCCACGGTGTGCGACGAGGGCGACCTGTCGCGCATCACGATGTTGATCGGGTCTCGCGAGATCTTCTCTCGATCAGGGAAGTTCCGTGACCCGGAAACACTGCGGCTCTACCTCGCGACCCGACCGTTTCTGGAAATGCATGTACGGCAACGTGTTCAGCGCCTGGACAACGTGAAATTCCTGGACGGCCACGACGTCATCGAGCCGATGACCGAGGGGCATCGCGTGACCGGCGTTCGGGTGGCGCGACGATCTACCGGCCTGGTGACGACGTTGATCTCGGACCTGGTGATCGATGCCACCGGCCGCACGCCGCGGACCCAAACCTTCCTCGATCGGCTCGGCTATGCCCGGCCGGCCACGGTCCGCATGGAATCACCGGTGACCTACGCGAGCCAACTGCTGCATGTGTCCGACGACGCCGACATGGACAAACTCACCTTCTTCAACCCGGCGCCCGGACGCCCGTATGGCGGAGCCATTGCGCGCTGCGAGAACGGCACCGTGATGCTGACCCTGGGCAAGTTCAATCTGGAGGAGCCGCCCAGCACCTTCGATGAAATGATCTCATTTGCAGCGCAATTCGTGCCCGAACGGCTTCTGGACACCATTCGTTCGGCGGTACCGATAGGTGATGTGCACGTCTTCCGGTACCGCGAGGCCCTCTGGCGACGCTATGACCAGATGGAGCAGTTCCCCGAGGGCCTGCTGGTGATAGGTGATGCGATCTGCAGTCTGGACCCCATCAAGGGCCAGGGCATGACCATGGCGCTGCTGGAAGCCGTCGCGCTTCGGGGCTGCCTCTTCGAGGGGGATGCCGAGCTGGCCCTCCGGTACTTCCGCACCGTCGGTCGGCACATCAACACGGTGTGGCAGCACAACAAGCTATCGGCACCGCTGTTCACCGCAATGCCTTCCGACACCCGCCTCACCCAGCGCGTGCTGTGGAAGCTGACGGCATGGTGGTCGGACAGGGTCATGATCGCAGCGCACAACGACATTCAGATCACCGAAACGATTCTGCGTGTCAACAACATGCACGATTCGCCGCAGCTGATGCGGCGGCCCGCATTCCTACTACGGGTACTACGTCACTGCTGGCGGCGTCACGACACCCAGGTAACGACGGCACCTGAGCGTCAACTCGTCCTTGCCGGGACGTAGCCCACAGTGCCCGTCCACGAGCGGCGGCCGGCACTACGGCCGGGTGGTGAGGCCGTCGCCGCATACCGCCTTGTCTACCAACGTATTGACGCACTTCTTCGAGATCATGACCAGATCGCCGAACTACCTGTGCCCGCGTGTCCGGCCTGGACCGTGCGCCAGACGCTCGCTCACCTCGCTGGACTCGCGCAAGACATCGTTTCGTTCAATCTGGAGGGCATAGGTACCGAGGCGTGGACCCGCGCGCAGGTTGATCGCCTGGCAGATATGACTGTCGATGAGTTGCTCGACCTCTGGAGCGAGGCGATCGACACGGTGATCGAGCGGGTGGGCCAGGACGGCCTCGAAGCGCCGGCCGCCCAACTCGTCTTCGATTCCCTCACCCATGAACACGACATTCGCGGCGCACTCGGTCAACCGGGCACCCGCACCGAGGATCCGGCCTTCGCCGTCGCTCTGGAGTTCCTGATGACGAGATTCGACGGGATGGCTCGACAGAACGGGTTACTGACGCTCATGTTGAACACCCCAACGACCGGTTCCGTCCAACTCGGCGAACCCGCCACGGCCACAGATCCACTCGCCCTCTCGATTTCGGACTTCGAGGCGCTCCGCGCCTTCGGCGGACGACGTAGCGTGCGACAACTGTCGACCCTCCCCTGGCATGGAGATCCGGGGGATCTTCTGCCCACCCTCGGTAACGAGTCCATCCGGCCGCCGCGGAACGATCTGATCGAATGACGACCACTTAACCCGACAATCGTGCCGAAATAACCAACGCAAGTACGCACAGCGCTGCGGACCAGGCCAGCGCTCGAAACCACCTTCGGCGCCACAGCCATACCGAAATGCCCAGCAGCACAGCAACCATAACGAATCCAACCGCTCCTGAGGGCACCGGAATCGCCGTCGATCCACCCGCGGCCGCGTAGTCGGCGACGCGCAGCAGCCACCACAGTTCCGGGCCACAAAACCGCACCAGCACACCTGCGGCCAGCGGTGAGATGACGGCCAGCCCCGTAGCTGCGGTGCCGAGGATGGTGATGGGCGCGATCACGCACCCGGCGACCAGATTGGCCGCGATGGATGCCACGCTGACCCTTCCCGATATCGCGGCGATCAGCGGTGCGGTAACCACCTGTGCGGCCACCGCGATGCACAACGCATCGGCCAATGGCTTCGGCCAGCCCCGCGCGGTCAGGCGCAGCGACCAGCGCGGCGCCAACACCACCAACGCGGCCGTGGCGACCACCGACAGGGCGAAACCGATATCGACGGCAAGACCGGGCGAGAGGGCCAGCAGAATCAAAGTCGTTGCCGCCAAGGCGGGTATCGCCTGTCGTCGCCGCGCGGTCAACACGCCGAGCAGCCCGATCGCACCCATCACCGCGGCGCGCAACACACTCGGTGAGGGCCTGACCAGGATGACGAAGCCGACTAGGACGAGCCCCGCCAACACCACCGAGGTACGCAGCCCGATCAGCCGTCCCAGCAGCAGCATGGCCCCGCACACGATCGACACGTTGGCCCCGGATACCGCCATCAGATGGGTGAGTCCCGATGTCCGGAACATCGCGACGGTGCCCGCATCGAGCGCACCGGTGTCCCCGAGTACGAGGGCCGGCAGCAGTGCGGCTTGGTCGGCGGGCAGTACAGTTCGTGCCACCTCGACAAATCGATCGCGAACACCATTGGCCGCCCCGTGAATTGGCGAGCGATCGATAACCCTGGGCTCTCCTGTGGCGTTGAGTGTCGCGACAGTCAGGTCACGGCGGGTGGGGCGCGTGACCACCGCACGCAGCTGCACCGTGTCACCGACCGCCATCGCACTCAGTAGCGGTGCTGCCCCGAAGACGACCACGGGACCGGCGCTCGGCAGTGCGGGATCGCCCAGTGCGACAAGGTCGGCGCGCAGCATCGCCCGACCCCCGGCGATCGACCTCGGGTCATCGGAGACCCGCAGCTGCATCGCCACAACATCTCCCACGCGCGAGCGCAAAGGATGGCTCTGCACTCCGTCGCGCCGTATGGCCGCAGCCACTGAGAATCCAACACCGGCAATCAGGACGACGAGGGCCGCACCGGCGAGGGCCTTGTTCAGGCGGTGGCGGGACACGTGCACCGCGAGTGCCCCAACCCCCAGTACGGCAGCACTGAAATATCCTATTGGCCAAATGATTCCCGCGGCGGTCGCCGCCCAGGCGGCAAGCGCGGGGGGTACCAGCCGCAGATCCAGGACGGAATCTTTGCGGTGGACCCCGCTCACCGGATTGGTTTGAGTCACAGCACGACGAGGGCGCGCAGCTTGTCCAGCCGTGAGGGACCTATCCCGTCTACTTCCGAGAGCTGGTCGATACTGGTGAACTTGCCATGCTCGGATCTCCACCGCACAATCGACGCCGCCATGACCGGCCCCACTCCGGGTAACTCATCCAGCTCGGATTCCGTTGCCGTGTTGAGGTTTACCCGCCCCGGCGGTGCCGTCCCTCTGGCCGCGCTACCCGCAGACGGCGATTGCCCGGCGGCGATGATGGAACTCGCCATTCCCGCGGGCTGGTCGGGTGCCGGGGCCAGGCCGACCACTATCTGGTCGCCATCGGCAACCGGCCGAGCCATGTTCAGCGTCACGATATCGGCGCCGTCGGCGGCGCCTCCGGCTGCCGTCACCGCGTCGGCGACCCGCGCGCCGCTGGCCAACGTCACCAGGCCCGGTCTTCTCACCAAACCAGCAACACTGATGACCAACGAACTGGGTGCCGACACAGAACTCGATGAAACAGGTTGCACCGGAGGCAGATGTGCACTCACCGGAGGCGGCGGCTGACGCATCACGGTGAAGACGGTGACCAGTACTGCCAGCACGCCAATGGCGCCCAGGGCGACGACCCCGGCACGACCAGGGTCGGTACGGACGGACTCCAACCAGCCCCGTGCACCGTCCGTCGTCAGTGAATCCGGAAGCCAACGCAACGCGGAATCCGGCTCCGCACCTGTCGCCGCCCCCACGTCGTCGTCATCCTCATCAGGCTCGCGCCCGGGCGGTGCGAGGCGTCGGTGCAGCAGCTCGGAATCCATATTTCGACGCTAGAAAGCGCGACCGCATCCGAACAGGGACGAAGCGCGATCTGTGGATGAATACGGAACTGTGGAAACCGGACGCGGTCAATCCACAGGTTCGGCGCATACCCCGACGGCGCCAGGGCCCACATGCACCGCCAACACCGGTCCCATCTCCGAGATCACCGGATCATGAGCGGTGAGTAATCGCGAGCACACCAGCTCATTGACCTTCTCCGCGGTTTCGGTGTTGTCGACATGGTGGATCGTCACGGAGACACGGCGCTCCCCCACGAACTCGACGATGTTGTCGACCATCGCCCCGATCGCCTTGGTGGCGGTGCGAACACGTTGCGCCAGCACCAGCTTGCCGTCCTCGTCGATCTGCAGCACCGGCTTGAGCGCCAGTGCGGTACCCAACCACGACGAGGTGGCGCTGATACGCCCACTACGCCGCAGATGATCCAGCTTGTGCACCACCATGACGCATCGACTGCGTCCGACCGCATCCCGTGCCGCCTGGTATGCCGCACTCAGATCGGCACCGGCCGCCGCGGCCCGCGCCGCAGCCAGCGCGACGAAACCACTACCCATCGCGGCCGACCGCGAATCAACAACATGCACGCGATCGCCGTACTCACGGGCGGCCTGTTCGGCAGCCTCGAATGTGCTGGACAGTCTCCCGGACAGATGGACCGCGACCACACCGTCACCGCCGCTGTCGATCAGGGCCTGCCGATACACCTCGCTCAGCTCGGCAGGTGACGCACCAGCGGTGGTGGCACGTCCCTTCTCGTACACCGAGGCGGGGATCGGATCCACACCGTCACGCAGATCTTGCTCACCGGTCAACACGTGCAACGGCACTAGCCGAATACCCAGCATGCCGGCATCTTGCGGCTGCAGTCGCGCCCCTGAATCCGTCACCACCACGACCGGCATGGGTCACCGAACCCCAAGCTCGGGCAGCACACTCCGCAATGCGTTGATCATCAATTCGGCAACGCGCTCATGTGCGACAAAGTTCCAGTGGATCCCGTCCGGGTTTCCCCGGCCTGAGAAGATCTCCTCACCGACGGCCTCCTTGAGGTCCACCACGGGCATCTCGTGTTCGGATGCCCAGGTCTGGATCGCGGTCGCGGTGGCTTCCCTGCCGGAGTGCACACGACCGTACGACTCGGCGATGTGCACCGATGGCAGTGAGGCGATCATGGGCAGCCCGGGGCGATTGAAATCGAGTGCACCACGGGTCTTTTCGAGGTATTCCACGGTGAGCTTGGGTGGCAGCGCCACCCGCGCGATCGGCGAAAGCCGGGGCTGCAACCAGCCATAGCCGTCACGGACCCAGCTCCGCAATCTCGGTGGACGGATCAGTCTGATCGACTCACGCAGCGCCGTCGGGAGTGGGGACGGCAGCGAATCCATGCCGCTGGTCGCAAAGATGACGGCTCCGGCATGCGGGACCGCCGCCCACGCGCGTGGGTCCTGGATGGCCGCCCACCACACATCCCGGCAGGTCCAGCCGATGCGCGCGATCAGTTCGACGTCCCAATCAAGATACTGCCCAACGATATTGGGCCAAATCCTGGGGTCATCCGCGGGTAGGCCCCCCGTGGGCCCGTAGTAGGACAACGAGTCCGCGAAGATCAGAAGCTTCTTGCGCCCTGCACCTTCGTCAGAGGACGTCATTGGTCACCTGCGCCGAGGCGTTCCACACATCCAGGCGCCACCGGATGTCCTCGAATCCGGCGCCCTCGGCCGAATGTCCGCCCAGCTGAACCCAGCTCGCATTGCCCATCCCGCCGAGCACCGGCCAATTGCTGACATCCAGCCGCAGCAGTGCGGCGGTCAGCGCAGCGATCAGACCACCATGGGCAACAAGAACCACCGGGTGATCGCGCTCGTCTGTTCCCCATTCCGTCACCGACTCAACAAGTTCGGCGACCAGGGGCACGCTGCGATTGGCCACATCGATGCGGCTCTCGCCACCGTGCGGTGCCAGCGTCGCGTCATCGCGCCACTCGGCCCGGGCACCGGGGGCAATGGCGTCGACCTCGTGATGGGTCAGGCCCTGCCAATCGCCGAGATGTGTTTCGCGCAGCCGCTCATCGACGGACACCCCCACATGGCAGCGGTCCGCGAGGGCCGTCGCGGTGTCGTACGCCCGCTGCAGATCCGAGGACACAATCACCAGCGGAAGCCTCTTGGCCAGCACCTCGGCCGCAGCCACTGCCTGCGCCCGGCCCAGATCGGAAAGCCCGGTATCCAGCTGCCCTTGCATTCGACTGTCGGCGTTGAAGGTCGTTTGCCCGTGCCGCAGTAGCACCAACCGACGGATCATGCGCCGTCCTCCGCATCGGCCTCGCCATCGACGGACAGATCCGCCGGCAACGCGTCCAGGTCCACCGCAATGGTCGGGCAGTCACGCCAAAGCCGTTCCAGTGCATAGTAATTACGTTCGTCTTCATGCTGGACATGTACCACCACGTCCACATAGTCCAGGAGTGTCCAGCGGCCCTCGCGGCCACCTTCGCGGCGCACCGGCTTCTGCCCGGCACGACGCAGCACCTCTTCGACCTGGTCGACGATCGCGTTCACCTGACGCTCGTTAGAGGCGGATGCGATGACGAAACAGTCTGTGATGACCAGCTGTTCGGAGACGTCTATGACGACGACGTCGGTGGCGAGCTTGGAGGCGGCGGCCTGTGCGGCCAGCGTCGCCAGCTCAACGGCGTCTGTTGCGGCGGTCATGCGTGGACTCCTCGATCTTCCTTGTTTCCGCCGTAAAGGCGATGTTTGGCGACGTACTGCACCACGCCGTCGGGCACCAGGTACCAGATCGGGCGAGCCTGACCCGCCCGGACTCTGCAGTCGGTCGACGAAATGGCGAGCGCGGGCACCTCGACGAGCGAGAGCCCGTCAGGCGGCAGCTCGGCGTGGGCGATGTGATCGGAGCTCAGTTCGTACCCTGGCCGACTGACCCCGATGAACTTGGCCAGGGTGAACAGCTGCTCCCAGTTCTCCCACGACAGGATCGATGCCAACGCATCCGCGCCGGTGATGAAGTACAGGTCCGCATCGGGATGCGCGTCCCGCAGATCGACGAGCGTATCGACGGTGTAGGTCGCGCCGCCACGGTCGATATCGGCCCGGCTGACAGTGAACCGCGGATTCGAGGCCGTGGCGATGACGGTCATCAGATACCGATGCTCGGCGGCGCTGACCTTGCGCCCCTGCTTCTGCCATGGCTGCCCCGTCGGCACGAAGATGACCTCGTCGAGCTCGAATCGGTCGGCGACCTCGCTAGCGGCAACCAAGTGACCATTGTGGATGGGGTCGAATGTCCCGCCCATCACCCCAAGTCGGCGCCGCTGCACCGAGCCGCTTGCGCCAGGAGCGTCGGGGTCAGATTGCACGAATTGCCAGCTTACTGGACTAACGACCGGAGCTAGACCGGCAGCAGGTTGTCGATCACCGTGGCCAGCTGCTTGGCCGATCGGCATTCGTGCATGGCGATGGCGTCCTGGTACCGCCTGGCGGCCGAATCACCGGTTCCCCAGTGGTTCTTGGGCTCGGGGTTGAGCCAATGGGCGTGCCGGCTGGAAGAGACCATCGTCGAGAGCACCTCGACGGCCGGATTGCGGTAGTTGGTGCGGCCGTCACCCAGGATGAGCAACGCGCTGCGCGGGGAAAGGACCGTCGGGAACTTCTCGACAAACGTCTTGAACGCGTGCCCGTAGTCGCTATGTCCGTCGCCGGTGAACACCTGGGCCTCCCGGGTGATCCGCACAATGGCCTCCGCCAAGTCGGTATCGGGCGTGAACAGGTGGGTCACCTCGTCGGTGGTGTCGATGAACGCGAAGACACGAACCCGCGAGAACTGCTGGCGCAATGCGTGCACGAGAAGCAGCGTGAAATGCGAAAACCCTGCCACCGACCCCGACACATCGCAGAGCACTACCAGCTCGGGCCGCGCCGGGCGTGGCTTCTTCTGTACGACATCGATGGGCACACCGCCGGTGGACATGGACTTACGCAGGGTGCGACGCAGATCGATCTGACCGGTGTGCGCACGCCGGCGCCGTGCCGCCAGCCGGCTGGCCAGCATCCGCGCCAACGGGTGCACCACTCGGCGCATGTTGCGCAGCTGCTCCCCCGAAGCACGCAAGAACTCCACGTTCTCGGCCAGTTGCGGCACCCCGTAAGCGGTGACGCGCTCGCGCCCCAGCTGTTCGGCGGTGCGACGCTTGGTCTCCGCCTCGACGAGCTGACGCACCTTCGAGATGCGTTGTTTGGCAATCGCTTTCGCGACAGCTTCGTCCGAGGGTGATGCATCGTCGCCACTGCCGAGCAGGCCCAGCAGTAGCTTGGCCTCGATCTGGTCCAGGGACAGCGACTTCATGGCCTGGTACGCCGAGTACGACGTTCCCCGGGTGGAGTTGTACTTACCGTAGGCCTCCACGATCTGCGCGATCAGCGAGTTCAGCGGTAGGTCGCCGGCATCGGAGGCCAACAGGTCCACGAGCTGATCACGCACCTGATCGATGTCCTGAATATCAACGCTGTCGTCGTCAACCTCGACGAAACGGGCACCGAGCGCGGGCGGGAACCACAGGTCGAACAACACATCGAATGTGGGCCGGTGATCGGCGCGGCGCAGCACCGCACATGCCAGACCTTCGCGGAGTTCGGTGCGGCTCTGCAGCCCCAGCACTGTCATCACTCGCCCCGCGTCCACCGTCTCCGACGGCCCCACCGAGATGCCCTGTTCGCGTAAAGCTTCCACGAAACCCACCAGATGACCCGGCAGACCGTGCGGCGCCAGGGGCAGCACCACCTTCGCAGGCTTACGCGCGGGCATTAGTGCCGTCTCTTCTTCGCTCGAGCGCTCATCAGTTCAGCCTCAGCTCTCCCGCGGCCCGCTGCTGGTCGGAGTGATGTTTGAGAATCACGCCGAGCGTCGACGCGATGACGGCGTCGTCGAGGGTATCCAGGCCGAGCGCCAAGATGGTGCGCCCCCAGTCGATGGTCTCGGCCACCGAGGGAACCTTCTTGAGCTGCATGTTGCGCAGCACACCGATGATGCGCACCAGCTCTTCGGCCAGCGTGGCCGGCAGCTCGGGCACCCTCTTGAGCAGGATGCGCCGCTCCAGCTCGGCATCGGGAAAGTCGATATGCAGGAACAGGCAGCGCCGCTTGAGGGCCTCGGACAGCTCGCGGGTGGCGTTGGAAGTCAGCAGCACGAAGGGCTGCCTGCTGGCCTTGATGGTGCCCAGTTCGGGAACCGTGACGGCGAAGTCGCTGAGCACCTCCAAGAGCAGGCCCTCAATCTCGATATCGGCCTTGTCGGTTTCGTCGATGAGCAGAACCGTCGGATCCTCGCGGCGGATCGCCGTCAACAGCGGCCGTGACAGCAGGAACTCCTCGGCGAAAACGTCGGTCTTGGTCTCATCCCAGTCACCTGATCCGGCCTGGATGCGCAGAATCTGCTTGGCGTGGTTCCACTCGTACAGGGCACGCGCCTCGTCGACACCCTCGTAGCACTGCAGACGTACCAGACCAGAACCGGTGGTTTGTGCCACCGCCCTGGCCAATTCGGTCTTGCCAACACCTGCGGGGCCCTCCACCAGGAGCGGCTTGCCGAGCCGGTCGGCAAGGAATACCGCTGTCGCCGTGGCAGTGTCGGCGAGGTATCCGGTCTCTGCCAGCCGGGCGGTCACGTCGTCGATGCTGCTGAACATCGGCGCGGTCTGCGTTCGGTCCACTCGTACTCCAGGTGTTAGGCGGGGCGGATCTGACCGTCTCCGAGGACGATCCACTTGGTGGTGGTCAGTTCAGGCAGCCCCATGGGGCCACGGGCGTGCAACTTCTGGGTGGAGATGCCAATCTCGGCACCGAACCCGAACTGCTCGCCATCGGTGAACGCGGTGGAGGCGTTAACCATCACGGCCGCGCTGTCGACGCGGTCGGTGAACTCCTGGGCCGCACCGAGATTCGCGGTGACGATGGCGTCGGTGTGGCCGCTGGAATGCCGCTCGATGTGACGGATCGCAGCGTCAAGGTCATCGACGACGGCGGCCGCGATATCCAGAGACAGGTATTCGGTGTCGAAGTCCTCCTCGGTTACCGGGACGACACCCGGTACCGCAAGATCGGCGTGAACCGTGACCCCGGCGACCTGCAGTGCGCCGATCAGTCGCGGCACCGCGACCTCGGCAATGGCCCGGTCGATCAGAAGCGTCTCCGCGGCGTTGCACACGCTGGGCCGACGGGTCTTGGAGTTCAACAGGATCCGCTCGGCCAGGTCGAGATCGGCGTCGGCATGCACGTACACGTGGCAGTTACCGACCCCGGTTTCGATGGTGGGCACCTGCGCGTCACGGACCACCGCGTCGATAAGGCCCGCTCCGCCGCGCGGAATCACGACGTCGACAAGGCCGCGGGCCTGGATGAGGTGGGTCACCGTCGCCCGGTCCCGGCTGTCGAGCAGCTGCACGGTGTCGGCGGGCAGCCCGCTGGTGATCAGCGATTCACGCAGCACCCGCACGAGTTCGGTGTTGGAGGTTGCGGCCGAAGAGCTGCCGCGCAGCAGCACCGCGTTGCCCGACTTAAGCGTCAAGCCGAATGCGTCGACCGTGACGTTCGGGCGCCCTTCGTAGACCATGCCGACCACCCCGAGCGGCACTCTGAGCTGACGCAGGCGCAATCCATTGGGCCGGGTTGAGCCCCGCAGCACCTCGCCGACGGGGTCCGGCAGGCCTGCGACCTGACGCAGTCCCTCGGCAATACCGGCGATCCGGCGATCGTCCAGCGCGAGCCGATCAAGCATGGCCTCACCGATGCCGGCATCGCGTGCGCGCCACAGGTCATCGGCATTGGCCGCGATGATCGACGCGGTGGCGCCGACGATCGCGTCGGCCGCCGCGAGCAGTGCGGAATTCTTCGTATCGGCGGTCAGCCTGGCCAGGTCACGGGCCGCGACCCGGGCCCGCCGGGCGGCATCATGAACGTCCGCGCGCAGATCCGTGGCGACGCCAGAGACGTCCCCCGTGGGTGCGGCCAACTCGTTGGTTGAAACGCTCATCGTGTCAGGGTATCCGGGTGCCCGAAATGTAGCTGCGCCAGGACTAGCCTAGTCGGGTGACTGAGTTAGCCACGGTATGTGTCCTCGGCAGCGTCAACATGGATTTGACGTTGCGGGTGGAGGAGCTGCCCGCCCCGGGTGCGACGGTGCTGGCGACGTCAGCCCTGCCCGCTCCGGGCGGTAAGGGCGCCAATCAAGCCGTCGCCGCGGCGCGCGCAGGCGCCTCAGTGCAGTTCATCGGCGCCGTGGGCTCTGACGGTGCCGCACCGATGCTGCGATCTCACCTGGCAGACAACAACATTGGCCTCGACGGGCTCGTCGAGGTCGACGGGCCCAGCGGAATGGCCGCCATTACCGTGGAGGACTCCGGCGAGAACAGCATCGTGGTGGCCCCCGGCGCCAACAGCGCGTTCACCTTGGACGAGAAGCTGCACAAGGACATCATCTGTTCGCACGATGTGTTGCTGTGCCAGCTGGAGATCCCGGTTCAGGTCGCGCTGACAGCGGCGCGGTGGGCCGCCGAGGCCGGAAAGCAATTCGTACTCAACGCCTCGCCGGCCCCGGTGCGCTCACCGGACCTGGCCGAGCTGGCGTTTCGCGCGAGCGTGGTCGTCGTCAACGAGACCGAGGCCAAATCCTGGCTGTATCCGTCGCGGCACCTGGTGACCACGCTGGGCGACGAGGGATCGCGCTACCGCAGCCCACAGGGTGAGATCACGGTTCCGTCGTATCCGGTGCGGCCGCTCGACACCACCGGCGCCGGCGATGTGTTCGCCGGGGTGTTGGCTGCCTGGTGGCCGCACGGAGCCGAGACGGCGCTGCGCCGGGCGAATGTGGCCGGCGCGCTTGCGACCCTGCGCTCGGGCGCCGGGAACTGCGCGCCGTCGGCCGCCAGGATCGAGCTGTCGCTCAAGGGGGCCTAAGTCAGCGGACCGTCAGCACGGGGTTGCAGTAGCGCCAGGCGTCACGCTCGTAGGTCAGATACCAGTCGGAGGTGGTGGTCTTGGGCGCGTCATTGCCCCACACCGACGACGTGGTCACCGTCGCCGTCGCGTTCTTGGCCTCGATGACGTTGATCTTGTCGATATTGGTGACCGTCAGATGCGCGTTCTCTCGCACTACCTGCACCGATGCCTGCCGGAAGGCGGCGGCGTCCTTGCGCTTGGCGGCGTCGAGCAATTGGTCGAGGGTCCCTTGCGAGAGCTTCGGGAACTTGGCGTACAGGTCCGACGGCTTGACGAAGTCGTCCCACGTGGGGATTCGCGACTCGTTGTTCGCCATTTCGCGGTCACGATACTTATCGCAGGTCAGGTCGCCGATCTTGTTGGTATCGACATCGTTGTATGCCTTTTCCCAGGCCCGCACATGCTCTGTCACCGCATCGCGGTTGGGCGCCGCATCGGCAATGGGAACGACGAAAGTTGCCAGTGCGGCAGCCGCTGCGGTGATGACGAGCGTGCGCTTCACGGTTCCCTCCCCTGGTTGGCAGTACTTCATGACGTTATCGCCGCAGGACACCGGGTCCGTTACGTCCGGCTAGGCACCGCCGGTCGGCGGCGCGCAGTCCAGCCACTTTCCGTCTTCCTTGACGTACTTGACGGTCTGCTTCTCCTCGGAAGGTGTCTTGTTCCCGGAGGTGGTGGTGATCGTGATGTCCGCGGTGGCCTGGTCGCCCTTGACTTCGATGTTCTGGACATCGGTGACCTTGACGGTGATGAGCGATTTCAGCAGATTGCGCATCGCCGCTTGGTACGCCTGCTCATCCTGGGCGACGAGGCTGTCGACCACGGCATTGATGACGTCTTGAGGCACCGTCGGGAACTTCTGGGCCAGCAACCCGCGCAACGCATCGCCGGCACCGGGCACCGTGGCGATCTCAGGCGGCGCGATTTCGCTCATCGGCGGGATGGGCGGTCCGCTCTGGGCGGTCGCGTCCCGATACTTGGCGCACTTGGTCTCCGCCAGCTTCGCGAAGTCGAAGCTGGCGGTGTAGGTGTTCTGCTGCGCAATCAGCGCCTTGATCTGATTCTCGTCGCGTGCGGTCGCGAGCGCCTCAGCGTTGGGCTGACCGTCCCCGTCCACCGTTTGCGTACACCCCACACCACCGAACAACAGCGCCACCAACAGCACCGCTTCGGTCCATCTCCGGCAAACCATGACAACCCTCGCTCGTATCGCCCACTCGTCTCCGAGCTAATTTCTATCAGTACAGATCAGCTCGTGCACCCTCACCGAGCAAACTTACCAGTGAATAAGGTGCGCGGATCCTGCTCGTGGGCACCGGCGACCGACCGGGAGCTTCTTAGCCCTCAGCGCCGGTCAAAGCCTCCAGTAGAGGCTCATCGTTACCGATCGCCGTCTCAGTCTGTGTGGCTTCGGGTGTGCAGTCCTTCCAGAAGCCGTCCTCGCGCACGAACTTCCTCGGCTCGTTCCCGCGTCCACTGGTGTTACGGAACGCGATGGTCGCCTTGGCGGTATCGCCGGTCACCGTCACCTTGCTGACCTTGAAGGTCAGGTGCGCGAAAGTCTCCACCCAGAAACGGTGCCAGGCCGCCGACAACGCCTGCTGGTCCTGGTTGTCCACCGCGGTCACAAAGTCCTCGACGGCGGTATCCGAGGCGAGTGGGAACACCTCGTGAACCTTGGCGCGCAGCTTCTTGAGGTTGGCACCCTCCAATCGGCCGACCTCCGGCGGGGAGAAGGACTGCCCCCAATCCGATTCGATCTTGTCCCGGACATCGGCGCAGAAGAACGACGCGTACTGGATCGCATCTACCGCCTGCAATGCCGAAAGCCGTCCGGCGGTGACATCCCGGATCTCGGTCTCATCGGCCGGCGTGGCACTCGCGACCGCGGTCTGTGCGACCAGCCCGAGGGCTACGAAAAACGCGGCCAACCATGTGAAGACGCTCTTTGACACGATCATTGTCCTCCGATCTGGAATTTCCTCGTCCCTATCCCGCGGCACGCACATCGTCGATCGCACCGAGAAGCCCCTGGGGCGCTTCGCCCTTCAATGAGGGCACCGCCGACTCGGACTCGGCAGGAGGCGCCGTGCAGTCCTTCCAGTCGCCGTCCTCACGATGGAACTGCCATTGGACCGTGCCGGAGGCCCTGCCCAATCTGGCTTGAACCGTCACGTCCGCCTGGTCGCCGGTGATCTCTACCTGTCGCACCCGATAGGAGTAGTGGGAGAACTCTTCCCGCAGAATCCCCAGCCACGTCCGGTGATACGCGTCGCGGTCGCCGTCAGCGACGGCGTCGACGAAAGCCTTGATCGCGGCATCCGATACCGAAGGGAAGTTCTTGCGTAGCACCGACGTCAGGCGCTTGGAGTTGGCGCCCTCAAGGTCTTCAAAGGGTGGCGGCGTGATGTTGCGTTGCATCCACGCTTCGTATGCGTCGCGGTGCTCGGCGCAGAAACTCTGTGCGTAGGCGGCAGGATCGAGCGCCCTCAGTGCGGTCAGCTCGGCGGCGACAACCTGCCGGATCTGGCTTTCGTCGGCCGATGTCGCGGTGGCAACTGCCGGCGAGGTCAGCGCTCCAAGCACGAGTGCCACCGCACTCACAAATCCGGTGAATCGCCTTGCCATCGATAGCCTCCCCAAGCTGTGAACCAGCTGACAAGTTCTATCAGGCGCGGTTGCGATGCGCCACTCTTTCGAGCAAATGCGCGAAGCGCTCAGGTGACGAGGTCGTCGGCGTGCACGGCCGGGCGCCGCAGATCCTCGGGCAGCTCACCGCTGGATCGGCCCAGCATGGTCCCCAATTCGGCCGCGTCATAGGCCACCACGCCACGGCCGACCATGGCGCCCTCGGCATCGCGGAGTTCGACGACATCGCCGCCGTGGAAACGCCCGGATACCTCGGTGATCCCGGCGGGCAGCAACGAACGTCGCGAGGCCACCACCGCGCGTACGGCGCCCTCGTCCAGGGTCAGCGATCCGGTCGCCTCGGCCGCGTACCGCACCCAGAACTTGCGCGACGACATGCGTTGCGGTCGCGCGGCGAAGACCGTCCCGCAAGAGCCGTCCCCCAACGCGGCCGCCGCCTCGGTCGCCGAAGCCAGCAGCACCGGGACACCGGCGTCGGCGGCCAGTAACGCCGAGGAAAGTTTCGAGGCCATTCCCCCGGTGCCGCGGGAACCACCCGGCCCGGCGATCACACCGTCCAGATCTTCCGGGTCGGCCACCTCAGAAATAAAGCGCGCGTTCCCCTTTCGAGGATCAGAGTCGTAAAGCCCGTCGATATCGGAGAGCAAGATGAGCGCATCGGCACCCACCAGATGGGCGACGAGCGCCGATAGCCGATCGTTGTCACCGAAGCGAATCTCGTTGGTGGCCACGGTGTCGTTCTCGTTCACGACGGCGACCGCGTGCAGCGCGCGCAGCTTGTCGAGCGTGCGCTGCGCGTTGGTGTGATGCACGCGCATCGAAATGTCATGTGCCGTCAACAGCACTTGGCCCACGGTGCGCTGATAGCGCGCGAACGCCGCGCTCCAGGCACTGATGAGCGCAACCTGTCCCGCGCTGGCCGCCGCCTGTTTGGTCGCCAGATCTGTTGGGCGCTTGGTCAGTCCAAGCGGAACCATGCCGGCCGCGATGGCTCCCGAAGAGACGATCACCACATCGGATCCGGCCTTCATCCGGCCCTCGATGGCCTCGACGAGGTATTCCATCCGGTCGGCACTGAATGTTCCGGTCGCATCGGTGAGGGCAGCGGTGCCGACCTTCACCACGACGGTGCGTGCCGCCTGAATTGCCTGGCGCGCGTGCACACCCGTGTTCACTCCGGCTCCACCTGCCCGCGGCGTACCCTCCGGGCCTGTCGACGCTCGGCCGCACCCACGCGGTCGGTCTTGTCGATACGGGCATCGGTGCCGCGCCCGCTCATGGTCACATCGACGCCAGCCGGGGTCTGCGGCTCCCAGTCAAAGGTCATATCACCGATGGTCACCGCGCAGCCGGGCTGTGCCCCCAGCTTGAGCAACTTGTCTTCCACTCCCAGGCGTGCCAGCCGGTCACCGAGATAGCCGACGGCCTCGTCGTTTTCGAAGTTGGTCTGACGGATCCAGCGCTCGGGGCGCACTCCGCGCACCACGAAGCCACCAGGATTCTGCGGGTCGGGAGTCACCGAGAAGCCACTCTCGTCGACCGGGATGGGCCGAATGACGGGGCGGGTCTTCACCGGCGCGGGCTGTGCTGCACGGGCCGCCTCAATCATCTCCCACAGCGCGAAGGTCAACGGACGCAGTCCATCACGGGTCAGCGTCGACACCTTGAACACCGGCCAACCACGCGTGGAGACCTCTTCGGTGACGAAGTCGGCAAGCTCAGCGGCTTCCGGCACGTCAACCTTGTTGAGCACTACCGCGCGAGGCCGGTCGGCCAGATCACCCAGCACAGAGTCAGCTTGCAACGTCGGCTGGTACCGCGCCAACTCATTTTCCAGGGCGTCGATATCGGAGACGGGGTCACGGCCCGGTTCCAGTGTCGCGCAGTCAACGACGTGAACCAGCACCGCGCAGCGCTCGATGTGCCGCAGGAACTCCAGACCCAGCCCGCGCCCGTCGGCAGCGCCGGGGATCAGGCCCGGGACATCGGCCATCACGAAGGAGTGCTCGCCGGTGGTGACCACGCCCAGGTTGGGCACCAATGTCGTGAACGGATAGTCGGCGATCTTTGGTTTGGCCGCCGAAAGGACTGAGACCAGCGAGGACTTACCGGCCGACGGAAATCCGACCAGCCCGACATCGGCGACGGTTTTCAGTTCGAGGGTGAGATCGGCTTCGGCACCGGC
Source organism: Mycobacteroides chelonae CCUG 47445 (assembly GCF_001632805.1). Taxonomy (NCBI): domain Bacteria; kingdom Bacillati; phylum Actinomycetota; class Actinomycetes; order Mycobacteriales; family Mycobacteriaceae; genus Mycobacteroides; species Mycobacteroides chelonae. The sequence continues at coordinate 1,734,070 of NZ_CP007220.1, read as the reverse complement.
CTCACCGAGCAAGGCAAACCCGGGGGCCTTACGGGCGCGGGACGCCAATGCGGCGTTCCCCAATCCGCCCCGGCCACCGGCGACGGCGTCGAAACGTGTACCGGCCCCTACCAAGTCGGCGAGGATACGGCCGTCATCACCGAGCACAACGGTGCCGTCGGGAACCTTGAGAATCAGATCGTCGCCGTTGGCGCCGCTGCGGTGGCCACCCATGCCCTGCGAGCCGTTGGGTGCCTGCACGTGCGGATGAAAATGGAAGTCCAGCAGGGTATGCACCTGCGGGTCTACTTCCAGAATCACACTGCCGCCGCGACCGCCGTTACCGCCGTCGGGCCCACCGAGTGGTTTGAACTTCTCGCGATGTACGGACGCACAGCCGTGCCCGCCGGTACCGGCTTTGGCATGGATGACTACGCGGTCAACAAACCGAGGCATGGAACGCCTCCTTCAAATGTTCTGTGCCGGTCAGCGCCGAGCGCAGAACACCAATTAAGCGTCGACAGGCAGGATGTTGACGACCCGGCGACCACGCTTGGCGCCGAACTCAACGGTGCCGGCCGAAGTCGCGAACAGGGTGTCGTCGCCGCCCCGTCCGACGTTCACGCCGGGGTGGAAGTGGGTGCCGCGCTGGCGGACCAGGATCTCGCCGGACTTGACGAGCTGGCCACCGAACCGCTTGACGCCGAGGCGCTGCGAGTTCGAGTCACGACCGTTGCGCGAGCTGGACGCGCCCTTCTTGTGTGCCATGTGTCAGACGCTCCTACTTGATTCCGGTGACCTTGAGCACGGTCAGCCGCTGACGGTGACCCTGCCGCTTGTGGTAGCCGGTCTTGTTCTTGAACTTGTGGATGCGGATCTTCGGGCCCTTGGTGTGCTCGACGATCTCACCGGTCACCGAGACCTTGGCCAGCTTGTCGGCGTCGGTGGTGACGGTGGCGCCGTCCACGACCAGGGCGACGGGCAGCTGCACCGAGGAGCCGGGCTCCGACTCGATCTTCTCGACCTTGACCAGGTCACCAACGGCAACCTTGTACTGCTTGCCGCCGGTCTTGACGATTGCGTAGGTCGCCATCGTTGCGTCTACCTCTGCTCTGCTGTTCGGACGCGCGCAACCAGGTCGGCTGACGCATCTGGATCGTGGGGTGGGCCCGCTCGGTTGTTCCACTGGGCCACATGCCGCGGGCCGGAAGCCTCGCGACAACTGCTCAAGGCTACGTGACCAGCGGGCTAAGGGTCAAACCGACACCCGCCGTGCGGCGCTCTCGCAATCCGTTCGCACTCTCACGGGCCGTGATCGGAACTACACTCACCTCACCGAGCCCGGGACGTCGCTGATCAACCCTATAGGTCAGCCGACGATCAGCTCCTCTAAGTGCGGAGGTAACGACCGTGCCCATGATCCGGCCCTGCCTCGCGGCCGCCCTGGTCGCAGCCCTGCCCATGTTGAGCCTGACCGCGGCACCGCCCTCCACCGCCGACTGCGTGAACGCCAACGGCACCACCTTGTGCGCACAAGGCGATGTGCGCGGCGGTGGCAGCACCGCCCCTTCGACGCCGTATGTCCCCTACCCCTGCGAAAACGACTGGTACTGCGACAACTGGGGAATGGACGTCATCCTCGGTTCCGAGTACAGACCCCCCACCGTCAATCCGTCGCCACCCCCCGATTTCGGGCGCCCCGGCCGACCGGGTGGCGGAGGAGGCGGTGGCGTCGGTCCACGTTGATCAATATTGTTCTCGCAGTGAAGAATTCGATTGCAGAGGAGTCACGATGACAGCATGGACTGCGGGCCGGACAGCCGTGGGGCTACTCGGTGCGGTCGCCGCGCTAGCGCTGAGCGGGACCGCTATCGCAGCGGCCGATCCACCGCCCAACTGCACCGCCGCCGACATGGCGGGTGTCGCGACAGGCGTGTCGGCGGCCACGTCGACATACCTGTTCACACACCCCGACGTGAACGAGTTCTTCACGAGCCTCAAGGGCCAACCCAAGGACCAGGTCCGCGACAAGGCACGGCAGTACCTGGACGAAAATCCGCAGGTCAAGGCAGATCTACAGGAGATCCGTCAACCCCTCGGCGATTTCCGGGAGCGCTGCAAGTAGTCGCAGGCCCGGGCCTAGTGCTCGACCGGAGGCCCGGCCGCGCGTGCGGCGGACCGCCTGCGGCGGGGCCTGGTAGGTGCCTTCGCGGCGGGCTCGGGTTCGGGCGCAGCGGGCTCCTCTGAGTCGCCGGAAGAAGCCTCTGGCACGTCTTCGGCCTCGGTGTCCTGCGCGACGTCACCGTCAGCGTCCTCGGGCGTCGTTTCCGGGTCGCCCGGAGCCGGCGCGCTCTGGACGACCTCAACAATCTCGTCGACCTCGTCGATCACGTCGTTATCCGGCTCGTCCTCCGCCGAGACGCCCTCTTCGTCGTCCTCGTGGTGGCCGTTCGCCGCCGCCATCGCCTTGAACATCGGGTGCTCGCCCTGCGGATGCGGTGGGGTGCGGGCGACCACTACTTCGGGCTCATCTGCCTTGCCCTTGCGGGAACGCTTGGCACGCCGCCCCGTCTCCGGCTTCTTGGCGCCGGTCGCCGCGGTGCCGGCGTTATCGACCGGGTCGACGTGCAGCACGATGCCGCGCCCCGCGCAGTGCGCACAGGTCGACGAGAACGCCTCGATGAGGCCTGTGCCGAGTTTCTTACGAGTCAGCTGCACCAGGCCCAGCGATGTCACTTCCGACACCTGGTGGCGGGTGCGATCGCGGCCCAGCGCCTCGGTCAGACGCCGAAGCACCAGATCCCGGTTCGATTCGAGCACCATGTCGATGAAGTCGATGACGACGATCCCGCCGACGTCGCGCAGGCGCAATTGCCGAACGGTTTCCTCGGCCGCTTCCAGGTTGTTGCGGGTGACCGTCTCCTCCAGGTTGCCGCCGGCACCGGTGAACTTTCCGGTGTTGACGTCGACAACCGTCATGGCCTCAGTGCGGTCGATGACGAGCGTGCCGCCGGAAGGCAACCACACCTTGCGGTCCAGCGCCTTGGCCAGCTGCTCGTCGATGCGGTGCACCGCGAAGACATCCGGACCGTCGGCGGGCTCATAGCGATTGATACGCGAAAGAAGATCTGGAGCAACGGTTTTCACGTATTCATCGATGGTGCCCCACGCCGCATCACCTTCGATGATGAGCTTGGAGAAGTCCTCGTTGAACAGGTCGCGGACCACCTTGACCAGTACATCGGGCTCCTCGTAGAGCGCCACGGCAGCACCGGATGCTTTAGCGGAAAGGTCCGTCGAGCTCTGCTCGATGCCCTGCCACTGTTCTTGCAGCCGCTGCACGTCGGCGCGAATGTCCTCTTCGCGCACGCCTTCTGACGCGGTCCGAATGATGACGCCGGCATCCGAGGGGACGATATCGCGCAGGATCTCCTTGAGACGCTGCCGTTCGGTGTCCGGGAGCTTGCGGCTGATTCCGGTCGAGGACGCACCCGGCACGTACACCAGGTAGCGACCCGCTAGCGAGATCTGGGTGGTCAGTCGGGCGCCCTTGTGCCCCACCGGGTCCTTGCTGACCTGGACCAAGACATAGTCGCCCGACTTGAGTGCCTGTTCGATCTTGCGGTTCGAACCGCCCAGACCGGCAGCGTCCCAGTTGACCTCACCGGCGTACAGCACACCGTTGCGACCACGGCCGATGTCGACGAAGGCGGCCTCCATCGAGGGCAGCACGTTCTGCACCACACCGAGATAGATGTTGCCCACCAGCGAGGCGGACGCGGCCGAAGTCACGAAGTGCTCGACGAGCACACCGTCCTCCAGGACCGCGATCTGTGTGTACCGGGCGCCCTCGTGCGGCGACTCGGTACGGGTCTTGTCCCGAACCACCATCACCCGGTCGACGGCCTCACGCCGGGCCAGGAACTCCGCCTCGGTCAGGATCGGTGGGCGGCGCCGTCCGGCATCACGCCCGTCGCGGCGGCGCTGACGCTTGGCCTCCAGGCGGGTGGACCCGGAAATACCCTGAATCTCGTCGCCTCGCTCAGCGCGGGGCTTGCGCTCATGCACGACGGTGTTCGGCGGATCGTCCTCCGACGCGCTGTCACCCTCGTCACCACTTCCGGCCTTGCGCCGGCGGCGGCGGCGCCGACGACGGCTGGCGCCCTCGGGCGTGTCGCCATCTTCGGCATTCGATTCGTCGCCGTCTGCCGCAGCGTTGTCACCATCAGCGTTCTCGGCAGCGTCCTCGTCATCGGCGGTCTCGCCGCCCTCGGCTGTGGAGTCCTCCGAGGATTCGTCGGAACCGTCGCCACCGGCCTGCTCGCCACGGCCCCGTCCGCGCCCGCGACGCCCCCGCCGCCTGCGCCGGTTGGCCGGACGGTCACCGTCGCCCTCGGCTTCGGCCTCGGGATCGTCTCCGTCGCCGGAGTCCTCATCGACGTCCTCGGCGCTCGCCGCTACGGCGGGCGCGGGGCGATCCTCCTGCGGCTCGGGAGCCTGCGGGGCCACGAAAAGCGGCCCGTAGTCGTATGCGGTGGGTCCCGCGCTCGCCGGTGTCGGTACCGCCGCGGCCTCGATGATGGTCGGTTCCGCGACAAGGATCGGCGCGGTCGGCGGGGCGTCGGGATCCTCGGCAGGGCTTTCGGCGACGGCCTTCGCCGGGGCCTCGGTCTCTGCCGGTGCCACGGGCTCCGCAGCAGCGGTGGGTTCCGCCTCGCCGGCAAGCGCCTCGCGCACCTTCGCGGCGTCCTGCTTGTCGACGTTGGAATGGGGGCTGCGGGCGCGACCGTCCAGCTTGGACAACGCGTCGAGCACGCGGCGGGTGGAGGTCCCGAGGACTCGCGCCAGGGTGTGCACCCTCAGCTTCTCGGGTAGTTCTCCCTGCTCAGCAGGGGCTTGCGGGGTGTCCGGCGCTAGCGCGGCGTGGTCCCCTTCTGGAGCGCTGGTGTGTAGGTCTTCTGGTAGCTCATAGTCGGCCACTTATTCTCCTCAAGCCCCCGGGCGCGTCCTTCAGACGCGGCCACGCGAGGGCTTTTCTCTCTATGTACCCGGGCTAGGTCCGGGTTTGTGGGGGTCTTGCTCCGAGCGATCCGTAGCTGCGATGCCGCAGTTCCGAACCCACCCAGTGCCTGGCTGGAATGATGGCTTGACGTGCTGCAATGGTAATCGCGCTCGCCGTGTCGTCATTCGGGCTTCCGGCCGGCCCCTATTGGGGTCGAAGTGCCGTGGCCCACACTCAGTATCCCATACGAATCAGACGGCGGGCACCAAGCCATGAACCCGCGCGATCCGCAGGGTCACAAAACGAAGCGAGTGTGCGATTTACGTCGAGATTTCAGGAGAAACCGACGCAAACCGCACACTCGCGGATTCAGATCAGATGGATTGGGTCAGAGGGCCGGGAACCAGAGCGCGATCTCACGCGCCGCCGACTCGGGTGAGTCGGATCCGTGCACCAGGTTCTCCTGGGTCTCCAGGGCGAAGTCGCCGCGGATGCTGCCGGTCGCGGCCTTCTCCACGGGATCGGTGCCACCAGCGAGCTGACGGAAGGCGGCGATGGCGCGCGGCCCCTCCAGCACTGCTGCCACCACGGGCCCCGAGGTGATGAATTCCAGCAGCGAGCCGAAGAACGGCTTGTCCTTGTGCTCGGCATAGTGCGCGCTTGCCAGCGACTCCTCGACGTTCTTGAGCTCGAGGGCAGCCAGCGTCAGGCCCTTGCGCTCAATACGGTTCAGCACCTCACCGACAAGTCCCCGCCGCACACCATCGGGCTTGATCAAAACCAGCGTCCGCTCAGTCACGGGCGACAGCCTACTGGTCGGTAGTAGTCCCCCGCTGACCCGGCAGCTCCCCGCGGCCCTGACGGTCCCGGACCTGGTTGCGCATGTACCAGATCAGCAACCAGACACCTAGAAACAACAGCCCGACGAAGCCGATGGCGGCGTGCACGAAGAAACCTGCCACCAGCACCACCTGGAGTGCCAAGTTGGCCTGAAGCGCCCACGGCCGGCCCTGCATGCCCGAGAGCAGGATCATGGCGACGGCGACCCCGATGAGGTAGATCAGCGACAGCGGCGAGAGCCCGCCGCCCACCATCTTGACCACCGGTACCGCCAACAACACCACGATGGTCTCCAGGATGAGCGTGCCCGCCATCACCCCACGAAATCCCCGCCAAGGGTCAACCGGAGCTTGGCCGTCCGTCTCCTGATTCTCGCCCTCGGGGTTGCTCACTGCGGGTCCTTTCCGAACAGTGTCCGTGCCGCACCCGCGGTGACGACCGACCCGGTGATGACGATGCCAGTGCCGGAAAAACCTTCCGCTCCCCCATCTTCGGCGGCCTCCTCCACCATCGCGGTGGCGGTTTCGATGGCGTCGAGCAATGTGGGCGCAACGACCACACGGTCCTCACCGAAGAGTTCCAGAGCGATACCGGCCAAGGCATCCGTCTCCAATGCGCGCGGAGAACCGTTGTGTGTCACCACGATCTCGTCGAACGCAGGCTCGAGGGCGGCGAGAATCCCGGGCACGTCCTTATCGGCCATCACGCTGATCACACCGACCAGACGCCGGAAATCGAATTCGGACTGCAGGGTGTCCGCCAGCGCGGCCGCACCATGGGGATTGTGCGCGGCGTCCAGGAAGACCGCGGGCGCACTGCGCACTCGCTCAAGCCGCCCGGGAACGATCACCGATGCGAATCCTGCTCGTATCGCATCGATATCGAGCTGACGGTCGCTGCCCGCACCGAAGAACGCCTCCACCGCGGCCAGCGCGACAGCCGCGTTATGCGCCTGATGCTCACCGTGCAGCGGCAGAAATATCTCCGGGTAGACCCCGCCGAGCCCCTGCAGTTCGAGCACCTGCCCGCCCACCGCGACCTGGCGCGACAACACCGAGAACTCAGAGCCTTCGCGAGCCACTGCCGCATCCGCTTCCACTGTTTGGCGCAGCAGCACTTCCATCGCCTCGGGGGCCTGTTGGGCGATAACGGCAACCGTATCGGGACCCGCCTCACCGGTCATCGCATCAAGCTTGTGCCGCTTGATGATTCCGGCCTTCTCATTGGCGATGGACGCGAGGTCCGGGCCCAGGAACTCAACATGGTCGATACCGATCGGAGTGATGACAGCGACCGGGGCGTCGATGATGTTGGTGGCATCCCAACGCCCGCCAAGCCCGACTTCCACCACTGCGATATCGACGGGCGCGTCCGCGAACGCCACAAATGCCATGGCGACCAGCACCTCGAACTTGCTCATCGCGGGCCCGCCCTGCTCCTGCGACCGCTTGTCCACCAACTCCACGAACGGCTCGATCTCGGAGTAGATCTCCACGTACTTCGCCGGTGAGATCGGTTGACCGTCGATGGCGATGCGTTCGACGGCCGACTGCAGATGCGGGCTGGTGGTGCGTCCGGTGCGCCGGTGCAGTGCCGTCAGCAGGGCGTCGATCATCCGCGTCACCGAGGTCTTGCCATTGGTCCCGGCGACATGGATGCACGGATACGCCCGCTGGGGCGAACCCAGCAGTTCCATCAGCGCGACGATGCGGTCGGTGGACGGCTCGATCTTCGTTTCGGGCCAACGCTGGTCAAGCAGATACTCGATCTGCAGCAGGGCCGCGATCTCGTCGGGCGAGGGCTCGATGCCCAGTGACTCGCTCACGCCAGCCCTGCCAAACGAGCGGTGATCCGCTCGACCTCCTCGGTGGCCACCTGCTGACGAGCCCGAATCTTCTCGACGACAGCGTCAGGCGCCTTCGCCAGGAACGCATCGTTGCCCAGTTTGCTTGTGGTGCCGTCGAGTTCCTTGCGTGCGGCAGCCAGATCCTTCTCCAACCGTCGCCGTTCCGCCTCGACGTCGACGGTGCCGGAGGTGTCGACCTCGACGGTCACGGTGGCGCCGGACAATCGGACCTCCACCGAGGCTGTCGGGCTGAAACCCTCTTCGGCCGGGGTCAGCCAGGCCAACGACGTCACGGCGGCGAGCTGGCCTTCCAGTCCGGCAGCCGAGACACCGGCCAGCCGCGCCGCGACCTTCTGCCGGTCGCCCAGACCCTGATCGCTGCGGAACCGGCGGACCTCGGTCACCAGCTTCTGCATGTCGGCGATGCGTTGCACGGCAATGTCGTCCAGCTCGATACCGGATTCGGTCGGCCACGCGGCGATGACCACCGACTCCTGGCCGGTGACCGTCTTCCACAGCACCTCGGTGACGAACGGGATCACCGGATGCAGCAGCCGCAGCAGGGTGTCCAGCACCGTCGCCAGCACAATCCGGGTGCTGTCGGGCTTCTCGGCCAACTGCACCTTGGCCAATTCCAGGTACCAGTCACAGAATTCGTCCCAGGCGAAGTGGTACAGCCCCTCGCAGGCCACGCTGAATTCGTACCGATCGAGCGCGGTGTCCACCTCGGCTCGCACCTGTTCCAGGCGGCCCAGGATCCACCGGTCAGCGTCGGTGAGGTCGGCGGCGTCGGGCAACTCACCCAGCGCGGCACCGTTCATCAACGCAAATCGGGTGGCATTGAACAACTTCGTGGTGAAGTTGCGCGAGGCGCGCGCCGCGTCCTCGCCGATCGACAGGTCACCGCCGGGGCTGGCGCCACGGGCCAGAGTGAAGCGCAACGCATCCGCGCCGAACATCTCCACCCAGTCCAGCGGGTCGATGCCGTTGCCCTTGGACTTGCTCATCTTCTGGCCGAACTGATCGCGGATCAGACCGTGCAGGAAGACGTTGTCGAAGGGCACCTTGCCCCCATGTAGCACCGGATCGTCGGCCACGAAGGTGCCGAACATCATCATCCGAGCCACCCAGAAGAAGATGATGTCGTAGCCGGTGACGAGAACGCTTGTGGGATAGAACTTCTCCAGCTCCGGGGTGGCATCGGGCCACCCCATGGTGGAGAACGGCCACAGCGCCGAGGAGAACCAGGTGTCGAGCACATCGGGGTCCTGCACGTAACCCTCGGGCGCGGTCTCGTCGGGTCCCAGACACACGATCTCGCCGCCCGGGCCATGCCAGATGGGGATGCGGTGGCCCCACCACAGCTGACGAGAGATGCACCAGTCGTGCATGTCGTCGACCCAGGCGAACCAGCGCGGCTCCAGGCTGGCCGGGTGAATCACGGTGTCACGGTTGCGGACCGCATCGCCGGCGGCCTTGGCCAGCGACTCGACCTTCACCCACCACTGCAGGGAAAGACGTGGCTCGATGGGCTCACCCGAGCGTTCGGAGTGCCCGACGCTGTGTAGGTACGGGCGCTTCTCGGCGACGATGCGGCCCTGCTCGGCCAGCGCCTCGCGCACCTTCACCCGCGCCTCGAACCGGTCCATCCCGTCGAATTGCGTTCCGCTGTCACAGATGCGGCCGTGGATGTCCATGATGGTGGGCATCGGCAAGCCGTGCCGCAAACCGATCTCGAAGTCGTTCGGGTCGTGGGCGGGCGTGACCTTGACCGCGCCGGTACCGAATTCGGGGTCGACATGGGTGTCGGCGACGATCGGGATGCTGCGGTCCTGGAACGGATGCGGGAGCTCGGTGCCGACGAGATGCCGGTAGCGCTCGTCATCGGGATGCACAGCGATGGCGGTATCACCCAGCATCGTTTCCAGACGAGTGGTCGCCACCACCAGGTGCGGCTCATTGTCGTCGAGGGAGCCGTACCGGAAGGACACCAGCTCGCCCTCGACCTCGTCGTACTTGACCTCCAGGTCCGATATCGCGGTCTTCAGCTCGGGCGACCAGTTGACCAACCGTTCGGCCCGGTAGATCAGCCCGGCGTCGAAGAGCTTCTTGAAGATGGTGCGCACCGCCCGGGACAGGCCCTCGTCCATGGTGAATCGATCGCGGCTCCAGTCCACACCGTCACCGAGACGACGCATCTGCCCCCCGATGGTGCCGCCGGACTCGCGTTTCCAGTCCCACACCTTGTCGATGAACAGCTCGCGACCGAAGTCCTCTTTGGTCTTGCCGTCGGCAGCCAGCTGCTTTTCCACCACCGATTGGGTGGCGATGCCCGCATGGTCCATGCCCGGCAACCACAGCACCTCGTAACCCTGCATACGTTTGCGGCGGGTCAGCGCGTCCATGAGGGTGTGGTCGAGCGCGTGGCCCATGTGCAGGCTGCCGGTGACGTTGGGGGGCGGCAGCACAATCGAGTAGCCAGGCTTGTCACTGGTGGGATCGGCGGTGAAGTACCCGGCGTCCACCCAGCCCTGATAGAGATCCGCCTCTACCGCTCCCGGGTCCCATGAGGTGGGCAGGGAGCTGGCGGCGTTCGTATCAGGGCTTTGGGTCACCCATCAGATTCTAGAGTTGTCTGTCGCGCCCATTTTCACGGGCGTTTTCACGCGCCCAGAGATGACGAAACCACCCGGCGAACAACGCACCGGGTGGTTTCGTGTGAAGGTGTGCGGCGGTGCGGCTACTTCTTGCCGCCGAGGAGTCCGCCCAGGATGCTGCCGAGGGCGTCGCTCCCGCCCTTGCTGCCGAGCACGCTGCCCAGGATGCTGCCGAGCGGGTTGTTACCGCCCGCAGCGGCCCCGCCACCGACGGCGCTGCCGAGGATGTTGCCCAGGATGTCACCGATGCCGCCGCTGGCCGCGGGGGCCTCGGCAGGCGCGGGCGCGGCGCCGCCGCCGGTGAGCTTCTTGGCCACGAAGGCCAGGACGATCGGGGCCAGAATCGGGAGCAGCTGCTTGATCAGGTCGCTGTTACCCGCACCGGCACCGGCCAGCTTCTGGGCGACATCGTCGGCGTTGTTGTCGCCGAACAGCGAGGCGACCACCGCGCTGCCCGCGTTCTGGTCGACGTCCTCAACGTTCACTCCGCCGTCGAGGAGAGTGCTCGGGGCGCTGCTGACATTGGCCTGCAGATCAGCGGCCTTGTCCGGGTCGTCCGCGTTGGCCTGCAATCCGCCCACCAGCAGCGGAACCACGGATTTGATCGCCTTGTCGGCCGTCTCGCTGTCGACCCCGAGCTTCGCTGCGATCTGGTCGGTGGGAATCTCGTTGAGCAGCTCGTCGAGTGTGGCCATGGGTCTCCTCCTAGATAACTGGGGTTTGGTAAACCTTAGCCAAGCAGATCAGCCCCTAGTGAACGAATGCCGAACATCACAACCCCAGACCCTTTACCGCTGTGGGGTCCACCCATAACGTCGAGCTATGAGCGACCACATCGTCGTGGTTGGTGCCGGTATCGCCGGCCTTGCCACCGCAGTCGCGTTACAACAGTCCGGACGTGATGCCGTCGTTCTCGACGATCGTGACGGCTCCTCCGCCGGATACGCGATTACCTTGTGGCCCAACGCACTAGCAGCCTGCGACGCCCTCGGCGTTGGTGATGACGTGCGTGATGTGAGTGCGCGCGTGGAGGCCGGCATGGTGCGCTGGCACGACGGACGAATACTGCGAGAGCCTCCGAACGGACAGCTCACCAAGGCCGTGGGCGAGCCGGTGGCGGTCACCGAACGTGATCAACTCCTCGCGATTCTGGCTGCCCGGCTGGCACCGGGAACGGTGCGCTATGGCGCCCGGGTGAGCAACGTTCGGGACGGGCTGCACGGAACTTCCGTCGAGCTCGCCGACGGCCAGTCACTGACCGCCGCCGCCGTCGTCGGGGCCGACGGAATCGGATCGTTGGCCGCGCAATATCTCAACGGGCCACTGTCCTTCCGATACTCCGGATACACCGCCTGGCGCGGCATCGCCGATATCGCGATTTCGGATGAGCTGGCCGGGATCACCGTGGGACCGGGAATCGAATTCGGCCACCTGCCTATGCCCGGCGGCCGCACCTACTGGTTCGCGGGTGAACGGTCGCACGAGGCGCAACGCGCATCCGGCGGCGAAATCGACTATCTGACAGGAAAGTTCGCCGAGTGGGCGAAGCCCATACCCGACCTGCTGGGCCAGAGCGGCGAGTCCTCGGTGCTGCGTGGAGACATCTACGATCGCGGACGACTGCGGCGAATCACCGGCGGCCGGGTCGTGCTGGTGGGTGACGCCGCGCACCCGATGCGACCGCACCTGGGCCAGGGCGGATGCCAGGCACTCGAGGATGCGGCGGTACTCGGGGCGGCCATATCCGAACGATCCTCTCTCCCAAGCGCTTTCCGCGAATACGCGCGCAGACGAAAGTCTCGCACTCGCACGGTGGTCGCCCGCAGCCGCCAGATCGGACACGCGACATACGCGCGCCCCGTGGCGTTGAGCGGATTGTTGATGCGCGCTTCGGGACGGGTACCCGCCTCTCTGTTCTGGCGACAGCTGCAGAACATCGCCGGATATGACGCATCTGACATCGCGGTTCACCCATAGGATTCCCCTGTGTCCCACCCCGAGCCCGCGCCCAGCGCCAGCCTCAAGGACTTCTGTATCGACGCGATACAGCCCGTTCCCGTCGCCAAGTTCTGGGCGGCGGCCATCGGCGGCGAGGCCGATATCGACGAGGCCGGTGAGGCGCTGATCCGGCGCGGCAAGGATGTCGACATCTGGGTCAATCGCGTACCGGAGGCCAAGTCCGTCAAGAACCGTGTGCATTTCGATGTCTACGCCCGCGCTGCCGAGGATCTCGTCGCGCTGGGCGCGACGGTGCTGACGGAGGAGCCGGAATGGGTCGTGATGGCTGATGTCGAGGGCAACGAGTTCTGTGCGTTTCTGGACCCGGGACTCGAAAGTGACACGCCCGCAAAACTCTTCGCGGTGTGCACCGACAGTGACAAACCGGTCGAAATCGCCCAGTGGTGGCATGGGCTCGTGGGTGGAACGCTCACGCCCGGGCCCGACGGCACACCGCGGTGGCTGCGTGGCGCCGCCGGCTGGGGTGAGCTGATCTGGAAATTTGTCCGGGTTGCCGATGAGCGCGTGGTGAAGAACCGCTGGCACTGGGATGTACGAGCCGACGCCGCCGAATTGGTGCACGGCGGCGCCCGCGCACTGCGCGGTCCCGATACCGATATCCGCTGGACCGTGCTGACCGACCCGGATGGAAACGAGTTCTGCGCCTTCGGTTAGGCCGCCGTGCCCGCCTTCAGTTAGGCCGCCAAGCCCGCCTTCAGTTAGGCCGCCGTGCCCGCCTTCGGTTAGGCAGCCGTGCCCGCCTTCGGTTGGACGCGCTTGCCCGGAGTCGCCAGGGCCGCTGCGATCGCGGTCGTCAACGGAACCGAAAGCACCAAGGCGATACCGCCGACCGCGGATCGGGCGATCTCGATCGCCACACCCTCACTGGTCAGCACATCCCCCAAGGATCGATTGGCGACACTGAACAACAGCATGAGCGGTAGCGAGTTCCCCGCATATGCGAGCACGAGGGTGTAGACCGTACTGGCGATGTGGTCGCGCCCCACCCGCATGGCACCGAGGAACACGTCCTTGCGCGTAGAACCGTCGCCCAGCTCGGCCAGTTCGAAGACCGTTGAGGCCTGCGTGACGGTCACATCGTTGAGAACACCGAGCGACCCGATGATGAACCCGGCCAGCAGCAGCCCCGATATCGACACTCCCCCCATGTACGCGGCAACTTCGTTGTTCTGCTCGTCGGAGAGACCGGTCAGGTGCGTCACCTCGATAACAACCCAGGACAGGGCCGCCGCGAAAAGCATCGCGGTGAGCGTGCCCAGGAGCGCCGCACTGGTACGCATGCTGACACCGTGGGCAAGGTAGATGACCACGAACAGGATCGTCGCCGACGCGACCAGGGCCAGCGGCAAGGCGGGCCCACCGTCCCTCAGCGCCGGAAGCAGGAACACCGCCAGCACCAGGAATGCCACCAGGATGCCTACCAACGCGCGGAGCCCACGCCAGCGCGCCACCAGACAGATGACGATCGCGAACGCCGCGGCGACAGCGACCAGCGGCCAGGTGCGTTCGTAGTCGTAGAAGCTGTAGGTGGTGGCGCCCTGCGCGTCGACCTGTCTGGTGATCCGGATGTGCTCGCCGGCGGCGAGAGTCGGTTGTCCCCCGCCGGAGGTGAACTCCAGCTGGGTCTTCGCACCCGAATTCGGGCCGGACGTGATGGCGATCAGGTCGAGCGCACACGTCGATTCGGGCGTCTGTCCCCCGGTGGGATCGGCGGTCAGCACCTGCCCGGTGGATGGACTGCCGCATTCGCCGAGGCGCGTCGACAGCACCGTGCCCGACTCCGTGGTCACCGCGCCACCGTGCGCGTTTTGGTAGGGCAGCGGAATGTCCACGGTGCGGTGCTCGGGCCACAACGTCACCAGCCCGATGAGAACCGCGACGCCCATCGCGGCGAGCAGGCCCACCACGATCCGGGCCGCGTTGGATCCAAGGGGCGCCGGCCCTGTCGACATCGCGTGGGAATGGCTATGAGAATGCGACACGCCTGTCAGGGTAGAGGTGGCAACGCGTTCAGCTCCGCCTCTGTGTTCACGTTCACGACCCAATTCGGGTCGGATATCGAAATTCGTTGCGCACCAACGTGCTCAACGAGTGCGCCGAGTCGGCGTTCCCCGGCGGTGGTCAATTCATCAATGGTGTCGCATAGGCCTACGTCATAGACGCCGGCCAGGTAGTGATCCCGGCCGCCGGCAGTGGCAAGGACGATGCGGCCGGTGCCGGTCGCGAGCTCCTCGATGAGTGCCGCGCGCACCAGCGGCATATCGACGGCGCAGACAAAGGCTCTGCGTGCCCCCACTCGCGCCGCGGCCCGTAGCCCCTGCCCCAGCGCCACCAGTGGACCCTGGCCGGGCTCACGGTCGGCGATGATGACCGCGTCCACATCGGCAATGTCCTGAGACGGCCCGCGCACCACAATCACCGGTGCGCATCGTGAACCCACCGTCTGCACGATGCGTTGTGTCAGCGTCTGTCCGCCCCAGCGGATGGCCGCCTTATCGCGCCCCATGCGGCGCGACGCCCCGCCGGTGAGCACCACCGCCGCGAGTTGGTTCATGGAAGAAAGGTACGCACAGATGCCAACAAGCCACCAAGAGGCGGGTCACCGAAGGTTCCGCTCTTGATGGCTTGTTGGGGTGGTTCTCTGTTGCTCGGGGTCTAGCCGCGCCGTCCGCAGACGGGCCATGCGCCGATCCCCTGACGGGACAGCACGTTCTCGGCAACCCGGATCTGCTCCTCGCGCGAGGCGAGGTGCGGGGAGCCGGCTCCGCCGTTGGCACGCCAGGTGCCCATGTTGAACTGCAGACCGCCGTAGTAGCCGTTTCCGGTGTTGATTCCCCAGTTGCCACCGGACTCGCACGCGGCGATGGCATCCCAGTTGACCGGATCCGCACTCGCTGTTCCAGCCAGTGCCATCGGAGCCGCGACAAGTGCAGCGGCCATGGCCCCGAAAGCAGCACGCGTGGTGAGCGTTTTGCGGATGTAATTCATGTCTTTCCTCTCGCCGGGTACGCACCGAACACCACCCGCTCGCGGATACCGCGGCGGGTTCAGGCACACCTCCAGCGAGGTGGACATCGTCGTCGGATCGCGCCGTCTCGGTCGGGCGCGACATGGGAGGCGGCTGCTGCCTCACCGGCTCATGGTGACCGGCGGCCAGCACCGCCTAACGGCGTTCCTGGCCCCATTTACACACAGGGTTCACGGTTCGGAGTTTTGCTCCGATTTCTTGACGTGTCGGACCGTACGGAACCATTCAGCGAAAGTCATCTCGCGACACGCGGATCCCAAACCAATAACGAAACAATTACAGAACCAATCTTCAGCGACTAACCCCAGGTCGCTTAGGAAATTCTCAGGTTCTCATAGGTTCGCCTCTACCAGGGATAAGTGAGTTAGATCACGGTCAATTTGTGAGCCGCGCCACGAATGCGGCAAATCACTCAAGTAACATTAGGAACTTTAACAACACACGGCGTGGCGAATTGACAAGTTCACTCTATTCACTCTGTTATCAATTGCACCACTATTTGCCATTTACCAATTGCGGCACACTATTAACGAGAAAACAATGCGGCCATTCCCTCGCCTCGTTGGCAATGCAAGTGAGACACACTGACATGCAGACTGATTCGCCGCTCGAATGCCAAAAGCGCAGTGCGCGTGCATCATACGCGACACGACTGCCGCAACTAGGGCGTCTCCCGGCTTGCCACTCAGAACCACTTGCGGCAGAGGGCCTTTCAGTACTACTGGATTAGCAGCGTAATGCGACGACAGCGATCTTGCGCGACGTCACCGGGACGGTGGTCGGATAGTTCTGCGCATCGCGCCCCGCCCCCACATCCGTCACCGGGGACTGCTTCTCCACAGAGGTGACCGTGCACTTGCTCAGGTCGCCACCCCCGCTTCGAGTGATGATCACCCGATACCCGTTGGCCTTGAGCTCGTTGATGACATCGTTGGCGTTGCCACCCGAAGGAGCGGCTGCCGCTGTGTCTGCGCCCCCCAACGAGACACCGATCATCGCCACTACTGCTGCTATCGCAATCAGCGACTGCCTCACGGCCTTCTCACCTCGCATCTAGGGCATGAAGGTTGCGTTCCACACCGGCTGCCCGGAACATCAACGTCTCTGCATCCTACGAGAGCAACCGCACATTGCGCGCGAGGAGACGCCGAAGCATCCGAACGAGCGGACGACAAAGAAGCCAAAATGCGTGCTGCCGACGCTATTTCCTCGGCAGCACGCCAGCACCTAGCTGACGGTCCAGGTGTCGCGACCGGTCAGCAGCGCCTGCAGCGCCGCGGTGTCGCTCGGCTTGGCGGCCGCAGCGGTGGTCAGCTGCTCACGAGCCAGATCGTCGTACGTCGGCCGCTGCACGCTGCGGAACACACCCATCACGGTGTGCTCCAGATCCTGCTCGGACAACCGCGACAGCGCGAAGGCGTAGGCCGGATCATCCGAGTGTGCGTCGTGCACCACGATGTCCTCGGCCTTCACATCCGCGGTCTTGGCCACTTCGAGTCCGAAACCCGAACGGATGACGCAGAGTTCGCCCTCGGCACCGAAGGTGATCGGCTGGCCGTGGCTCACGTTGATGACGCGCTGCTCGGCGCCTTCCTTACGCAGCAGGTCAAAGGACCCGTCGTTGAAGATCGGGCAGTCCTGCAGGATCTCCACCAGGGCCGAACCGCGGTGCGCGGCTGCAGCACGCAGCACCTCCGAGAGACCCTTCTTATCCGAATCCAGGGCCCGTCCCACGAACGTGGCCTCGGCTCCCAGGGCCAGCGACACCGGGTTGAAGGGGTAGTCCAGCGAACCCATCGGGGTCGACTTGGTGACCTTGCCGGTCTCCGAGGTCGGCGAGTACTGGCCCTTGGTGAGTCCGTAGATCCGGTTGTTGAACAACAGGATCGTCAGGTTCACGTTGCGGCGCAGGGTGTGGATCAGATGGTTGCCGCCGATGGACAGCGCGTCACCGTCACCGGTCACCACCCACACCGAAAGGTCCTCGCGAGCCAGCGCCAGGCCCGTCGCGATGGCCGGGGCACGCCCGTGGATCGAGTGCATGCCGTAGGTATCCAGGTAGTACGGGAACCGGCTCGAGCAGCCAATGCCGCTGATGAACACGATGTTCTCGCGCTTGAGTCCTAGCTCCGGCAGGAATCCGCGGATGGTGTTGAGGATGACGTAGTCACCGCAACCGGGGCACCAGCGCACTTCCTGATCGGAGGTGAAGTCCTTCGACTTCTGCTCCACATCGGTGGTTGGCACCAGAGCATTCGCGGTCAGGCCCAGATCGGTACCGGCCAGGCCACTGATCCCGTTGATTCCATTCAAAACGTCAGTCATGCTCGATCCCCTACGGCCACCGCGGATTCACGCGCGAGAACGGCCTTCTGGCTTTCCTTTTCGGCGAGCGACCCGTCCAGGGCCGCATCGATGATTTCTTCGACCTCATCAGCGAGGAAGGCCATACCCTGCACCTTCGTCACCGACTGCACATCCACCAGGAACTTGCCGCGCAGCAGCAGCGACAACTGTCCGAGGTTCATCTCCGGCGCGACAACCTTCGGGTACTTGCGCAGCACCTCACCCAGGTTCCCCGGGAACGGATTGAGATGGCGCAGGTGAGCGTGAGCCACCTTGAGTCCCTTGCGACGGGCGCGCCGGCATGCCTCGCCGATGGGGCCATAGGAGCTGCCCCACCCGATCATCAGCATTTGTGCGTCACCGGTCGGATCGTCAACCTCCAAGTCCGGCACGGTGATTCCGTCGATCTTGAGCTGGCGCAACCGCACCATCAAGTCGTGGTTGGCCGGGTCGTAAGAGATGTTGCCCGAACCGTTGGCCTTCTCCAGGCCACCGATACGGTGCTCCAGACCCGGGGTGCCCGGAACTGCGAACTGGCGGGCCAGCGTCTCCGGATCCCGGTTGTAGGGTGCGAAGTCCTGGTCAGGCGAGGCGAAGGTGTGCTCAATCGCCGGATAGCTCGCGATGTCCGGAATGGCCCACGGCTCAGAACCGTTGGCGATCGCGCCATCGGACAGGATCATCACCGGGGTCCGGTAGATCAGTGCGATGCGCACCGCCTCGATGGCGATGTCGAAGCAGTCCGAAGGCGAACGCGGTGCGAGCACCGCGATGGGCGACTCGCCGTTGCGGCCGTACAGCGCCTGCAACAGGTCGGCCTGCTCGGTCTTGGTGGGCAGGCCCGTCGACGGTCCGCCACGCTGCACGTCGATGACCAGCAGCGGCAGCTCTGTCATGACCGCCAGACCCACGGCCTCGCTCTTGAGCGCCACACCGGGGCCGGAGGTGCTGGTGACGCCCAGGGCACCACCGAACGACGCCCCCAGAGCCGCGCCGATTCCGGCGATCTCGTCCTCTGCCTGGAAGGTCAGCACATCGAAGTTCTTGTACTTGCTCAGCTCGTGCAGGATGTCCGATGCCGGCGTGATCGGGTAGGTACCCAGCACCACCTTGGTGTTCGCAAGCCGACCCGCAGCCACAACGCCGTAAGCCATCGCGGTGTTACCGGAAACCTGTCGGTACTCGCCCGGCGGCAGCGATGCCTTGGCCACCTCGTAGGTGGTGCCGAAGGCCTCCGTGGTCTCGCCGTAGTTCCACCCGGCACGGAAAGCCAGGATGTTGGCCTCGGCCACATCGGGCTTCTTCGCGAACTTCTCGCGCAGGAACTGCTCGGTGCCCTCGAGCGGGCGGTGGTACATCCAGGACAGCAGCCCCAACGCGAACATGTTCTTGGTGCGTGCGCCGTCCTTCTTCGAGACGCCGGCAGGCTCGACGGCGCCGAGCGCCAGCGTGGTCATCGGAACCTGGTAGACGACGTAATCCGACATGTCGTCGTGCTCCAGCGGGTCGGACTGATAGCCGACCTTGGCCAGGTTGCGCTTGGTGAACTCATCGGAATTGGCGATCACCATGCCACCGCGCGGAAGGTCGCCGATGTTGGCCTTGAGCGCCGCCGGGTTCATCGCCACCAGCACGTCGGGCCGGTCGCCCGCGGTGAGGATGTCGTAGTCGGCAATCTGGATCTGGAAGGACGAAACTCCCGGGAGCGTGCCCTGAGGGGCCCGGATCTCTGCGGGATAGTTCGGCTGGGTCGCGAGGTCATTGCCGAAGACGGCAGCCTCAGAGGTGAATCGGTCTCCGGTGAGCTGCATACCGTCACCAGAATCTCCAGCAAACCGGATGACGACCTTTTCCAGCTTCTCCGATACGGCTCCGTCGCCCACCGGTGACCTACCTTTCACGACGAACTCTGGCGGTGACGGTACGTACGCCACCATTCCGCAGAGTTTTCTGTCACTCTCGGTACCGATTATTGCACTTTCATACCGTTGACCTTGACGAGGGCATACCGGCAGGCACAGAACTTGACACCTGTCGAGTTCTGCCCTGCCGCCTGGCCTGTGCCGTTGCCTCACTACCCGCCAGTAGACGTGAGGCAAATCACAGGGAGAGGCCAAGCATCTGCTTGGTTGCCTCGTGGTGCCGTCACCGCGGGCCGGCCATCCAAGGGTGTGACACCCCGGCTCGACAACAGGTCCAGAATGAGAAGCATGACCGGGCACCGGATACCGACGGTTGGCCACCACGAGGAAGTCGGGCCGGGCGAGATCGGCGAACCCGATATCGCCGTCACCGGCGCGAAGGACGTCGCCGCGGGAATGACCGCTGTCGGCGTTTCCCTGCAACGCGGCCTCGAACAGATGGGTCCATTGCGCACCGCCGCAACGCTGTCCAAACTGAATCAACGCCACGGCTTTGACTGTCCCGGATGCGCCTGGCCTGAAACCCCGGGGCACCGCAAACTTGCCGAGTTCTGTGAGAACGGCGCCAAGGCAGTCGCCGAAGAGGCCACCAAACGCACGGTCACCCCTGCATTTTTCGCCCAGCACTCGGTGGAGGAACTCCGCGAACTACCCGAGTACTGGCTCAGCCAACAAGGTCGTCTCACCCACCCCATGGTGCTGCGCCCCGGCGAATCGCATTACCGGCCCATTGAGTGGGACGACGCGTACGCGCTCATCGCCGATGAGATCAGGGCGGCCGCCGATCCGGACCGGCTGGTTTTCTACACCTCAGGGCGCACCAGTAATGAAGCCGCGTTCTGCTACCAGCTGCTGGTCCGCAGCCTGGGCACCAACAACCTGCCCGACTGTTCCAACATGTGCCACGAGTCTTCGGGCACCGCGCTGACGGACTCGATCGGAATCGGCAAGGGCTCGGTGTCGGTACCCGATATCGAGCACGCGGACGTCATTCTCATCGCCGGCCAAAACCCCGGCACTAACCATCCGCGCATGCTTTCGGTACTTGAGAAGGCAAAGGCCAACGGCGCCAAGATCATTGCCGTCAACCCACTCCCCGAGGCCGGACTGCTCCGGTTCAAGGACCCGCAGAAGGTCAACGGCGTGGTCGGGCACGGTGTGGCCATCGCCGACGAGTTCGTACAGATCCGGCTCGGCGGCGACATGGCGCTCTTCGCAGGGCTCGGCAGACTGCTGCTGGAGGCCGACGACGCGAACCCCGGCAGCATCGTCGACCGGCAATTCATCGACGATCACTGCGCAGGATACGAGGAATGGGCCGCGCGGACACGGGCGGTTGATTGGGACACCGTCACGCAGGCAACGGGTATCGACATGGAGCAGCTGACCAGGGTTGCCACACTCCTGGCCGAATCACAGCGCACCATCTTCTGCTGGGCCATGGGCCTGACCCAGCACCGGCATGCGGTCGCCACCATCGGTGAGGCGACCAACCTGCTACTCATGCGCGGCATGATCGGCAAGCCGGGGGCCGGGGTGTGCCCGGTGCGCGGTCACTCGAACGTTCAGGGTGACCGCACCATGGGCATCTGGGAGAAAATGCCCGAATCCTTCCTAGCCGCACTGGATTCCGAGTTCGGCATCGAGACTCCCCGGAAGCACGGGTTCGATACGGTAGATGCGATCCGCGCCATGCGGGACGGCAAGGCCTCGGTCTTCATCGGCATGGGTGGCAATTTCGCCTCTGCCACCCCCGACACCGCCGTCACCGAGGCCGCGCTACGCAATTGCGCACTGACGGTGCAGATCTCCACCAAGCTCAATCGCAGCCATCTGGTGAATGGGCGCACCGCGCTGATCTTGCCCACCCTCGGACGCACCGATCGAGACATCCAAGAGTCGGGTAAACAACTTGTCTCCGTGGAAGATTCGATGTCCATAGTGCACCTCTCGCGTGGCAGTCTGCATCCACCGAGCCCCGTGCTACGCAGCGAGGTCGCCATCGTCTGTCAACTGGCGCGCATCGTCCTGGGACCGGAACACCCCGTGCCATGGGAAAGGTTTGTCGACGACTACGACACCGTCCGCGATGCCATCTCGCGGGTAGTACCCGGATGCGCCGACTACAACACCAAAGTCCGTCAACCGGATGGGTTCGCCTTGCCGCATCCGCCGCGCGACGATCGCCAATTCCCCACCCACACCGGTAAGGCCAATTTCTCTGCGGCACCGCTGGAGTGGGTGCCGGTACCGGCAGGCCGACTGGTGCTGCAGACACTGCGCAGCCATGACCAGTACAACACCACTATCTACGGCCTCGACGACCGCTACCGTGGCGTCAAGGGCGGCCGCCGGGTCGTCTTCGTCAATCCCGAAGACCTTGCGGCATTTGGGTTATCCGAGGGTGCGCGAGTTGATTTGGTGTCCGAATACCCGGGCGCCGACGGAGTGCTCGAGGAGCGGCGCGCCGAGGACTTTCTGGTGGTGCCGTACTCCACCCCGCGCGGTAACGCCGCCGCCTACTATCCAGAGACCAATCCACTTGTGCCCCTGGACCATGTTGCAGAACGGTCCAACACTCCGGTGTCGAAGGCCGTCGTAATCCGTCTGGTGGCTCGTGGGTAGGGTCACCGACAGGCGCAAGATACGCCGCATCGACGGGGTCGGACGGGGCGAGCGCAGCGAGACTCTCGTCGTCGAGGAGCCCTTGGAGATCCGGGTCAATGGGCAGCCAGTAGCCGTCACCATGCGCACCCCTGGATCGGATGTCGAACTCACCCAGGGATTCCTGCTCACCGAGGGGGTCATCACCGGCCGCGACGATCTGCTGACCGTGCGCTACTGCCAGGGCGAAGGGCCCGACGGCCTGAACACCTACAACGTCCTGGATGTGGCCCTCGCCCCCGGCGTTCCCGCCCCCGACCCGGCGGTGACGAGAAACTTCTACACCACCTCGTCCTGTGGTGTCTGCGGCAAGGGATCGCTGGAGGCGGTGCGCACCATCAGCCGCTTCTCCCCCGGCGACGACCCGTCCACCATCGAATCGACCACGCTGGTGGGCCTGCCCGACAAACTTCGCTCGGCGCAAAAGGTTTTCGCAACCACCGGCGGGCTGCATGCCGCGGCCCTGTTCACCACGGACGGCACCATGTTGGTGGTCCGCGAGGACATCGGACGGCATAACGCGGTGGACAAGGTCATCGGGTGGGCACTCGAAAACAGCAGGGTGCCGCTCACCGGGACCGCACTGTTGGTCAGCGGGCGGGCCTCCTTCGAACTCGCCCAGAAGGCCACCATGGCGGGCATTCCCATCCTGGCCGCGGTGTCGGCGCCGTCGTCGTTGGCTGTGGATCTCGCGGCGCAATCCGGGATGACGCTGGTGGCGTTCCTGCGTGAGGACAGCATGAACGTCTACACCCGGGCGGATCGGGTGCTCTAAGCCTCCGGCACCTCGACGGCGATCTCCCTGCCCAGCGAGTAGCCCGGCGCCAGCGGTAGGTCATCTCCGCTCCAGAACGATCCCGGATCGAAGTAGTTCGAGCGCTTCTCGGTGATGAGCAACCCCATCTCCTCGAGAGTGATCGCCACCGTCTCGGCGCAGAACGCCGTCTCCAGCCCGGCTTGCCGTTTCTTCGTGATGTCCCGCTCGGCCACCTCGCGAACCTTCTTGTGCACGAAGGGAAGTCCTCGCGTGAGATCGCTGACCGTGGGAAGCCGGCCGCGCATCCAGCGACCGGTCAGCCGTGCGGTGGCCGGAAACGGCGTCCCGTCCATCCGGGCCACCACGCGCAATGCGATGTCTTCCTGCTCACGGGTTATCCGCGGGCTCAGCTGCCGCAGCCAGCACCGCTGTCCATACACGTGCGCCCATCGCTCGATCGCCTGACGCGCATCGTGCAGTTGCACCCCCCGATGGTTATCGCCGGTCCACACATCGGTGAGCTTGTTACCGAGTTCGGCATGCCACATCAGCGGCGGCAGATCATCGATGGCCACCGTCATACCGACGTGGTTGACCGGGCTGTTCGACAAGGTCTGGATGAGGCGATCGGGACCCGACCGTCCACGGAACACCCAGATGTCGCCCGTCCGCGTCGCATCGAGCGCCTCGTCGATCGACACGGCACCTATCTCACTCATTCCCGCACCGTAGCCTGGAGCGATGGCCAACATGTGGAAGTGGCTCGGGCTCGCCGGGGCTGTCGGGGTGGCAGCAGGAGGCGTGCTGGTCGCCCGCGATCAACGCAAACGCGAGGCGTACACGGTCGATGAGATCCGCGACCGGTTGCATCAGCGACTCGGTGAATCGGGCGCGGGGGCTAGCGAGTCCTCACACTAACTGGAGCGCCAATTCTGCAGGCCGACGAAGGCCATGGTCAGGGCGCTGGTGGCACTGTCGACGACATCGTTGGTGTCGGCGTCGGGCTGTACCAACTCGGCTACCGCGTTGGCGCCGATCGATAGCAGCAGGCTGGCCGCCGTCGTGAGATCGGCGGAATCCCAGAGTCGCATCTTTTCGCGACGCGCCAGGTCGATTGCCAGCTCGCCGGCGAGCAGCCGCATCTCGATGTTCACGGCCCTTCGCACCTCGGTGGGTGCGGTGTACCGCTCGGTGACGACAAACCGCAGCTGATCAGGGTTTTCCTGTACCTGCTCGGCAAGGATGCGCATGGCTTCGGCCAACGTCGCCGGTTCGCGTCGACGTATCTCCCGGGCGATCCCCCGGGCGATACGCATTCCCTCTTCGGCCAGCGCGACACCCAGGTCATCCAGGGACGCGAAGTGCCGGTAGAAGGCCGTCGGCGAGATTCCTGCGCCCCGGGCGACGTCGCGCAGGCTCAGTCCCGAGAACGCCTGGGTGCGTGAAAGCTCGAGAGCGGCTTCCATCAATGCGGTGCGGGTGCGCAGTTTCTGCTCACCGCGAACCGTGTCACGTCGCGCGGAGGCGCCCGCATGCGAGCTCCGCTCTCGACGACTGGTCATGGCGATCACTGTATCGCTGTGATGACCGACACGGTGATTACGGCTTGACTCAGTGTGGGCATGTTGGTTCACAATTTCAGTGTACATTCGTTAACCTAACGGAGGGAGTTCGAATGACATTTCTAACTAAAGCCACCCGACGCATCCTCACTCCCGAGTCGTCACTGGGCCGGTTGTTGACCGCCGCCCTCACCCCCCACGCCGTCGACCGGTATCTCGAGCTGGTCGACCCGATGATCACCTGGGAAGAGGCTCGCGCCCGCGTCGTTCGCGTGCAGCGCCGCACTACCCGATCGGTGACCTTGACCTTGCGCACAACCCACCAGTTCAAGGGCTTTCGCGCAGGTCAGTTCGTACAGCTGGGCGTCGTGATCGATGGCGTGCGCCACGTCCGCTGCTTCTCACCGTCCGGCGCCGACGACGCCCGCGACCTCATCGAGCTGACCATTGCCCGCAGGCCCGAAGGGCTGGTGTCGAACTACCTGTACAAGCACGCCGCGGTGGGTGACGTGTACAGCATCACCCCGGCCGCCGGCACGTTCGTCCTCCCCTCGCCGCGCCCCATTCGGACAGTTCTGATCGCGGCCGGTAGTGGGATTACACCTGTTCTCTCAATGGCGAGAACTCTCATCGGCAATGGATACCCCGGGCAACTCGCAGTGCTCTACTACGCGCCGACAGCCGCGGACAATGCCTACGCACGCGAGCTCACCGCTCTCGGCGAGGTGCCATCGGTAACGGTGCACACGGTGTACACCCGTGACGGCGGGCGGCACTTCAGCGCCGAGCAGCTCGATGCGCTCGCGCCCTGGAGCGCGGACGCTCAGACGTTCCTGTGCGGGCCGCCCTCGCTGCACGACGCGGTGAGCACGCTGTACGCCGAGCGTGGACTCTCCGACCGTCTGCACACCGAAGAGTTCTATGTCACCACGTCGAGCACCACCGGGGAGGCCGGAGGCGTGCTGCGATTCGCCACCTCCGACATCACCGCCGACAACGACGGCAGGCCGATCCTCGAACAGGCCGAGGCCGCCGGACTGCGGCCCGAATTCGGCTGCCGGATGGGAATCTGCTTCGCCTGCACGGCGGTCAAGACATCCGGGTGCACCCGGAACCTGCGCACGGGCGATGAGAACGACGACCCCGATCAGCACATCCAGCTCTGCATCACCGCCCCCGTCGGTGACGTCTCGATCAACCTCTAAACAGACCCAAGGAAAGCAGCCAGATGCCAAGCAACGAAATCACCATCAGCGCATCGGATATCGAGGCGCTGGGCAAGGATCTCGATGAATTGCGCGACCGCATTGTCGCCGATCTGGGCGAGCGCGATCGCGAGTACATCTACTCGATCATCAAGACACAACGCGGCTGCGAGGCCGCCGGACGCGCCCTGATGTACCTGGGGTTCATCCCACCCGTGTGGCTCGCCGCGGTGGGCGCGCTGTCCGTCTCGAAGATCCTCGACAACATGGAGATCGGCCACAACGTCATGCACGGCCAGTACGACTGGATGCGCGAAAAGGGCCTTAACTCACGCGAGTTCGAATGGGACACCGTGTGCCCCGCCGACCAGTGGCGGCACTCGCACAACTACATGCACCACACCTACACCAACATCGTCGACATGGACCGCGACGTGGGTTACGGCATCCTGCGGATGGCGCCCGAGCAGAAGTGGAACCCCTACTACCTGGGCAACCTGGCCTGGGCGACCGCCCTGATGGTGCTCTTCGAGTGGGGCGTCATGGTGCACGAGCTTGAGGCCGAGAACATCGTGAGGGGCAAGCGCAAATGGTACGACCTCAAGCCGCTGATCAAAGGCATGTGGCGCAAGGCCAGTAAGCAGGTTCTCAAGGACTACGTGATCTTCCCGGCGCTGACCGGCCCGCTGTTTCCGATCACCTTCCTGGGCAACTTGTCCGCCAACTTCGTGCGCAACGTGTGGACGTTCTCGATCATCTTCTGCGGGCATTTCCCGTCCGGCACCCAGACCTTCTCCAAGGAGGAGACCGCCAACGAGACGCGTGGCGAGTGGTACATCCGGCAGCTGCTCGGTTCGGCGAACATCGAGGGCAGCAGGCTGTTTCACATCATGAGCGGCAACCTGTCCCACCAGATCGAGCATCACCTGTTCCCGGATCTGCCGGCCAATCGCTATCCGGAGATGGCCACCGAGGTGCGCGAGCTGTGCCAGAAGTACGGCCTGCCCTACAACACGGGGGGCCTCTTCGCCCAGCTCTCGTCCACCTGGAAGAAGATCGCTCGCCTGTCCTTGCCGAACGGCTGGTTCCGTGACGACGAGGAGCTCGTCGTGCACATCGAGCGGGACAAGCGCAAGGAACCGGCCGCCGAACCCGAGGTCGTGGTCGTCAACGAGCGCGGTGAGCTGGTCGACGCGTAAGTTAGGTGACGTGGTGAGCAAGTTCGAACGCAACAAGGACCTGGCCCAAGAGGTCGTGTCGTCAACCGCCGAGCACGTCGGCGAGATCGCCAAGATCATCACCAACGCGGTGGTCGATGTCACCCGGCAGATCGGCGAGATCGCCACGGACGCCTTCGAGATGCGCGAGGCGGCCAAGCGCGCCGAGCAGGATCAGTCTCGGGACGCCGTGGACGTCGACGAGGATCCGGCTCCGCACTGATCGGTCATCGGCCGAGCGCGACGTTCCGCTCCGCAGTGGACGTCGCGCTCAGTCGGAGGCATCTCGCCAGTCGGCGGCGGTAATGGTGAAGTACACGTAATCCTCCAGCGCGCCGTTGATCTCACGCTTCTGACGGTGATGCTCGTGCGCGCCGATCTTGGCGAGCGCCTTCTGCGACCGCAGATTGTCGGCAGCCACGTGGAACCACACCAGGTCGGCGTTGATGAACGCGTAGTCCAGCATGAGCGTCTTGAGCTCAGCGTTCACCGTGCCGCCCCAGTATTCGCGCGTGAGGAACGTGTACCCGATCGCGACCTCGCGCTTGTCTGCGTCCCACTCGTAAAAACGGGATGAGCCGATCATCTCCCCGGTGGAGTGATCGATGATGACAAGCGATTTTGCGGCGAGGGCGTCCACAAACCATTTCTCGAAAACCGGCCGCTGGTGACGGTCCGAGCTCGGATGCTGCGCCCAAATGAGCGGATCGCTGGCGGCACGGTACAGCGGCTCAAGGTCGTCGTCTGCCAATGGACGCAGGGTGAGCGTTGGCCCCTCCAGCGTCGGCTGGCTCATGAACTCGGTGGACATCACTACCAGCTTACGAGGGTTTACGAAATATGTTGCGCCAGGGTCGATTTACCCGGGCCTTCGAGATCCGCAAGCGCGCAGGGTCGCGCGGCCATCGCCATCAGCAGCGCCTCGGCAGGGCCGGTGACCTCGGGCCCGCTGCCGCGTGACCAGTCGAGGTCGGTAGCCACGAGCCGCACACCGCGGGCGCGCAACGCGCCCCGGATCGGGGGTGCCCAGCGCGCGAAATCCATGGCGACGCGCATCCGCTCCCCCGGAATGTCGCGCGGGAGCCCCAGTGGGCGACGGATGTCCTGTTGATGGACGATGCCGTCCAGCAAGGCAATCCGGCCGCCGAATCCCGATGTCAACGCTCCCGGCACTTCCGCCGCCCGAACCATTTCCAGCAGCTGCTCGGGGGTCCGTCCAGCCAATTCGGCAACACGATTCGCGTTGGCCTTATTCGGGTTGAAACCCGCCTTGGCCACCCGCGAGTAGAACGCTGCCCGGTTGAGGTCCTCGTACCCGATCATGTGTGTCACCACATCGCGCACCCGCCACTGGGTACACAGCGACGGCGCATCCCACTGTTCGGGGGTTAGACCCGCAAGGAAATCGGCGAGGTCGATACGTTCGGCCCGCGCCAGCTCCATGGCGCTCAGCACGGCGAACTACGCGGACTTATCGCGCCGTTCGGCACGTGAGGGCTTGCGCGGCACGATCGTCGGCAGCACGTTGTCGATGACGGTCTCCCCGGTCACGACAACCTTGGCGACATCGTCGCGGCTGGGGATGTCGTACATCACCGGCTGCAGCACTTCTTCCATGATGGCGCGCAGACCGCGAGCGCCGGTGCCACGGTGGATGGCCTGATCGGCGATGGCTTCCAGCGCATCCTGGCTGAATTCCAGCTCAACGCCGTCCATGTCGAAGAGGCGGGTGTATTGCTTCACCAACGCGTTCTTCGGCTCGGACAGGATCGTGATGAGCGATTCGCGGTCCAAGTTGGTCACCGAGGCGACGATCGGCAGACGACCGATGAACTCGGGGATCAGCCCGAACTTGATCAGATCCTCGGGCATGACTTCGGCGAAGTGGTCGGTGGTGTCGATATCGGCCTTCGACTTGACCTCGGCACCAAAGCCCAGGCCGCGCTTGCCGACGCGGTCCGACACGATCTTCTCCAGGCCCGCGAAGGCGCCGGCGACGATGAACAGCACGTTGGTGGTGTCGATCTGGATGAACTCCTGATGCGGATGCTTACGGCCGCCCTGCGGGGGCACCGAAGCCTGCGTGCCTTCCAGGATCTTCAGCAGCGCCTGCTGCACGCCCTCACCGGAGACGTCGCGGGTGATCGACGGGTTTTCGCTCTTGCGGGCGATCTTGTCGACCTCGTCGATGTAGATGATGCCGGTCTCGGCACGCTTCACGTCGTAGTCGGCGGCCTGAATCAGCTTGAGGAGAATGTTCTCGACATCCTCGCCCACGTAACCGGCCTCGGTGAGTGCGGTGGCGTCGGCGATGGCGAAGGGCACGTTGAGCATCTTGGCCAGCGTCTGGGCCAGGTAGGTCTTGCCGCAACCGGTGGGGCCCAGCATCAAGATGTTGGATTTGGCCAGCTCAACGGTCTCACCACGGGCGTCGCGGGCCTTATCTCCGGCCTGGATGCGCTTGTAGTGGTTGTAGACGGCGACAGCCAGTGTCTTCTTCGCGGTGTCCTGGCCGATGACGTAGTTCTCCAGGAACTCACGGATCTCGGCGGGCTTGGGCAGCTCATCGAGCTTGACGTCGTCGGCGTCGGCCAGTTCCTCTTCGATGATCTCGTTGCAGAGGTCGATGCATTCATCGCAGATGTACACGCCGGGGCCGGCGATGAGCTTCTTGACCTGCTTCTGGCTCTTTCCGCAGAACGAGCATTTCAGCAGGTCGCCGCCGTCTCCGATACGTGCCATGGTGGCCAGTCCTACTTCCTGTCACATGGTGGTGGATCGTGGTGTCAGCACGTCCTCTGACCTGTTGGTCCCGACGCTACCCGCTATACCGGACACCCCGCGACCGATAAACCGAATAGCACCGACGGCATTTACACCCTGCCGTGCTGGAGAACATATCGCCTCGCACCGACCGAAGCCGCCGATGACGCGCACCCGAGACCGGTGTGTTGCAACTGTTATCCGAGCCCGCCGGCAGGCAGCTAGGAAGCTGCCTGCGCGGAGAGCTTGCGGTACTCCAGGACGACGTCGATGATCCCGTACTCCTTGGCCTCCTCGGCCGTGAAGATCTTGTCGCGGTCGGTGTCCTTACGGATGATCTCGGCATCCTTACCGGTGTGCCGGGACAGGGTCGTCTCCTGCAGCACCCGCATGCGCTCGATCTCCTTGGCCTGGATCTCCAGGTCGGTGAACTGACCCTGGATCACACCGGACAGCGCGGGCTGATGGATGAGGACACGCGCGTTCGGCAGCGCCATCCGCTTGCCGGGGGTACCGGCGGCGAGCAGCACCGCGGCGGCCGAGGCGGCCTGGCCCAGCACCACTGTGCGGATGTCGGAGCGGACGTACTGCATGGTGTCGTAGATCGCCATCAACGAGGTGAACGAACCACCCGGGGAGTTGATGTACATGGTGATCTCACGGTCGGGATCCAGCGACTCCAGCACCAGCAGCTGAGCCATGATGTCGTTGGCCGAGGCGTCGTCCACCTGCACGCCGAGGAAGATGATGCGCTCCTCGAACAGCTTGTTGTAGGGGTTCGACTCCTTGACACCGAAGCTCGAGTGCTCGATGAACGAGGGCAGGATGTAGCGGGCCTGCGGAGCCAGTTCCGGGTTGAGGTGCTTCGAGATCACTTGGAGGCTCCCTTGCTGCCGTTGAGATTGCCGCGGGTGATGATCTTGTCCACGAACCCGTATTCGAGTGCCTCCGGGGCGGTGAACCAGCGGTCGCGGTCGGAGTCCTGTTCGATCTGCTCGATGCTCTTGCCGGTGAACTCGGCATTAAGCCGGAACATTTCCTTCTTGATGACCTGGAACTGCTCGGCCTGGATGGCGATGTCCGAGGCGCTTCCGGTCACACCACCGAGGGGCTGGTGCATCAGGATGCGGGCGTGCGGCAGGGCGTGGCGCTTGCCCTTGGTGCCGGCGGCCAGCAAGAACTCGCCCATGGACGCGGCCATACCCATCGCGTAGGTCGCGATATCGCACTCCGAGAGCTGCATGGTGTCGAAGATCGCCATACCCGCGCTGATCGACCCGCCCGGGGAGTTGATGTACAGGTGGATGTCCTTGGTGGGGTCCTCGGCTGTCAGCAGCAGAATCTGCGCGCACAGCTTGTTGGCGATGTCGTCGTCCACCTGCTGGCCCAGGAAAATGATGCGCTCGGAGAGCAGACGCTCATACACCGAGTCGATCAGGTTGAGCCCGGCTGTCGCCGAACGCATTTCAGTCACTGTGCAACCTGCCTTCGTCTAGCTCTTCGGGATTCCACTTAAGAAAACAATCTTGAGAACCACTTTGCGTACTGCCGACATTAACCAACATCGGGTGCTGTGCACTCCCCGCCACGGGCGAGTTCGCTCAGAGCGTGACGCGTACTACTCGGCCTCGTCGTCCTTGCTCTTCTTCTTGGCCTTCTTCTCGGCCTTCTCGGACTTGTCCTCGTCCTTGCTCTTCTTGGCCTTGGCTGGCTTGTCTTCGGCGGCGCCAGCCTCGGCACCGGCCTCTTCGGCCCCACCCCGGCGCGGCCCCAGGACGGCGTCAACGTCCACGTTGGCACCGGTGGAGTCGGTCACCTTGGCCTGACGGATGACCTCGGCGATGGCCTTACCGCGGCGCACGTCGACGTACAGTCCGGGCAGCTGCTGCTGCTGGGTGAGGTACTGGATCAGCTGCTGCGGCTCGATGCCGTACTGACGCGACATCAGGACCAGGCGCTCGGTGAGGTCCTGCTGGTCGACGTTGATGTCGAACTTGTCGGCGATCACGTCGAGCAGCAGCTCGGTCTTGATCGACTTGGTGGCGGACTCGCGCATGTCCTTGTCGAACTCTTCGCGCGAGGTGCCCTGCTCTTCCAGCAGTTCGTTGAGCTTGTCCTCGTTGTGGTCGAGGCCGTGGACAGCCTCATGCAGGCTGTTGCCGATCTGCTCCTCGAGGATCTTCTCGGGGACCGGAATCTCGATCTTCTCGAGCAGCGCGGTGATGGTCTCATCGCGGATCTCGTCGGCCTGCGCGATGCGCTTGCGACCCTTCACCTGCTCGGTGAGGCTCTCCTTGAGCTCGCCGATGGTGTCGAATTCGCTTGCCAGCTGGGCGAAATCGTCGTCAGCTGCGGGAAGCTCGCGCTCCTTGACGGAGCCGACCTTGACGGTGACCTCGGCGTCCTGTCCGGCGAATTCACCGGCAGCCAGCTTGGTGGTGAACACCTTCTCCTCGCCGGCCTTCAGACCGATGATGGCCTCGTCGAGGCCGTCGATCAGCTGTCCGGAGCCGATCTCATGAGACAGGCCAGTGGTCGAGGCCTCCTCGACCTCCTTGCCGTCCACGGTGGCCGACAGGTCGATCGAGACGAAGTCGCCGTTCTCGGCGGCACGCTCGACACCCTTGAGGGTTCCGAACCGCGCGCGGAGCGCTTCCAGCTCGGCGTCGACCTCGGTGTCCTCAACGGTGACGGGCTCGACCGTGACCGCGACGGTGCTCAGGTCGGGCAGCTCGATCTCGGGGCGCACGTCCACCTCGGCGGTGAAGGTCAGCTCCTGGCCGTCCTCGATCTTGGTGACCTCAATCTCCGGCTGTCCGAGCGGCTTGACGTCGGAGGCGGTGACGGCCTCGCTGTACCGGCCCGGGAGGGCGGAGTTGACGACCTGCTCCAACACCGCGGCGCGACCGACGCGCGCCTCGAGCAGCTTCGCGGGGGCCTTGCCGGGGCGGAAACCGGGCAGGCGGACCTGCTGGGCGAGCTCCTTGTAGGCCTTTGAGAAATCTGGTTCGAGCTCTGCGAAGGGAACCTCGACGTTGATGCGAACCCGGGTCGGGCTCAGCTTTTCGACGGTGCTCTTCACGTGCAGTGCTCCTTTATGGTTCGCGGCAGATCGTCGTGACCTGCGGTTCTTCGTGCTGTCGTGCTGTCGGGGTGACAGGATTTGAACCTGCGACCCTCCGCTCCCAAAGCGGATGCGCTACCAAGCTGCGCTACACCCCGTCGGACCTGCGTCCATACTTCGTCCAAGACTCCGTACGAGACCAAGCGATCTTACGGCCTCGACATGCAACGGTATGAATTGGATTTGATCCGCCCCGGCGCTGTACATTCGTCAACGCGTGCGGGACAACCTCGCAAGCATGCGGGTGTAGCTCAATGGTAGAGCCCTAGTCTTCCAAACTAGCTACGCGGGTTCGATTCCCGTCACCCGCTCCACACATCAGTACCGTAGGTGCCATGGAAATCATCCTGGGCCTGCTTCTCCTCGGCGTGATCGTCGGCGGCGCGATCATCTACACACAGGGATCGAGTCGCCGCCGTGGCGACCAACTCGAGGATGCCAAGGCAGACGCCCGCCGCCTCACCGAACGCCTCGGCGGTCAGGTGCTGGGACTGAGCGGGAACGATGACGCGTCCCGGCAGGCACTCGCCGACGCCTCCGAGCGCTACACCGCGGCGTCCTCGGCCATCGAGCAGGCCCGGACGCCCGCGCAGGCGACGCTGGCCAAGGAAAGCGCCATCGAGGGGTTGTACTACGTGCGGGCGGCTCGCCTGGCCATGGGCATGGATCCCGGACCTGAACTTCCCTCCACCGCCGGGCAGAGCAAGGCCGGGTCCGTCAGTGAGGATCGGCGCATCAACTTCGAGGGACGCGAGATCGAGGCTTCCCCGGAGCCGTCGGGCCGCACTCCCAACTACTACCCCGGCGGCACCGTCGCCGGGCGTCCCGTGCCCGCGGGCTGGTATTCCGAACCGTGGTGGAAGTCCGCTCTCGTCGCCGGCGCCTGGGGCGTGGGTTCGGCGCTGTTGTTCAACTCGCTCTTCTCCGGCATGCACGGCGTTGGGTACGGCGCCTCCGGCTTCGAAAGCGGTTTCGGCCAAGGCTATTCGGACGGATATGACGCCGGCCTGAACGCCGGCAACGACGGCGGCGCAAATCAAGGCGGTTGGGATCAGGGTTCGGGCGGAGCCGATCAAGGCGGCTGGGACCAGGGTGGTTCCAGCTGGGACCAAAGCGGCGGAGGCTGGGACCAGGGCGGTGGCAGCGGTGGCTGGGACGGCGGCGGTTGGGATGGTGGCGGCGGCGACTTCGGCGGGGACTTCGGCGACTTCTAGTGCGCGCTAATGCGCGTTAACGGGCACATTGGGCGCGAGCAGGATCGGCGCGAATGTCTCGCGCGCCAGCGCACGCACCTCTTCGGTGTTGCCGAGGTCGATCGTTGTCGCGGGCGAGGCCATGTACCCCAACACCAGATGAATCAAGACGTCGACCTGCCGCCTGGAATCACCCGGCGGAATACGCCCTTCCGCCCGCATCTGGTCGATCTGAGCGGCGAGATAGTTGCGCGCCAGCTCGATGGGGGCGGGGTCACCCTGAGTGATCGCTTCTATCGCCGTCATCCTGGCGACGAGTGAATCACCGCGCAGGAGAGGGTGATTCACAACCTCGATGCAGACCGCGAACCCCTCGGCGACCCGCTCACCGATGTCGTCGAAACCGCCCGCGCGTTCCTGCAGCTCGTCAAGGAACTTCTGCATTTCCTGAGCAAGGGCTCGCTCGAACAATTGATCCTTGCTGGAGAACCGCCGAAATACTGTGGCGCGGCCCACTTTCGCCCGCCGTGCGACCTCATCAATAGTGGCCGTCTGCGTCCCTCGCTCAGCCAGTACTTCAATGGCGGCGTCCAGCAACCGGATCTCGATATCGTCGGGTTCGGGGTGCGAACCCAATCCGCGCACCGCGCGCGCCATGAGCTTTCCCAATGGCGCACCCGGTCGCGTCATGAGCTCCCCTTTCGGGTTATTGGTACTCGCTGTCCCACTCAGTGCAGCTTACAACTCGACACGTCACCGCGGCTGACATCACGCAATTTGACATGAGGGACACCAGAACAGGTTTCGCGCGTCCATCTCCGCGGTGAGGATCGGCGTGCCGCACACCCGGCATGGCGCACCCGCGCGCCGATACACGTAGGTGCGCGGGCGGTCCGGCGCGTACGACGGCTCGCCATGGTCGTATTCGCGGTCGACGACAACGATCTTCCCGACGCGCAGCCCGACACGCATGCGGTCCACAAGGTCATCCCACAACGCGGTGAGTTCCTCGGATTGCAGGTGGCTGCCGGGCCGGTACGGGTCGATCCGCTGACGGAACAACACCTCGCTGCGGTACACATTGCCGACCCCGGCGATGATCTTCTGGTCCATCAGCAGTGCACCGATTGGCCTGTGCGACTTAGCGATCCGCTCGAAGGCCGGTGACGGGTCCGATCGGGGGCGCAGCGGGTCGGGGCCTAGGCGCGCCAGGATGGCATCGACCTGTGGTGCGTCGATCAGCTCACACGCCGTCGCGCCCCGTAGATCGGTGCCGAACTGCGGGCCCTCGATGCGCATCCGCACCTGCCCCACCGGCAGACCCATCGGCACCGGCAGCTCGGTGAACGTGCCATACAGCCCCAGGTGCACATGCACCACACCGGCCGGGCCGTAATCGTGGAACAGATGCTTGCCCCAGGCATGGGCCTTCACCAGGGTGCGGCCGTTGACCGCGGCCGCTCCTTCGGTGAATCGGCCTTGCGGACTACTGACGGCCACCACCGAACCGGCGAACCGGCGCTGATGCAGCCGGGCCAGCCGGTGCAGGGTATGCCCCTCCGGCACAGGCGTTTACGTGTCGGCGCCCGGTACCGGCGGCGCGTCGTGGGTGGTCTCGTATTCGGCCAGGATGTCGATGCGGCGCTGGTGCCGCGGCTCCTCCGACCACTTGGCCGCAAGGAACGCGTCGACGATGGCCAGTGCCTCGGGCACGGTGTGCATGCGTCCGCCGATGCCGATCAGTTGGGCGTTGTTGTGCTCGCGGGCCAGCACCGCCGTCTCCAGGCTCCATGCCAGCGCACAGCGCGCGCCCGGGACTTTGTTGGCCGCGATCTGCTCACCGTTACCCGAACCGCCCAGCACGATGCCGAGGCTGCCCGGATCGGCGACAGTGCGCCGTGCGGCATCGATGCAGAACGCCGGGTAGTCGTCCTGCGGGTCCAGCTCAAAGGCACCGCAGTCCACCGGCTCGTGGCCGCGGCCACGAAGATGCTCGATGATCTTCTGCTTCAACTCGTATCCGGCGTGATCGGCTCCGACATAGACGCGCATGCCGCTGATTGTGTCAGGTTGCCCTGCGGTCGGTTACCGTGGCGCGCATGTACCCGGTCGGACTGCCCCAGTACACCTATCCCCCACGCCGACATCCGTGGGAGATCGGGTTGCTCGTCGTCGTGATCCTGTTCACAGTGCTGCTGTACATCGGTGCGATTTTCAGCATCGTCGGGTATCTCGCCGACCCCGAGAACGCCGATCTGAACATCATCATCGTCGCGTTGGCCGCCACCCCCCTGACCTTGTACCTGGGTCGAGGCATTCTCTACGGGCAGCAGCGGGTGAACGGCGTGAAGATGTCCTCGACCCAGTTCCCCGAGGGGTACGCGCTGGTGGTCGAGGCAGCGCAGCGTTTCGGCCTGCAGGAGCTGCCCGACGCTTACGTCGTGCTGGGCAACGGCCAGATCAACGCCTTCGCCAGCGGCCACGGCTTCCGCCGGTTCGTCGTCGTCTACAGCGACCTGTTCGAGATCGGCGGCGAGGCGCGTGATCCGGAGGCCCTGGCCTTCATCATCGGGCACGAGGTCGGCCACATCGCCGCCGGGCACGCCTCCTATTGGCGGCAGTTCGCCCAGACCGCGATGAACTTCGTCCCATTCCTGGGCACCTCGCTGTCGCGGTCCATGGAGTACACCGCCGACAATCACGGATACGCCATGCGCCCCACCGGAATTCAGGGGGCCATCGGCGTCATGGCGGCCGGTAAGTACCTGCTCAAGCGGGTTGAGTTCGACACGCTGGCCAACCGCGCCACCCTGGAGACGGGGTTCTTCGTCTGGCTGGTCAACATGCTCTCCAGCCACCCTGTGCACACCTGGCGCGCGGCGGCGCTGCGGAATCGGCAGCAGGCCGGGTCGTTGTTCTTCCGGCCCAAGCTGCTGCCGCCGACTCCCATTCCTCCGGTGCCGCCGCTGCTACCGCCCGCCCCGCCGCCGATACCGCACGGCTACCTGCCGCATCAGCAGGCGTACACCTTCGACAATCCGCCGCCGCGCTACTAGTCGAACGTCGGTGGCTCGGTGCGGGTGCGCTTGAGTTCGAAGAAGTGCGGGTACGAGGCAAAGATCACCGACGCATCCCAAAGCTTCCCCGCCTCTTCGCCGCGCGGAATCTTGGAGATCACCGGGCCGAAGAAGGCCACACCATTGACGTGGATCGTCGGGGTGCCCACATCCGGGCCCACCTTGTCCATGCCGGCGTGGTGGCTTTCGCGTAGCGCCGCGTCGTACTCGGTCGACTCGGCCGCATCGGCCAGCTCGGCGGGCAGGCCCACCTCGGCCAGGGACTCGGCGATGACCGCCGGGAGGTCCTTGTTGTCCTGGTTGTGGATCCGGGTACCCAGCGCGGTGTACAGCGGCTCGAGGATCTCCGGGCCCTTGGCCTGCTCGGCGGCGATAGCCACCCGCACCGGCCCCCAGGCCGTCTTCATGAGTTCCTGGTAGCGCTCCGGCAGGTCCTCGCGGCCCTCGTTGAGGACGGCCAGGCTCATCACCCGGAACTTCACGTCGATATCGCGAACCTTCTGGACCTCCAGGATCCACCGCGAGGTGATCCAGCACCACGGACATAGCGGGTCGAACCAGAACTCGGCGAGATCCTTCTTGTCTGCAGACATTGCGCGCCTTTCGGATGTGAGTCGGGCTGGGTTAGCTCCAGTTTGTCCCAACTCACGTTCCCGCCGCCGTGTTCCCGACGCGTCTACCGGCTACGTTGGGTACGTGGCACTCCCCAACCTCACCCGTGACCAGGCCGCGGCCCGCGCCGCTGCGATCGACGTCGAGCATTACGCGATAACCCTCGACCTCACCGACGGTAACGGCGGTCCGAGTACGGAAACCTTCCACTCGTCGACCACCGTCACCTTCACCGCGCAGCCGGGGGCCTCGACGGTTATCGATATCGCCGCCCGCACCGTGCGCCGCGCCGAGCTCAACGGCGTCGAGTTAGACGTCAGTGGGTACGACGAGGAGAACGGCATCACACTCGCCGGGCTGGCCGCCACGAACACCGTGGTGGTCGAGGCCGACCTTGAGTACTCGCACACCGGTGAGGGTCTGCACCGCTTCGTTGACCCGGTGGACGACGAGGTGTACCTGTACTCACAGTTCGAAACCGCCGATGCCAAGCGCATGTTCGCGTGCTTCGATCAGCCCGATCTCAAGGCTGCCTTCGACGTCACGGTGACCGCCCCGGCGCATTGGCAGGTGATCTCCAACGGTGCGCCGCTATCGGTTGCCGACGGCGTGCACACCTTCGCGACCACCGCGAAGATGAGCACCTACCTGGTCGCGCTGATCGCCGGGCCGTACGCGCGGTGGAACGACGTGTACTCCGATGACCACGGCACCATCGACCTGGGCATCTACTGCCGCGCCTCCCTGTCGGAGTTCATGGACGCCGACCGGCTTTTCACCGAAACCAAGCAGGGATTCGGCTTCTATCACAAGAACTTTGGCACTCCGTACGCGTTCGGCAAGTACGACCAGCTGTTCGTGCCCGAGTTCAACGCGGGCGCGATGGAGAACGCCGGTGCGGTGACCTTCCTGGAGGACTATGTCTTCCGCTCCAAGGTCAC
The DNA here is from genome assembly GCF_001632805.1 of Mycobacteroides chelonae CCUG 47445. Lineage (NCBI taxonomy): Bacteria > Bacillati > Actinomycetota > Actinomycetes > Mycobacteriales > Mycobacteriaceae > Mycobacteroides > Mycobacteroides chelonae. The sequence goes on along the minus strand of NZ_CP007220.1, from coordinate 1,695,316 downwards.
CAAGTACTCCTATGAGCGACGTGCCGAGACCGTGCTGCACGAGATGGCGCACATGTGGTTCGGCGATCTGGTCACCATGCGTTGGTGGGATGACCTGTGGCTCAACGAGTCCTTCGCGACCTTCGCCTCGGTGCTGTGCCAGGCGGAGGCCACCGAGTACACCGAGGCATGGACCACGTTCGCCAACGTCGAGAAGTCGTGGGCGTACCGCCAGGATCAGCTGCCGTCGACCCATCCGGTGGCCGCCGACATCCCCGATCTGGCCGCTGTGGAGGTGAACTTCGACGGCATCACCTACGCCAAGGGCGCCAGTGTGCTCAAACAGCTTGTGGCGTATGTCGGTTTGGAGAACTTCCTCTCTGGTCTGCGCGCGTACTTCACGGCGCACGCGTTCGGCAATGCGACATTCGACGATCTGCTGGGTGCGCTGGAAGAGGCCTCGGGACGCGATCTGTCGGACTGGGGCACGCAGTGGCTCAAGACCACCGGACTGAACACGCTCTCCCCCGACTTCGAGGTGGACGCGGACGGCAAGTTCACCCGGTTCGCCGTCAAGCAGTCCGGGGCCGCCCCGGGCGCCGGCGAGACACGGGTGCACCGCCTGGCCGTCGGAATCTACGACGACGTGGACGGCAAGCTGGTGCGCACCCACCGGCTTGAGTTGGACGTCGAGGGACCATCGACGGACGTGCCCGGGCTGGTTGGTGTTTCCCGAGGGAAGCTGATCATCGTCAACGACGACGATCTGACCTACTGCTCGCTGCGCCTGGACGACGAGTCACTTCAGACTGTGCTCTCGCGGGTAGCCGATATCGCCGAGCCGCTGCCGCGCACCCTGGCGTGGTCGGCGGCATGGGAGATGACCCGCGAGGCCGAGTTGCGGGCACGCGACTTCGTGGCACTGGTGTCCTCGGGCGTGCACGCCGAGTCGGAAGTCGGTGTGGCGCAGCGTCTGCTGCTGCAGGCGCAGACGGCGTTGAGCTCGTATGTGGAGCCCGAGTGGGCACGCGAGCATGGCTGGCCGGCGTTCGCCGACCGGCTGCTGGAGCTGGCGCGCGCCGCCGAGGCAGGCTCGGATCATCAGCTGGCATTCGTGAATGCCTTCACCAACTCGGTGTTGTCGGCGGGACATACCGTCGTGCTGCAGGCGCTGCTGGACTCCGATCCGGCGTCGCTGGATCTGCCCGGCCTGACGGTGGACACCGACCTGCGGTGGCGAATCGTGAACGCGCTGGCGGCCTCCGGAGCACTGGAGCCGGACGCGTCGGTGTTCATCGATGCGGAGCTGGAGCGCGACCCGACGGCCGCAGGCAAGCGTCAGGCCGCTCAGGCTCGCGCGGCCAGGCCGGTTGCCGAGGTGAAAGAGGCGGCGTGGAAGCAGGTCATCGACGATGACACGCTGCCGAACATCACCGCGCGTTCGGTCATCGCGGGAATCGTGCAGCCCGGACAGGCTGAGCTGCTGGCACCGTTCGCGGGTCGCTACTTCGATGTCATCGAGGATGTGTGGGCGCGACGTTCCAGCGAGGTGGCGCAGACCGTGGTGATCGGCCTGTACCCGTCGTGGGACATCTCGCAGCGTGCGGTCGAGTCAGCAGATGGCTTTTTGGCCAAGGAGATCCCGTCGGCGCTGCGTCGTCTGGTCTCCGAGGGACGCGCGGGCATCGTCAGGTCACTGCGGGCCCGCGAGTTCGACGCCCAGTAGCACCCCTGTGCTTAAACGCCGAGTGTGAATCTGTGGCGAGATTTCGCCCGATTTCCCGCCCAGATTTCACGCTCGGTGTGGTGTCGGAGGTCCGGCGCAGACTACGCGCATGGGGGGACCATTCATCGGTAGCGAGGCGCTTCAGGCCGGACTACTCACGCGGCATTCGTTGCGGACACGACATCGCACCGTCTATCCCGGCGTTTTCGTCGAGCGGGATGTCGAGATAACGGCCGCTCTGCGGGCCAAGGCTGGCTGGCTATGGTCTGGCCGTGGAGGAGTACTCGCCGGCCACTCGGCGTCCGCACTACACGGCGCGCGGTGGGTCGACCCCACTCGGAATGCGGAGATGCTGCATCTGAATAGGCATTGCCCGCCAGGGGTGACTGTGTGGTCCGATGCGGTCACCGACGACCAAGTCAGCGTGGTCGATGGCATGAAGGTGACCACGCCTGCGCGCACGGCGCTCGACTTAGCGTGTCGTTTCCCGACAGAGCAGGCCGTCGCCGCCATCGATGCTCTGTGCCGCGCGACGCAGCTCAATACCCTGGAGGTCAGTGAGCTCGCGGCGCGTGCCATAGGGCGACGTGACATCAGAAAAGCCAGGGCAACACTGGAACTGGTCGACCCCGGCGCACAGTCACCCAAGGAAACATGGCTGCGGCTCTTGCTCTGCCGAGCCGGACTACCGCGGCCGACGACCCAGATCCTGGTGCATAACGGCGACTACGTCCCGCTCGCCTACATCGATATGGGGTGGGAAGACGTGATGGTCGGTATCGAATATGACGGTGATCAACACCGCACCGATCGCCGCCAATACGTGAAGGACATCAGACGGCAGGAAATGCTTGAGGGTCTCGGTTGGCTGATCGTTCGGGTCGTCTCCGAAGACCACCCGGACGACGTCATTCGCCGTGTACGCGAGGCCCTATCGCGCCGAGCGTGAACCTACGGCGGGATCTCGTCAGGTTTTCCGCCCAGGATTCACACTCGGCGTAAAGGCAAAAAGGATAGGGATCAGGGGCGCGAGATGGCGGCGCTCATCACACGCACCGCACTGATGATCCCGTCGAGCAGGTTGCCTTCCTTGAACGACGCCACAGCCGCAGCGACTCCCAGGTCGGCGGCCGACTCGGCGCCGCGTCCCTTGAGTCCCTCGCCGTAGACGACCTCCACGACATGCTGGTTAGGCGACACCGCGATCAGCACGGCCTCATCCGGCGTAGGCACCTTGAGGAAGACGTCCCGTGCTCCAGCGGCGGTGTCCGATCCCAGATCGCCGATGTACACGGAGAATCGCGCCTTCGACTGACGCGACCCGTAGGTCAGCGCATCGTCGAGCGTCGCCAGCTCGTAGTTGGGGAACGGGTACTCGACCGACAGCGCGCCCGGCTCGGTGACCCCCGAGAGGCGTCCGCTGATGGTCTCGGCCCAGCCGCGCGGCAGATCGGCGGGAGCAGTCTTGATGACTTCACCACTTGCCACTTGCGGACCCTCCAATCGCCTCGGTGCCTGCGTGTCCATGGCCGTGGCCATGCCCGTGCGCGTCACCAATGTTCTCGTCGACAGCGGCCCACAGGATCGGGGCGTGCGTCCAGCCGTCGTTCATGTTGAAGGTCGCGGGGTGCGGGCCCTTCTTGCGCATCGTCCACAATCCGACGAGCACAAAGAAGACCGGCGTGATCAGGGCTACCCAGACCGGCATCCCGATGTATGTGGGGCTGTTGAGAAAGCTCACGATGCAAACCGTAGCCGACCGCGCCGGGAAGTCACGCCGCGCCCTCCCCTAGATATCGCACCCATGCCGGGTCGAGTTCCTTGACCGACGACAGCAGTCGCCAGTGTTGGCCCTTCGGCGGCATCGGTGTGGTGTGCAACGCCCAGCCCAAGTCCGCCAGCAGCCGGTCCGCCTTGCGGTGATTACACGACGAACAGCAGGCCACGCAGTTCTCCCAGGAGTGCGCGCCGCCCTTGCTGCGCGGGATGACGTGATCGATGGTGTCGGCGCGTCCACCGCAGTACGCGCAGCGGAACCGGTCGCGGTGCATCAGCGCGGCCCGCGTCATCGGAACCCGGGCCCGGTAGGGCACCCGCACGAAGGTCCTGAGTCTGATCACCGACGGCACCGCCACCGATGTGGTGGCCGAATGGATGACGGGAGCGCCCGGGTCGTCGTGCACCACATCGGCCTTACCGCACAGCAGCATGATCACCGCACGGCGCATCGGCAGCGCTGTGAGCGGCTCATATGTGGAGTTCAGCAATAACACACGACGCCGGCCCCATAGGGAACCGGCGTCGTTGGATTGCTGTGGGGGGATGGCCCCGGGGACCCTCGTCCCTGGGACACTGTGCAGTATTCGGGCCGACCCGTTCTGGGTCGGCCCAGCGCTGGCACTGTTATGCCGGTGCCCGCGGCTCTTCTTGTGTTGCACCATTACAACCAGTGCACCACGATTCGCCGGTCTTCGCACGACAATTTGCGCCGTGTTCGCAGGTCAATCCAATGAACATCGCGTAACCAACCCGGCTGACCTACCCAAGTGCGTACCGGCACAATGGACGACGTGGCAGCCCCCACCCCTGAAAACTTCTACGACGCCGTCGGTGGCGCCGCCACTTTCCATGCGATCGTGGCTCGTTTCTACGAGCTTGTCGCCGACGATGAGGTGCTGCGGCCCCTGTATCCGGAGGAAGACCTCACCGGCGCCGAGGATCGCCTGCGGATGTTTCTGGAGCAGTATTGGGGCGGCCCGCGCACCTACTCCGACCAGCGCGGACATCCTCGACTGCGGATGCGCCACGCGCCGTATCGGATCGGCCCCATCGAGCGTGACGCGTGGTTGCGCTGCATGCGGACCGCCGTTGATTCCATCGACCGAAACACCCTTGACGACGACCATCGCGCCCAGCTGTGGAGCTACCTGGAGATGGCTGCGCAGTCGATGGTCAACTCGCCATTCTGATACGTCGATCGCGATTCGAGGCCAGCGCCGTCGTGGTGCAGAATGATCAACCGTGACCGCCGCCTACTTGGGCCAACATGACGACCCCTGGTGGTCGCGAGCCGTCTTCTATCAGATCTACCCTCGGTCGTTCGGCGACAGCGACGGCGATGGCGTGGGTGATCTCGATGGCATATCAGCAAAACTCGGCTACCTTGATTTGCTCGGTATCCAAGGGATCTGGCTAAATCCCGTTACCAAATCGCCGATGGCCGACCACGGCTACGACGTGTCGAATCCCCGGGAGATCGACCCGTTGTTCGGCGGATCGATCGCGATGCACCGGCTCATCGCCTCCGCTCACCGCCACAACATCAAGGTCATCATGGACCTGGTGCCCAACCACACCAGCTCAGAACACCGCTGGTTCATCGAGGCCCTCGCCGCCGAACCCGGCAGTGAGGCCCGCTCGCGTTACATCTTCCGCGACGGCAAGGGCGTCAACGGCGAACTGCCACCTAACAATTGGCCCTCGGTGTTCGGCGGTCCGGCCTGGACCCGGGTGACCGAGCCCGATGGCACGCCCGGCCAGTGGTACCTGCATTTGTTCGCCCCGGAACAGCCAGATGTCAACTGGGACAACCCGGAAGTGTTTGACGACTTCGCCGAGACCCTGCGGTTCTGGCTGGACCGTGGCATTGACGGCTTCCGGCTCGATGTCGCCCATGGCATGGCCAAGCCGCCGGGCCTCCCCGATATCGAGGACACCGAAACCTCGATGCTGCACATCGCCGATGAGGACCCACGTTTCAACAACGAGGGCGTGCACGAGTACCACCGCGAGATCCGCAAGGTGCTCGACCAGTACCGCGATGTGGTCGCCGTCGGCGAGATCTGGGTGAACGACAACACTCGCTTCGCCGAGTACGTCAGGCCCGACGAGCTGCATCTCGGATTCAACTTCAAGCTGGTAGAGGCCGACTTCGACGCGGACAAGATCCGCGCCGCCATCGAAAATTCCCTCGCTGCGGTCGATTCCGTAGGGGCGACCCCCACCTGGACGCTGTCCAACCATGACGTGGAGCGCGAGGTGACCCGCTACGGCAACGGCCAGATCGGCCAGTGGCGGGCCCGCGCCATGGCCCTGGTGATGCTTGCGCTGCCCGGAACTGTGTTCATCTACAACGGTTCCGAACTGGGGCTGCCGAATGTGGATCTACCCGACGAGGCCCTGCAGGACCCGGTATGGGAACGCTCCGGCCACACCGAACGGGGGCGCGACGGCTGCCGGGTTCCGATCCCCTGGGAGGGCACCGATCCGCCGTACGGCTTCTCGTCCAACGATCAGACCTGGCTGCCGATGCCCCATGGCTGGGCCGACTTCACCGTCGAAAGTCAGTTGGAACAGGCCGATTCCACCCTGTCGCTGTACCGGCGCGCCATCGAATTACGCAAGAACAGAAAAGAATTCAACGGCACCAGCCTGGAGTGGTACGGCAGCCCACCGGGAGCGCTGGCGTTTCGTGTCAAGGGCGGCGGGCTGACCTGCGCCCTGAATGTCAGCAGCGACCTGGTGGACTTACCTGCGGGCGAGGTCATCCTGACCAGCGGGCCACTCGTCAACGGCAAGCTGCCGCGCAACACCGCGGCCTGGATCGTCTAGCGGACCGATAGCGACAGATCGGTCCGGCGGCGGTACACCGACCCGAAGCGGGCGTCCAGCCGTAACCACGCGGGCACGGCGCGCACCCGCACCGGTTCGTCCTCGGCGGGGTTAGTGGGCACGAATCCCATTGCCGCCAGGGCAAATACGCATCGCATCGGTACGTCGACCGGTCGACCGTCGGATCCGTCGACCGTGACGACGGACTGATCCAACAGCGACACCGGCGGGCCGTGGGCGCTGCCGTGTTCGCGTGCCAGCTCTCCCCCACGCTGCGCCAGTTCGAGCACCGTCCGTGCCGGAATGTCGTCGAGATACTCGAATCCGTTATCGGCGGGTAGCGCACCTCGCCACGCCGAGTCCATCGGGAACCCCGTGTGCACATAGCCGTCAGCGTCCGGGGCCTGCAGGCCGCGCAGCACTTCATCGACGGCGGCGGTGATATCGGGAGTCCTCAGCTCACCACGCACGGCGCGGCAGGCCAGCACATCGAATTGCGTTGCAGTCCAGACGACTATCCGGCCGTCGTCTCGAAGACGCAGCCGCACCACCGCAGACTCGTCCAGTCGTGCAGCGCGGGTGAGGAACGTCGCCAGATCCTTGCGGTCGACGGCGTCCGGCACCCGCAGCGGGGCCTCGGTCACGGTCGCGACCAGCGTTGCAGGTACTCGCGGTGGGTGTCGGTGAGACGCAACAAAGTTTGGCTGTCTAGGTGAAAAGTCACCAGCTGGGTGTCCGCGATCACCGCGGGTTTGGAATCCGGCGCCGCGTTCACCGAACGCACCTCATAGTTGATCGTGAAGTCGACCGCTCTGATCTTCGAGACCCACATGGTCACCTGCAGTGGAGAATCGGCGAGCCGCACCTGCCCCTTGTATTTCACGTGGACATCGGCGATGAGCAGGCCGGTGGTGGTGATCTCGGCGCCAAACACGTCGCGCAGGAACGGTACTCGCGCTTCTTCCAGGATTGTCACCATCGTCGCGTGGTTCACGTGCTGGTACATGTCGATATCGGACCAGCGGACCGGCACCGCCGCGACATAGCCCGGCTTGTCGCCCATGCTCATCCGTGCCTGCTGCTCTTCGCTAACGCTCATCGCACCATCATGCAGGACCGCTGATGCTGCTCCTGATCATCCCTCTGATCTGGCGTGCTGCCACCGACAACGTCGCCAGGTCCGGCTCACCCGAGGCGAAGATCTCTGCGAGCGTGCCGCGGGCCCGCTCCAGGCGCGAGGCATTGGTGAACTCCCACTCGGCGATCTTCTGCTCGCCGGTCTCATCGGGTTCGCCGACAGAAAGCACGTCCATGGTGAGCGCCCGCAACGAGGAGTAGATGTCGTCGCGGATCGCCAACCGGGCCAGGGAGTGCCAACGGTCATTGCGCTCCAGCTGTGAGACTGCGGTCAGCAGATCATCCACCCTCAGGTCGTCCATCAGGGTGAAGTACAGATCGGCAACCTCCGCACCGTCACGGTCGGCGATGTCGGCGATGTCGATGATGTCCAGCAGGCTGAAGCCGTACAAGCAGCCGGCCACATCACGGGCAAGATCGGCGGGAACACCCAGCTCCATCAGGTCATCGGCCTGCTTGGTGACGATCTCCAGATCGTGACCACGCAGCCAGGTGGTGAGCATTGGGGTCAGCTCGGCGATGCCCTGGGCGAACCGGTTGATCTCGGCGCCGACAGCCAAGGGCTGCGGCCGGTAGCTGATGAGCCACCGTGAGGCACGATCCAGCAGGCGCCGCATGTCCAGCGTCAGCCGATCCGAAACCGCAACTGGCACATCGGCATGCCGGATGCGGTCCCACAATGAGCGCAGTCCGAAGATTGCCTCGACGGCCACATATGTCTTGAGCCCGTCCACCGAACCCGTTCCGGCATCCTCGAAGAGCCGGTACACGTAGGTGATTCCGCCGCAGTCGACCACCGAGTTGACCAGCATGGTGGCGTAGATCTCCTTGCGCAGCGGATGCTGGCGGATCTCCGCATCGAACCGTTCACGCAGCACGTTCGGGAAGTAGTGCACCATGCGGCGCAGGGTGACCTCTTGATCCGGAGCGTCGCTGGCCAACAGATCATCCTTGAGCCCGAGCTTGACATGCGCCATGAGGGTTGCCAATTCCGGTGAGGTCAAGCCGATCCCGAGTGCCGCGCGGCGCTCGATCTCCTTCTCGGACGGCAACGCCTCCAGTTCACGGTCGAGTCCACGTTCGGCAACCAGGTAGGCGATCTGGCGCGCGTGCACGCTCAGCAGCGAGGCCGCGTTGGCCCGGCTGGTGCCCATGAGGTTGTTCTGGGATTCGTTGTCGGCCAACACAAGCGTGGCAACATCGTCGGTCATCGACTCCAGCAATGCCGTCCGTTCGGAGGCTGCGACCTTGCCCGCACTGACCAATGAATCGATCAGAATCTTGATGTTGACCTCGTGGTCCGAGCAGTCCACTCCGGCAGAGTTGTCCAGCGCGTCGGTGTTGACCCGACCACCGTTGAGCTCGAACTCGATGCGACCCCGCGACGTTAGGCCGAGGTTGCCACCTTCGCCGATGACTCGGGCGCGCACCTGGTTTCCGTTGACGCGCACGGCGTCGTTGGCCTTGTCCCCCACGTCCGCGTGCGATTCGCTCTCGGCCTTGACATAGGTGCCGATACCGCCGTTGAAGAACAGGTCGACCGGGGCCAGCAGAATCGCGCGGACGAGCTGCGGCGGTGTCATCTCCTTGACGTCGCTGTCGATTCCGAGCGCGTCACGAACCTCGGGGCTGATCGGTATGGATTTTTGCGCCTTGCTGAAGACACCGCCGCCCGGGCTGATGAGCGCCGCGTTGTAGTCGGCCCAGCTGGAGCGCTCGAGTGCGAACATCCTCTTACGTTCGACCCAGGACGATGCCGGATCGGGGTTCGGGTCCAAGAAGATGTCCCGGTGGTCGAAGGCAGCCACCAGCTTGATGTGCTGAGACAGCAGCATGCCGTTGCCGAACACGTCTCCACTCATGTCGCCGACCCCGGCGACAGTGAAATCCTGTGTCTGGGTATCGATCCCCATTTCCAGGAAGTGGCGTTTCACGCTCTCCCAGGCGCCGCGGGCGGTGATGCCCATGGCCTTGTGGTCGTAGCCGACGGAGCCGCCCGAGGCGAACGCGTCGCCGAGCCAGAACCCGTACGACAGGGCGACATCGTTGGCGATATCGGAGAAGGTGGCGGTGCCCTTGTCCGCCGCGACAACGAGGTACGGGTCGTCGCCGTCACGACGCCGCACTCCCTCGGGAGGCACAACCGCATTGGTGGCACGGTCTCGGTTGTCAGTGATATCGAGCAGTCCGCTGATGAAGCGCCGATAGCACTCGACACCCTCGGCGCGGAACGCGTCGCGGTCAACGGCGGCGTCACCGGTGCTGGCAGGCGGATTCTTGACGACGAATCCGCCCTTGGCGCCGACCGGAACGATGACCGCGTTCTTCACGGCCTGCGCCTTGACCAGACCCAGGATCTCGGTACGGAAGTCCTCGCGGCGGTCCGACCAGCGCAGCCCGCCGCGGGCGACCGGGCCGAAGCGCAGATGCACGCCTTCCACCCGCGGCGAGTACACGAAGATCTCGAAGCGGGGCCGCGGCTCGGGCAGCTCGGTGATCTCACGCGGGTTGAGCTTGAAGGACAGCACGCCGTTGGCGCGTGCCGAATCCGGCTTGTTCACAAAGTAATTGGTACGCAAGGTAGCTTGGATCAGGCCGAAGAAGGCGCGCAACACCCGGTCGGTGTCCAGGCTGACCACCTTGTCGATTTCGGTGAGCACTAGAGCGGCCTTGGCATCGGCCAGCGTGTCTTCGGTGACGGCGGGGTCGAACCGGGCCTCGAACAGTTCGACGAAATCGCGTGCGGTCCGGGAGTTGTCGGCCAGCACCGTCTCGATATGTGCCTGGCTGTAGGGGAACCCGGCCTGCCGGAGGTACTTGGCATAACCGCGCAGGATGGTGATCTGACCGGCCGTGAGCCCGGCGCGCAGTACCAGCTCGTTGAATCTATCGATTTCGACACGGCCATGCCACACATCGTCGATGGCGTTGGTGAGTAGCTCTGCGCGACGTGCGGTGCCCTCGGCATCGAAGGTACGCGTGATCTCCGGGTGCACCACGATGCGGAATGCGTACAGCGAGACCGCCAGACCGTCTGGCCGGGTGAAGTGATACGGACGTTCCTCGAGCACGTCGACACCCATGCTGTGCAACACCGGCAGCACCTGGCTCAGGGAGGCCGAGCGCCCACCGAGGTACATGCTGAGCACGCCGGTGCCCAGCTCGTCGGCGTCATAGGCCAGGTCGATGGAGTTCTCTTCTAGCCCTTCGATTCTTGCGATGTCGGCAATGGCCTCTGCGGGCGGCACATTTGTCTTGAAAACCTCGGGCAAGATGACCGAGTACCGTTCCGCGCAGGCGCGGTCGATCGGCGAATCTGGGCGCACCGCGCGGACCAGACGATCACTCCATGTCCGGGTGGTCTGGGTGAGCAACGCCTGGATGCGTACCCGGTTAGCTTCCGAGGTGTCGACGCTGGCGTGCAGGCTGTTCTCCGGCATGCGGACGGTGAAATGAACCAATGCCCAGGGCGATTCACTGACACGGGCGGTGTAGTCGATACCCGTACCGCCGAGTTCGCGCACCAGGATGTCTTGCATGGCCAGCCGCACGGTGGTGGTGTAGCGGTCGCGAGGCAGATACACCAGCGCCGTGACGAAGTTCCCCAACTCGTCGGCACGCAGGAACAGTAACGAACCCGGATGCGCGCCAATGTTTCTCACGGCGGTCACCACGTCGTAGAGCCTGTCGACACTCGATGCGAACAGCTCCGCACGAGGCAGGTTCTGCATGAACTCGATCAGCATGTGACCCGCCAACGAGTCCTGGCTGGCATCTGAGCGGCCCAGCACCTGGTGCACGCGGTCGGAGATCACCGGGATGGCCAGCACATCGGCGTTGGTCGCAGCGACGGTGAAGACGCCGACAAGGCGATGCTCGACGGCCGGACCGTTGCCGTCTTCTTGTCTGATCACCACGATGTTCGGGTAGATGGCGTAGCGCAGATAGGTAGGTGTGGTGGCCTGCGCGAGGACCAGCAGCTGGTCGTTGTGGGTGAGCTGCGGCAGCACCTCTTCACGGCGTTTGAGCAGGCCGAGCCGGCTCGACTCGTCAGCGGTTGCGCGACCGTTCTCGACGGTGCAGCGCTGGTAGCCCAATATGGTGAAGTTTCCGTCGACGAGCCAGCGCAGCAGGTTGGCCACTTCAGTCAGCTCTGCGGACGAAAACCTGGCGCTACCGGCCGAGGCGTCCAGGGCGCCCGCAAGGTCGACGACCGCATCGCGCATGGCATCGGTATCCGCGGCGACATGGCTGCCGTCCTCCAGGGTGTGCGGTAGCTGCGTCTCGATGAATCCCAGACGCTCGGCGTCGATGGAGGGCGGCAGCTGCAGGTGGATCCAGCACTCGGTATCGGGCGCGATATCGCTTTGCAGGTTTTCCACCGGGACCGCTGACAGCAGCGTGCCATCGGCGGCACGTTTCACGGTGAAGACCGGGTCCATCAGATCGACGATCGCCACGCCTTGACGGCGCAGAAGCACCGTGATGGATTCGGTCAACAACGGCGTGTAATCGGTGACCAGTTGCAGAGCAGTTCCCAGTCCCGCGTCGTCACCATTGCGGTAGGTGGCCATCGTTATCTCGTGCGGCGCTCGCCGTGCGGCCAACCGCAGCAGCGCGCGCATCAGAGCCTCGCGCACCGGCGGCGCCGGTGTCGCGGCGTGCCCATCTGCGTCGACCACCTCGTCCCAATCCATCTCCCCCGCGTACCGGGCGTGGCTGAACGCAGCGCTCAGCGCCTCGATGGTGGGCACGCCAGATCCATTGGCAGATGGCGTGTTTTCGGAAGTTGTGGTCCCTGTGTTAACAGTCACGCAGAACGCTCCTGGCCGAGTTTGCGTACCGGGTTTCGGCACGCAATCTCACCCTAGTCGCGTGTCAGGCGGCGGTGGGTAACTCTATGAGGTCTGGCTGCATCGATACCCAAACGTTCCACTTTGTTCTCTTCGTAGGCCTGGAAGTTGCCTTCAAACCAGAACCAGGAAGCAGGGTTATCGTCGCTTCCCTCCCACGCCAGGATGTGGGTGCAGGTGCGGTCCAGGAACCATCGGTCGTGCGAGATGACGACCGCGCAGCCCGGGAACTGCTCAAGCGCGTTTTCCAGTGAGCTCAGGGTTTCGACATCCAGGTCGTTGGTGGGCTCGTCCAGCAGGATCAAGTTGCCGCCCTGCTTGAGGGTCAACGCCAGGTTCAAACGGTTGCGCTCACCGCCGGAGAGCACACCCGCAGGCTTCTGCTGATCCGGCCCCTTGAAACCGAATGCGGAAACATAAGCCCGCGAAGGCATTTCATTCTGACCGACCACAATGTGGTCGAGTCCGTCGGAAACGACCTCCCAGACGTTCTTCTTGGGATCGATACCGGCACGGCTCTGGTCGACATAACTCAGCTTGACGGTCTCACCCACCTTGACCTCGCCACCGTCGGGATTCTCCAACCCGACGATGGTCTTGAACAGGGTGGTCTTACCGACACCGTTGGGGCCGATGACGCCGACGATGCCGTTACGGGGCAGCGTGAACGAGAGATCTTTGATGAGGGCACGTTCCTCGAATCCCTTGTCGAGATGACTCACCTCGACCACCACGTTGCCCAGGCGCGGGCCGGTGGGAATCTGGATTTCCTCGAAGTCGAGCTTCCGCGTCTTCTCCGCCTCGGCGGCCATCTCCTCATAGCGCCCGAGTCGTGCCTTGTTCTTGGCTTGACGGGCCTTGGCGCCTGAACGCACCCATGCGAGCTCTTCCTGCAGGCGCTTGTGCAGCTTGGCGTCCTTGCGCCCCTGTACGGCGATGCGCTCGGCCTTCTTCTCCAGGTAAGTGGAGTAGTTGCCCTCGTAGGGGTACGCGCGGCCGCGGTCCAGCTCGAGGATCCACTCGGCCACGTTGTCCAGGAAGTACCGGTCGTGGGTGACGGCCAGAATGGCACCCGGGTAATTGGCCAGGTGCTGTTCAAGCCACAGCACGCTCTCAGCGTCCAAGTGGTTGGTGGGCTCGTCGAGCAGCAGCAGATCAGGCTTGGACAGCAGCAGCTTGCACAGCGCGACCCGGCGGCGCTCACCACCGGACAGGTGTGTCACCGGCTCATCCGGCGGCGGGCAGCGCAGCGCATCCATCGCCTGCTCCAGCTGCGAGTCGATGTCCCAGGCATCGGCCGCATCCAGCTCTTCCTGGAGCTTGCCCATCTCTTCCATGAGTTCATCGGAATAATCGGTGGCCATCAATTCGGCGACCTCGTTGTACCGATTCAGCTTGCCCTTGAGCGCGACACCAGCCTCGACGTTCTCGCGCACCGTCTTCGTCTCGTCCAGCTCCGGCTCCTGCATCAGGATTCCGACGCTGGCCCCGTTGGCCAGGAATGCTTCGCCGTTGTTCGGCTTGTCCAGCCCGGCCATGATCTTCAGGACGCTGGATTTACCAGCACCGTTGGGTCCGACCACACCAATCTTGGCGCCGGGCAGGAAGTTCAGGGTGACATCGTCGAGGATGACCTTGTCGCCATGCGCCTTGCGGACTTTCATCATCGTGTAGATGTACTCAGCCATTGCCGCGCTGTCGCCTCTCCTCTAAGTTCTTTAGCCGCAGCTCACGACCGTTCTGGTGGGCTGCCCGAACCATCCTAGGTGAGAGGCGACCGCGCGGTCGCCGGTGTCAGCTCGCAGATCACGCGCTAAGGCGCAGGTTCACCGACTCCTCGCTGCTCTCGTCGGTTTCCGAGAGCTCCGGGGTGGCGTCTTCGGTGCCGGTATCGGGTTGCTCCACCGCCTCGGCGCCCTCCTGCTTACCGGTGTAGCCGACCTTCTCGATCCGCGCGATGGTCCGCGACAGATCCGGCCCGACGGCGATCGCCTTCATCTCGGTGACCTGACGGCGGTTGCCGTCCTTGTCCTCGAACTCGCTGGTATGCAGATGACCGTGCACGATCACCGGCGCTCCCTTACCCAGCGCAGCACCCACGCCGGTGACCAGACGTCCCCAGCAGGTGACATTGATGAAGAGAGAATTCGAATTCACCCAACTGCCGTCCTCACGCCGTCGGCGTGCATTACTGGCGACGCGGAACTTGATCATTTCGTCGGAGCCGACCTGGCGCCGCTTGAGGTCTCCGACGATGGAGCCGATCACAGTCACTGGAGTTTCAAACATGGTTCGTGCCTTTCCTCAATCTCTCTATCTCTTCTCGGCACCGCCGAACGGGTGCCCTTGGCCACTCCAGTAGCCCGCCATGCACCGACACCGCGGACCGACATGTGGGCACGTTCCGGTGACAGCTGTGGATGAATGCGAGATTGGGGACAACTGGCCGATGAGTCCGGCCCCCCGTACCTTGCTTGACATGACGGTTTGGATCATGCAGCGCCCCGAGGACGACATCGCCGCCGAATTGCAGTCCTCATCAGGGACGTTGGCCGGTGTTCGGCTCGCGGTGAAGGACAACGTAGATGTCGGTGGCGTGCCGACAACGGCCGCCTGTCCGGAGTACGCCTACATTCCCGAGCACGATGCACCGGTGGTCGCGGCCTTGCGCGCGGCCGGTGCCGTTGTCGTCGGCAAGACCAACCTGGACCAGTTCGCGACTGGCCTCGTCGGTACGCGCTCCCCGTACGGCCCGGTGCCGGATTCACGCCGTCCCGAATACATCAGCGGTGGCTCCAGTTCGGGTTCCGCCGTAGCCGTGGCCACCGGCGAGGTCGATATCGCGATCGGTACCGACACCGCCGGCTCGGGGCGCGTCCCTGCGGGGCTGCAGGGCATTGTCGGGATCAAACCGACCGTCGGCGTCATCTCCACCCAAGGCGTGGTCCCGGCCTGTGAATCCTATGACTGTGTCACTATTTTCGCCGCGTCACTGGCTACCGCCAATCGGGCGATGGCCGCCATGAGTGCCGCGTCAGGGCCCCGGCTCTGGCCCGCCAACACCCGTCTCGCGGCGCCTCCTCAGCCCACCGTCGCCGTCCCGCGTGAGCTGCCCGCACTCGACGAGGTGTGGGGCAACGCTTTTCACGCGGCCATAGAGCGTCTACGCGCGACGGGCGCGACGATCGTCGAAATCGATCTGGCCCCGTTCCTTGCCGCCGCGAAATTGCTGTACGAGGGCGCTCTGGTCAGTGAGCGTTACGCGGCCGTCGGCGAGTTCATCGACGCCAATCCCGGGGCGGCACTCGATCCCACTGTTGCGCAGATTGTTTCCGGTGCACGTGACATCCCCGCACACCGCTTGGTGCGCGATCGCGCCGAGGTGCAGCGCCTGCGCGACGAGGCCATGACCACCCTGGCCGGCGCGGATGCGCTGTTGGTACCCACGGCGCCGCTGCATCCGACGATCGAACAGGTGCAGGCTGACCCGATCGGTGTCAACGCGACGATGGGCACCTACACCAACTTCTGCAACCTGTTCGACCTGTGCGCGGTCGCGGTGCCCGCCGGTACCGCCGGTGACGCCCAGTTCGGGGTGACGGTCCTGGCACGCGCCTTCGATGATGCGGTGGCCTTGGACATCGCCGCTCTGATCACCGGAGATGCTGCAGAACAAGATGTTTGGCCGACCGCGATCACCTTGTCCTATGAGCTTGCGGTGTTCGGCGCGCATCTCAAGGGCGGTCCCTTGGAGTTTCAGCTCACCGACCTGGGTGCACGCTGGGTGGGTCCGGTCCGTACCGCTTCGAAGTACCGGATGGCGGCGCTGCGCACCACTCCCCCTAAGCCTGGCCTGACCCGCTCGGAAGAGGACGGGGTGAGCATCGGCGGAGAAATCTGGCGCCTGTCCCCCGCCGCACTGGGCACTTTCCTCGCGCAGCTGCCCGAGCCCATGCTGCTGGGCAAGGTGGAGTGCGAAGACGGCGTGTGGCGCACCGGCTTTGGGTGTGACGGCGGCGCCGCGCAGGCAGGCATCGACATCAGCGAGCATGGCAGCTGGCCGGCGGCCGTCGCGGCGGGCGCGGTGAGCTAGCGCGAGTTCTCGTCCAGCTGAGCCATTTTGGCGAGCATAGCGTTGTAGGCGGCCAGGTCTGCGTCGTCGTCACGGTCGGCGGCGCGGTCCTGTCGGCGGGCCAGCCGTTCGTCCGAACGCGACCACTGGATGACTAGGGCGATCATGACCACCAGCAGCGGCAGCTCTCCTGTCGCCCAGGTGATAGCGCCGCCCATGTGCTGATCGGCGGCCAGATCGATCCGCCACGGTAGCGCCAGGTTGCTGTAAAACTTCTCGCCCAGAATCGATTTCGTGCCCATCAGGATGACACCGAAGAAGGCGTGCAGGGGCAGCGACACCAGCACGATGCCCAGCTTGGCTACCGGAGGCAGCCGCCGCGGCGACGGGTCGATGCCGATGACCACCCAATAGAACAGGTATCCACTGAGCAGGAAGTGCACATTCATCGCCAAGTGCGCAGCATGCACATCGACGGCGGCGTCATAGAGCCCACTGAGATACAGGCCGTAGAACCCCCCGATGAACAGCGACGTCGCCACCAGCGGATGGGTCAGAAAGCGAGAGAAGCTGCTGTGCAACGCAATCTGCACCCATTCACGCAGCCCCGGCGGATCCCCCTTGCCTGCGGCGGGTAACACGCGAAGCAGCAGCGTGATAGGGCCACCGAGAACAAGCAGCACGGGCACCAGCATCGAGAGCATCATGTGCGCCACCATGTGCATGCTGAACATCGCGGGCATGTACCGGCCGACACCCGACGATGTGGCAATGAGCAGGAAGGCACAACCAGACAGCCAGGCGATGGTGCGCCCCACGGGCCACGCGTCACCACGGGCCTTGAGGCGACGGACACCCACCAAGTAGGTAACCGCGAAAACGATGGCGGCCGTTCCGAAGATGAGATCAAAGCGCCAGTCGAACATCAATCGCTGCGGGGTCGGCGGGCCATCGAGCGTGTAACCGATGGCGACCTCGACCGGTGAGGGGTTGAGATTGACCGGAGGCGGCGGTGGGGTGCGACCCAGGCCGACGGCGATACCGAACGTGACTGCGAAGATCACGGCCTCCATCCCGGCGAGCCGGATCAGCGGTCGACGGTTCTGCGGTTCCTCGCTCAGTGCCGTGATCGCCGAACGCCGCTGTAAATACCCCAAGACACCGAGGACCAGCAACGCGGTGGCCTTGCCCACCAGCAGCCAGCCATAGCGGGTGGTGAACAGGTCCGAAAGCTGCACCCGGATAAGCGCGTTGATGATTCCGCTGAGCCCGATCGCGACATAGCACCACAGCGCCAGCGTGGAGAACCGGCGTGCGGCCACGTCGAGATAGCCGCCGCCGCGCAGCGCGTGGATCAGCAATGCGACAAGGCCGCCGGCCCACAGCGCCGCCGATACCAAATGGATGATGAGGCTGTTGGTGCCCAGATCATGTGCGCCACCGGTGGCCGAATGTCCCACCAGGGCCAACGGCATCAGCGTCGCCACCGACCCGACCACGAGCAGCGGGGTCCACGACCAGCGCAGCACCACCCGGCTGGCGATCGCGACGCCGGCAGCGATGAAGGCCATCCAGCGCCAGGCATTGACGGTTTCAATCTCACCTGCGAGCGTCCACAGCTCCCCGAGCCCGAAATCGCTCACCGGCTGACCGGCCACATCGGAGATCGACAACGGCACCATCACCGCCGAGAGCACCGCAAGCGCAGTCGATGCCGCGGTGCCGACGCGCAGCGAGCGGTAGCCGTCCACGTCGAGCACGCCGGTGGACTGCGGTGGGACGAAGAAGGCCGTGAGCAGGAACGCACCGACGGCAACCACGGCGACGATTTCGGCGGCCGCGCGCACGAACGGCAGACCGTAGGAGGTGACGGGGCCAGGGTTGGGCAGACCCGTCGCGAGCAGGGCCTCTGCCAGTGACAGCGCGCCGATAGCAGCCGCGACCAGGCCCGCCAGTGCCGCAAGGCCGACGACGATCGTCCAGATCGGCGAATCGGTCTTGCTGGCGGTGGAGGTGGTGGTCACCAGTCAAGGGTATGGCGAGATGCGATCCGCACGGTCACCGGTTCGATAGACTGCGGTCCGGCTAGCGCCGCATGCCTCCGTAGCTCAGTTGGATAGAGCAAGGGCCTTCTAATCCCTAGGTCGCAGGTTCGATTCCTGCCGGGGGCGCTGTATATCGCCTGGTAGATGGACTAACAGGTCAATCACGCGGTCGGGCCGGGGTGAATTTACCGGCGTTTTACCGGCGACCCGGATATGCCCGTTCCCCGAGCTAACATCGGGCGAACTGGGGAGTCGTACGTGGTGAGGTTGCATGGTTAGGCCAGTTCTGTCGGCCCATGGCCATAGGCTTTCCTATATGCCGTGGCAACCGCTGTCTGATAGAAGCGCCGGAACGCAACCCGACGGGCCTTACGAAGGCGCACCGGACCATTTGAAGTTCCCTATCCTGGAGTGGATTAGCGACCATCTTGGCGTTCACGAGCATTCACATTTCGTAAATCCAGACCGAGACGTACTGCGTGAGATTGGTATTCGGTTCCGTTTGCCGCTAGCCACCGATACCGACCCTACGATGTTCGCTCTTGCGCTGATTTCGCGCGCGAAGACACATGAAGCGTTTGTCCTTGACCTCGCGGACGCACTTTTGGACATGGTCATTCCTCAACGTAACCGGTGGCGGGATCTAAACCACATCCTTAGCTACGGGGCATCCGTTTGGCGGGTTAACGACGACGGCACTTCACTGGTGCGCACGGTCACCGAGGAGGCGCAGGCCACGTTTGACGCCGCGACAGCCACCGCTGGCGAAGCCACCAACGAGCTTCGCGAAGCCTGGACAAACGCATTTGGCCGTAACGGCGACGCATCTGACGCATGGGATCACGCGATCAAGGCTGTTGAGGACGTGCTGATTCCTGCAGTCGTACCCAGTAAGGCGAAGGCGACTCTTGGTGACGTCCTTGGCCAGCTCGGCAGCTCTCAGAGCGCAGGCAACTGGAAAATGATCTTGCCCGGCCATGATCAAACCCACGACGTGGCGCCACTCGTCGCAATGCTGCGGTTGATGTGGCCGAACCATGACCGGCATGGCGGTGGGCCGACCCCGAAGCGAATGCCGTCAGCCGAAGAAGCGCGCGCTGTGGTGTCTCTTGCGGCAACTATCCTCCAGTGGCATCGCGACGGGTGGGCAATCCAGAGGAGATAGCCATGCACATGCGCGATTCGTATGTGCATGGCTGGTACCAGAGTTTTGGCTACGGCGTACAGTTCGGCTATCAGCAGTCTTGCGCCCAAGGGGGAACTAATGCCTGAACCTTTGAGTTACGACCCGGAGTTGTTGTTCAAGCAGGCAAACAAGCTGTTGGACCATGTGGAGACCCATCGCCAGGACCACGTTGGTCATGATGCGGATCTGGCCGAGTTGGCGTCACGTTGGCCGGGGGTTGTTGGTTCAGCGATGGAAGATTTGCGAACCGGCTGGCACGAGCAGCACGAGGTGATCCGCAAGCAAGTCGGCGAGCACGCGACTTGGATCTTTGAGGCCACCGCCAAAGTTGTTGGCACCGATGACGGTAGCGCTGGGCGCTTCGGCAAGACCGGAAACGCGTAACCGATGGCCAAGATCGGTGACATCAGGCATTGGAAAGTCGAAACTCTAGAGAAGCTGTTCGCACATTCGCCCCTACGACACCAAGCGCAAGCGCAAAGGCAAGACCGTTCGCGTCTATCGCGTCGTCTGGCGCGAACCCGTCACCGATGCGTTCGGCGTGCCCATTCCAGGCAAGACACGCGCCCGTCAGGAGTCTTACCCCACGCGGGAACAAGCAGAAGAGCGACGGGATGCCCTCAACAACGCCAAGCACACGGTCGGCGGCACAACCGCCTTGGCCGACGCCAAGAAGGCTGGTGAGCAGCCATTCGGCTACTACGCGCAAAGCTGGCTCGACGCACAGAGCGCAGCGGTAAGCAACGGCGATATCAAGGCCGCGACAGCCGCCAAGTACCAACGGTTGCTTGAGTTTTACGTCCTGCCGGAGCTGAGCGGTACGGCTATCGCGGCGCTATCGGCTGCGGAATGCCGGCGCTTCCGGGCGGCCCTACTCAACCGAAGCAGCCGCGTAGGCGACGGTGAGAGGCTGAGCACAGGCACCGTAGGCCATATCTGGCGGGTGTTCCGGGCGGTACTCGACCAGGCACTCAGTGACGGCGCAATCCCCAGTAACCCCACTAGTGCCAAAGAGTTTCAGCGCAAGCGTGGTACCGGCGACAAGACCACGTTCGAACACCACCCGCTCACCACCGATCAACTCGGCGCGGTAAGCGCTGCCGTCGCGGGTGAAGTGGCGGAGCTACCTGCATACCCGGTGTACGCGCTGATGGTCGAGTTCCTGGCTGCCAGTGGCGTGCGCGCCAGCGAGAACACCGGCCTTGAGATCGGTGACCTTGTGTTCCCGCCCGTGCCCGTGGGCACGCCTGTGCGGGCAGCGGTGAAGGTGCAGCGGACCAAGAAACGCAAAGACGGCAAGTGGGTACCAGGCACGCTCAAGTCCAAGAAGTCCCGGCGCACAGTGCCACTCCCGGACTGGCTCGCGGAGCGTCTGGCAGCGTACCTCGCGGAGCACCCCCGTCGCGACGACCCAACCGCGCCACTATGGCCGGGGCGAAGCGCGAGCGTCGTAGCCCGAAGCGTTGCGCGGCGACAGACCGCCCTGGATTGGAGCGAGCCCGTCGATATGGGAACGTTCTACCGGCGCATCTTCCGGCCAGCACTAGTCGCGGTCGGACTCCCGGCAAGCGAACCAGCAAGGCCCGCAACAAAAGACCGCCCAGCGCGCCCAGCAGTCGCAGGGACTCGCATACACGATTTGCGGCATACCTTTGCCGTGCAACATCTTTCGAGCGGCACACCATTTATGCAGGTGTCCGAACGGCTCGGCCACGCGGACTACGTTGTAACCCTGACCGTGTATGCCGACTGGATGCCCACCGAGGCTACGACTAACACACTGCCAGAACCACCCCGGTGCGTACCCATCAAACCGCCAAATAGCAACGTGGTCAATCTGTTTGAGGAACAGGCGGGTTAGAGCGGTCGCGTATCAATTTTCGTATACGCCGACGAGCGGTGGTACCTGTCGCTTCCAGAACGATTGCGTTTACGAAAACCCCGATCACGACCATAAGGATGAACACGAGGAAAGGCATCGAGTCGTTACCGGAGGAAGTGTAAAGGCGAAGTATGCCGCTCTCGTCACGACGAAACTTCCAACCGTAACTCAATATCACTGTCCCAAAAGTTAGGGCTAGCCATGCTGCCGACGGAATAATGGCAGCCGCAAACCGTAAGATTAGTGACGGTGTCGGTTCAACGGCCAAGCCGTCCACCCGCTGCTCAATCCTTGCCAGCAATCTCGACTTTGCGTCACCGTCCGGTAACTGAGTCCAAACGGAGAGATCAGCCTTGATTGACTCGTGAAGATTACGCCGTCTGAACCACTCGCTTAGCGCGTTACCGACAGCCGCAGAGCCCACAAGTCCGATTAGCGCGATGACGACGGCGATCATGGGGGTCATCGTTGCACCAACCACCGACTCTCACGGGTAGTTAAGATCGAACGACCGGCGTTTTACCGGCGGCTGAGGGCGATATAGCGGCGAACCTACGGCGTACCGATACCGTACCGGCGACGGCTTAATATGCGCTCTTGCAGGGGTTTTGCGGTCGACTGCAAATCTAAAACGCCTGGCCGCGACTACCCCGACTAAGAGCTTCTAATCCCTAGGTCGCAGGTTCGATTCCTGCCGGGGGCGCTGATAGATACGGATTTGTTCCGCAACGCGGCGCGAGGCCAGGCGAGACACCCTCGGAGCCGCTAGACGACGACGCCAGCGGGATGATGGTGCGTTGACAAAAGGCACGGCGCGTCACGCACCTTGGTCACGACGATCCGGCATTGCAAGGAAAATTCGACCGATGGCCCGCTGGGTGGACACATGGAAACACAGAGCCAAGAACGAACCAAGAGTTACGTCCGGCATCTGCGTGCGATCAATATGGTCATGCAGACTCGACGCCAGCGCGGATTGCATGCTGGTGAACAGCTTCGCATGGCCACGGGTTGTCGTGTCCACAAAATCCATCAACCCACCGGACAGGCCCGGAAGCGCTGGTGCTCGTAATGCGTTGGTAGAGAAGCCGACACCTGGCCTACCGATATTGGTTGCAGCGTCGGCGATAGCGACGATGACGGACTCGGAGTAGTCAGCTGCAATGCGCTGTCCCGCCAGTGGGCGTGGCTGGCGGCATCAGTGGTTGTAGAGCCATCACGGAAGGCAAGTCGGCGCGGGACGTACGTTTCCCAGTGACCTGTTGCGCAATAGGCACGCCACACCCCATCATCGTCAGGCCTGGAAGCTATTTCGTCGTTGCGGGGTCGCCATTCCTTTGGCCTGCGATCAGTGTGGCCATCGCTCACTTACAAGATGATGTCTTGCGGGCCGACTTCCTCGATAGCCTCATTGACAAACTTTACGGTGAGCCCGAGTTCAGGTTCCCAGGTGCAGTTGTACAGGGGCCCAATAACGCGGTCGGTCGAGCCCCGGAAGGGGTTCGGCACAAAAAGTGTTGTGGGCGTAATC
Source organism: Mycobacteroides chelonae CCUG 47445 (assembly GCF_001632805.1). NCBI lineage: Bacteria > Bacillati > Actinomycetota > Actinomycetes > Mycobacteriales > Mycobacteriaceae > Mycobacteroides > Mycobacteroides chelonae. Next base: position 1,672,294 of record NZ_CP007220.1, on the reverse strand, counting down.
ATTCGGGCGAGGTCCTCTTTATCTCCGATGATCGGCATAAGTTCGTCGGCGCTGCCCCCGAACTGTTCGCGAAGCTCAGGCAGTCGTTCGAGATAGTGCGCGTAGAGCGCGTCATCCGCCCGCCGAGATAGTTCAACCTTCCGTTCGGTGAACAGTTGGACTGCATCTCTCTGGGCTGTTTCTATTGCATCAGCCTCGTCCCATGCCGCAACGATGAGTGGGACTGTCACCTCGCGCCCTAGGAATGGGAAAGTGTAGCTACCTTCCCAACCGCGTTCCTCGGTGTAGACAATTTCTCCAAGTACGGGGTCGATCACGGTGCGCCTTCTCCAATCGGGGGGAGGGTTTTGCCGGCATTGAGTTCACCGATGCCGCCCAGGTGTCCCAACCTGTTGTTAACTACGGATGGTACAAGCTGCATAGTCGTCAGGTTTGGTTCCTCGTGCCACGTGTACTTGTTGGCCTTGCGGAAGTCGGCAATATCCTGCGGTGAGACTCCCCATTGTTTCGCAAGCAACTTGTCGGCTGCCTTGAAGTTTACGTCTCTGTTGGTCGACATATTTGGAATCTCTACTTGCCCCTGCGCGACAGGCCCGAAATCAGGTCGGGCGTTGCTGTATTCGATCCCCTCGACTCCTGCTTCGCGCAGGAACTGATTAACCATTGGGTTCTGTGACAGCCACGTCGACTCCCCGCGCTGGTCTGTCCATTGCCCGTTGTTGATGGGCGTTTGATCGAGGCGCTGCTTGTAGGTTGACCCACCCGCCGAGGATGGTGTTGGTAGTTCGCGAGGTTCGGGTAGGCCGCGGGTGATTTCAGCTCGCGTGCCGGACACGGCTGCGTCTTCGAGGCCGACACGTGCGAGCGCGCCTTCGCCGCCGAGCATGGCTCCGGGTATTGCCTGTACGCCAATGGCTGCCTGTTCGCCCAGGAATGCCTTGGGGTTGTCGATCATTCGCTGCATGTTGTCGACCCGCTGGGGGGTGACTTCCGTGGGATGGGCTAGCTCGCCAAAGCTGCTCTTGATACCCGTACCGATGTCGCCCCAGGCATCTTTGGCGGCATCGAGTCCATTAGCTCCCACCAAGTCCTGAGTGCCTTTGATGCCCTTATCCCACGAGTCATGGAACGCATCGCTAAAGGTCTCCCGGACAGGCTGCGGCAGACCTTCGGGCACCGCGTAGAGCGGGCGATCCTGTTGTGATCCCTTGACAGCCTCGGCCACCTTCGCGTCAACCTGGTCAGGGGGCAGTTGCGTGGACAAGATGCTGCTGAACTGATCGACCGCTGCCTTGTCGGCGGGGTTGTTCATGTCCAGCTTCGGCGCGGGCACGGTGCGCGGATCTGGCGCGGGCGCAGGTTTGTCCAAAGGGCTCTTGGGTTCGGTAATGCCCATTTTGTTCAGTGAGCCCGTGAACGCACCAGCGGTCGGATCGGGTTCGGCAGGTTGCTTGGGATACCAGTCTTTATAGAAGTTGTTCTGGGTCGTCTTCGGTGCAACCGGGGTGGGCTGCTGGGGTGCCCGAGTGGTGGTGCTGTCGAGTGCCTGCACGCTCGATGACGATTGCGGCGGCACAGATGGCGGTGTGGGTGGTTTGGGGACGTCGGTGGGTCCGTTGACCGCGGTCGCCGTCCCCGACAACGCATCCGTAGCACCGGAGGTGTCGGGCATGCCGGAGGCGCCGAGGCTAGAGACGGTGTTGACGACACCGGACACCTGGGAGATGCCGCCTGCGACTTGGCCAGTGAGGTCGGCGACCTGGCCACCGGCCTGGGTGAGCTGCTGGATCTGCTCGGCCTGAGGTTTGAGTTGCGGGTTCACGTCGGCGGCCAGTTGTGCGCCCTGCCCGGCCTCATTGAGCCATGTCGAGGCAATCGAAGCCCCGGAGCCCACGGCGTCCGCTGTATCGCTGATACCCCCAGACACCCCTTGTACCAACGCAACAGCGTCCATGGGGTTGACTGCACCGGACTGCGCCGACGACGCGAGCGAAGCCCCAGCTTGGGCAGCGGACCCGAAGTTCTGTGCCGCTGATCCCGCCGATTGACCCAGATTCACACTGTCGGAGACGGTATTGGAGATATCTCCAGGCAGGGACTGCCCCAACTGCGCGCCGTCTTGCGCGAGCGCCTGAGTGTCCGGACCCTGCTCCTGCTGTTGGTCGGGCTGAGACTGGTCGTCCTGCTTGCGGCGGCGCGTGGACGCCGCCCCCATCAACAACGCCGACAGGTCATTATTGCCTGATTGGTCGTCCTGATCCTGCTGGTCTTTGTCGTCCTGCTTCTTATCCTTGGACGGCGCTTTGGGGAGTTTCTCGTTGCCGCTCTGCTTCTGCTGTCCCTGCTGTTGCAGCTGCTTAGTCAGATCATCAATGCGCTGCCGATCCTGACCGGACTGCTGCTGCTTCTCCTGCAGCTGACGCGTCAGGTCATCGATCTTCTGCTGATCCGGCTGATCCGGTGACTGGTTCGGCTGCTGGCCCGCATCTTGTTGCGGCGGCTGCTGCTGAGGTGCCTGCTGCGAACCCTGCTGCGGTTGTTGGGCTGGCTGCTGCATACCCTGATTCGATTGACCACCTTGCGATCCCGCATTGCTACCGGAGTTAGTTTGTCCGCCGTTGAAATCCGGATTCGGCTTACCCGGTCCTTGCGTATACGGCGTCGCGTTCTGATAATCCGGAATCTGAGTACCGTGCGCAGGCTGATCCCACCCCTGCTGAGACCCCTGCCGCCCACTGGACCCCTGAGTACCGTTATTGCTGACCGAAGGCGCCTGAGTGTTGTAGATGCTGATGCCGTTGTTCTGATCCAGCGGCGCCTGATTAATACCGCCCTGATAGTCGGGCATCTGCTGCCCACCTTGACTCGGCGGCTGGAAAATCTGCCCGCCCCCAGGTGGGCCATCCAAACCACCACCGCCACCACAATCCGGTGGGCACGCCGCATGCGCCTGCGGCACCGTGTCCGGGGTGAACCAGCCCAAACCCAGACCGCTTGCCGAAAACATCAGCAACGCAACCACACCGGCAACCGCTGAGGCTCTCTGGGAAGCATCCGTTGCCCACGCATACAGGCCCGCAAGACCTTTCCACCACCCCAGATTCGACCCGATCCCCCACACCAACGTGGCCGCAATCGCCGCCACAGCGGGCAGCACGTCAGGGCCCGTGATCCACACATACAACTTCGGGGTGATTCCAGCTGCCAACAACACCAGCCCGGCCCCGCCCGCGATCAACGCAGCCAACAACCCCGGATGCCACACCGACTCATCCCGATTGTTCCGGGACTGATTACGATGTGCCCCAACATCTTCTGCAACAGCAGCGTGGTCGCGCGCCCCGAGCATCCCGACATCGGTCAAGACCTCTTTGACCAGGCCCGTCAGGTACTTACCGCCCATAAACAGCGCAGCTCCAGCGAGCACGGCCACCATCATCTGCCCGATACCGAGGAGCAACGACCAACGAGTTTCTCCGGAAAGGTGTTGCCACCAGGCGGCATAGCCGCCCCGGAAGGTCCACCACATACCCAGCGCCCCGGCGATGATCGCGACAGCAGCAATCACGGTCTGTACCGGCTCAGACAACCGTTCTTTACCGGCAGCGGACACAGCCGCGATCACAGGCCTGCTACCCCACATGATGAGCTTGATCCCGCCGCCCAGCGCCGTCATCCCCGCCAGCAGCGCCACCACCCACACACCCCAGGCTCCGACATCGCCACCGGCCCGATTCAAGCCATGCAGGCCTGCGACCGCCGCAACCACCAACACCGCTCCGGCAACCACAGCACCGCCCCGGCGACCGCCGTCACCCGCAGACGTCGACTCGGCGACGGGCACCTTCTGCGGTTCGCTGGCATGAGTCAGATCCCGGCATGTCAGTACGCTTGTCGCCTCGGTTACATCACGGTTCACGGAACTCACCGACAGCTCACCCTCCCGACACCCGCAACCAAGCTATGCATTGCGGCCCAACAATCAGCCCAGCATAAGCCACAAATCAAGATCGCGTTAGACCAAGTGGCAAACAATGTTCACCACGTCCTCTTTGATGTGCGAGACAACAAGATCCAATTTGACATGACCAGCGGACACTCACTCAACCAACGTTGCCCAAATCCCGTTAGGTAACCCCAAGTCAGAGCGACTCTCAATCCCTAGGTTGCAGGTTCGGTTCCTGCCAGGCGCACTGGTAGATCCTGAAGGCAAAGTGTTACCTGCAGCTCTATCCAGACGGCGGCGCAATCTAGTCTGCAAGTCGGGCGAGGTGCTGCCCCTCAGCGATCAATCGAGGTCGAATGCTCGCTGGTTCTGGCACTGTAATACCGCACTCCATTCGGTCCAGATCGGATTCGATGTAACCGAGAGTCGCGGCAAGAATCGGCGCGCACGTAATATCAGTCATATACTCGATCTCGTTACGGTGCAAAACAAGGTCCGCCAGGTTGAACAGACTTTCTGCTGCGTAATACGCACTCTCCGAACTTGTCGCAACAGAGCCAGTTAGAGCACTGATTGCATATGCCGTCGCGGCCACAGCATCATTGACAACCGAGTCGCAGAACGAATACCCCTCTTCCTCTTCAGGAATTATCCGTTGAAGCAACCCAGGAACGTGTGCTGCTAGGTCAGCACTCAAGATCCCTTTGACCTCATTCCAGGAGGCCTCTAGAGCGGCATCAATAATCACCTTCTCGGGCTCAGCAAGGCCTCCAAGAACCTCAGCTCCAAACGTCACCGCGCGCTGTGCACTCGACAGCCCATAAACAAACAACTGTCTTAACGAAGCGGCCTCTGTAGCGGCTTCGATGCGATCCTTCGGAAACGGATTTGGGTATCGCGTTACTGGGGCCACGTTGCTCCTAATCCATTTGGCAGGATCGAGTCATCTGACGCCAGAGTAGGACTGTGGTGCCCCTGGAGCGCTGGGGGTTCAAGCTCTGAGTCACCGTCAGACCATCAACACAACGTCTGAACCACCTGCCGCGTAGCGACGTGGATCTGCCGGAACAGCTGGGAAGAAAGACTGAGTTCCCTCAGATGGGGAACATCGATGACCGTGGTGACTACCCCCAGCCCATCCGATTCCCACTGCGCACCGTACCGATTCAGAATCCTGCGCATCGCATAGTTCTCCGAGAGCACCGAGGCCGTGAATCTGTGGACACCGTCGGCATGCGCCGACACCGACATCGCCTCCATCAGCAGTGTTCCGATCCCACGGCCCTGGTAGTCATCACCGACCGTGAACGCCAACTCGGCACTGTCAGGGTCATCGACATGGCGGATGAATCGAGCATCGGCCACGACAAGACCGTCGGGGCCATCGGTGAGGGCCCATGCGAAGTGGTCGCGGTAGTCCACCTCGAAGAGGTAGGTAATCATCCGCTTGTTGGGCACTCCCAGAAACCGGCGGTACACCGTGCGTCGCGACATCCTCGCCAGCCGCCTCCTATCACCGGGAAGGATCGGCCGCAGGTAGAACTGGGCACCGTCGCGCAGCCGCACCGGAATAGGAGCGACGAATGCGGCCAGCCGCTGGCGCGCCGTTGATACCAATGCATCTGACACACCAGGGATTTCAAGCATCGCGGTGAACGCATCGCTGCCACCGGCCCAGCCGCGAAGCGGTTCGGTCGCCACGACGGTCGCCGTCCGGGCATTCCCACGCAATAGCGCGATCTCACCGACGACCATGCCGGGCACCAGATGCGCGACGACCGAATCTCCGTTGTCGCCGGCGTGAAGGATCTCGCCGCCACCCGAACCGACGAGCAGGAACCAGTCGGCCGGCTCGCGCTGACGCATCAGCACCTGCCCGGGAGCCGCTTCAAGGGGCGAAAGAAGCTCGGCCAGTGGAGCAAGCGCATTGGCCGGATTACCTGCGAAAAACTCCAACTCCGCGAGTTCGACGGCGTCTACACCCGCGGATCCGGCCATCTCCTACAGGGCCCTCGAGCAGTTCAGCGATGCCCAGGTGGCCCACACTGCGTCCACGATGTGCACCGCCCTTAGTTCGAACAGCTGAGCCTGTTCGCATCGTAATCATCACCGCAATATCCGATGAGGTATTCACGGAACCACAACGTTCTCACGCCGCCAGCGCGGCCAAGCGGTCCAGCGTGCGCAATGTGGTGTCGCGGGACTCCACCGGCAGCCCCAACAGCACACGATGCACGCCAAGGTCGGCGCGGCGTTCGATATCTCCAGGCTGGGGCGCCAGGATGGTCGCGATCACCGGAACCGTCGGCTTGCCCCTCTGCGCTGCGAGCAGATTGAGTTCACCGATCCCCTTCTGAAGCTCTTCTACTCCAAGCATTGTCGGTGCCATCCAGCCGTCGGCGTGGTCGAGAATCCGCTCGTGGGTAGACGGCCCCCAGCCCCCTAGCCACACCGGCGGGTGCGGTTGTTGAACGGGCTTGGGCCAGGAATGGATCGGATCGAAAGCCACATACTTGCCGTGGAATTGGGCCTGCTCTTCCGTCCAGATTTTCTTGACCGCCTGGATGCGCTCGCTCTGCAATGCCACCCGCGTGCGCGGGTCGGTGCCGTGATTTCGTATCTCCTCACGCAGCCATCCAACGCCGATTCCCAATTCCAACCGCCCACCTGATGCCCTGTCCAGTGTCGCGGTCTCTTTGGCGAACGTGATCGGATCTCGCTGGACCAGCAGCGCCACGGCGGTACCGATGCGGAGATCCCTCGTCGCGGCCGCAGCGAAGGACAGTGCCACGAACGGATCGAGGCTGCGGCAGTAGTCGCGGGGTATCTCTTCCCATCCGGCATGGAGCGCTTCGATCGTCACCGGTATGTGGGTGTGCTCCGGCACGAAGAGGGATTCGAACCCACGCGACTCGATCTCGACCGCCAGCTCGCCGGGCTCCATGCCTTCGTCGGTGAGCGCGGTGAAGATACCAATCCGCATGGCATTAAACGCTTTTGTTGGGCAGCGGCACTGCCGCGGAAAGGGCTTCGAACTCGGCATCACTGAGCACAATGTCTGCAGCGGCAACATTCTGCGCAAGGTGTGCTCCTGAGGATGTTCCCGGGATCGGAAGCATGATCGGAGAGCGGTGCAGTAGCCATGCCAGGGCAATCTGCGCTGGGGCGCGGCCGTGGGCATGCGCCACGACATCCAGAACACCCCCGGAACCTTCAAAGCCATCGGTAGCCAGCGGGAAGTAAGGAATGAACGCGATGCCGTGGGTAGTGGCGTAGTCCACCACGTCGGCTGCTGACCGATTGGCGAGGTTGAACAGGTTTTGCACCGAGGCGATGGGCACGATCTGCCGCGCCGCCTGCAGCTGGCCGACCGAAACCTCCGAGAGCCCAATGTGCCGGATCTTGCCTTCGTCTCGCAGAAGCTTGAGTTCGCCGATCTGATCCTCGAACGGAACGGTGGGGTCGACACGATGCAGCTGGAGCAGGTCGATGCGCTCCAACTTCAGGCGCCGCAGGCTCATTTCCGTCTGCTGGCGCAAGTACTCGGGCCGCCCCAGCGGAATCCAACCCGACTCCGAAGGGCCGGTGCGTGCGAGACCGACTTTTGTCGCGATCGTGAGACCACGGGGATACGGGTACAACGCCTCGCGGATCAAGTCTTCGACGACGTGCGGACCGTATGCATCCGCGGTGTCCAGGAAATTGACTCCTAGCTCAACCACGCGTTTCAGCAACCGCACCGCCGACTCTGGATCCCGCGGCGGGCCCCACGCCCCCGGCTCGGTCAACTGCATCGTGCCGTAGCCGAGCCGATTGATGGTGATGTCGCCACCGATGGTCAGCGTTCCCGCTCCAACCGGCCGTAATGATGTCACGATTCGATCCTGCACAATCTGAAATCATGAGGCTTTGAATACCGTTTGCCTCAAATGGATTTGGATATGGTTCCCGTTATTCGGGCGGCTGATCCAGCGCAAGCGTGGCCAGGAGCTCGAGCCCATCGGCATCGGCACTGCCAGGGTCGCTCGAGTAGATGAGCAGCTGTTGCCCGGGGGCATCACCGACAGCGAAGGTGTCGTACTGAAGGCTGATCTCACCGACCTGGCTGTGACGGAATCGCTTGGTCCCACTTGTTCGCGGCCGGACATCATGCTGCATCCATACGAACGTGAAGGCATCGCTTTGGATCGTCAACTCCCCCACAACTTCTGCCACGCGAGGGTCATCACGAAACGACACCGACATAGCGCGCAGGTTTCGGGCAGTATCCCGCGCAACGTCGTCCCATTCGGCGTAGAACCGCGTGGCCACTGGGTCAAGGAAAACCATATACGCCAGGTTGTCTGCCCGGGAGAAGTCGCTGTAGAGGGCCAGTGCGTGGGAATTCATGGCCAGAATGTCCATTGCCGGGCTGATGATCAACGCCGGTGCGTGCACCACATTGTTGACGATCCTCATGGCCCCCTCGCTGGCATCTCGCTGACCGGCCACAGTAGGCGCTGCTCCAGACGGCCGCGCAAGGCTGGCCAGGTGTTCAGTCGCGTGCGTATCCAACTGCAGTGCACGGGAAATCGCCCGTAGCACCTGGTCTGAGGGATGCCGCTCACGCCCTTGTTCAAGCCTGCTGTAGTAGTCGGCACTCACCCCGGCCAGCGCGGCAACCTCTTGCCTGCGTAAGCCCAAGACACGGCGCGGCTCATCCTCTGGCAGCCCCGCTTGCCGCGGCGAGACCAGAGCACGGCGCGCCTTCAGAAAGTCGCCCAACTCATTTCGCCGATCCATGTCCTCAACATACTCACGGCAAAGCGACCCAACCAGGGTGTAATACACCCACCCAGTGACACATCACCTCGGCCGCAACGGGTGCCTAGGTAGGAGCAGCACACCCTTCCACGCCGACGAGTGCAAATCTACGCTGAAAAGCAATCAGGTAGAGGCGAAACATATTGCAGCCAAACGAAAGAGAGGAATCCATGGGCATATTGGCAGGCAAGACGGCACTTGTCACAGGCGCGTCGAAGGGAATCGGGGCGGCCATCGCGCGAGACCTCGCGTCAGCGGGCGCGCATGTGGCAGTCCACTACTCGTCAAGCAAGAGCGGCGCTGATCATGTCGTGAAGTCAATACACGACGCCGGAGGCCGCGCCTTTGCCCTCCAGGCCGATATCTCTGATCCGGCCAGCGTCAAAGAACTGTTCGCCGAACTCACCACTCGGATCGAGACGCTCGACATCCTTGTGAACAACGCCGGGGTATACGAGATGGGTGCGATTGAATCGGTAACCGCAGCTGAACTTCAACGTCAATTCAGCCTCAATGTCTTCGGCCTGGCGATCACGATCACCGAAGCACTCGGGACTGTCCTTCACCCCGGCTCGAGCATCGTCAACATCGGGTCAAGTGTCACGAGCTTCACGCCCGCCAACTCACTGGTGTACACCGCCTCGAAGGGCGCTGTCGACACGATCACCGGCACCCTCGCCAAGGAGCTGGGCCCACGGGGCATCCGAGTGAACTCGGTCAATCCTGGGCTGACCGTGACCGACGGCATGCAATCCAGCGCCTTCTCAAGCCGAGAGTTCCGCACCGAGATTGAGAAGATCACACCCCTTGGCCGGATCGGCGTACCCGAAGACATCGCACCAGCGGTGACATTCCTGGCCTCGGACCGCGCATCGTGGATCACCGGAGAGGTCCTGGTCATCGGCGGCGGCCTGAACTAAACAGCTCCTTCTTCGTCCGTTCGCCGATGTAGAGCCCGCTCCCCTGGCAATAATGCTGGTGGCCGGAAGGAATCAACGATGGGCAAGCTCCGCACCAGGATCGTCGTCGCGATCGCCGCCACAGGCATGTCAGCGAGCGGCCTCTTCGGCATGGGGACTGCGCAGGCGAATGACCACACATTTCTGGACAGCCTGCGCGCCGCGGGGGTCTTCATCCACAAGGATGCCGAACCGTATGTGGTTCAGGCGGGACACCAAGCATGCCGCGATCTACGCAACGGTGTCCCACCCGAAGAAGTGGGATCGCAGTTCCCGGTGGGCTCCGGCGTGGCTCCCGCGCCAGCACCCAATGTGTACGTCGACATTCTGCAAAGCGAGCTGTGCCCGAACGCACTGAACCCCGCACCACCCCAACCGGCATAACCGTTCTCCGCGACCTTGCTGTAGCAGTGGCGGCCTCGCCGATGTAGCAGTGACTACCCGGACACACAGCAAGCCTTCAACCTGTCAGAATGTTTGCTGTGAACATTCGGTTGCTACTGGCTCCGCGGTGGATGCGTTGGTCGGTACTGGTCGCCCTCATGACGGCGATCGGCGGCCCGCTGTGGATCTTGCTCATGCCCGACGATGGATCGGACTGGAAAGTCCGTGCGGTGCAGATACCGGTGCTCAGCGTCGGCGCTGGAACCCTGCTCATCGTTGCTCAGGAACGGTTCCGCCAGGCCTTTCTCGCCGTCCTTGATGGGTTGGACGCGACGCAGCGACGCCAGGCCATCGACGCAAGCCAGCGCGGTGCCGCACCCACCGAGGCGCCGGTGCTGTCGGCGGCGGTGCGGCTGTGCACGCTCCTTGTTGGAACCAGATTGCGGACACCCACATGGGCGCGATGGATCGCATACCTAGTTCCAGCGGGTGCAGCGCTCATCGCAGTCACCCGTCTCATTGATCACGATGTCCGGCGCGCCACGGCGTGGCTCGGGTTGTCTGCGCTTATGGCCATGATTTTTTGGTGGGATGCACGCATATTGCGTCGGCTGCAACAGCAGCTGATCCTGTTACGTGCCACAGCTGCCTCGTCGATAGGAGAAGTTCCCACCCTTGCCGAGTCCGAGTACCCGTCCGTCATGCCGTCACGGAAGGTGTGGCTGATCGTCGTCGGCGTCGTGATCGTCATGTCCGTAATCGCCGGTGCCGCCGCCTATCTGATGGGACGCGCACAGCCCGGACACGGCATCACCAGGCGCAGCGAATGCGGTAAGGCAATAGCAACCCTCGCTGTGTTCAGCGGGCGCGAGGATCTCACGAACGCCCAATCGATCGTCCCGGGCGGACCAAGCCTGACCGATTACGAGAAGTGGTCCAACGAGATTCGCACTCACGCGGCGCAGGTGACCAGGCCCGATCTGACACCGCGGACGCAACACATTGCCGAGCTGTCCGATCAAGCCGTCTCCGTTGTCCGCCAGATCCGTAAAGAACCAGGGACGCAACTCGAGCAGCTACAGCAGCAAGATATCTACGCCAAGCTTATCGCCCACATGTATGACGAAGCGGCGGTAGTTCTTGAGGTATGCCATAGCTGACCGGCACTCACCCGCAGTCGTACTGCACTCCGATACCGCGCGGTGGAGTTGCCCGCTTGGTGCATCCGTACACCTCAAGCTCGTCGCTCATTCGGATGGCCGAGTGATGCGGGTAGTTCACGCAATACAGACCCTTCTGGTCCGATCTGCATTGGTAGTCACCGAATTTCAGCCGCTTGCCGTGTTCCAACGGCAGGCCCACTCCCTCGCTGAACGGCCCGGGGTCTCCATGCAGGCTCCCCACGGTGACGGTCGCTCCGTCGAAACTCACCCAGCCCGAGATCCATTGGCCGGGCAAATCGGGAGGACGGGGCGGCGCATTGCGAATCCCCGGCAGACAGGACAGCGGCATCTTGTACTTGAACGCCGTGATGCATCCCCCGATGACCCGGGGACCAAGCTCACCGGGTGAGCGGAACGCCACCTCACCTTCGGACAGCTCAGACGGTGCGCCGTCCTGATCGACCGTGCGAAATTCCTCGGCGTCGACGGGCTCACCCGCCTCAATCCAATGGGTCACCGACTCCACGGACGCATGCGGCCCCGGCGCAGGTGCGGGAGAGAACGTCGACGTCGTCGGAGGCATCTGGCGCGAAGTACTTACCGATGGCGCGGTGGATGATGTCGACGGCCCCTGCTGCGTGTGTGCGGCACAACCCGCGACCAGAAAGATCAGGCACAACACGCTCCAGACACGCACCCGGTGAGCGTAGCTTCTCCTCCGCATTGGGTAGGGTCCCTCGGCGTGACTCAGAGCGTGACCGTGAAATCTGTAAATGCCCGCCTCGCTGCCGAACTGGAGGTCGCCGAGGCCCAGGTCGCGGCGGCTGTGCGGCTGCTCGACGAGGGTGCCACGGTCCCATTCATCGCGCGTTACCGCAAGGAAGTCACCGGCAGCCTGGACGACGGCCAGCTGCGCAGTCTGGAAGAGCGGCTGCGCTACCTGCGGGAACTCGACGAACGCCGCGCCGCGGTGCTGTCCTCCATCGAGGAACAGGGCAAGCTCACCGACGAGCTCAAGGTGGCGCTGCTCTCGGCCGATACCAAGGCGCGTGTCGAAGACATCTATCTGCCGTACAAGCCCAAGCGACGCACCAAGGCGCAGATCGCTCGTGAGGCCGGCCTGGAGCCGCTGGCCGACCGGCTGCTGGCGGACCCGAACCTGGTGCCCGATGAGGTGGCCTCCGAGTTCCTCACCGAGGATGTCGCAGACGCCAGCGCCGCCCTCGACGGCGCGCGCCACATCCTGATCGAGCGCGCGTCCGAGGATGCCGAACTCGTCGGTGCCACCCGCACCAAGTTCTGGGCGGACGGTGCGCTGCGCACTGCCCCATGGTCGGAGGACGCCGCGAAAACCGAAGCGGCACAAAAGTACCGTGATTACTTCGAGTTCTCCGAAGCCCTGGAGACCATGCCCTCGCACCGCGTGCTCGCCGTCATGCGCGGCGAGAAGGAGCAGGTCCTGGCCCTGAATTTCGACGGCGGCGACGACGCACCGTATGAGGCCATGGTCGCGCAGTCCCTCGGGGTCAACCTCACCGCCAAGACCCCGGCGACGCCGTGGCTGGCCGGTACCGTCCGGGTCGCCTGGCGGGCCAAGCTCATGTTCTCCGCCTCCGTCGATGCCCGCCTCAAGCTGCGTCAACGCGCTGAGGAAGACGCCGTCGGCGTCTTCGCCCGCAACCTCAAGGATCTGCTCCTCGCGGCCCCCGCCGGCACGCGCGCCACCCTCGGCCTGGACCCCGGGTTCCGGACCGGCGTCAAGGTGGCTGTGGTGGACGGCACCGGCAAGGTGGTCGATACCTGCGCGGTCTACCCGCACCAGCCGCAGAAGAAGTGGGACGAGGCCAAGGCCACGCTCGCGGCGTTCGTCGCCCGCCATGGTGTCGAGCTGATCGCCGTCGGCAACGGCACGGCCTCACGCGAAACCGATGCTCTGGCAGCCGAACTCATCGCCGACATCAAGGCCGCCGGTGCCAAGGCCCCGACGAAGGCGATGGTCAGTGAGGCGGGCGCATCGGTGTATTCGGCCTCCGCTTACGCCGCGCATGAGCTCCCCGAACTCGACGTGACGCTGCGGGGTGCGGTCTCGATCGCACGGCGCCTGCAGGATCCGCTGGCCGAGCTCGTGAAGATCGAGCCCAAATCGATCGGCGTCGGGCAGTACCAGCACGACGTCACTCCCGGCACCCTCGCGCGCAGCCTCAACGCCGTCGTCGAAGACGCCGTCAATGCCGTGGGTGTCGACCTGAACACCGCCTCGGTGCCGCTGCTGGCGCGAGTCTCCGGGGTGACGGAATCCCTGGCCGAGTCCATCGTCGCGCACCGCGAGAAGGTGGGCGCATTCCGTAGCCGCAAGGGCCTGTTGGAGGTTCCCCGCCTGGGCCCCAAGGCCTTTGAACAGTGCGCCGGATTCCTGCGTATCCGTGAAGGCGACGACCCGCTCGATGCGTCCGGCGTGCATCCCGAGTCCTACCCGGTGGTGCGCAAGATTCTGGATCGCTCCGGTGTCACCCTCGCCGAACTGATCGGCAACGAGCGATCGCTGCGCTCGCTCAAGCCCGCCGATTTCGCCGACGACCGGTTCGGGATTCCCACCGTGACAGACATTCTCGGCGAGCTGGAGAAGCCGGGACGCGACCCGCGACCCGCGTTCACCACGGCCACCTTCGCCGCGGGCGTCGAAAAGGTCTCGGACCTGAAGGTCGGCATGGTGCTCGAGGGTGTGGTGACCAACGTCGCCGCCTTCGGCGCGTTTGTCGATGTCGGTGTGCACCAGGACGGCCTCGTGCACGTGTCGGCGATGTCGGATCGGTATGTCTCCGACCCCCACGAGGTGGTCAAGTCCGGCCAGGTGGTTCGGGTCAAGGTCACCGAGGTCGACATTCCGCGTCAGCGCATCGGTCTGACCCTGCGCCTCAATGACGATCCACAACAGGGCAAGCGTCCCGAGCGTTCCGGCGCTCCCCGCCGTGACGACAGGAACCGCGACGACCGGAATCAGGGTCGCCGGAACCAGAACCGCGACAAGAATTCCCGCCAGCGGGAAGAGTCTCGTCCGACGGGTTCGATGGCGGACGCACTGCGCAACGCAGGTTTCGGGCGGTAGACGACGACTACCCGCGCCGCTTTTCGGTGGCGGCACAGAACCGATCTCGGGCCTGATCCGCTGTGAGATTCGTGCGCCGTAGGTCGTATGACGTCGCCAGCCGACAAGGACCGGCGGTGCCGTCCAACCGAACGCCATCGTTCTGAACCGACAAGATCGGCGCAAGCTCGTCACCATCGAACCGATAGATCCGCGTGAGCCAGCTGCGTGTTGGGCCGGTCCCGTACTCCGCGATAAAACCGTCTCCGGCATGCCAGAAGTCACTGCCGAACAGTGCACCGACATCATGCATCACGTCATCAGGCAAGTGCGGTGCGCGCACCGCACGGAACTGCGTGGACTCGCCGGAGGTCCGCCACAGCGCCCAGTGCGAATTCGGATGCGCGCCACCGGTGTCCAATGACAGGAGCAGCTCATCTCGGCCGTCGCCGTCCAAATCTCGCAGCAGCATGATGCCGGATTCGGGCGAGTCCTCGATGGCGTGGCTGACCGTTTGAACCATCACTCCGGAACGAGTGAAGATGCGAATCCGGGCAGATGTTCCAACAATCCGTTTCTCGAACCGGAGCCCCAGCGCGTCGGTCGAGGTGAGCTCGCAGTTCTTGGCACCGACGCTACTGAAGATGTTCCTGCACTGCGCGAGCGAATCGGCGCCGACACGACAGGACGGCACCCCCGCAGCGCAGAGCAGCGCTACCGCGAATGCCAATAGCCGTCGTACCCGGAGCATAGACGCAGCGTAACCGCTTGCCGCTCGCTTGTCGGTCCCCCTGGCTAACCTTGCGCCGTGCTCACCACCATCGCCATCCGGGGGTACCGGTCGTTGCGCGATATTGTGCTGCCCCTTACCCAACTCACAGTCGTCACCGGCGCTAACGGCACCGGGAAATCCTCCCTATACCGGGCACTGCAGCTACTGGCCGACTGCGGCCGCGGCGAGATCATCGGCTCGCTGGCGCGCCAGGGCGGACTGCAATCGGCGATGTGGGCAGGGCCGGAGTATCTCAAGGGCGCACGACGCACCGGCACCGTTGAGCCTACGGTCCGCACCCGACCTATCTCGATCGAACTAGGTTATGCGTCAACAGATTTTGGCTATCTGGTGGACCTCGGACTGCCGATTCCCAGCGATTCCGCCTTCGGCCGGGACCCGGAGATCAAGCGTGAGGTCGTGTTCACCGGACCATCGGTTCGCCCGAGCTCGACCCTGGTCCGCAGAACCCGCCCCGTGGTTGAGGCCCGCGCGGAGTCGGGGCGCGGGTTCGAGGGTTTCAGTCGCTCGCTGCCGACCTATCGCAGCGTGCTCTCCGAATTCCCCGGCAGGTTTCCGGAGTTGGGCGCCGTCCGGGATACGCTGCGCGGCTGGCGGTTCTACGACGGCTTCCGTGTCGACATGCTCTCCCCGGCACGCCAGCCCCAGATCGGTACGCGCACAACAGTGCTCTCGAATGATGGCAGCGATCTGGCTGCCGCTATCCAGACCATCATCGAGACTCGCAGTGACATCCTGGACAGAGTTGTCGCCGACGCATTCGACGGCGCCTCGGTGGCCGTTGCGGTTCGTGAGGGTGTCTTCGATCTGCAGGTGCAGCAGTCCGGCATGCTGCGCGCATTGCGCGCGGCCGAATTATCCGATGGCACTCTGCGTTTCCTGCTGTGGGCGGCAGCGCTGCTCAGCCCTGAACCACCACCACTGATGGTGCTCAACGAGCCGGAGACCTCACTGCATCCGGATCTCATCGCACCGCTGGCGACCCTCATTCGCGCCGCTGCGGCGAAAACCCAGGTGGTGGTGATCACCCACGCCAATGCGTTGGTGGATCATCTTGCGGCGCGGCCGCTGCGCGAGATCCTCGCCGGCGATGAGGATCGATTCGATGATGCGGGATCAGCGGTGCGGCTCGAACTCGTCAAAGACTGGGGCGAGACGCAGATCGTGGGACTTGACGCGCTCAAAGCCCCGTCATGGCATTGGGGTACCCGGTAGGCAGGGCGCCGCATCACCACTGGTTGTTGAGCTTGGCGCCGCCGCTGTTGATGGCGCTCTGGTGGCTGGCATCGCCGGTCTGGGTGACGGCGTGATGATGATGTGCGCTCTGGCTGCTGCCTTCGGCCACGACACTGGGTGCGGCCATCATCCAGAGGCCGGCGATGACGGGAGCGAGCACTGCGAGTACCAATCCGGCCCAGATGACGACCTTGCCGGCTGCGTTGGCGACGAAAGTGTTCATGGTCATTTCCTTTGCATTGGAGGATGTCTTGCTCATGAATCAATCGTCGATCCGAGGGAGATCAGGCAGTAGACCTCGCGAATTTGTGGGCTCACAAGGCAGATTTGTGCCTAACATGGATCATGTTGAGCAGCCGGATGCCAGAACTGTCCGCATTCGAGGTGCTGCTGGGTATCGCCAGGACCGGCAGTCTCGGTGCGACGGGTCGCGATCTCGGCCTGACACAGCAGGCCGTATCGGCACGTATCGCCTCCCTCGAAGCACAGACCGGCGTGCCACTGGTCACCAGAACTCCACGCGGGTCTCAGCTCACCACCACCGGCGTCGCGGTAGCCGAATGGGCCGCCAAGCTGCTGGCGGTCGCCACGCAGGTCGACACCGCGCTGGCATCACTGCGCGAAGAGAGCCGGGCCCGCGTCAAGGTCGCGGCGAGCCAGACCATCGCCGAGCAGCTGATGCCGCGCTGGTTGGTGTCGTTACAGGCTGCCGCGGCACGCTTGGGCACCTCGGCTGCCACCGTGGTGCTCACCGCGACCAACAGCGAGCACGCCGCCGAAGCGGTGCAGGACGGCAGCACCGACGTCGGATTCATTGAGAGCCCCCTCGCACCCAAGGGCCTACGCAGCAAGGTGGTGGCCCACGACCAACTCGTCGTCGTGGTAGCGCCGGATCACAAGTGGGCCAAGCGAACCCGCCCCGTGATCCCCATCGAGCTCGCCCAGACACCGTTGGTCGCGCGCGAGGCCGGATCGGGTACCCGAGACTCGCTGACCGCAGCGCTGCACGCCGCGCTCGGCACCGTCGAGCAGACCGCGCCTGTCCTGGAGCTTTCCTCCGCCGCGGCGGTACGGGCAGCGGTACGCGCGGGAGCCGGCCCCGCGGTGATGAGTGCGTTGGCGGTCGGCGACGACTTGGCCATGGGCAGACTCCGCGCCGTCACGGTGACCGATATCGACCTGCACCGCGATCTTCGCGCCATCTGGCGCGGAGCGCGCGTACCACCTGCCGGGGCCGTCCGTGACCTTCTCAGCCATATCGTGGGATTCCGGGGCTCGCGTTGAGAGTTAGTTGCTCCGGGTGAGCCGAAGGGTTGCCAGATAACCGAGGCACACTGTTGGGTAGACCGTCGAACCTCAGGAAGGGAGCGCAGTGACCGAAGCGTCACGGGACAACGTTCTGATCGTCCATTGGCACGACCTCGGTCGCTACCTGGGCGTCTACGGGCATCCCGATGTGTCCAGCCCACACCTGGACCAGCTGGCGGCCGACGGCATCCTGTTCACCCGCGCACATGCCACAGCACCGCTGTGTTCACCATCGCGCGGCTCGCTTTTCACCGGCCGATACCCGCAGAGCAATGGCCTCATCGGCTTGGCCCATCACGGCTGGGAGTATCGCGCCGGCGTGCGCACACTCCCCCACATTCTGTCCGGATCGGGCTGGCACACAGCGCTGTTCGGAATGCAGCACGAAACGGCGTATCCCGCGACGCTGGGATTCGACGAGTACGACGTGTCGAACTCGTATTGCGAATACGTGGTGGAGCATGCGTCCCGGTGGTTGCGCAATTCTCCCAAGGCACCGTTTCTGCTCACCGCTGGATTCTTCGAAACACATCGCCCGTTTCCACGGGAGCGCTATGAACCCTCCGATGCCGACACGGTGAACGTCCCCGACTATCTGCCCGACACCCCGGAGGTGCGCGACGACCTGGCCGAGTTCTATGGCTCAATTGCGGTGGCCGATGCCAAAGTCGGTGAATTGCTGGACGTGTTAACCGAGACGGGCCTCGACGAGAACACCTGGGTCGTCTTCATGACCGATCACGGCCCGGCATTGCCGCGCGCCAAGTCCACCCTGTACGACGCCGGCACCGGCATCGCGCTGATCGTGCGCCCCCCACGTGGCCGACGCACCGAGTCACTGCGATACGACGAGCTCTTCAGCGGGGTCGATCTGCTGCCCACGCTCCTGGAATTACTCGGTGTCGACATTCCCGGGGAAATTCAGGGAATTTCCCACGCCGGTAATATCCTGAAACCAGCAGACGAATTAGAACAAGTCCGCTCCGAACTTTTCACCGCCAAGACATATCACGATTCCTTTGACCCCATTCGGGCTATTCGGACAAAGAATTACAGCTATATAGAGAATTACGCACCCAGGCCGGTCCTGGACCTGCCATGGGACATTGCCGACAGCCCCCCGGGCCGGGCTGTCGCCACGCACATCACCAATCCACGCCCGCACCGGGAGCTCTACGACCTTGTCGCAGACCCGGGAGAAGCACATAACCTGCTGGGACTGGATGCCGATCCGGAGGCGCGGGCCGTCGCCGACGACTTGGCGCTGCGCCTCAACGACTGGCGCGAGAAGACCCTCGACGTCATTCCCTCGGATTTTGCGGGCACACGCATATCTGAGCGCTACACCGAGACATTCCTGCGCATCCATGGCCGCCCTGGAGCGAACCGTTCCGCCATCGCCGACGAACGCGGCATCGAACAATAGTTATGTTCGCTATGATTGCAATTCACGGCGAACCCAATTAGTCGAATACAAAACAATTGCGGTTAGGCTACTGCGCATGCCCGAACATCCCACCGCATATCTGGTGCTCGCCTCGCAGCGCAGTGGCAGCACACTCCTGGTGGAATCTCTGCGCGCAACCGGTGTAGCGGGCGAGCCGCAGGAGTTCTTCCAGTACCTGCCCACCACGAGCCAGTCCCCGCAGCCGCGGGAGTGGTTCGCCGACGTCCAGGACGAGTCGATCCTGCGTCTGCTCGATCCGCTGGACGCGGGCAAGCCCGACCTGGCGCCCGCCACCATCTGGCGCGATTACATCCGCACCGTGGGGCGCACCCCCAACGGAATCTGGGGCGGCAAGCTCATGTGGAACCAGACCCCGCTACTGCTGAACCGCGCCCAAGGTCTTCCCGACCGATCCGGCGACGGTCTACTCGCCGCGATACGCGACGTCGTCGGCAGCGACCCGGTGCTGGTGCACGTATACCGACCAGACGTGGTGTCCCAAGCGGTTTCGTTCTGGCGTGCGGTGCAGACCCGCGTGTGGCGCGGACGCCCCGACCCGGTCCGCGATGCCCGCGCCGAATATCACGCAGGGGCCATCGCTCATGTCATCACCATGTTGCAGGCGCAAGAAGCGGGGTGGCGCCGCTGGTTCGCCGAGGAGAACATCCAGCCCATCGATGTCTCGTACCCCTTCCTGTGGCGCAACCTGACGCAGGTGGTGGGCACCGTGCTGGAGGCATTGGGCCAAGACCCCCGACTCGCACCGGCACCGGTGCTGGAACGGCAGGCAGATCAGCGGTCTGACGACTGGGTGGACCGCTACCGGAGCGATGCGGAACGAGAGGGACTGCCACTATGAGCGACACCGCGACAACGCCCGATCTATTACAGGTCAACGAGCTTCGGCTGTTGGAGGCCGAGGCGGTGCACATCATCCGGGAGGTGGTTGCCGAGCTACAACGCCCGGTACTGCTGTTCTCGGCGGGCAAGGACTCAATCGTCCTGCTGAGGTTGGCCGAGAAGGCATTTCGCCCCGCGCCATTGCCCTTCCCCGTGCTGCACGTCGACACCGGGCACAACTTCCCCGAGGTCATCGAGTTCCGTGACCGCCGCACCACCGGGCACGGACACAAGCTGATCGTGGCCTCGGTGCAGGACACGATCGACGCGGGGCGCGTCGCCGACCCTGGCCCGGGCGCCTCACGCAACCGTCAGCAGACGCGCACCCTGCTGGATGCGTTGGAGGCCGGCGATTTCGACGCCGCATTCGGCGGCGCCCGCCGTGACGAGGAACGCGCCCGAGCCAAGGAACGCATCCTGAGCTTCCGCGACGAGTTCGGGCAATGGGATCCACGGGCACAACGTCCCGAACCCTGGTCGCTGTACAACGGCCGTATCCGTAAGGGCGAACAGGTCCGGGTCTTTCCGTTGAGCAACTGGACCGAACTGGATATCTGGCGCTACATACAGCTGGAAAACCTTGAGCTGCCGTCGATCTACTACGCACACCAACGCGAGGTGTTCGAGCGTGACGGCATCCTGCTGGCCACCTCCGAGTACGCCACCCCGCAGGGCGACGAGGCGGCAGCCACCGAGTGGGTGCGCTACCGCACCGTCGGCGACATGACGATCACCGGCGCGGTCCGCTCCCAGGCCACCGAGATCGAAGGGGTGATCGCGGAGATCTCCGTGGCCACCGTGTCTGAGCGCGGCGAGACTCGCGCCGATGACCGCACATCCGTGGCCGCCATGGAAGACCGGAAACGAGAGGGCTACTTCTGATGAGCACCCACACCGCGGTGGACACCCGCCAACTACTGCGCATCGCCACCGCCGGTTCGGTGGACGACGGCAAGAGCACCCTCATCGGGCGACTGCTACATGACACCGACAGCCTGCCGGTCGACCACCTGGAGGCCGTCACCGACGACGAGGGAAACGCCGACCTCGCTGCGCTTTCAGACGGACTGCGCGCCGAACGCGAGCAGGGCATCACGATCGACGTCGCCTACCGCTTCTTCTCCACCGCGACCCGCAGCTACATCCTGGCCGACACACCGGGTCACGAGCGCTACACCCGCAACATGTTCACCGGCGCCTCTAACGCGCATGTCGCGATCCTGCTGGTCGACGCCCGAGCCGGTGTGCTTCGCCAGACCCGTCGCCACGCCCGCATCGCAAAGCTGTTGGGTATCAAGCATTTCGTGGCCGCGATCAACAAGATCGATCTGGTCGACTTCGATGCGGAGCGGTTCGCGGAGGTCGAACGCGAGTTGCATCTGCTGGCCGACCGGCTCGGCAAGGTAGACATCACCGTCATTCCTATCGCGGCCAAGCTCGGCGACAATGTGGTGCACCGCTCCGAGAACACCGCCTGGTACAGCGGGCCGACTCTACTCGAATACCTTGAGAATGTTGAGCTTTCGCCCCCGCAACCGGAGGCCGCCAAACTGCGTCTGCCCGTGCAGTGGGTGTCGCGCCCAACGGCCGATCAGCGTCGCCGATACACCGGCCGGTTGGCCGGTGGCACCCTCAGCGTCGGAGACCCGGTGGTGAACCTGCCGTCGGGAACTCGGTCGACCGTGACGGTGGTCGACACTCTGGATGAGAACCGTTCCACCGGTGTGGCCCCACTGTCGGTGTCGATCGAGTTGGCCGACGACATCGATGTGGGCCGCGGCGACGTGCTGGTGAGCGGCGTAGAGGATGCGGTGCTACCGGTGCTGGCGCGCGAGCTGGACGCCACGGTCTGCTGGTTCACCAACGGCCCGCTACGGGCCGGTGACCGGCTCGCACTCAAGCAGGGCACCCGGACGGTGCGGGCCACCGTTCAGGCTCTGCACACCCGGCTGTACCCGGAAACTCTCGACGAGCTGGACGGTCCGGTTGAGTTGGCGCTCAACGACATCGGCTCGGTGACTCTGCGCACCAGCTCGGTCGTGGTGGCCGACTCCTACGCCGACAGCAGGGATAGCGGCGCGTTCATCCTGATCGATGAGGCATCCAACGACACCGTCGGCGCCGGAACCATCACCGAGGCACGCGAGGTAAAACCGGAGACGCACTCGCGGACCGATATCCGGTGGCATCCCTCGGCCCTGGACCGCGAATACCGCTGGGACAGCACCACTCAGCGCGGCGCCATCATCTGGTTCACCGGCCTGCCCGCGTCCGGCAAGTCGACCATCGCGGTAGCGGTGGAACGGGCGCTGGTGGAGTCCGGCCAGGTGGCCTACCTACTCGACGGCGACAACCTGCGCCATGGACTTTCCGATGACCTCGGGTTTTCACCGGGCGACCGCGCCGAGAACATTCGCCGGGTGTCACACCTGGCGCGGCTCTTCGCCGACGCCGGGGTGGTCGCGCTGGCATCACTGGTGTCACCGCTGCGCTCCGATCGGGAGACCGCACGCAGCATCAACGCCGCGGCCAAACTGCCGTTCATCGAGGTATACATCTCCACCCCGCTGGCCGAATGCGAGAAGCGGGACCCCAAGGGGCTGTATGCACGGGCTCGCGCCGGCGAATTGAAGGGGTTGACGGGCGTGGAAGCACCCTACGAAGCTCCGGAAAATCCAGAACTCGTTCTCGACACCACCGGTGCCGATATCGACGGCCTGGTGGCTCAGGTGATCGACGTTCTTAACCGCGCTCGCTGAGCGCGGTTAAGAACGAACCGGCTTAGGTACGGCTGGCCGCGCGCTCGAGAACGGGACGCTGCTCGGGGCAGTACTCGTCGATGGAAGCGCCCAGGAACTGCCACTTCTGCTCGGTAGAGGTGTTGCGGTCCAGGTTCTTGGTCAGGAAGCTGGTGGCCTGGTAGGCGTCCTTGTCCAGACCGGTGTCTAGACGATGGCAGGCAATCTTGCCGAGGTAGGCAGTCTTGTCCGGCGGCGCGTAGATGCCGTAGGAGTGCAGTGTCTCGTTGAAGCTGACGTCATCGGCATGCGCCGGGGAGGCCATGGCGATCGCGGCAGCACCCGCACCCATCGCGATCATCGCAGTAAGACTGAGTCCCTTCATGCCGGTGAGTCTACATCCGTTGACCTCATGGGACATAGGTTCAACGATGTCATCGTGATTGACACCACTACCGGGGCCTCAAGATCGCGTAAAGACCCATGAAAAGCGCTACATCCGGGTCTACTCTCCCTCGGTGGTTTCTGCGCCCCCGACCCAGCCCGTGCCGCCGCGCGTCGCCGACCCGCGGCTGCGCCGCGTCCTGAAGGATGACGCACACAAACTGACTGCCGTCGGCGGCCTCGCCGCGCTGTCCCTGGATGCGCTGTCCTCGGTGGCCTACGGCCCGGAGGCCATCGTCCTGGCCCTGATCGCCGGCGGCGTTGGCGCCGTCGCCTTCACCTTGCCGGTGGCCATCGCGATCTCGGTGCTGCTCATCGTGTTGGTGTTCTCCTACCGCCAGGTGATCGCGGTACACCCCGAAGGTGGCGGCTCCTACGCCGTGGCCAAGAAGGACCTCGGCCGGGGCGCGAGCCTGCTGGCGGCCGCGAGCCTCGTCGTCGACTATGTGCTGACTGTCGCGGTGAGCCTGGCTGCGGGGGCGGCGAGCCTGGCGAGCGCCTTTCCCGCCCTCGCCCCCGCACCTGCTGTCCATCACGCTGATCGGACTGGCCATCCTGACCGTCCTCAATCTCATCGGCATCAGCGAGTCGGCCAAGGTGCTCATGCTGCCGACCTTCGTCTTCATCGTGTGCATCCTCGCGGTCATCGTCTTTGGGTTGTCACATCCCACCCCCGTGGCCGTCATCGGCAAGGACCTCGGCCCCATCGAACCGGTCAGCGCGCTCGGAATCATCCTGGTTCTCAAGGCATTCGCGGCCGGATGTTCGTCGCTGACGGGTGTCGAGGCCATCGCGAACGGCGTCCCGGCATTCAAGACACCCGCCATCAAACGGGCCCAGCACACCGAGGTCGCGTTGGGAATTCTCTTGGGCGTCATGTTGATCGGACTGAGCATCCTCATCAAGGCGCACCATGTGGTCCCCCGCGGCGACGTCACCATTCTGGCGCAGCTTTCCGCTGCCGCCTTCGGCACCGGAATCCCCTTCTACATCACCAATGTGACCGTCGCCCTGATCCTCGGGTTCGCCGCCAACACCAGCTTCGGTGGGTTGCCGGTGTTGATGAGTCTGCTCGCCAAAGACGATCGGATGCCTCATCTCTTCGCGTTGCGGGCCGAGAAGCCGGTCTACCGATACGGTGTGGCGGCACTGGCCGCCTTCGCGGCGGTGATCCTCATCGCCAGCGGCGCCGACACCCACCGGCTGCTGCCCCTGTTCGCGATCGGTGTGTTCATCGGATTCACCATCAGCCAAGCCGGTTTGGTCAAACACTGGTTTTGTGCCCGCACCCCGGGCTGGCACTGGAAGGCCGCACTGAACGGGTTCGGCGCGGCCCTGTCGGCCATCGCCATGGTCGTGTTCTTCAGCAGCAAGTTCACCGAGGGTGCGTGGCTGCTGGTCATCGTCATTCCCCTGCTGATTCTGCTTTTCGGGCGCACCGAGAACTACTACCAGGGCGTCAAACGCGAACTGGAGCTCGATGAATTGCCCACGCTGACACCCAATCCCCCCGATCAAACACCCCTGGTGATCGTGCCGATCGACGACATCAACAAACGAACGGTTCAGCTACTCGAGGCGGCATTGCACCTCGGTGGCGAGGTGGTGCCGGTCACGATCAGCCGCACGGATCAGAAGGCGCACGCCATGACCAAACGCTGGGATCAATGGAACCCCGGGCTTGAGCTCGTGGTGCTGCCGACCGCACACCGATCGCTGGTGACACCACTGGTGGAGTACGTCAAGAAGCGTCAGTCCGACGGTCGCCAGGTGACCGTGCTCATCACCGAGATCAAGACCAAGCGCCGCTGGCACCAGATCCTGCACAATCAGACCGGAATTGTGCTGACGGCCAATCTCATTGATCGCACCGACGCGATTGTCGCGAACTATCCATACCGCATGAACTGACGGCGCACACCGCCGTCAGTTGGCCGCCTGCGCGGGCACCTTCTCGGCGACGGCGTCGTCTGTGTGATCGTCGAGCATGGTGGTTTCGTCGAACGGATCGGCACCGGAGAGCACCGTCTTGATCCGCTCACGATCCGTCGTCTTGGTCCAGGTTCCGATGAGCAACGTGGCCACCGCATTACCGGAGAAGTTGGTCAGCGCCCGCGCCTCCGACATGAACCGGTCGATGCCGACAATCATCCCGACCCCGTCGATCAAGTCGGGCCGATGGCTCTGCAATCCACCCGCCAGCGTGGCCATGCCGGCACCGGTCACCCCGGCCGCGCCCTTGGAAGCGATAATCATGAACGCCAGCAGCGAGATCTGCTCACCGATCGACAACGGCTTGCCCATCGCGTCGGCGACGAACAATGAGGCCATCGTCAGATAAATCGCCGTCCCATCCAGGTTGAACGAGTAGCCGGTCGGGACAACGATTCCCACCGTCGACTTCTCGACACCGAGGTGCGTCATCTTCGCGATCAGCCGCGGCAGCGCCGATTCAGAGGAGGACGTCGAAACGATCAGCAGATACTCGCGCGCCAGGTAGCGCACCAGCTTGAAGATCGACACCCGGGCCACCGCCCACAGCAGCGCGCCCAGCACACCGAAGATGAAGATCACACACGTGGTGTAGAAGCCGAGCATGAGTGCGCCCAGCTCCTTCACGGCGTTCCAGCCGGTCTGGCCGACCACGTTGGCGATGGCGCCGAAGGCGCCGATGGGCGCCAGCCAGAGCACCATGATGAGGACCTTGAAAACGAGCTTCTGAAGCATCCCGACACCGCGCACAATCGACTCACCGGTGGATCCCAGGGCCTGCACCGCGAAACCGACAAGCAGCGCGATGAACAGCGTCTGCAGCACGCTGCCTGAGGTCAGTGCCGAGAACATCGTCTCCGGCACAATCGATTTGATGAAATGCCAGGTGCCACCGGCGGCATGCGCCTGGTCGGCATACTTGGCACCCGCCCCCTGATTCGCCCCGGACAAATGCAACCCGGTGCCGGGCGCGAGCAGGTTGCCGACAACCAGGCCGATCGCGAGCGCGACGGTCGACATCGCCAGGAAGTACACGAACGCCAGCCCGCCGACGCGGCCGACACTGGCGGCCTTGCGCACCGATCCGATGCCCAACACGATCGTGCAAAAGATCACCGGACTGATCATCATTTTGATGAGGCTGACGAAGATCTCGCCGAGCACGCCCACCGACTTGCCGAACCCCGGCCACAGCATGCCGACCACGACGCCCAGCACCACCGCGACGATGACCGCGATATAGAGCCAATGGGTGCGGTCCTTGCGTTTCTTGGGCGGGGCGCTCTCGGAAGCCGTGGATTCGGTCACTGTCATGGCCCCTATCGTGCCGTACCATGACCGGGATCACAGCACGGCCCCGCCCATTGACCCACGTGCGGCGATGAACTGCCGGAAACACGGCCGACGGGCTTTCACCTGCATCGATAGGTTGGCGGGTACCCTGGCGGCCATGGACAGCAACCGCCGCGACGATGCGGCCGCCCAGGGCGGCTCCACGTCATACGGGTCGTGGTCGCAGTCCAGCCAACCGTTGGATTACCCCGATGACCCGGCTTACGCCTCGCAAGCGTTTGAGTATCCCGCGCTCTCCAGCACTGCCCAGCCCAACCAAACGGCCGTGCTGCCGCAGCAATACGGGTCCTACGGTCCTCCCCCACAGGATCCCCCGCCCCCGCGCCGATCGAACACCTTCTGGCTATGGGTCGTCGGGATCGGGGCGCTGGTCGTCATCATCGCGCTCATCGCCACACTCGTCGTTCTGATTCAGCGCCAGGATGAGCAGCCCCCCACAGTTATCGCCACTCCCTCCACCCGAACCTCGACGACCACCGCGCCCAGCGTGCCGAGCCTCCCCCCGATACCGAGTTTCACCATTCCCCCAATTCCGGTGAATCCTCCGACACAGGGAAGCCAGGCGGCCACCGAGACCGTCGTCTATGAGGTGTCCGGACGCGGCCCCGCCCTCAACATCACCTACTTCGACGCCAGCGGCTCCCTGCAGATGGAGTTCAACGTCAAGCTGCCGTGGCGCAAGGAAGTCAAGCTCAACTCCGAACAGTTGACGAACGCCGTCGTGATCGCCGCCGATTTCTCGCACGACGTGTCCTGCACCCTGCTCGTCAACGGCGCGCAGAAGAGCAACACCTCGGGAAAGATGGCGACCTGTAGCGGTATGGGCTAGCTTGCGCCGCTGATGTTTTCGCCGGTCACCGGATGGTATCGGGGAACCTTCACGAACATCACCGCCACCATGCCCAGCGCGATCATCAGCACCGGACCGGCGATTCCCGCGCGGGTGGCGTGGAACAGCAGCGCGAAGACGGCGAAAAGCCACGGACCGACGAAAGAGACCGCCCGCCCGGTCATGGTGTAGAGGCCGAAGACGAACGCTTCCCGGCCCGCCGGCGCCATGCGCAGCACCAGCGTTCGGGCCGCAGACTGGGGCGGGCCGACGAACGCGGCGATCGCGAGCCCACAGATCCAGAACGAGGGCTCACCGGACAGACACATCATCACGATGCCGAGGGTGACGATCGCGACCAAGGAGCCGACGATGATCCCCTTGGAACCCAGACGAGTGTCGATCAAACCGCCGACAATCGCACCCGCCGCCGCCATCACATTCCCGGCCACACCGAACAACGTGATGTCCGCCCCGGATAAGTGGAAGACCCCATTGGCGATGACGGGGGTCAGCGCGAACATCGCGACCATTCCATCGCGGAAGATCGCGCTTGCCCCCAGGAAGTAGATGATGCGTCGATCCATGTGCCACTGCTCTACGAGGTCACGCCACAACTCCCGGTACACCCCGAAAAACCCGGGCGAGCTGGGTGGCGGGTCCTCCGGATCTGCCACCGGACGGCTGAGCACGAGCGGCAGCGCGAACACCGCGAACCACGCCGCCGCCAACAACGCGGAGACTCGCACGTCATATCCGTCGGCGGCGGGTATGTGGAGGAGGCCGCGGGTCGGTCCGTCCCCCGAGATGAAGCCCAAATAGCAGATCAGCAGAACGACAACGCCGCCGATGTAGGCGGCCGCCAGGCCGAGCCCGGATACCCGCGAGGCGTTGGCGGATGTGGTGAGTCCGTGCAGCGTCGCGTTGTAGGGAACCTGCGCTAGTTCGTTGAATACCGAACCGGCGCAATACAACCCGAGGCCCAACCAGAGGTAACGGTTGTCCTCACGCACCAGGCTCATCGCCGTGGCGACCGCCACCACCAATGTGGTGAGTGTGCCCAGCGCAATACGGCGCCGTTGTGGCGTGTCCGCCCATACCCCGATCACCGGTGCGAGCAGGAAAACAAGGACACCGCCCAGGCCCATCATCCAGCCGAGGAGTCCCTGCGGGACGCCATCGGGCATCCCGGCGCCGACCCGACCCGTCAGATACGGCGTGAAGATGAACATCACGATGACGGTGTTGAAGGCCGCAGACCCCCAGTCAAACGCCGCCCAGGCAGCTATCCGGCCACGTGAGGTGGGGGTGTCCGATTGTCGGTCCGGTCCTGGGTCTTGACGCCCCACAGGCTCCTCGACGCCAGGCATGCTCATTAACGACAAGCGTAGCTTGGCCTACGAACGCCGCCCGATGCTCTTCGCGCGGGCGCTCATCGCAAACCTTTACGATTGCCCCATGCCGATACCCGCACCAAGTCCCGATGCCCGCGCCGTTGTCACCGGAGCCTCTCAGGGGATCGGAGCGGCGCTTGCCGAAGAGCTTGCCGCCCGCGGACACAGCCTCATCGTCACCGCCCGCCGCGGCGAGATCCTCAATGATCTGGCCAACACCCTCACCGAGAAGACGGGGGTGATCGTCGAGGTGCGCGCAGTGGACCTCGCCGACCCTGGTGCGCGCGGCGCTCTGTGCACGGAATTGTCCGAGCGCAACATCTCGATCCTGTGCAATAACGCGGGGACCGCAACGTTCGGACCCATCCGTAGCCTGGATCCCGAGGGCGAACGCAAGCAGGTGCAGCTCAACGCGGTTGCGGTGCATGACCTTACGCTGGCGGTACTGCCGGGCATGCTTGAGCGTGGGGCCGGCGGCATCCTCATCTCGGGCTCGGCTGCTGGGAACTCTCCGATTCCCAACAATGCCACCTACGCCGCGACCAAGGCATTCGCGAACACCTTCTCCGAGTCGCTGCGCGGTGAACTCAAGGGCACCGGGGTGCATGTCACGCTGCTGGCACCCGGACCTGTGCGCACCGTCGAACCCGACCCCGCCGAGGCCTCGATTGTCGACAAGGTGGTCCCGGACTTCCTGTGGATCAACGGGGAGTACACCGCTCGCGTGTCACTGAATGCCCTGGAACGCAACAAGATGCGCGTCGTGCCCGGCATCACTTCCAAGGCGATGTCGGTAGCCGCGGGGTATGCGCCGCGTGCCATCGTGGCCCCGATCGTGGGCAGCTTCTACAAGAAGCTCGGCGACTGACCCTCGTCCCGTAAGTCCAGTAGCGCGGCACGGGCGGCCGTGATCCTCGCCTGATCAAGTGCTTGATCAGGATCGACGATGACACCCTTGGACCGCAGGAAGACGTCGACCGAGGCCCACAACGTCTCGGCAAGTCGTTGGCCCACAGCCTCATCGGGTGCGGCACCCTGTGCTGCTTGCCATATCGCTGTCGTCGCCGCCGTACCGATCAATGCGGCGGCCAGCTGATCGACACCGGCGGGATGCACGTTGACCCGCTCGAGGAACGATGACATCGCCGCGGCCAGTTCAGCGATCGCCCCATCGTGCCGAAGCGCCGGGGCGGACTTTCCGCGCACACTCACCATCTGATGTTCGAAAAGGAATCGGGTCGACTGCGGATACCGCTGCACCAGCTCGATGAAGCGGGATGCTGCGCGCTGCGCGGATTTTCGCGGCGGGATAGCGATGTCGACGGCCGAGGTCAGCTGCCGCCGGATGGCCCCCACCATGGCCTGCGCCACCGAGTCGAAGAGGTCGTTGCGGTCTTCGAAGTGCCTGTACAGCTTGGGTTTAGCGGAGTGCGCCGCGCGGACGACGTCCTCCACTGTGGCTGACGGGCCGTTTCTCTCGATTGCCACCACCGCCGCCGAGACAAATTTTCGGCGCACACGAACCTTGTGCTGAGCCCATCGGTCGCGCCGCGCATCGCCGCCATCCGCCATGCCATTGACGATACGCGAAGTACCCGGTACTTTTCGGTACTACCTACGAAATGCCGGACTGAGCAGCGGGAGGCATGTCATGTCGCAAACGCCTATCGATCACGACTCACCTATCGAACGCACGGCGGTGCGGCTCCTGCGCTCATCGGTCGAGCGTTCCTACAACCCGGAGGTGGATGTCGATTGGGACGCCCCCGACGTGCCGGGCCTGCGCTACGTGCCCGACAAGTACATCTCGCTGTTCGGCACGAAAATGTTCGAGCGGATGACCGAGGACGAGAAGATCACACTCGGGCGGCTGGAGGCATCGGCCCTGGCCAGTTGGGGCATTCTTGCCGAGAGCGCCTTGATGCATCCGATGCTCAAGCTGGCCTCAGTCAGCGATCCCCGCAGCGCCACAGCGCAATACGCTCTGACCGAAGTCGCCGACGAGTGCCGCCACTCGGTGATGTTCGGCCGCCAGATCAACACACTGAGCGACCGCAGCTATGACCCGCCCAAGATCGCCCGGGCATTGGTGGGCATCACTGCGCTCGCACCGTTGTCCGCGACGATCTTCTCGATGATGCTCATGGTCGAGGAGATACTGGACCGATTGCAGCGCCAGACCATGAATGACGAGACGCTGCAACCCCGCACCCGTGCGATCGCCAAGATTCACGTCATCGAAGAGGCCCGCCACATCAGCTACGCCCGCACAGCGCTGAACCGCGCGGTCACACGAACGGGCCGCGGCCGAATGGCCGTCGAGCGCGTGATCGTCGCCGCCGGGGCATCGGTAATCCCACTGGTCATGGTGCAACCGGCCGTGTACCGCGACGCCGGGCTTCCACCCCTCAAGGCGACGTGGGCGGCACTACGCAATCCGCACTATCACGCAAATCTGCGGTTCTTCGGCGAGCGCCTCGTCCGCGTCATGGATGAGGCGAACATGCTGGAGGGCCGTCTGGTGCAGTTCCTCTGGCAGCGCTCCCGGATGTTGCCCGAAGGCTTTGTGCCACAGTCGAAACGGGCAGCAGAAGCCTAGATCAATGAGCTGCTCGGCGGCCCTTACTTCTTACCCATATTGCGGATGAGCTGCTTGCCCAGCGCGCTGAGGAAGCTCTGAAAGCTCCTGTTGCTGAGTAGGCGCCGCCACCAGCTGGGCTTCTCGGGTGCCGGCTTGGCGCCCTTCTTCGCGGGAGCCTCGAGGGGTGCGTCCTGCGCTGCCTGGGCTGCCTTCTCGGCGAGGACCTCGAAGGCGGATCGCGAATCGACCGTCTGGCCGTACTTGGATTGCAGGGGGCTGGACGCGGCGGCGGCCTTGATGGCGTCATCACCGATGGCGGCCATCAGCGAGCGCGGCGCGCGCATCCGGGTCCACGCCACCGGCGTCGGCGCGCCTCTCTCGGAGAGCACCGTGACGATCGCCTCGCCGATGCCCAGCGAGGTCAGCGCCGTGCCCATGTCGTACACGTCGGTCTTGGGATAGGTCTTGACGGTCTTGGTAAGGGCCTGCTGGTCCTCGGGTGTGAAGGCACGCAGCGCGTGCTGAATGCGCGCACCCAACTGCGAGAGCACGTTGTTGGGCACGTCAGTGGGCAGCTGGGTGCAGAAGAAGACGCCAACACCCTTGGACCGGATGAGCTTGACCGTCTGCTCCACCTGCTCCAGGAACGCCTTCGACGCGTCGGCGAACAGCAGGTGCGCCTCGTCGAAGATGAACACGAGCTTCGGCTTGTCAACGTCGCCGACCTCGGGCAGCTTCGTGAACAGGTTGGCCAGAATCCACATCAGGAAAGTGGAGAACAGAACCGGCCGCGCAGCCTGCGCCCCTAGCTCGACAAGCGTGATAACGCCCTTGTCTCCGGATGTACGCATCAGATCGTTCGGATCGATTTCGGGTTCGCCGAAGAACGTGTCGCCGCCGTCGGCCTCCAGGTTGATCAGCGCTCGCAGGATCACGCCCGCCGTCGCCGCCGACACGCCACCGAGGTTCTTCAGGTCCGCCTTGCCCTCGTCGCTGGTCAGGTACGTGATGACCGCGCGCAGATCCTTCAGATCCTGCAGTGGTAGCTGCTGTTGGTCTGCCCAGTGGAAGATCAGCCCCAGCGTGGATTCCTGGGTGGCGTTGAGCCCCAGCACCTTTGACAACAAGATCGGCCCGAAGCTACGGATGGTGGCGCGGATGGGCACACCGATTCCGGTGGTACCGAGGGACACGAACTCCGCCGGGAAGCCCGAGGCCGCCCAATCGTCGCCGGTGTCCTTGGCACGTGCCGCCGTCTTGTCGCTGGCCTCGCCGGGCTTGGAGATGCCGGACAGGTCACCCTTGACGTCGGCCATGACCACCGGCACTCCCGCGGCGCTGAGCTGCTCGGCGATCACCTGAAGGGTCTTGGTCTTACCGGTACCGGTCGCGCCGGCGATGAGGCCGTGCCGGTTGAGGGTCGCCAACGGAATGCGGATACGCGCCGCAGGATCGACGGTGCCGTCGACCACGACCGACCCCAGTTCAAGTGCCTGACCTGTGGTGGCGTATCCGGCGGCGATCTGCTGTGCGGGCGTGGATCCCGCGGTGGTCTGCTCGGCCATGGCCACGACCCTAATGCCCCCAACCGTCTCCGTCATCGCTCAGTGTGGCGTCGACACGGGATTGCTCGCGAAATTCCGTGCTGACGTCACACTCACGGATCGCACGTACCGCTAATGTGGTCAGACTGTGAGTGCCCCACGCGATGAACTGGTCTGGATCGACTGCGAGATGACCGGGCTCGACCTCGGCTCAGACAAACTGATCGAGATCGCCGCCCTGGTCACCGACGGCGACCTCAACATCCTCGGCGAGGGTGTTGACCTCGTCATTCACGCCGACGATGCGGCGCTGGCCGCGATGCCCCCGGTGGTCAAGGACATGCATGCCAAGTCCGGGCTCACCAATGAGGTCCGCAAGTCGACGGTCACCTTGGAAGAGGCCGAGGCGCAGGTGCTCGACTACATCCGCCAGCACGTGCCCTCGGCCAAGGTCGCTCCCCTGGCCGGGAACTCCATTGCCACTGACCGCGGATTCATCGCACGGGATATGCCCGCGCTCGACGAGTTCCTGCACTACCGGATGATCGACGTCAGCTCCATCAAGGAGCTCTGCCGCCGCTGGTACCCGCGGATCTACTTCGGCCAGCCCGACAAGGGCCTGGCCCACCGGGCGCTGGCCGACATCAAGGAGTCGATCCGCGAGCTGCGCTACTACCGGCGCGCCGCCTTCGTGCCCGACCCCGGGCCCTCTACCAGTGACCTTGTCGCGATCGTGGCGAACCTGGACAACGCTGCGGATACCGATTCGGCCTAAGGCGCCATCACCGGTTAAGATCTTTCACGCCGCTTCGCGCGGCAATGGTGGCTGTAGTTCAGTTGGTAGAGCACCAGGTTGTGATCCTGGCTGTCGCGGGTTCGAGTCCCGTCAGCCACCCCGCAGGTGGGAGGTCATTTTTGGCCTCCCACCTTTTGCATTCGGAGCAACCCTTGCATCCTTAGCGCAACCTTGTGGATGTGCATCAGAGTTCTGACTGACTCAGCCTGCGATCAGATTCAATCCCCCCGAACTGCATATCCGCACCGATGCAGCTAGAGCCGATTTGTTTCCGAGAAAGGGCCTCATGAACTACTGGTGCACTCGGCGGTCGCAACACTAAGGCCAGTTCAGGCACAGCGCGTAGTGACCGGCCACGACGCACCGCCATTCTGCATATCGAGGCTCATGCCGTACGACCGCGATACTCTGCCGTCGATCATCAGGTTCGACGAAGAGGCGGGGAATGGGAACGATTCACGAGGTCATCGAGGCGTTCCGGCAGGCTCCGTCGAACTCTGAACGGGGCACCAAGTTCGAGAAGCTGATGGTCCGATACTTCGAGCTGGACCCCACGCAAGCTCAGGAGTACGACGCGGTGTGGCGGTGGATCGACTACCCCGACCGCAAGGGCAAACCCGACACCGGCATCGACCTGGTGGCGCGGTCCCGCGACACGGGTGAACTGACCGCGATTCAGTGCAAGTTCTACGAGCCCGAGCACACCTTGTCCAAGGGGGATATCGACTCGTTCTTCACCGCGCTCGGCAAGGCCCCGTTCGCCAAGGGAATCATCGTCTCGACCACGGACAAGTGGGGCAAGAACGCCGAAGACACTCTCGAAGACCAGTCCAAGCCCGTGTCGCGGCTGTCGCTGGCTGAGATTGCGGGCTCTCCGATTGACTGGGAGGTCGAGTGGGCGGGCGACCACATCAGCAGATCGCCGTTGAGAAGGTGTTCGCAGGCTTCGGGGTCGGCAACGCGCGCGGCAAGCTCATCATGGCATGCGGCACCGGTAAGACTTTCACCTCGCTGAGGATCGCCGAACGCACCGCCAAAGAGAACAACGGACAAGCCTTCATCTTGTTCTGTGTCCCGTCCATCTCTCTGCTTTCCCAAACACTTCGGGAATGGACCGCACAGACCACCATGCCGCTGCGGGCGTTCGCGGTGTGCTCGGACACCAAGGTCTCCCGCGCCGCCGAAGACTCCAAGGTTCACGACGTAGCTATCCCGGTGACTACCAAGGCTGACCAACTCGCTGCCGCTCTCGTCTCGCACGGGAAGTCCGAAGGGATGACGGTGGTGTTCACCACATACCAGTCCCTCCCCGCAGTGTCGGGAGCACAAGGGCTCGGAGCACCCAGCTTCGACCTGGTGCTCTGCGACGAGGCGCACCGCACCACCGGAGTGACGTTGTACGGCGAGGACGAGTCAAACTTCGTCCGCATCCACGACAAGGACTTCATCAAAGCCGAGCGGCGACTGTACATGACCGCCACGCCGCGCATCTATGACCAGAAGGTCAAAGGCAAGGCAGAAGAACACTCCGCCGAGATTACGTCGATGGACAACGAGGAGGTCTATGGACCCGAGTTCCATCACCTACCGTTCGGCGAAGCCGTCGAGAAAGGCTTGCTCACCGACTACAAGGTGCTCGTGCTGACCGTGGATCAGAACCTGGTCGCAGGTCCGATGCAAAATCAGCTCGCCGGTCCCGACAACGAATTGAATCTCGATGACGCGACCCGCATCGTGGGCTGCTGGAACGGACTCGCCAAACGAGCGGGCGCGACCGTGGATGGCACAGGATTTGCCCCCGGCGAGAATCCGATGCGTCGCGCAGTCGCGTTCGCCAAGGACATCGCCGCGTCGAAACAGGTAGCCGAAATGTTCCCCCGCGTCGTTGACGCCTACCGCGACACTCTGGACGATGACAGCGATGACGACAGCGCGACCACCAACAACCCGGACCTCTATTGCTCTGTGCAGCACGTGGACGGCACGTTCAACGCCCTGCAACGCAACGCACGGCTGTCCTGGCTGAAAGCCCCTCTGGCAGAGAATGAATGTCGCATCCTCACGAACGCCCGCTGCCTATCCGAAGGCGTGGATGTCCCTGCCCTGGACGCGGTGCTGTTCCTGCATCCCCGCAACTCGATTGTCGATGTGGTGCAGTCAGTCGGTCGCGTGATGCGCAAAGCCGAAGGCAAGAACTACGGCTACATCATCCTGCCTGTCGCCGTCCCCGCCGACATGAGCCCCTCGCAAGCACTGTCGGACAACCGCCGATTCAAGGTGGTGTGGGACGTCCTCAACGCGCTGCGCGCCCACGACGAACGCTTCGACGCCCATGTGAACTCCATTGCCCTGAACACGGGCAAGAACACCGTCAAGAGCGGTAAAGGCAGCAGCGCCCTGCTCGGCGGTCATATCGGTGCCGCCGACCCAAACACCGACGAATCACTGAAACCCAGAGGCGAATCCTCCGACACCGGTACCGATTCAGGCGACGACTCTTCCGGCTTCACCTCCCAGATGGCTCTGTTCTCGTTGTCGCAATGGCGCGAAGCGATCTTTGCCCGCATCGTGGACAAGGTGGGCAAACGCGCCTACTGGGAAGACTGGGCACATGACGTTGCCGGTATCTCCACTGCGCTCATCGCCCGCATCACAGCCGTCCTGGACAAGGGCAACAAGAAGACCGCCAAGGAGTTCGACCGGTTCCTGAAAGGGTTGCGCGACAACCTCAACGACTCCATTAGCGAAGCTGACGCGATCAGCATGCTGTCCCAGCACCTGATCACCAAACCAGTCTTCGATGCGCTGTTCGAGGGGCACGACTTCGCCTCCCACAACCCCGTGTCCAAGGTCATGCAACGCATGGTGGACACCCTCGGCGGCAGTGGTCTGGAATCCGAGACTAACGACCTGGAGAAGTTCTACGATTCCGTTCGTGTCCGGGCCTCGGAAGTCAACAGCGCCGAAGGCAAGCAACAGGTGATTGCCGAACTCTACGAGCGCTTCTTCAAGATCGGGTTCGCCAAACAGGCTGAGGCACTGGGCATCGTCTACACCCCCGTGCAGGTCGTGGACTGGATTCTATACGCCGCTGACACTGTGTCCCGCCAGCATTTCGGCAAGGGGTTGACCGATGAGAACGTGCACATCCTCGACCCGTTCGTGGGCACCGGCACCTTCGTCGCACGACTCATGCAAACAGGGCTCATCACCCCGAAAGACTTGGCACGCAAATACGCAGGCGAGCTGCACGCCAACGAAATCATGCTGCTCGCCTACTACGTCGCAGCGGTCAACATCGAATCCACCTACCACGCCCTGGCAGGCAAGACCGAGGCTGACGAATACGAACCTTTCCCCGGCATCGTTCTCGCGGACACATTCCAAATCAGCGAGTCCGACGACACCTTCGACGCTGAGATGTTCCCGCAGAACAATGAACGCATCACCAAACAGCTCGCCACGAAAATCAATGTCATCGTTGCCAACCCGCCCTACTCAGTGGGTCAGGACAGTGCCAATGACAACAACGCGAACATCAAGTACCCCACCCTCGATAAGCACATCGAGAACACGTACGCCAAAAGGTCAACGGCGACCAACAAGAACAGCCTCTACGACTCCTACATCCGCGCCTTCCGGTGGGCGTCCAGCCGTATTGGAGATACCGGCGTCGTAGCCTTTGTCTCCAACGGCGGGTGGATCGACGGAAACACGCAGGACGGTATGCGCCTCACCCTCGCAGCGGACTACTCAGACATCTACGTTTACAACCTCCGTGGCAACCAGAAGGATTCCAACTGGAAAGCGGAGGGAGGGAAGATATTTGGATCGGGATCGCAGAATACGATCGCCATCTTCATCGGGGTGAAAGACCCAGCCTCAACCACACCGCGTGCCATTCACTACCGCGACATCGGGGACTACCTGACCCGCGACGACAAGCTGCGCATCCTTGATTCCGACGACATCGAAGCCGTTGAGTGGGAGTCGATTACCCCCAACAAGCACGGCGACTGGATCAACCATCGCGACGACAACTATGGGTCGTATCCAGCGATTGGAGACAAAGACACCAAGACGCTCCGTGTGTTCCAAGTGCACTCCGGCGGCTTGAAGACCAACCGCGACCTATGGGTTTACAACTACTCAATTCAGTCGCTACACAACCAACTAAAGCGAATGATCACGTTCTACAACCAGCACGTGAAGGAGTTCACCAGCAAGCACGAAGCGGCGAGTCTATCGGATCGAAAGAAAGCAGCGGCAGGATTCGGCAGTTCGGACCCCAGCAAGATTAGCTGGAGCGGCACCCTACGGTCCGAGTTAGCCTCTTTGCGAGCTGTTGAGTACAGCGCTGAAGCCGTCAGGACCGGCACCTATCGACCATTTGAGAAGCAACACGTCTACTTCGACAAGGTGCTGAATGAGCGGCGCTATCAACTCCCGACCATGTTTCCGACGCCCCACCACAGGAACACTGGAATCGTATTGACAGCGCCCGCTTCACATTTCGAGTTCACACCATTCATCACGCGGCTGCTTCCGAACCTCCACACCTTGGACACAGGGCAGTACTTCCCTCGTTACACCTACGAGAAGTTCGAAGCCGAGGAAGGCACCCTCGACATCTTGATCAGCAACGCGGAGGTCGATGAGTGGGGCTACCGCCGCATCGACAACATCACCGACAACATCCTCAGCTTGTACCGAAACACGCTGGCCGAGGAGAAGATCACCAAGGATAACATCTTTGAGTTCGTCTATGGTCTGCTGCATTCCCCGAGCTACCGCACCAAGTACGTCGCCGACCTGAAGAAGATGCTTCCACGAATCCCGACACCTAATTCTCTGGATGAGTTCGAGCAGTTCAGGCTTGCCGGAAGACAACTCATGATCCTGCACGCGGACTACGAGGATGCTGAGCCGTACGCGCTTGACGTGCAGCTCAAGAACGGCGCGGACCCGCAGGACCGTGAAACGTGGCGAGTTCAGAAGATGAAATGGAAGTCCAAGACGGACCATTCGACCATCGTCTACAGCCCGCAGGTCATCGTTTCCGGCATCCCCGATGACGCCGAGCGCTACGTGCTCGGATCACGGTCGGCGTTGGGCTGGATCATCGACCGCTACCAGGTCAAGACCGACAAGGATTCGGGCATCGTCAATGACCCGAACGACTGGTGCGACGAACACGATGACCCAACTTACATCGTGGACCTCATCAAGAAGGTGACGACGGTCGCCGTGGAGACTATGCAGATCGTGGATTCGTTGCCGTAGTGGGGATTAACACCCTGCCTACCTACAGCGCTGCGCGGCCTGGCTCGTCTGTGGGCTCCTCGTCACACGAGCAACGCAAGAGTTGTCTGTTCTGACGGAACATCAGCGGGCGGTGACGTTCACCAGCAGGTGCTCCAGTTCGTTTGGGTCGATCTTTATGAGGCGTGGGCCGATACGGTATGCAGTTAGGCGACCAGCCGCAATGTAGCGGCGGATGGTGCGGGGGCATACGTCGAGCCGGTCAGCAGCCTCGGCGATCGAGATCAATCGCAGCCGGGGCGACGGGGCGGAGCGCTTCACGACTGAGCCTCCCGTAGGGCGGCGCGGTACTCGGTGAATGCGATGCGCCTGGCCTCGATGTGGCGGTAGGCCGCGCTGATGACCAAAGCCCGGTCACCTAGGCTGGTATATCCGGCGCGGTCGAACTCCCAGCACACGCCCCAATCATTTTGGGAATCAACGCTTTCAACGTACCCGAGCTCCTGGCGAACTGACACATTCCGTTGGCGGGTCCAAGTGGCGCGGCGGGCGCGGAGTTCGCCGAGGGTAGTTGAGTAGCGGCGGGATTTAGTGGTGATATGCCCTCGGTAACCGAGGGTGTGCAGCCAACGCCCGATTCCCGTCAGCGACTCTATGCCGAGGTCGCAGGCACGGCCCGCCAGATGCTCAATAGTGGTCAGGATGGTCCGTACGTGGTCAGTCACGTCAAGGTCCGAAATGGCTTCGCCCGAGAGTCGGCGGGCGCTGATACCGAGTTCTTGTAAGGATTTGGTGACGTACTTTGCGAGGTATCCCGCAACCCGACGAGGCGACAACCGCCCGGTGGCGATACTGTTTTCCGGTGAATCATGTTGATCCACAGCACCTTCAGAGGTGATTGGTTGCGTGTCGATCTGAGTACCGAATCGTACGTTTACCGTTGGGGCCTCTGCGTCGTTGTCGGCGCGCGGGTCGGGAATGTCCAGGGTGGCGGTGCGTGCTGATTGTTGGATGAGTGCTGCCAGTTCAGCGGCAGTGACGGGCGACTCCCAGAGATGGCCGGTGTCGTGACGGTGCTCCCCACCACCACGAGTGGCGGCGTGGCCGCGGGCTTTGTGGTCACCCACCGTCACGGTCTCGGGGTCTGTGGGATCGAGGCGGATGAGGGCGTGGATATGCGGGATGGCGCGGGCCTGCATCTCCACGACTTTCACGAAGCTGACCTTCACCGAACTAGGCGAGATGCCTTGATTTTTCAGGTACTTGGCAAGGTTGCGTCGGAGGGTGATGGTGAGGCGTCTCCATAGTTCGGGCAGGTGCCAGGTGAACAGCACGTGCCCGAGGTAATCGTAGCAGTGGACACATAGTGGCTGACCGACTGCCTTGTCGCCGTGATCGTGGATCTTGCTGCACCACAGTGGTTTTCCGTGTGGGCAGCGCCGGAACTCCCCGACCCGACGATGGTCCCGACACAGACTGGCCGTGCTGGCATGCACGGGGCCGAAGCTGGGCGCGGTGAGTGTCGCGAACACCTGCGGGTGACTGCTCACGGTGGCCGGGATGTCGTGGTGGCCTCCTGCGCATCCGGCGTGCACGAGGTGCCAGGTGTCGCGGGCATACAAATCCGAACATGACGGACACACTGATGCGCGGCGGTTATTGCACCGCGCCCACACAATCTTTTCCCGCCCGTAGTGGTCGGTGCCGACAAGCTGGATGGGGTGTGCACAGTATCCGACTGATTGGGCGCGCTGCCACCACGCCTCGAATCCCATGGAGCTAGCGCGGCGCAGCATTTGAACGATGATGGGCCGTGGGTCGATGGTGGCGGGGATACCCGGCAGGACCACTGCCGGGTTCCCTGCACCGCTGCGGGTTGTCACTGCTGCTCCTCTGCCGCGTTGTTGATGTCTTCGCTATCGGTGCCCTTGCGTGAGTGAGGCGTGGCGAAGATCCGCACCATGTAGGCGATATCGGCGTCGGTGACATGAAAGGCCCGTACCCGTGTGGGTTTGGCGGTGCCGTCGATCATCACGTACCCCACCCCCGGCGTGCTGTCGGGGATCAGGTCGCATTCGGCCCCGCCGTCGCGTGCGCCTTGGCCTAGGACCATGGCGGTTTGGGATGCTTCGGTCAGGCGTAGCCCGATGCGTACGGTAAACAGTTGCCGCAGCGGCAGGCTGTCTTTCGACGGGTCTTGAATCGCCCCCGCTACCGAGATGCCGACCGCGCGACCCTGTGAGAGCAGCAGACCCAAGAGTTGTTCAATCTCAGCGCGCACCTTGCGGTCGGTCACATACGCCGTCAGAGCGGCGATCTCGTCCACCACAATCACAAACAGCGGGTCGGCTTTAGTAGGCGTGTACAGGCGGGCTTGCCCGCGCAGCCGGTTGGCTCGCTCATTCATCAGATCGACCAACGCGCGCAACAGTTCCAAGGTTTGGCCGGTGGCATCGTGGGCGAAGAATGAGAACATCGGCTCCCCCGCCCCCAGTTCCATGCCGCCCTTGGGGTCGATCACGCACAACCGGACTCGCCCCGACTTGATATCCGGTGCCAATCCGGCGATCAGCGCCCACAACACCGAGCCCTTGCCCGCTCCGGTCGCACCGGCGACCAGGATGTGGTGGCCCAGGATCGGCAGCCGCCACAGCCCGCGTGTTTCCGTGACCCCCACAGGTATGGCCGACAGATTCACGCTCGCCCCGACAACGGGCCTCGGCAACTGCACGGTTTCGGCGAGCACGTCGCCGCGCATGACCGTCACTCGAATTTCGCCGGGTGTCGTCGCCGTGACGGTGACGCGGTCAGCCTTGAATGCCGCCCCGAGCGCATCAATCTGCTTCTGCCAGTTCGTGACGGACTGCCCGGTCACCACCGACACCTCTAGCACATCGGTGTACTCACCAATCGAGACAGCGCGCAGAGCCGGCACCAGTTCCCGTTCGCCGCGTTTGGCCGTTAAGCCGTGTAGGGCGCACACATGCGTCCAACGGCGGGTGTAGCGCCACCAGATCAGGAAACGTTTCCGTACTGGCTGAAATACCCACGCGTCGAACGAATCCTCATCAATGAATGCCCATATGCCATACGCGACGGTGAAGCCCATGGCGGCAAGGAATCCCGCGTTCATGCCGTACTTGACGGCCACGACGAGCGCGGCCACGGTAGGGATGCTGATGGCGGGGAACAAGATGGCCCACCACAGCAGGTATCCCGCCGCTTTCACTAGCCCAATCAGTAGCTCGCCGACCCATTTATCATTTGATGACTGGTTTGTGTTGCTGTTCTTGCTATTTGACGTATTCGACACGATCAATCACTCCTTCCAAGAAATCTGAGGGAGGGATCGCCCCGACCAACGCAAATCTGGCGCGCATGTGGCCGGGGCGTACCCCTCGACTAGGTGCGGGGCTGCCCGCCGCCAGCCTTGGCAGCGCTGTCTGCAGCGGTGATGGCATCAGCACGGAACGCCACCCCCGAGCGGCCTTCCTGAGACCACGGGGTAGCCACCAGGTTCGTAACCGTGACCGGCTGACCGACTGTGACTTTCGGCTCCCCCACCACGGTCACCGACAGCACATCGCCGCCATCGGCATCCAGGGCCATCATCTGCACCTGATGCAGCACCGCGCCCGTGGCCTTGTCGATCTTTGGCTGCCCGGAACCGAAATCGGTTCGCGGCTCAGGAGCCTTTGTGCACATAAACGACACCGCAGCGGTGTCCACCTTGAGTTTCATTCCCTTACTGCTCTTTTCGCTTGTAGTGTTCACGCCCGGTCAGGCGCTGGCTCCACTAAAGCTGGACATTTGGGACATGAGGGTGGACATTGGCGGGCATTTGGGACACGACCGGGGGCATTTGAGACATTCGGGTGGACATCTGCCGGGCACAAGGGCGGACATCGGCCTACTTGGCGGCTATCGGTGCTGGCCATGGCAGACTGAAGAGCCAGTAACGGTGACGGTGCGGCAAGAGGAGCAAAGAGTCCCGCGATGAGCACAGCTGGCGATACACAGGCCGATGCGGCCGCTATGGTCCCGAACGAGCGGCTGAAAGCTAAGTTGCGTGAGCACGGGCTTACCCAGGCCCAGTTCGCTCGGCGGGTCGGTGTCGAGTTAAAGACGGTGCGGCGCTGGCTGGCCAATGCCGATGCCAGCCTGCGCGAGGACAACGCATGCGAGGCCGCCAAGGTACTTCACTGCACCCCGCACGATTTGTGGCCTGCCAAATTCGCACCAGAAGCGGCCCCTATACGGCCCGACGCCCCGGTGCCTTTTAGCCCTACGATGTATGCCAGCCGCACTCAGGTGCCATTGGCGGTGTGGCACTAGCATTTCGCCGCCGCCCAGAACGGGATAGACGTCCTGGTTTTCGCAGCGACGTTCTTGTTCGACACGCTCGATGGCTTCACCACCACCCTCACCGACGCCGCTGGGCGTGGCGTACATGTGCGTTTCCTGGTAGGTGATCCTCACGGGGACAACATGGCCCTTCGCGGCGAAGAGGAAGGCATCGGCGAATCGGTGAAAGCCCGTTCGCATAACTCCGTTGAGCTGCTAAGGCCTTACGCGGCAACGTCAGGGTTTAATGTACGCACCCATCAAACCACCCTCTACAACTCGATCTTCCGCGTTGATGACGACATGATTATCAACTTCCACGTCTATGGCTCACCCGGACGCGACAACCCCGTGATGATCTTCTCCCGCAGTCAAGAACCCCGCCTATGGGCTACCTTTGAGCGCGCATTCGCCCAGGTCTGGGACGACGCTCAGCCCCTGGCAAGTCCCACGAATCCGTCACTGTAGGAAGGGCTTTACCGCATGGCGCGCACCGACTACTACAACGACCCGAACGCCCCCGAACCCAACAGCGTCGTGCCATCAGCCTCGGCCATCGTCACCGATGAACAAGGCCGTATCCTGCTGATCAAACGCCGCGACAACACCCTATGGGCACTGCCCGGAGGTGGCCATGACATCGGGGAGAGCATCGAACAGACCGCTATCCGCGAGGTTAAAGAAGAAACCGGCCTCAACGTCGAGATCACCGGCCTGGTAGGCATCTACACTAACCCCGCCCACGTGGTGGCTTTCTCCGATGGTGAAGTGCGCCAGCAATTCTCGCTATGCTTCGCCACCAACCTGCGCGGCGGGGAACTGGCCATCGATCACGAAAGCACCGACATCGCCTGGACCGAACCGGCCCACATCGAACAACTCAACATGCATCCGTCAATGCGGCTGCGCATCACCCACTACCTGGAACATCGGCCGACCCCGTACCTCGGATAGCGCGCCCGCTCACTGCCAGGACTGCACGCGCCTCACTGCAGCCAATAGATCATCACGCGATAGGTCAATGGCTTGGTGCACAGGATCATCCGGACCATACCGTTGCAATACCTCACCTAAGCGGACAGCAGCGGATACCGACGTGCCATCTGG
Source organism: Mycobacteroides chelonae CCUG 47445 (assembly GCF_001632805.1). Taxonomy (NCBI): domain Bacteria; kingdom Bacillati; phylum Actinomycetota; class Actinomycetes; order Mycobacteriales; family Mycobacteriaceae; genus Mycobacteroides; species Mycobacteroides chelonae. The sequence goes on along the minus strand of NZ_CP007220.1, from coordinate 1,627,886 downwards.
GCCAGTTGTCAAATCACAGAATGTCAACGCATCCAACAGCTCACGGTCAGGCTCGGAGAACTCCGACAAACCCTGAACACCGCGTACCTGGGCCTCGACGGTGGCCCCGCTGTGAAATGCCACCAAGGACACGACCAACTCTGGGAAACCCTGACTGCGCACAAACCGTGCACCGTCGAGCGGATGAAAACCCGTCGCACGCACCGACGGTCCATAACCAATGTCGTGAGTCCACGCCGCAGCCACCAGACAGTCCCCAGCAGTCACGTCGAAGTGCCCCCGAATCCGCGCAGCAGCCGCCGCCACACCCTGCACATGCGCCCACCGACGCGGCAACTCAGCAAGCCGCGCCCCGGCCACCCGTCGCGCACGCTCGACCAGCTCGCCCATGACAACCAGCCTACGAGCCCCATGCCGCATAGCCAACGGCGACATTCACGCACTAACCCAACATGGCGATACAAGCTGAGCATGTCAGCGGGGGCGGCTACCGTCCGCTTCGCTCCCGTCCACCGCCCCCGAAAACGACCAGGCAACCGCCTGTCTAGAACGCCGAAAACAGCCCTTAACTGCGGTGAGTATTTCGTTTACTGCTATTAAAAGACTGCCGGCGTTTCCGGATGATCCGAGCTCGGAGCTTCGGGCTCGCCGGTTGGGTCCGCGTTCGCCGCCGTGATCTGACCCCTTTTTGTTTACCGGCCACTTCCGGGTGGGCTCTTCATCAGCACCTCGCACGCGAAATCTTCCATGCGCTCCAGCAGGCTCTCGAGACCGGCCAGCGTGTAGCAACGACTGCAGGGATCAATTGAGTCGAGGGCCGATACCATCAACTCATGTTGGGGGATAGGCGACTGCCGCACCGCGGGCACGGCAACGTCCGCTACACCTGCACCACGTCTCTTCCGGGACGGCTCGTCGAGTTCACCTTCGACTCCGTGCATGGACGAATCATCGACGGCAGGCACGTATTCGAAGCGGTCCCCCGGAACTTTTGGACAATCTCGAACGCGCCCTCACTGGCACCATCCAACGACCGCACCACTGGAGTCCACGCGTCCGCGCGATCCGCCGCGCCGTAGGCGTGCCTCGGAAATCCTCACAATGACACGCCTTCCCGGAAATCTCTTCTCTTCTGCAGCTCAATTCGCCACCGTGGCACCGAAGGATCTGATTGTTTTTCTAGCTTGACCGTGAGGAAAAGGTCACATTGAGCAAAACTCTCGTTGAGCGAGACGTAGGCGCTCGGCAGTTCTAAAGTACGTTGTGTCAGTCATTGCGAAGGGGGGGCGATGAAGTTTGTCCGGCTAGCTACCGTGCTGGTTATCACTGTTGCGGCACTCATGCCTGCGGGTTGCGGTGACCTAGCGACTCATGCGCCTGCGGGATATTTCAGCGCTTTCATCACTGAGCCGCGGAATCCGCTGGTCCCGGGAAACACCACTGAGAATCAAGGCGCGCGGATTTTGCGTTCGTTGTTCACTGCCCTTGTCGAGTTCAACAGTGATACCGCTGCCGTGGAATACAGCGGTGCCGCCGAGTCGATCACCAGCACAAACAATGTGAACTGGACGATAAAGCTTAAGCCCAGCTGGACATTCCACAACGGAGAGCCCGTGACCGCGCAGTCTTACGTGGACGCGTGGAACTACACGGCCCTAAGTACGAACGCACAAGGATCGTCGAGTTTTTTTGCCAACATCGATGGTTTCGATGACCTGCAGGGCGACTCCCAGACCAATGCCCCTCCTCGTGAAACAAAGATGCGCGGGCTGCAGTTTGTTGATGATCTGACCTTCACTGTGCGGCTCAGCGCGCCGTTCGCAATCTTTCCGATGACGTTGGGGTACAACGCGTTCCTGCCGCTGCCCAAGGTCTTCTATCAAGATCCGCAGAAATTTGGCGTGCACCCCATCGGCAACGGCCCGTTCAAGGCAGACACCGATTGGGTGCGCGGCGTCGGTTTCACACTGAGCCGCTACGACCAGTACCCGGGGCCAAAGAAAGCCAAGGGCAAAGGGATCGAGTTTCGGGTTTACACCGAGCTGCGCACCGCCTACACGGACATGCAGGCCGGCTCTCTCGATATCCAACTGGACCTTCCCGAGGACGCGTTCGAGAACGCCAAAGCCGAATTCGGGGATGCCTACCTGGAGCGGCAACGGTCGGACATCACGTCCCTGGGTTTCCCGCTCTACGATCAACGTTATGCCGATCCCCGTGTGCGGAAGGCGATTTCGATGGCCATCGACCGGGAAGTGATCTCATCGGTGATCTTTTCGGGCACCCAAACACCAGCAAGCTCATACGGATCCCCAGCGATCTTTGATTTCCGCAAGGGGGCCTGCGGGAAGCTATGCGAACTACACGTCGAAGAGGCCAACAAGCTGCTCGACGAGGCGGGCTTTGACCGCAGCCAACCAGTCGACCTGTGGTTCAACTCGGGCGCTGGGCACGAAGGCTGGGTGCAGGCGATAGGTCACCAGCTGCAATCGAACCTGGGATTGTCATACCGGCTCAAAACGTTGCCGTTCTCGCAGATTCTCCCGTTACAGGACCAGAAAGGGATGACAGGCCCTTTTCGCGACGGCTGGGTGATGGACTACCCATCGATCTACAACTTCTTGGATTCGCTATACGGGACAGTGGCACTACCCCCACGCGGCTCCAACCACACCTTCTACAGCAATCCAGAATTCGACAAACTCCTCCGCCAGGGCAACAGTGCACCCACGATCGAGGAAGCAAACCGTGGATACCAGAAGGCCGAAGACTTATTGTTCAAAGACTTTCCCGCCGCGCCACTGTTCTACGGAGTAAATCAAGCCGTGCACTCCAACCGAGTAAGCAACGTCAAGATCGGTATCAACGACTGCATCGAATGGGCCGACGTACAGGTCGCAGACTGACTCCAAAAAGTAGTTTCGAAGAGTGATGAATCGCGTCGACAAGCGCGACCACCACATTGCTAGTATTGGCCTTCGATCCGACTTGAGGCGGGGACTTCCACTAATCGCCGACGGCAACGACTGGGTAACCGGCCAGCTCACGTAAACGCCCATCACGTTCAGACAACGCGCTTTGTGCCTGAAGTTCCAAGCCCGATGGCCACCTGACAACGCCATAGCTGGGGAGAAGCCGACAGCCGCGCTCAGCCTTCGCTGAATAGGTGCCCGTGCCGAAAACGAACGTCCGGATGCCATGCGCGAGGCCCCAACTGATCGGCTCGTAGAACGTCGTATTGAAGTAGACGAAGTCGGAACCGAGCGCTGAGTACTCGAAGCCAGATAACCGAACATGCATCCGCTCGCCGTCGAGCAGGCACATCGTGAGGCCGATCGGTTTTCCATCGCGTGAACACAGGAAGACTCGGATGTCGTCCTCGACGGTGGCGCGCAGCGACGCGTAGTCCGCCAGGATCTGCTCGATAGATCCGCTGACGCCATACTTCTCGCGAAGCTGCAGTTGCAGCGCGGCGGTGCGCTCGTCCAACCGGGCGGTGCCGTGTTCAACGCTCACCTGCAGGCCGGAGTCCAGGAACCGCCGCCGTTCGCGCCGCCGCTTCGCCCGAGACTTCGACGGCAACGACATCAGATAGCCCTCGAAGTCGTCGGCATCGCAGACGAGCTCGGTATTCAGATCTACAAGGAAGGGGCGCTCAGACCCGAGTGCCGCCGCGACTACGTCCGCGTCTGCCCGATCCTGGAGGTAGAGGAAGCCGATGGTTAGGTAGCCTTCGCTGCGAGCCACTTCTGCGATGGCCTCTACGAGGCGCTGTAGCAACACGTCCCGATCGTGTCTCTCGACTGGCGGTAGCAGGAGGACGCAGTGCGCGCCCGAGACGGCTGCGACGAGATTAGGGAAAACCCCGAACGGCGCCTGCTCCGGTTCCTCGATGATCAAACTGCCTATGTTGTAGAGATCCATGGTGCGGGGGTCCGCTACTCGCCGGAGTGCGCACAGCCCTTGAAGTCGGCCTCGCCTATCCTCTAACCCGACATACATCATGCTGGACCCGGGAGCTCGTTCGCAGTATCTCAACCATCGCGCGCTGACGTAAAGGCCTTCCATCTGCAGCGCGGCCATCCGCTCTTCTGACAGTTCGTCGATGCTGTGCATCACCACCGTCCGCAGCGCGTCTGTTTCGGTACACGATTCTTGCCGTGTTGTATCTGGGCTCACGAGTCCACCGCCCGACCGCGCGCTAACGTCAACACTGCACCGCCGAGGGCGATCCGATCGTCGATGCGAAGCCGCAGATGTCCGTGTTGTGTCAAGTCCGTGCCTCCCTGGCGGACCGCGATCTCGGCGCGAACGCCCTCACGGCGGAGGAGGCTGGCGACAGACATTACCGCGCCGCCGGTCGCGGTATCCTCAGCGCCGGCAAGGGAAGTCGTGAACACACGCACTCGGACTCCCGCTTCATGGACACCGAAGATCACTAGGCCGTTGAGCCTGCTCTCGGTGCACAGATTTCGGACTGCAACGGCAGGGACCACAGCACCAGATAGGGCGTTTATGTCATCGCACCGCACCAGGAGTCGCGGCCGGGTGCCGCCGACTCGTACGGCATCCGCATGGCCGATCTGCTCGACGAGCCATCGCGGCGTCGTGCTCGCTTCCTCGTGGCTGTCGGCATCAGTTGATCCCGAGTGAGCCCACACCAGATCGCCCTCCCGCTCCACTTGTAGCGGTTCGGTGGTCAAATGCCGTACATCGTGTGACCGCCCAGACGGTAAATCGAGTGCGACAATTGAGGCGAGCGACGTCTGGACGCACTGTCCGAGCTCTTCGACGGGAGAGAACGTGCGCAACAGCACGCCTCGCTCGTCGGAGGACACTACGACGGCGGTGTCCGGAACGCCGAGGCGCTGTGCGGCGACTGCCGGGTCCGTGACCGCGCCAGGGTTGAGTACCACCGTGTGATTGCCGCCGACGACCCCGTCGACGAAAACGCGACCCCACCACAGCGGCCTCGCTGCTGACCCGGCGATCATCGCCGTGCCTCTGTTTCGAGCGCCGTAGCCACGATGTCAGTGGCTCTGGAGCACTCGGCTCGGGACAGCGTCAGTGGTGGAGTCAGCTTGATGACGTTACCGCGGGGGCCCCCCCGTAGAGCGAGCACACCGGCATGCTGCATTCGGCGCATCACGCGGGCCGTCGCATTCCCTGGAGTCGGTGTGCTGTCGTCTACGACGATGCCCATCATTAGTCCGCGACCGGTTGTTCGAAGTGAGATTCCCGGTACGTCCAGAGATGTAATGGCATTGTTGATTTCGATTCCACGGGTTACCACGTCTTGTAGTAGCTCGTCGTCAAGGCGTTCGAGAACGGCGAGGCCTGCCGCGCATGCGACCGGATTGGCGGAGAATGTGCTGGTCTGCGCCAGCGCGGGAATGCTTTCCATGATCTCGCGTGGACCTGCGACCAAGGACAAGGGCAACCCACCTCCGAGTGCCTTTCCGAGCACCATCAGATCCGGTATCACCGCATCGTGATCAATGCCGAACAGTCGCCCTGTGCGCCCGAGACCGGTGAAGATCTCATCGACGATGAGCAGCATGTCGCGCTCCCGAGTGTACTGGCGCAGCTCCTCGAGCAAGCCGGGCGCTGCGGCCTGCATTCCGCCAGCGCCCTGCACTACTTCAATGATCAGCCCGGCGACGTCGGCCGCGCCGAAGTCCGGGTGGTCAAGGATTTCCCGACCGTATGCGTACTGGGTCCGCATCTCATCAGTTGGCTCGCTTCCGGCCATTGGATCGAGATAACCGGGTGCCGCAGGATACGGCAGTGATAGCCCCGCGACGGGTACTTGCGTCACCCCGGCGCGGAACGCGGCATTGGCGGTCACGTTGAGCGATCCAGCGGTCTTGCCGTGGTATCCGCCCAGGAACCCCAACACTTGTGAGCGGCCAGTCGCCGCTCGCGCAACCTTGAGGGCACCTTCGACGGCCTCAGTGCCGGTCGTGCAAAACAGCAACACCGGATCCGGCCATGGAAGAAGCGCCGCAACGGCTTCGGTGAGCCTTGCTCGCGCGCTAGAGGTGAGCTGCCATCCGCCATGCACGAAGCTGCCGACCTGGGCCTGCATGGCAGCAACTACGGCCGGCGCTGAATGCCCAAGCGCGAGCACTCCCGACCCGGACGTCAGATCCATATAGCTTCTCCCGATCTCGTCGACAAGGAAAGAGCCTTGGGCCGAGTCAACTGCGATCCCAATGTCAGCCACAGCAGACATCGAAGGGGATTCCATTTTCGTGGCAACGGTGATCGAATCCGCGTGTGGTTCATTCGGCAAACCCGATGATGGGGCCGTATCTGCGACGCCGCTGGTGTCGATCATTGCCATCTCCGCTCGTTCACTAACAGGCCGATCCGTTCGACGAGCGCATCTGCGATCAGGGCGCCCTTCTGCGCAGATGCTGGGCGGGGATCCCCGAGAACACCGGTCGGCACCTCGTCCCTGGTGTAACTCTGCGGATTGTGTGCAAGTATTTCGACGTGCAAGTCATCGGCCAAAACGCCTCCAGCGGGCATAGCTCCAGCTGAGATCCGTTCTTTCACAACGTGTTCGGGATACCAATGCAGAAGAAGCGAGGTAAGCGCTTCTCCGGCGTGAGACTCTGAGGTCGACGTCGAATTGTTACGGATGACATCGGTTACGAGCTGTGCCCACTCGACAACGACCACGTCCGTGCCGAACTCACTGCTGAGCGTCCGTGCAGCGACCATCAACGGCTCGTGATTCTCGTCGTGACCGTTCAGTAAGAGCAGCCGGTTGCCATACGCGCGCGCGGGCGCCGCGTACGCAATAACCTGCTCAATCAGCAGCGACGAGTCGATACGGATATGGGGCCACTCGCGGAATGCGTGCAAAGCGCCGACCCGGATTCCTGGAAGAATGAGCGATCCGTCACGCGCAGCGGCAATCTCGGCAAGGCGTTCAACTACCAGCGCATCGGCCATGAGCGGAAGGTGGGGGCCATGCTGCTCTATGCTCCCCGTAGTCAAAATCCAGTAGGGAATCGACCTGGCGCGCGCTTCGAATGCTGTCCAGCTCAAATTAGATAGATACAGCGACTGGTCGGATGAATGTGCGATCACGAGAGCCTTCCTCCGTCAACTAAAACTGTTTGGCCTGTGATGTAGGTGTTGGACCGGACAAAGAACTCCACGACATCGGCGACCTCGTCCACGGTCGCGAGTCGGCCGATCGGGATCTCACCGAGGTAACGATCAATAGCGGTCCGGTCATCCAGCCACCCCGGCGACCCAAATTTGCCTGGTGCGACCCCGCAGATCAGAACACCCTGTGAGGAGTACTGCGCAGCGAATGAGCGTGTCAGTGCGTCGAGCCCTGCCTTCGCTGCCGCATAGCCTGCTGTCGCGGTCGTCCTGCCGGTATAGGCGGCAGCAGAGCTGATGTTGACTACTCTGCCGACGCCCGCCTCTGCCATCGCAGGCACGATGTGGCGCATTGTTGTGTAGCAACTTGTGAGATTGATGTCGACGACCATGCTGAACAATTCAGTCCCGACGCTTCCAGGACTGATCCCGGTGTCAGGCTTGGGAGACCAGCCTTGGGCATTGACAAGAACGGACGGAGCGCCGCGACCTGCTATTAGTGCCTCGATTTCCCTGCCCACCAGTGCGTGATCGACTAGATCGAGTTTTACTGTCACGACGCCATCAACTGCCGACTCTGCCCGGTCGAGGACGACAACGTCGAGACCGCCGGCCCGCAGCCCGCGGGAGATCTGCGCTCCAAGATTGCCCGCTCCACCAGCGACGACTGCGTACTCTCGCCTCACGCAGCCGGGCTTTCCATCGCGGCAGTCATCTGGCGGACGTGGTCGAGATCGTGACCGGCCAGCACGGCGAGAAGAACCCTCACAGATTCTGCTCCGCGGTAGGAAAGTACCCCTCGACGACTTAGATCCCCCTCCGACAGCGATTCCACCAGGCGAACCGTGTTGAGCCGCAGAATCTCGAAGCGATGTAGGGCTTCATCGACAGACTCCAGATCGAAGAACCGTGTCCAGGGGTCGGAGTCGTATCCGAAAATCTCGGGTTCGTCCTCTGTGAGGATCGAGCGGATCCTCACAGCATTGACGGCCTCGTTATCGGCTAGATGATGGATCACTTGCACAGCGTTCCATTCGCCTTCTGCAGGTGAACGACGCCAGGTTTCTTCTGGATGGGAGTTGAAGATGCCACGGAATTGTGCAGGCGCGTCTCGCAGCAATTGCAAAACATGGGCTCCTCCGCCGCTGAGAACGATTTCGAACGCGTTGCGTTGGCCGGGCGTCGATTCTTGGGCGGCAAGCTCTTTCACCGCCTGCGCGCGCAGCGCAGGATCGTCGGCCGAATCGACGAGTTGGTCGAGAAGGACAGCAAGGTCAACGGTCATGACAGTTCTCCAGACTTTGTGACGGCGAGCGGGGCGTTGAAGAGATGACTCCGAAAAAGCGCGAGGCTTAGTAGGACGAGAGATAAGACACAGGCAAGTACCGCGGCGTAGAACAGCGCAGTCTTACCGAAACCAATGCTGGTCGCGAGGACCCCGAACGTGGGTAGGAATAGGACCGCCAGGAGCGAGGTCGCAAACTCTTGGGCGATCGCGATCCGGCCGAGGATCTGCGGTTCAGAACGTAACTGGAGCATGGTGTCGGTCGCGCTGCCGCCGAGCGCGGCTGATAAACCGAGCACCATAAACGCGATTGTCGCGAAGGCAAGGCTGGAAGAGATCCCAACGCCGGCTAGCCCGAGCCCTGCGAGTATGACTGACGCGACCAGCAACATTGGCAGGCGCGCGCTAGGAGCCCGCCGCGTGAAGAAGACCACTCCGAGTGCACCAAGGGTCTCGCCGCCGTCCAGCAGTGCAATACCGAGTGATCCTCCGTTGAAGGCACTGTTGACAGGGGCCACGAGCACGATGCTGATTGACGTCACGAGAGCCGGTATTGCGCCTACCGCGAAATGGATTATCACGGTCGGCACCGAACGGATGACGCTGCCGAGTTCTCGCCAAGGGCCAATGATCGATCGAACTATTGAACCTGCGTCCTGGGGGGCGCTTTCTCGCGCTTCCAGCGGCTGTACATGTGGACGAAGGCGCAGTAGCAGCGCGCTACCGAGAAGAAACAGTGCAGACACTCCAACCAGTGCTGAGGGGGCGCCAGCGATAGCGTTCAGTCCGCTTACCGCGGCCAGCCCACCCAGCTGGGCGATCTGGAGCAAACCGAAGCGGATGCTGTTCACTCGAACCAATTCTGTGGTGTGGCAGACGCGACCTACGAGAGCAAAACTTGCCGAACGGTAGATCGGGCGAAGGACGCTGACCAAAAGGAACACGATGATTGCTGGTGCGGCTTTCCCAGTCGCGAGGACCATCGCCCCGCCAACGAGTACGGCTACACCGCGGGCGGTGTTACATACCAGGGCGACCGGAAGTAGTCGCAGTCTGTCTAAGATGCTGCCGCCGACGAGTTGACCGGCCAAGCCGAGTAAATACTCTGCAGCCACAGCGATTCCGAATGCTGCCGCTGACCCAGTCGCGGCGAATAACGTCAGGCCGATGGCGAGTGTGAAGCCGCCAACGCCAGCGTTAGTGACTGTGAAGGCGACGAGGTAGATCTTTGCGGGGGCGGATAGCTGGGCAAGCCGCGGCTCTGCTGCATGGCCAGGATGAACTTCGGTGGGAGTCACGAGCGAGAGACCATCGCCGAGAGCACTATCACTGCATGGACGGCGTTGTCCTGAGCCGTTTTTGGGAGGGGTCGCGCGGTGTTGAGGACCGCGTGCGAGCCGCCAGGTGTGATGCTGTCGCCGTTGATGTCAGTGCTCATCGAGTGCCCAGTCCCGATTGCGTCGCTTCGCTATGGCCAACCCGGAAACGGAACGAACGCAATGCAGGCTCGCCGAATATGTCGACCGGCACCTCCGGCATCAGCAGGTCGCGATTCTGTACGGCGTGGTACTGGACGCCGAACCAAAGTGGTATCAGGGGCAGGTCCCTGCATGCGATTCTTTCGGCCGCCGTATATGCAGCCACTCGCGCTTCGTGCGATGCGGTTGCACGAGCAATATCAATCTGACGGTCGAACTGGGCACTGCGATAGCGGGTGAAGTTGTCATCTCCGATGGACCGGGAGTGCAGGAGCGGATAGAGGAAGTTATCGACTGACGGATAGTCGATCGCCCAGGTCATCCGGAACGGCTCGTTGGCCTCGCCGAGCCAGACGAGGAAGTCGCGCCACTCCATAGGCTGTGGGGTGAGCGACCAGCCGAGGGCAAGGTTGATGTCGTCAAGCACGCGCTCGACCCAACCGTCGTGACCAAGCCCGGCGTTGTAACGGAACGAGGTGGTGACGGAATGCGTCACGCCTGCCTCTTTCAGCAGACGGCGAGCCTCGGCGGGGTCATGTTTCACGCCAGTCAGGTCGGCGTCGTCGTCGTCAGAGAGTATCGGCGGGATGATCCGCTGAGCGATCGGCCGCGTCCCAAGGAAAACGTCATCGAGAATACTGCGGCGATCGATGGCAAGCCCGATTGCGCGACGTACCCGGGGGTCGTCGAACGGAGGAACTTCCGTTGGGAGTCCTATGTATTGCATGAGCGCGCACGGGGTCTTACGAAATTGTTCGCCCAGCGCTTCTGCCTCGGCGATGCGTCCCGGGGGGACTTTGGTGATGTCAAGTCGGCCGTCGTGCCACGACGCGTAGGCGTCCTCGATGTCGTCGTAGATGACGAACTCGATCGCGGCGACATGTCCAGCTCCGCCGTCTGAGTGGGCACCGTTGAGGCCGTAGTAGCTTTCGAAGCGTTCGAGGCGCAGTCCGGCGCCATGTTGCCAAGGACTCGTCACTCGGTATGGGCCCGTGCTTACCGGGGCTGCGGCAAAATGCGCAGCATCGCCAGAGATGAGCTCGTGAGGCACGGCTGAGGTCATCCGGTGCCCGAAAACCGCAGCAATTTCATGGAATGGCTCGGTCAGACGGATCTCAAGTCGGGTGTCGTCGAGCGCGGACACCCCGCGGAGCGTTGTCGCCGCCCCTGACCGCACCTCGTCGTATCCCTCGATCACGGCGAGATGGTAAGCGAGCTTCGATCCCGTGCGCGGGTCGACTGCCCGCGAAAGTGCGAAGACGTAATCGCTGGCGACAACGGTGCGTCCGTGGTGGAAACGGACACCTTCACGCAACTCGAAAACAACCCGCCGCCCGTCGGGGTCAACCGCCCAGCTGCGGGCTGCAGCGGGGCGCAGCGCTCCGGTATCGGGTTCGAAGTCGACGAGCGGATCGGCGAGAAATCTCATGATGAGCGTGCCATCGTGTTCGAACGCACATGCAGGGTCAATCGAGCTAGGTTCCCCGATGAAGACACGGACAGGTCGACGGGTCATCGCGTGGTCCTTTCATCCGCGGCCGGGAGCAATTTGAAGTAGTCGGTGCTACTGAGTCGGCTGCCGAGCGCGGCAAGCTCATCCTGCGAATCGGCAGTTGCCAAGAGCCGCAGTAGATTGCTACTGGTTCCGTCATGTGCGTCTACAACCGCACCGACTGCCTGGACTTCCCAGATTTCTGCGATAGCGCGCTCACGTCCAAGGTCCTGGCGCGACGCTGCTGCCGTTAGACGCCAACGACCCAGCGGTGGCTGCGGGCTCAAATAGGCAGCGAAGGAGCGAAATTTCACCTCTGGCGGGCAGTAATCGACATCAACGGCAGCGCGAGCTTGATGTAGTACCAGGTCGTAGTCCGCTGCGAGGGCAAGCATCTCGCATACCCCACCCCCCGGACGACCGTTCACCTCGATGATCCGAGGTCCTTCAGCGGTGAGCTTGATCTCGGTGTGCGTGACGCCGAAGGTTATCCCGAGCGCAGATAGAGCCCCCTGAGCACACTCGATGATCGCGTCGAGTTCTTCGCCTTCACGAACTGTTGGCATCAGGTCGCCAGTCTCGCGAAACGGTTGAGCGAGTGGAAGCTTGTCTTGTACAGCAAGAATTCTCGTACCAGCCGCTGTCGTCAGCGCCTCGACCGAAACATAGTCGCCGCGAGTGTTTCCGTGCGTCGCTTCGGGATCGCCCAGTAGCTCCTCCTCGAGCACGAGCTGAGGGGTGAGGTGCGCGGTACGCGGGTCGCATTCGACTATCTGCCGCACCGATCGGACCGCGGCAGCCAGGTCGTCCAGTGCGGCGATGCGGACTGTGCCGATACTTCCCATTCCCGCCACTGGCTTCAGAACCGCCGGAAGAGGGAAGGCCAGCGCGATCTGATCTGAATCCGTGTCGGCGTCTATAACAACCTGGCGAGGAGTCGGGATCGACGCCGCCCTGAACATGCGCCGCTGACGTACCTTGTCTCGCAAAGCGATCAGTGTCGGCTCGGCATTGCTCGGCAGGTGCGCGTCCAGCGCGCCAAACTGCGCGGCCTGAACCACGCGTTCGCTAAAGGCTACAACTCCGTGCGCCCCTATAGCGATCGCTTGGGCAGCGACCGTCGCGCGAACCTCGTTCGGATCGTCGACGACAACGACGCTGCCAGCGCCTGACAGTGGTTCCAGGCGGCGCTGCGTAGAAGAATCATCTTGACCCGCGAGTGCAACGACATGGACTTCGAATGCACTGGTGAGCCGCGGGCTATAAAACTGAGGAGTCGGTCCGCCCGGGGCATCTACGACAAGCAGCGGAACGCGCTCGCGACCAGTTTGACGTTCACCGCTCATATGCGCACCTCATCCCACTCCACAAACGTTGACAGACTGCGGAATACACCAGGAAAGGATGTCGCCGCCGCGTCCACTCCGAGCAGCACTGTGCCCGGGCCGGCTAACACAGCCAGCACCATCGCCGCGAAAATGATGCGGTGATCGGCGGGCAGATCGACGTGTGGCGGGCTGGTCAGCTGCGATGGCTGGACAACAAACCCATCGTCAGTCGCTTCCGCTTCAGCACCGAATGCTCTCAATAGCGTGACCGTCTCGCTGATGCGGTCGGTGTCCTTATCACGCATTTCGGCTGCGTCTGCGATTACGGTGGGACCGCTCGCTTGTGTTGCGAGTGCCGCGAGCAGTGGGAGTTCGTCGATGCCGCTCTGAATCAGCTGGGACGATCGCACTGTGACACCGCGCCAGGGCCCGGCCCGCTGCACGGTAATGGTCCCAACATCCTCGGGTGAGTTTTTCACCGCGTCCACTTCTAACTGCACGTTGACTCCGAGATCGCGCAGCATCGTGAAGAAGCCAAGCCTGCGGGGATTCAAGCAGACGTCGTCGATCGCCAGTTGCTCGTCTGCGTCCGTACTTGCGAGGTGAAGAGCCGCAAGCACCGCGGCTGCAGAAGGGTCGCCGGGAATTCGCATCTCAAACGCGTGGGGACGCCCCGGGTATCCAGTCACGCTCTGCGGAGTCTCGAGGACATCTAGGCCGCTCCAGCGGAGCAGTCGCTCAGTATGGTCGCGAGCGATAGCTGTTCTCTCAATACGGACGGGCCCGGATGCCATCGTCGAGGCCAAAAGTATGGCGGAAACCGGCTGCGCCGAATCGACTTTCACCTCGACCGCTCCCCCGGACAGGCGCTGACCCCTCACCTGCACGGGCAGCGTACCGACGTTTGCCCTGTATGCGATGTCGGCACCCAATGCTCGGAGAGGTTCAACTACCTCGGTCATCGGTCGCCTGCTCAGCAGCTCATTGCCGAGGATCGTGCCGGAGGCAGGCACTCCGGAAAGCAACGCGATGAGCATACGTGCGGTCGTCGCGCTATTGCCGGCTTCGATGACGACGTTCTGCCGGCAGAGTGTGTGCGCATAGACGCCGTCAACCACAAAAGCCCCCACCCCGTCGACCGTTGTCGCCTCGATGGCGATGCCGAGCGTCCGGATCGCCGCGACGTTGTGAACCATGTCGCGGCAGTGGGCCGGATTGACAATGAGGGAGCGCCCGTTGGCGATGGCGGCCACTAACGTCGCCCGCTGGCTAATTGCCTTGTCGGGGTGACCGGTCATCTGTCGCTCGCTTGCGGCTGCCTTTCGAGAACCGACGCGAATCGTTGTGGGTAACCCATTCTGGGCGGTCACAGCAGTCATTGGCTCAACCGATCGATCACTTCGGCGTCCTCGATCAAGGCGGGCTCAACTGCCTCCTCGCTAGGAGGATTCGGTACTGCGCTCGGGTCAGCCCGACGGTGCCGGTTGTATCGCTGACGCTTACGTTGAAGACCAAGGTTCTTCTCCGGGGCAAACTCAGCCGGAAAGACATCGAGCGTAGCCGCCGACACAGCGAGATCGACGAGATCGTCACCCGCCTCGGTGCGTGTGACCACTAGAGACGTCGCATCTGCCGCTTCGCCGGAGCGGCTCGTCTTGAAGATGTTGGGGTCCCCGTCTGCGACGGAGACATCCGCCAGCCCGCTCCACCAATCCGGACACACCAAGCAGCGACGCGTCTTGAAGGCGGTAAACGTTCGGACTAGTTCGTGGAATGGCAGAGTCGCGGGGTCCGCATTATCTCGCCAGGCAGTGAACTGCCCCGGGTAGTTGCCGGACCGGTAGCGCATACCAGTGACATCGGTTAGCGGGACACTCAGACGATCCTTGATGAGATGCTCGGTTCCGGCGCGACGGGTGTTGGATGAGCACGCGATCTCTATAAGCAAGGCGACCTTCAAGGCCGCCGGCGGCAGAGCATCGAGATTGCGCATCTTCTGTATCGCCTGGATTTGGCACGGGAGCCCTACTACGCCGACCCGCTCAAACGCCGTGTCTCCGAGCAACTGCAGGTTGGGAGTGATGCAATAGTTCGCCTGGGCGCAGGAGACGATATCTTCTACAGTCGTCACCAGGCGTGGGACGGGCACCCACGGGCGATTCTCATCTCGTCCGATAACGAGGGCCGCATCGATTCGCCCAGCTGTCAACGCAGCCACCAGCATGGCGGTGGCAGCTCCTCCAGCCGATGCCGCCTCCCGGATTTCGGTCGGCCGCGCCTTTCCTATCAGGACGCGGCTAGTGATGCCACCCCAGCGCTCATCTACCGTCCGGTTTCGGCCAAAGATACGCAATTCGGAAGTCCCGGAGCCCGTTTCGCTCCCAGGGCAGACATCCAAGCAGAGCGTGCAACTCCCACACACGGCGCCAACATCGCTTGAGATGACGAGCGAAGGGACTGGCTCGTCGGCGTCGACGTGGATCACGTTGGTCGGGCATACGGCAGCGCACGCACCGCAGGAGGCGCACAATTCCTTTTCCAGCACAGCCTTCTGTAGATCATAGAATCCCCCGCTTCCTGGGCGTATGGTGCTGATTGGCAGCGTGGACGAAGTTGCTGGGATTCTCATCGCGTCAACACCTTCAGCGACGCAACAGCCTTGTCTAGGGTCTGCTCGACCGCAGGGCTGTGCGCGCCCTGAGCTCGAACGTGGCCGAGACGCGAGTACGAACTCTCGAGCCCCTTCATCTGCGTACTCACCTCGGCCGCATTCTCGACGGAGACCACGCCGTCGAGACCTTCGATGGCATCCCAGCCTTCAACGCCAACCAACTCGCCATCCTCGAGCGGCACGAGGTAGCGAATTCCAGCAGCGCTGCGATATTGCGGTCGCTCGACGCGGGCGCGAAGTTCGGGTATCGCTGCAATGTCTTCGCCGACTAGCTGGCGGAGCAGAAGCTCCGTCATGTCGATGCCCGTCGCGTCCTGCACGAGGAGCGGGATATCGTCGCCGGCTAGCCGCAGATGCGTCTCGATGATGATCGGGCCGTCCACAGACACGATCACTTCGGTGTGAGTGATTCCGCTCTCGACGCCTATCGCGGTCAACGCTGCGCGAGTATGGGCCAGAATCGCCTTCTCGGTGGCACCGTCGATTATCGCTGGAACTACATGTCCCAGTTCCACCTTCGATTTCGGATCCGTGTGCTTACCGGTGATCGCAAGGACGAAGTGTCGGCCTCGATGCGATAGCGACTCGACGCTGTACTCACGCCCTATGATGAAACGCTCTGCGAGTACAGGAGACGGTTGAAGACGTGGCGCACGCGCGTCGGCTGCACGCGTGAAGGCCCCCGGTACGTCGTCCAGAGATTCCACCACCGCGATACCCGCGCTCGCGCGGCCCCGTTGCGGCTTAACTATGAGCGGCAGGCCGAGCTCCTCGACAGCGCGATACAACGCGGCCTCGTCTGGAATCAGCACATGAGGAACGTCTTCAACCCCAGCCTCGCGCAGACGTTCCCGAAGCGCGAGCTTGTCGTGAGCGCAAGTAATCGTCTCAGCTGCATGAAATGGGATGCCGAGCGAGTACGCGATCATTGCGGCGCGATCCTGATCGATCTCGGCGAACGAGACGACATTGTCGAACGGCCAAAGTTCACGAAGCGCTTTCGCGGCATCAATCCACTGCGCCACCGGCAACTCATCATTTAGCACGATGACGGCGCGGTTCTCTCCGAGTTCGTGGACCCACGGCAACACCGACGCCCGGCAGAGCACCGCCGTTTCCACGTTATGGGCGATCCGTCGCAGGCGCGGTTGCAACTCCGAACCGCCGCCGACCACCAGAAGTCTGATAGGCATCTCCACGACAGTCATGCCAACTCGGACGCACTCAGCACGAACTCGCGGGCTCGTCGCTGACGGATCTCGGAGTGTGAACGACTGGCCGAGGACCCGCCAGCTCCACGGCGGCAATCGTTGGCGCTGACGACTTGCGCCATGATCGCGCAACCTTGCAGAAGTTCCCTTACCTGAATCAGCTGCCCGAAATTCTTCTCGTTCGAGCAGCTGATGACCACCCTGAGCATGTAGTTGCCCATATGTCCCCGCCTTCAGTTAAGTCACGCAACGACATCGTGCAGTCTCAGATGACTCGCGCATCTCTACTTCATTCATATCAGCTGATATCGAGACACTACACATGCCGCGCGATGTGGGGCAACTGAAAAATCATCATGCGCGCAGCGGCGTCCATCTTGGCTTATAGTTGTCAAGTGTTTCCGCCCTCAGCATCCTGCGACAGGGCAGGACCGAGATCGGGAGCGTTAGGATTGTCGAAACCCCAGGAAGACGGGCCTTTGGCCCGGAAGATAGACCGTCTGTTCGATGTCATTCGGCGTGAAAGCGGCGAGCAACACAGTCACGAAGAGGTTGCGCGGGCTTGCCGAGAATTTTCGGGCGAGAGCTTTTCGGCGACCTACCTGTGGCAACTCCGTACAGGTCGGCGCGACAATCCGACGAAACGGCATCTAGAGGCCCTAGCTGAATTCTTCCAAGTTCCTGTGGCCTACTTCTTTGACGAACAGATCGGCGCCGAAGTCGACTCTGAGCTCAAGTTTCTTGGGGCGCTACGCAATGCAGGAGTACAGCACCTCGCACTGCGCGCATTGGAATTGTCGCCTGCAGGATTAACCACCATCACCGACATGCTCGAAGTCATCGCAAAACGGGAAGTCGACGGGTCTCAATAGACGATCCAAAACACGGGGAGGAAGCGTTCATGGAAATGAACCTGAAGCAGCGGTGCAGAAGTCTTGCACGTACGTTGGATTTGCGTGCCACATGGACGGTGCCCGATCTTGCTTCCCGGCTCTCCGCGCTCAGGGGGCGTCCCCTGCACATCGAGGTCCTACCCCATACCCGTGCCGGTTCTATTCCGTGCGGGCTGTGGGTCGCGACTGAGACAACTGACTATATCTTTGTCAGGCAGGGCGCAAGCAGCCTTCACCACAAGCATTTCGTTTTGCACGAGGTCGGCCATATGGTCTGTGGCCATCAGGGTCTCAACATACCTAACGGGCTCTCGTCGATCCTTCCTCACCTCAAGCCTGAGCTCATTCGTCGGGCGCTTGCGCGGACCACGCCATACTCTACTCCGCAGGAACGAGAGGCAGAGTTCTTCGCTGGCCTGCTCTATCACTCTTCCAGGCAAAACCGCAACGAACGAGAAACCGATCAATTGGCGCGTCGAGCGAGCGGAGCAATGGGAATACCGTGACCGAACGGGAATACGGTATCTCCATCCCGGAGTTTATCGAGGTTCTCTGCGTAGGCTTCCTCTGGCTCGTTGTACTCTTACGCATTCCATCAATTCGACAGCAGAGCCAGCGCAGTCTTTGGTTAGCTCTTTTGCTGGGCGCCTCGGCGATGAGCGTGCAGATCACCGTTATCTACGAATTTGCCACATGCCTTGTTGGGCGGGATCTGTTGGGCGCCAACCGTGACATCTTCGCGGACGTTGTCGGGCTCTTCGCGGCGGCGGCAATCTTTAGCTTTGTACTCAACGTACTCGGGAAAGCTACGTATGCCCGTCTGACATATGGCGCCGCGTTCCTGGTCGCCACGGTGCTGCTGCTGATCAACTGCTATTTTGATCCGAGAACGCTGACCGGTTTGTCCCAAGGCTCCACCGCAGGCGTCGCCTACTGGCTAGTCCTCCTTCTGTACCATTTCATCGCAAATACATGGTGTGCCTATATCTGCTGGCGCTGCTTCCTCAGGACGCGATCCTCACCATTGAAGGCGGCCTTGCTACTTTTCTCGGCTGGGACGGCCCTGGCGGCGCTACTGATGCTCCTGTCATTGCTACATTTCTTTACCCATTCTAATTCAATCACACATCTATTCCCACTAGTCAGAGGCGCCGAAGCACTCTTGTACGGGGCAGCGGCTTCTGTCCCGATCGTGAATTTAATTTCACGATTCATCCGTAAAACTGCCTGGCTGTCGCGGCTTTACCCACTCTGGCGGGACCTCACCCAGAACATAGAAGGCCTAACTCTGAATAAGCCACGCGGCTATTTTCTGTATCTATTCCTGGCGAGTGCAGACCAACGCCAGGGATTGTACCGGAAAATTATCGAGATCCAAGACGGGATTTTGGAACTAAAGCGCTACGTTGCTCCCCCGGAACTATTAGCAGCGAGCCACTACGCGCAATTACGGGGTCTCGACGAGGCTGCCGCCCCCGCAGCCATAGCCGCCTGCTGGATCGCATCGGCGTTACGCAACAGATCGCAGGGCCGCGTACCTTTCGCTGAACATCAGGACCAACCCCAACAGAATTCAAGCCTGTCTGCCGAAGCCGCTCACCTGAGCAAGGTAACCTTCTTCTATACCTCGCCATTTCCCGCCCAGTTCGGCAAATTCCTCAGAGAATCACGTAACACGCCGAGGCAAGATCAGATCTCTTCTACTACGCAAGCGTAAAGTCGTCGAAATCGAAACCAGGACACACCACGCAACTCACCAGTACCTCGTGGTCACCCGCGGGCCGAGCGGTTTGCCAAATCCCCCCAGGAACCAAAACCTGCGGGCGCTGTCCGGCCCTCACATCTGGTCCCAGGGTTATCGACTGAGCCTCGTCGCCAGAATCCGGTCCTGCTGCATTGAGAACCATCTCAATTGGGCCTCCCGCATGCCAAAACCACAATTCATCAGAGCGCACTACATGCCAACGTGACTTGTCGCCCGGCGTGAGTAGGAAGTAGATCGCCGTACCACTCGGACGTTCATGCCCGCGGCCTGGGACTTCGAAGATGACATCGCTGCGCCACGTCTCTCCATACCACCCGCCTTCCGGATGTCGAGCTAATCCAAGGATTCGTGCAGTATCAGGAATCTGTTCGTCCACTAGCGCAGTCTCCCTAATCCCGGCCGCGGGGCCGCCAGTCACGTCACAACAGCTATCGCTCAAACAGGCTAGCAGCACTGGTGGCGGCCGGAAACTTCTTCAAGCACAACCACATTCCACCGCCTCCACACCTGTATCAGGGATCGAACGTCGAAACTACTCGGCGGCCAAGTCGCGCTTGCCATCTGATGGAAATCCGGGTCTTCATGCCACCAGGTGGCCATCTCGAAGCGATCTGAACATGAGCCGATGCCGCGGACGAGGGGGTGGGTGGTGTTGGAGTTCCGCTACTCCGGCATGTAAATCCGCAGCACTCCGACGTTCGCAAACGGAGCAGTTGGATCAACTACTCGGGCAGCCGCACGCCGAGTTGGCGCTCAGTGGTAACGAGCAACTCGTGAGTGACGGGGGTTGGTGCACAAACGGGCAGGCGGCATTCTCCACACCTGTCCTCCCACCGAACGCAACTCCCACCTCTGGTGCGGACGCAAATTGGCCGGCGAATCTCTTAGCCTGGGCGGGGGGGTGACGCAGTCCTGGTGCAGCGGGCCTGGATGGAATGCGTCAAGCCCCACGTTCTCCACCTCCTCGACAAACTCCCTGTCGCCGGGCGCGGGATCATGGGCCACAGGCTGTTGACGCGCATGACCAGGGCCCCACGTGGAGACAGGTAGGGATTTCTTCCTGACGATATCGCTGAACCGGGTGCTTGACCTTCGTCTCCACCTAGGCGCGTCTTCTTACGCAACGCGGGCGGTCCGGCCCCGCGATGGGGGGGAGATCGCGGGACCGGACCTATGGGGTTGATCAGCTCCCCACGTTGCTCACTGTAGCTGAACTGTTAGAAGAGCGCCGGTTTGAAGAATGCAGCGATTGCTGCGGCTGGCCGACAGAACTCCTGACCGGGCGCTCGCGCAGACGTGAATACCAAGCTGCACACAGAATGTCACGGCATCTCATTGGTGATCGCTTCCACACAGGCGCAACGCACACCCTCGCCGGGCTCAGTGCGACATCTCGCTACTCGCTCGTTCGTATCGCATTCAAGTTCGTACTCGTTTCTCGCCACCGCTGACCAAGACCCCGCCCGTAATTATTTGTGGTTCTTGATGTTCCGAAGGGATTCTCATGTTTCTCACTTCGAACGTTTACCCAAAGTAGATGCCAAGTTGGTGCAGTCATGTTTATCGATAGACTCAGCCAAAATGTACGTCGGCAAGCCTCTGATCCAGGTAGCAACAGAGAGGGACAGAGTCTGAACGGTAGGACTGGTCACGTACCTGATCTCCATCATCACAGCGATTTATAACCCCGAGCCAGAGTTTCTGATGGCCGCATACAAGTCAGTACGAACACAAGTTGTCCCGGCTGGCTGGGGCCTGGAACGGGTCGTCCAAGAAGGCGGCGATGCTGGCATTGCGGAGAAGATCCTGCCTGCCGAGGACTGGATCAGATTCGGCACTGGCAGTCACAACGGTGTCGCGATCACCCGCAACCTCGGGCTAGGACGATCACGCGGTGCCCTCATTAAGGACCTCGATCAGGACGACGTTCTGACTGCTGGAGTACTCGAGCGCGATATTCGAATGCTGACGGCTGACCGCGATATCGGATGGACTACGTCGAGGGTTCTTGATTATTGCCAGATGGGTCGACGGCAGGATTCGATAGCGATCCTCGTGCCGGACGGATAACTCCGGGTAGCGTTCTCGAACACTGGCGATCACACAACTACCGTCTGCCGGTGCACCCTGCGACCATGTGTGTTCGCCGGAAGCTTGTGACCGCGCTCGGCGGATGGATGGCGGTGCCGGGGTCAGACGACACGGGAATGCTAATTGCCGCAAGCGTGATCAGTCCTGGCTACTTCCACCCCGAAGTCGGGCTGCTCTACAGAAAATGGTCGGGCCAAGGGAGCGCGAAGACACCACACCACGAGCGCATTGAATGGCAAACACGCATGAGCCTGATCAGCGAGCGGGCCGACGCGATCAAAGTAGGTAGGTGGATAGAATTGCCGGTCACTCCCGCTGTAGCGGTCGATTGGTCCAGCGAGCTCGGTTATCGGTACTCCACCGACCTTGGCGTCGTTGGCGCAGCTCGGGATTCATTGCTCTCCCTTCCGGCGGGTGGATTTCCTCACAAGTGTTGGTTCGTCGGTGAAAACGCCCGGGGTGGCCGACCGTAGGGTTTGCTTGCGATCAGCCGCACCTGGAATGTAACCGAGTTCTTTTCAGCCGATATTCCGGTGGGCCGATCACCTTCCACCATCTCGGCGGTCCTGTTTCGGAGTTGGCGACGCTGTGTGCTGCGTCGATACATGCGGTGCGGAATCGGTCGTGGCTGGCAGTCTCGAGGATGATGTCTGCAAAATTGGAGCATCCTGGTACGTCACACTCGTCGAGGCCTCGGGCCCTGATCGGTTTTTCCGTAGCTGGGTTCTGATTGCGCAGGAGCCCGTCTTCAGCTGTGTTGGCCATAGGATCGGATGCCCCCGGTGTTTGGGCAGTTAACTGGGGCCCGGCTTCACGGCGGGTGTCTGGAAGTTCCCGGCTGATTTGAGGTCTGCGCGGGATATCCGGTCAAGGCCCCGTGGGTCGATCTGACCGGGTGATGCAGTGAGCGTGGTTACGGTGACCGACCCCTCGACGATCACCGTAACCACTTCCCCCGTTTTGTCGCCGCCAGGTTCGGAGCCTGAAACAACGGCCATCGGCTGAGCTCGCGGTGGCCTGTGATCGCGCCGCCAGTCTCGACAGCCAGCGCCAGCAGCTGGAAGTAATACCCTCCGAGTACTCCGCCACCGAACGGCGATGCCCTCAGCCGATGCATACGGCAATGCAATCAACAGCAACAGGACCGAAGCAACCAGACTGGCGCCATATCACTCAATACTGCGTTGTCAAAGGGCACGGTGTGGTTTTCCGCGCGCGGATAATCTGTGTGCTGAGCTACGGTGCTTGGTAGCCGATCGTGGGTCGGGTAGGTGCGCATCTTGGTGTCGGTGCGGCTCGTCGCGGCGTTGACGGTTCTTGCGTCGTTCAGATCGACAGGCTGGCACCTTCACGCGCTGGTTGGTGCGGTTTCGCGGTGGCAGCCGGACGCTGTGTTGGGGCGCTGGGCGGATGCGGGCGCGAAACGACCGCCGGCTGGTGGGGACACCTGAACCAGCGGGTGGGTGGGGGCGTTCTAACGTAGGTTGACGCCGAGTTCGCGGATTGCGGTGATGCGTTGGATGGCGACTTGGCGGCTGACCTCGTCCCAGTCCAGAGTGGCGGTTACTTGTCCAGGGTGTTTGCGGTAAAGCCAGGTGACGGTAGGTGGCACATACCCTGTGGTGAGTTCTACGAGCGCGGCCAGCAGGTAGACATCGGCGCCGCGCGGGTAGCTGCCCCAGCCTCCGAGCGCACGTGTAGTGGTTGTGCGCACGGTCAGTCCTGCGGTGTGTACGGGCAGGAAGTCCGCGTGGTTGTGGCACATGTAGTCACTGACTATGCCGGGCTCGACAATTCCGGTCTCAATCGGGAGGTGGAACGATACTCGACTCCCATCGGGGAGCAGATCGTCAGCTTGGGCGGCTACCCAGTGGATGTGTGGGTATCGGCTGAAAGCGTTGATCGCGGTGGCCATCGCGTCGGGCAGCAGCAGATCATCGGAGTCCAGGACGTGCACTAATTCGCCCACAGCGCGCCTCAGCGCCAGATTGCGTGTCTGCCCTTCTCCGAGCTGCTGATTGTTGGGCTGATATCGGGCGAACGGAAACGCCGCGATGTCGTCGCCAAGGCCCGGTTGTTCACCGTCCTCTTGGACAACCCATTCCAAGGTCCACCCGTCGGGAAGGTGTTGAGCACCGATGCTCTGGCCGGCTTCGATAACGAACGGGCGCCGCACCTTCTGCGCAGGGGTCAGTATCGAAATGGTGGGCATATGTCTTCCTGGTGGCGACGCTACAGCGGGCAAGGCGGTTCGTACGGTAACGAGGGTAGCGTTTGTTTCCAGCGCTGTTCGTCGAGCGCGCCGTGGGTGCTTTGGCAGATTCGGTCGGCCGCGTTGTCGCCGTTGAGATTCCACCGTCGCAGGGCGCCATCGCGGCTTGCGGCGTATAGGTGTGCGTCGGGAGCAAATGTCACTCGTGATCGGGATGCGCCCTGTTCAGGGGTCAGTGAGTCGCCGATCAGCGCGGGCTTGGGCCTATTGGTGGTATCCCAGAGTAGGACGGTGCCGTTGTCTGTGCCGCTTGCCAGGGTGTTTCCGTCAGGGCTGAAAGAAGCTTGAGCTCCACTGCCGCCGGTCGGGAGAGGATCACCGAGGGATGCCGGGTACATCGGGTCGGTGATGTCCCAGAGCCGCAGGGTTTGGTCTTGGCCTCCACTGACGAGTGTATTTCCATCGGGACTGATGTTGACCGAGTCGACCGCGGCGGTGTGTCCGCTGAGCACGGTTGGTGAGGCGATGGGACGCCGCAGGTCGGTGATGTTCCAGATACGGATGGTTCGGTCCGAGCTCCCCGCAATCAAGTGCGCACCATCTGAGGTGAAGGTAATGGCGCTGACGAAGCCGGTAGAGCCGCGTAGTGGTTCCGAAAGGCGTTGCGGGTGGCGGGGGTTGGTGATGTCCCAGAGCTGAACTGAGTCGTCGGTGGCGGCGGTGGCCATTGTGTGCCGGTCTGGGCTGAACGCGACGACGTTGGTGTATTTGGTGGCGTTTGGCAGTTCGGCGAGCTTGGCGGGATGCTCGATGTCGGTGATGTCCCACAGTGTCGTTGGCGCCGAGCTTAGCTCAGTGGCCAGTAGACGGCCATCAGGATGTAGTTCAGCCTGATACTCGTAGCCGCCGGCGCTGTTGTCGGGTAGGCGCAGCAACCCGGCGCGGGTCGGGCGGTCCTTGTTGTGCCACAGCTGGACGAGGTTTTCTGAGGCGGTGACCATGACGTTACCGTCTGCACTGAGCGAGGGGGCGTTGACCCTGCCGAACCGGTTCGGGATCAATCCGGTTGGCAGCGTCCATAATTGGGGTACTCCGGATGTTCCCGAGGTCGCCAAGTGGTGGCCGTCGGGACTGAAGGCGACCGACGTCAATCCTCCGCCGTCAACGATGGGTTGCCCCAGTAAAACCGGGTGCGCGGGGTCTAGAACGTTCCACAGCTTGGCGGCACCGTCATAGCCTGCCGATGCAAGCGTTGCGCCATCAGCGCTGAATTGCAGTGACCACGATGCCTCCGTATGTGCGGGCAGCGGGTCACCGAGGCCTTGTGGGTGTGCCGGGTCTGTCACGTTCCACATGCGTAGAACGCCGTCTTCGCCGCTGGCGGCCAACACGGTGCTGGCGGGGTTGAAGGCGACGGCGTGGGCTATGTTAGTGAATCCGCTCAACGGTGGCCCGGCCAGCAGTGGCCGTGCTGGGTCGGTGACATCCCACAGGCGGACGGTTTTGTCGTTGCTGGCGGAAGCGAGGAGTTTTCCGTTGGCGCTGAATGTAACAGAGCGCACGGGGCCGGTGTGTCCAGTCAGGCGGACAGTGGCCCGGGCCGTGTCTGGGTTGGCCACATCCCACAGCCGCACGGTGTGGTCATCGTTGGCTGCGGCTGCCGTGCGCCCATCAGGGCTGAACGCCACCATGTAGGCGGTTCCGCCTGTGGGCAGCGGCGCTGAACGTTGTTGAACATCAGCGGGATTGGACACATTCCAAAGTCTCAGGGTGCCATCTCCACTGGTGGAGGCCAGAGTTTTGCCGTCAGGGCTGAACGCGACAGCGGTGACGAAACTGGTGTGTCCGGTCAGGGGTTGCCCTATCGGTGAGGGATTACTTGGATCGGAGGTATCCCACAGCCGCACGGTGCCGTCGTCGCTGGCCGAGGCCAGCAGTCTGCCATCCGGACTGAAGACCACGGTGTATGCCGCGCCTTTGTGTCCCACCAAAGGTGTTGCCAATGGCCTGTTTTGCGTGGCTTGGATCCGCAGGCGGACCTGCTGGTCATCGGGCCGCATTCTGTGGGCGACGAGCATCAGCTGGGCGGACAGTGAGGGGTCATTGACTACGCGTTGGTCGGCATCGGATAGGACCTGCCGGAACAGTGCATCGGCATACTGACGGCCGATGGCGCCGCGTGAGCGCACGGCGATCATCGCGGCGATGGAGGCCACCACGGTCAGCACCACCAGAACGGTCACTGCAGTCCGCGCCAGTAGCGTTAGCTGCCGCTTTCGTCTACTTGAGGCAGCCGCGAACTCTGTTGCCGCAGGACTGGCGTCGTCATCGACTGACAGCCATGCCAACGTGTTTTCCAGCCGGGCTCCGGATTGCAGGAACGACGGATCATGGTCGTGGTCTTTCCATGCGGCTGCGTCATCTTCAGCCCGTTGACGGATGGGCGCGTATTCTCGGTCAGCCTCGACCCACTGCGCCAGCCGCGGCCAGGCGCGCAGGACAACTTCGTGAGTGAAGGTCACCTCGTCATCGGCGATTGTTAGCAGCCGTGCCGCCGACAAGACCTCTAAAACTTCCTCGGCGACTTCAGGTTCGGAGGTGCTCTCGATCAGAGTTTGGCGTGGTAGGCGCCGGCAGCTGTCACGGCCGGGATCTCCGATGCTGACCAGACGCATCAGGACACCGCGCGCGACGCGCCGTTGCCGATCGTCGAGGCGATCCCAGGCCCGCTCCCCCGTCTCGGCCACCGAGCCGCGCACACCACCGGCGGCCCGATAGCCGGCGACCGTCAATTGTCCTACGCGCCGCCGTGACCAGGTGCCGGCCAGCACGTGGGACAGCAGCGGGAGCCGCCCGGGTGCGTCTTCGCCCTGGCCGACGCCGACATCGGTCAGTATCAAATCGACCAGCCCCGGTTCGATACGTAGCCCCGCTTCGGCCGCTGGTTGCACGACGGCTTCGCGGAGCTCTACAGAGGTCATGGGTTCGAGGACCATGCAGCGGGACTGCAACGCGCTGGCCAGCTCTGGGAACTCGACGCAGCTGCCCAGTACGTCTGATCGGACACCTGCGATAACTACCGCGGCTCGCCCGGTCAACGTCGACGGCTGGCATAAGTGATGGAGCGTTGTGATGAATTGAGCCACATCGGCTCTGGGTACG
This sequence comes from Mycobacteroides chelonae CCUG 47445, assembly GCF_001632805.1. Classification (NCBI taxonomy): domain Bacteria; kingdom Bacillati; phylum Actinomycetota; class Actinomycetes; order Mycobacteriales; family Mycobacteriaceae; genus Mycobacteroides; species Mycobacteroides chelonae. The sequence continues at coordinate 1,601,176 of NZ_CP007220.1, read as the reverse complement.
CCGAGGGTGAAGAGTTCCTCGAACTGGTCGACCACGACCAGTAGTTGGCCTTTGTCCGCACGGGCCTGTACATCGGCGCGCTCTAGCAGTTGCCGAAGTGCCGCGACGGGGTCGTTGCCCGGTGTCAGTAGAGCGGTGGCACACCCGATGTTGTCCTTCTGCTGTGTCCCGGGCGGGTGAGGGTCTAACGCCCCGGCACGGGCCGCGGGGATCAGTCCGGCCGACAGCACCGAGGACTTTCCCGCACCAGAGGGTCCGGTCAGGATGAAAATCCCTGAGTTGGCTGGGTCTCTTTTTATCAGGAGACCGACAAGGTTGTCGACGGCTCGGTGGCGGCCGTAGAAGCGGGAGCTGTCGGCTGAGCGGAACGGCGCTAAGCCCTGATATGGGCATGCCGCGGACTCGACCACTACCTCTGCGGCTGCCGGGGTGCTGGCAGCAGTGCGCGCATCGGTCCACAACCTCTTCCAGTATTCGAGGGTGTACAAGCCCACGGCGGGTGGCTCGGGGGTCCGTTTTCGTGCTTCGGCGATCAAGGGTTGAAGCACAGCATCAATCGACTCGAACCGCTGCGGGAGTCGTCGGCCGCGGCGCCAGTCACTGACACGCTGGATAGTTACTGGCGGGGCGCCCGGGGAGCGGCGGTTCTGCACTGCAGTGGCCAGGGCCACCACCTTTTTCAGGGGCGGCTTGCCTGCGCAGACGAACAACAACGCCAGCGATTCAGCGAACGCTGCACGTGCAGTCTCAACATATTCAGCCAGCGCAGTCTTGCCCGATTCTTCGGGGTCATCTTGGGAGATGGACGTTGGTGACTTCATCAGCTCTGAGCGTCGCCCAGATCCGACGCTGTGATCTCCGGCAGCGGTGCGCGCCACATTGCGACAGGCCCGCAGAACTCACCCCTGATCACGGCTCCGATACCTCCTAGACGTTCGCTTTCCAGATTATCTAGTTACCTGGCCCCGCCGTGCTGGATATCGCGGGGCACAGGGTGGTCGGCGGGCAGGCTGGGTCTGCGATGAAATGGACTAACACGACTCAATCACTCAGTTCGAAGATCTCGACTCGTGTCGTAAATGAACAAGTCCCCCCTCGGACACCTCCGGCGACACGACGGAGGTCGGCAGTCGCCTTGACCCGCTGACGATGCGGTCAGACGTGCTCAAAGCAACACTTCGCGGTGCCAAACACGATCCCAGGCTCAGTCTTTACTCCGGACTACCCCAATCACCATCCGTGTCGAGCCCATAAGTGCGCACAGTTTCAGCGGTTTCGCGCACCGCAGCAACGATCCGGGGCAGCCGTACAAAATTGACCTGGACCGGTCGGCTCATTGCCGAAAGTCCGGGTCTTCGCGTTCGTGGGCGTCCCAGTCCCCGATCACCGCAGGCGAAGCGGGCTTGATGGGGCCGACAAGGCGTTCGGTGTTCTCCATATTGACCAAGAATTTCGGGATCTTGTGTTCGCCCTCGTCGTCTTTGCCACCCTTGCCGTGACCGGCGCCGCCAGCACCCATCATGCCCATCGGGCCCGCACCACGCACACCCGAGCTGCTTATTCCGCTCGGATTTACCCCGCCACTGCCCGGTTGTCCGGCACCGGGATTGGCACCCGGAGGCAGACCGCCACGCAGTGATCCGCCACTGGCCGAACCCGAACCGCCGCTACCGTTGCCCCGGCCAAGCGGGTCCTGCATCCATGACGACGGGCGGGTCAGGTAACCATCGTTGAGAGCCGCCACACCGCGCCCGCCGAGGCCACTACCGGAACCGCCAGCGCCCGAACCACTTCCAGGACCACCGGACCCGCTGCCACCGCCAGAACCTCCACTAGGGGCACCAGCGCCTTGCCCTTGACCGGCGCCCTGACCCTCGCCCATGCCCCGATCGAATGCCGGGCTGGTCTTACCCGCACCATCGAGGTTCTTGAGCTGATCATCAACTTGCCCAAGGTTTTTGGACACCGCGCCGCCACCGGAGCCGCCACCGGCATTGCTTGTTGAGACCGGCGCCGGTCCTGCAGTTCCCTGGGTGGGGTCCGAAACATCCTCGACATGGCCGCTGGCGTCCACGGCGGGCTGGCTGAACGAGCTAGTCATCTGATAGCGGGCGTGCTCTTGATCCTCGGCAGCCTTCTTCTGCATGTCGCTGTCGGACAAGCCCATCGTCTTGCCCATCCGGTATGTTTCTGTGGACATCGGTGGCTGGATAGACGATTTGGCCGCATCCATCGCCGACCCGACCGGCGGCAAAGCCTTGCCGATGTCGCGAACCTTGTCGATAACCCCTTGATCCGTCTTTTGGAAGAATTCGGTACACTTTTCCTGCCCAGTTTGAGCAGCCAAGCCGCGCCAATCATTGCCAAGAATCTTTTGGACGTTCTGCCCGAGCGTGTTCATGATCTCGTACAGTTTGTCGGCTGTGCCATTCACATTCTGCGCCAGCGAGCCGACCTTGCCGCTTTGAAACCCTTGCGCGATATCGTAGATGTTCTGATGGTTACGCGAATACCAATCCTCAGGCTGCGCAGAATGCTTACCCATCAACTACCCCTCTCGAAATCTATTTATCCGCTTAGCTTTACGGGATTCTCGGCTCAACTGTGGTGGCGATCTGCACCGCCAGCGGGCACTGGTCATACCGCGCCTTGGTCAACTCGCTGTTCAAATCGACCTGCACAGTGGCGATCCCGTTCTGTGACGGTAGAGCCACCGAACAAATCGCCTGATTCACATTGTGTAAAAGCCACCCCGTGCGCGAACCAATCGTGATCTTTTCCTGCCGGTCATAACGGGCGACCGGCTTGTCCCACTGCGACAACGACCCATCAATGGCGTACACCTTCAAATACCAGCGCGGAACGTGCGATTCCCCCTCTGGTACGCCGCTCCACGCGCAGCCTCGTCCGTTCTGAGAGAACAACTTGCCCTCTAGATCTACTTTGCTGGCCGGGTCGAGCGCCCATGACCCGGCTTCGGCATCAGTGACCGAGGCACAACCGTCGAATTTCGTCGCGGTGACGTTGGGGTTCGGTGCCGCCGTGGTTGGCGGCGATACTCCAGATAACGGACCCGGGGCGCCAAGGGATGACGAAGTGGCCGATGACGATCCGGCTACCGGCGTGCCTGTCACGTCACCCGAGCATGCAGCCGCCACTAGGCACAACCCGGTAGCAACGACCACCGTCAGGAAGGCTCGCATACGACTCGTCACCTTAGGCCGGGATGGCCGGGTATGCCCCGCGCGGATCGAGTTTGGGATATGCCTCAGCATTGCGGTGCTCGGTTTCGTCATACTCCTTTTGCGCGCTCTCGGCCCACTCCGCCATCTTCGTCACCCGCTCGATCAAGGCGTCGATAGCAGCCACCACCGATCCGTCCGACCCTTGTATCACCTGCGCCATGATCGCGTTCCAGGTCTCGCCCTCCCGGCAAGCCCCCATGCCCATATCCGTATCAAGACTCATTACCCACCGCCGCAGGTCTTCAAGCTGAGGGAGTGCTTTGCGGAACTCGTCAGCGACGCGGCCCGCCGCCCGGTCTACCAGGTGCAACTCGCCCATCTTCAACCCGGACTCACCGGTCATCGACGCCTACCCTTCCGTCACAAATTCATTAGCGTAGAACTTGCCCTATAACTAACTCCGACGCACGAACCTCATGTTCGGTTCCATGTTTTCGGAAGTTTTCCTGTGAATCTTCCGTTGGGGATGAATGCTTGCCAGCACTTGGCTGGCGTCGTACCGTGACCTGCAAAGTCTGCGATTGTGAGGGGTTGAAGTGGGGAAACCGGCATTGCGCGCCGACACTGACAAGTTACGTTCGTTAGCCAGCGAGTTGTCGTATCGGGCCAACAACATCAACAATATCGACGCTGCGGCCTCGGTGCGTGAGGCAGAGTCGGCGATGCCGGGATCGAAGTTCGCCGCCGCCGTCGCGCGCTTGGGTGATCCGAATGGACGGGCTTTCAAGTCGATAGGCGGGCAGATCACCCGTATGCAGCACGCCGCGTGGGATACCTCCCTGGATTACGAGACCCAGGAGCAAGCCTTCGCCGCGCAACTGCACGATTACGGGAACGGGCGGTAACCCGCGATGGTGCTGATTTCTCAGTTGCGGGCGATGAAACCTGAGCTAGTCACCACCGCTGCCTACGATCTGGCGCAGGTCAAGGAATCATTCAAGGCGCAACTGGACACCATGAAGTACAACGTCCAGTCCGCCACTGCCGACTGGAAAGGCGAAGCCGCCGCCGCAGCATCAATCAAAACTTTGACCGAACATCTAGCGGGGACACACATCGTTGACGCCATCACCTCGCAGGAACAAGCCATCAAAGATGGAGTACGCGCGCTATCGAGCGCACGGACTAATGCACTCGGTACTGCCGACGATGCCATGGGGACTGGTTGCACCGTCTCCGATGACGGACACGTCAAAGCTCCGGACTTGAAATATGTGGTCACCGACCCCACCGCATATCTGTTGTTGCAGAACCAAGCCAACGAGAAGGCCAAAGCCTTTGAAGCACGCCTGATTCCAGCGCTGCATCTATTCGACGAGCTAGATACCGCCGCCGAGGCAGCTATCAACGGCGAAATCGCCGAAATGGAATCACTGATACGCGACCCAGACGCCACCCCCGCATCCACGTTGGCCGACGACATCCTCAACGGCAAGGCAAAGCCACCCGAGGACGCGAAAGCCTTTAAGGACTGGTGGAATTCGCTATCCGAAGGCGAGAAGAACGAGATGTACGTGCACGACCAGTACATCGGGAACAACGACAACATGCCCACTGTCGACAGAGACCGTTTCAACCGCATGAAACTTGACGACGAACTTGGTCGCGCTACCACCGCAGCCGCCCAAGTTGACGCGCTGAAAGCGCAGCACCCGGATTGGGCGGCAGGCAAGAACATTCCGGAAACCATGGTTGGCGGTATTTCTAAAGACCGTATGGATTACGAAGCTTGGCAAAGACAACTCGGCGATGCCACCCACCGCGCCAAATACCTACCCGACCTGCAAGCGACCGACAAAGCGGTGCGTGACAAGCCTGACCGCTACCTGATGGTCATGGACACCCAAGCTGGGCGACAAGCGCATGCCGCAGTGGCCAACGGGAATCCCGATACCGCCGATCACGTCTCCGTCACCACTCCCGGTATCAACACCACGGTCCGTGACGCGATCGGCGGCATGAGCGATGAAGGTATGAACCTGCGGAATGAGGCCGGTAAGCAGCTCGACCTCGCCGGTCGAAGCAACGAGTCAGTCGCGACCGTCGCGTGGATTGGATATGACCCGCCACAGATCAACGACAAACAAGGCCTTGGCGATAACGCAACAGGCGCTTGGGAAGTCATGCACGACGAACAAGCCAAAGACGGCGCGCGCAGTTTGGCCCGCTTCTATGACGGTCTAGCCAACACTCACCAAGGCGACCCCGCCCACATGACTGCCGTCGGACATTCCTACGGCTCCTTGACTACCGGACTCGCGTTGCAAGAACCCGGAAATCACGGCATCACCGATGCCATCTTCTATGGCTCACCTGGCATCGAAGCAACCACGCCCGGAGAACTCGGAGTTCAGCCTGGTCACGTCTTCACCATGGAAACCCCTGATGACCCTATCCAGTGGGTGTACGACGGGCCGAAATACGGTCACGCGACGCCACTACTACCAGCTATTTTCTGGGGCTCTGATGTCATGGGGCTCGGCGACTTTGGCCCCAACCCTGCCACCAATCTCAACTTCACCCATCTCGACACCACAGCCTTTATCACCCCGGATGGACGCCATCTCGACGCCGCGTCTGGGCATAGCGACTACCCTCGACTGGGAAGCAACGGTGAACTAAGAACCACCGGCTACAACATCGCTGCAGTAATCTCCGGGCTCGCCGAACAAAACGCAATTCACCAAAGGTAATCGCAATCAATGACTCGATACCGATTCAGCCACAAGGCAACTGGATTCCTCGTTGCTTCGACAATCCTATTAACGACAGGATGCCACATGGAGACCCCTTACAAGCCAACCGATCCCACCGATGCGACAAAGGCAGCAGCCAATCTCGCAGCCTTGCCATCGCTTGAAGAAACCCACACTCAACTTACTTCGTTAATCGAGGAGATCGGAGCGCAGGTTACAGCCATCACGCCAGAACTAACTTGGAAGTGGAACCGCGAGCCAAGCCGTGGTGGATGCAACCCTCCATACGAGCAATCACAAGGAGAGCTAATCCTGATGCCGAACTACATATCGAGTACCCCGATCCCTGAAGAACACTGGCGACAGATCTTCGAGATCGCCAAGAAGGCAGCAGCAGCACTCGGCGCAACCAGCGTAGAAACCCTCCAGGACTCACCGAACAATCACGATGTCCGGTTGTACAACGAGACCGGGACTGCAGTAAGAATCGGCTCCCAGAAAGCAGCCCTGATTTCCGGCAGCACAGGCTGCCGTCTGCCCGCAGCAAAGAAGTAAACCCCAATGAATCCCGAAGCTGGCCTTGATGACTTGATGCGGACCGCCGCTCAGGTCAATCAATCTGTCGCACAGGTACGCGGTCACGGCGAATCGGCAGGAGGATGGGTCAAGATCGAGGTCATCGGCGACGGCGCAATCAGCAACATGTATCTCGATGACCGAGCCAGGACAATGCCTGCGCATGAGTTAGGGCGAGCCATCCGCGAAGCACAGCGTATCGCAATCGCCGATGCGCTGAAACAGATACAACAGATCCAGGCTCAAATTACTGAAAACTCCTACGTATCAATGATTTTTAATCACTTACAGTCATCTCCTTCTCGCGCTACCGAAACACCGGCTACGCCGCGAATCGAAGGTGTGCCGCGTATAACCAGAGGCATGACGGAGGATGAGATGGACGCATCCCAAGAAGCTTTCAATTTCGACCCTCTTGGGCGACGGAACCGGCGCTCGTAAATCCACCAACAACTCAGCGAGACGAATAGCTATGCCTCTGCCATGCGGGACAACGCCTCCGCGATCTGCCGGTCGCGGTCTTGCGCTGCGATCTGATACCGCATGCTCGCGTTAACGCTGGAATGACCAATCCTTGCCATCAGTTCCTTCGTCGTCGCCCCAGCTTGCGCGGCCATGGTTGCCCCTACATGCCGAAGGTCATGAACGCGCATGCCGGGCTTACCCACCGAAGCAAAACCCTTCTTGACTGACTTCGTGAATGCGGTTGCCGAAAGCCTTTGACCGCGAGTTGTAGTAAAGACGAACGCCTCCGGGCCGCGCCCTGTGTAGCGCGACATGTGTTCTCCAAGAAGTTTCGCGACGTGTGGAGGAACCGTGACATCACGGACACCTGCGTCGGTTTTCGGCGGGCCAACAACGAGCTTGTTGTCAACACGCGTTGCCTGTCGGCGCACTTTGATAATCGTCGAACTCTTCGAAGAGTGAATATCTTTGCGGCGCAATTCAATTAATTCTCCAAAGCGCAGGCCACACCACGACGCCACCGAGACGGCAACTCGATACTCTTCCGGGCATGCTTCAGCGACCTTCTGCAGCTCGACGGGAGTCAGTGACTCGACAGTCCGGGGCTTCGGCGGTCTACCGGCAACCTTGCTCTGGCAAGGGTTCTCGGAAACTACGCGGTCGGCTAGGGCAGTGTTGAACATCGTCTTGAGGAGCTGGTAGGCATGAGTGTTCCGAGTTGGCGTTGCCTTGTTCGATAGTTCGGCCCACCACACCCTGACATCCTGCGAACTAATGTCCCGCATAGCGTTGTCACCCAGATCCGGCAGTATGCGCCCCTTGAGTAGATCGCGGTAGAGCGCACGAGTCTTGGGCGCAAGATCACGATGAGGGAGCCACTGCTCCGAATATTCGCGCAGTGTGACCGAGGCCGCAGCTCTTGCCAACGCTCGGGTATCTGGCGGTGACCACTCCCCCATTTCGATCAGCTTGCGCTCGTCCGCCAGCCAGCCCTCGGCATCAATTTTTGCGCCGAACGTGTGGGCTGCGTAGTACCTTGTGCCGTTCTCTCCGAGGTACGACGCTTGGATGCGCCCATTCCGCATGACCCTGAGAGTCCCCCACGACCTGCGCCTAGTCGCTTTCTTAGTCGCCATAGTTGCAACCTTAATGCAACGCACAGACATAACGAAGTGGGGTTTTGTGTCCACATATGTCCGGCTTTAGGTTGCGTGCCAACATCCTTTTTACCTAGATCTACCTGTATCAATATGGATTTTTAGCAGTCAGGTTGCGATCCTGGCTGTCGCGGGTTCGAGTCCCGTCAGCCACCCCATTTCGGAATCGCCGTCTACGCAAGTAGGCGGCGATTCCGTTTTATTGGGCCCAGATCGCCTGAAACGCTGGCCGCCGACAGGTGACACTGCAGCGATGAGAACAGACCGAAGTCACGGGATCCTCCTTGCGACCACCCTCATCGCCTTTGTCATACAGAACTCGATCGCATGGCCATATGCCAGTAAGCATGGGCTGCGGAAAGCAGCAGCGGACTTCTTCAAGCCGCCGAGCAAGGCGCCATTGCCCGCCATCCGGTTCATTTACTCCGATACCTATCTGATGGGTACTGCGTTTCAGGCCTGGGCGTTCTCCGAAGCCCGTCGGCTCGGCATTCTCCGGTGGTGGGCGGCCTCCGTCCTGGTGACATTCGGCGTCGGAGCGGGCACCGCGGTTCCGTTCTTCCTCCTGGTCCGCGATACGGCCGCGGCACGATCACACCCCCGCCGCTAGCCCGGTAACCCATACCGCGATCGGGTAATTCGCGCCATCGCTACCTGGGATTAAGCGATCAAGATCGATTTCAGGAAACGCCCCGTGTAGGCGATACGTTTCATTACACGATCCATGGCAAACCGACAGGCTCCAAAAGTGCACGTCGACAGTGACTGCCGCCAGAAGCCGTCAGCTAATCATGAATACAGAGCATCGCGACCGCAGGAAACCTTCTACCCGCATGCTGATGCCGATGAAATCCTGAACGTTCCGATCAATATTGGTGCTATGACCAGGCACGTCGAGTGATGACAAATCTGGTTACGTCATGACCCAGTCTTTACCAACAGGTGTATACGAGAACTGGTAACGCGTGTCATACTCTTCGCGGGCTAACGTCCATCCACTCTTTCCGCACCTGTTTCCAAGGGGTACCAGTGACCGCGACCACCACCAACGAGTCCACTCGGAACTTCACCCGCACCCGCAACGGGTACGACCCCATTGAGGTGAACGAGTACATCAGCCGGCTGACGATCATGCACCAGTCCGGGCTGAACGACGTCGAGACGCTCAAGAGCCGACTTGAGGACGCCACCAAGCAGATCGGCTCACTCAAGGATGAGGTGTCCAACCTCAGCGACACCTCCCCCTCGGCGCACGCCATGACCGACAGGATGGCCAAGATGCTGCGCATCGCGGTCGACGAGGTCTCCGAGATGCAGAATGAGGCGCGCACCGAGTCCGCAGCCCTGGTTGCCTCGGCCAAGTCCGACGCGGAGGCCATGCGCACCAAGCACAAAGAAATGCTGGCCGACATGGCGGCCCGGCAGAGCGCGTTGGAGACCGAATACACCGAGGTGATGGCCCGCGCCCGCGAGGAAGCCAATCAGATTGTCGCCCAGGCCGTCAGCGAGTCCGAGCGGCTGCGTGCCGCCGAGACCAAGCGGCGCGAAAAGGCGGAAACCGAACTGGACGAGGAGCTGACCAAGCTGCGGACGGAGACCCAGTCAGCCGTCGACGAGCAGCGGCGCGGAACCCAGGCCGAGTGCGAGAAGCGCCTTGCCGACGCCAAGGAAGAAGCTGACCGCCGCCTGCGTCTGGCCGACGAGCAGATCGAGCGCCGCCTGGACCAGGCCCGCCGCTCCGTGGAAGAGGTTGGCCAGCAGCGCATCTCAATTCTGGAGCAGCTGATGAGCGTGCACGGCAAGCTCGAGAGCATCCCGTCCATCCTGGAGTCGGCCTACCGCGATCGTGACAACTCCAAGTCGATCATCATGGTGCCGTCCAAGCGGGTCCTCGACCAGAAGGTCATAGAAGGCTAGAAGCGGACCAGTCCGCAGAAAAGCCCCCGCACGATCGACGTGTCGGGGGCTTTTTCGTCTGCGGCGACGCTAGTTCCGGGCGTTTCCGGCCTTCCACTGGGACCAAGGAATGTTCCAGTCGCCAAGCCCGTCGGTGACAGGAAGAACGGGGCCAACCGTGTTGGAAACGATCACGATGTCACCGCGCTTGGTGTTCTCGTAGAACCACTTCGCGTTCGCGGTGCTGACGTTCAGGCAGCCGTGGCTGGTGTTGGTGCGCCCCTGCGCGCCGACGGACCACGGTGCGGCGTGCACGTAGATCCCGCTGTAGGACATCTGGGTGGCGTACTGCACCTTGGTGCGGTAGCCGTCGGGCGAGTTGACCGCGACACCATAGGTCGAGGAATCCATGATCAGATCCTTGAACCGCTCGCCGATGATGTATGTGCCGTTGTTGGTGGGCGCCTTGTCCTTACCCATCGAGGTCGGCATCGTCTTGATGATCTCGCCGTTGCGCTCGACGTTGACGACCTTGTTGTTGTCATCCACGCGGCTGATGATCGCGTCGCCGATGGAGAAGCGGGACGTCACGTTGTCCTGCCCGAAGACGCCGTTGCCCAGGTCCACCCCATAGGTGTTGACCTTCACATCGATCGACGTTCCGGGCTCCCAAAATGCCTCTGGGCGCCAACGCACTTCGCGGTTGTTCAACCAGTAGAACGCGCCCTCGACGGGCGGGTCGGTGGTGATCTTGATGGCCTTCTCCGCCGCCGCCCGATTCGGGATGCTCTCATCGAACCGGATGGCGACCGTTTGACCGATACCGACCACCTCACCATCACCCGGCATGACATACGGCATCGTCATGTTGTCCGGCGAATGAGTGCGGAACGATGCGTTGGCGCGCGCTACCCCTCCGAGGCCTCTGGCATCGGCCTTGATGGTGTACTGCTTGTCATAGCCGAGGGGCTCGGTGGTCGACCACGTCACACCGTCGGCACCGACCTCACCGGCAATCTCTTTGCCATCGGAGTTGACCATGGTGACGGTTCCGAGCACGCCTTCGCCCGCGGTCACGGTCACGGGCGCATCGACCGGGACGCCGACAGCTCCATCCTTGACCGACATCGCCAGCTTGGGGACCAGCAGATCCGCGTAAGGCGTTGCCTTGTCAATAACTTTCGGCGGTTCCTTGGAGGTGGCGTCCGCGCATCCGCCCAGCACAGCCATGGCTACAACAGGGAGTGCGAGCGCGGTGACCCACCGCCGACGCGCGCCAACCAGCAGGCGTGGACGACCCTGGGTCATGCTTTGCTCCCTTTGAAACTTGATGCACAAACTCAACGATGATTGTACGGGTTCAGGATGGTCGGCGACGACCTCAATAACCGCGACCGGGCTATCGGGGGGATGACAATTTTCGTTACGGGCTCCGAGGCTGCTAAGGTCTTCCACGCACGTTCACGCGCCGTTAGCTCAGTTGGTAGAGCAGCTGACTCTTAATCAGCGGGTCCGGGGTTCGAGCCCCTGACGGCGCACAGCTCAGAGGCTATTTCAGGGCAAGCTACAGGTCATCCTGTAGCTTGCCCTGTAGCTTAGGAAGATTCCTCAGCGCCAACTTCAGGCGCTCTTCTGCGAACTAGCGCACTTGATCCAGGCCACCGAAGTTCTCACATTTGCCCCCTCTATCCTAAGTTGCCTGGTTTAGCTAGACGGCGGAGGATTTTTGCCACTACGCTTCCCGTAGCCAAGCCGGGCGGACCGGACGCCGGTTCTAATTACTAGTCGGGGGTGTTGATGTCGGGCGACGAGAACGTGTTGCAGGCTGACTTGGCGGCGATGGGCAAGGTCGGTCCACACCTGCGTGAGACTGCCCGCGAGATCCGGGGCCGTATCCCGGCCAGCGAGCAGTCGACCCCTGGTGCCAGTGCGGGGCTGGCGGCGCTGCACGCTCTTTCTGATGCGATCTCGGATGTGGAGCGCATCGCCGCAGCGCGGTTGGAGACGATCAGCGACATCTACGACGCGGCACACGCGGCGTTCGTGACCGCCGAACAGCTCAACACCGGATACCAACGTCTGCCCAGCATCTACCAGTCGCCCACGCGCACATAGGGCATTCGTGGTGACGCCACTGGATGAGTTCATGGCCAAGAAGGCCAATGACTACATGACGCTGCTGGACCGTTTGCGGCCCCGCACGGCGGCGCTGAAAGCCAACTACGACGACGATTACAAGCGCTGGGCCACCACCCCGGACGGCACCTACTGGTCCGGGCAGTTCGCCGGCGCCTGCCAAGAAGCTGCCGCCGATGACTGCAAGGGCACCGATAACGCCGACGACACCATCGCCGACGCTGCCTCGCTGATGACCGCGACCATCACCTACTCGGTGCTGCCGAATCTGACTGGCGGGCAGAACCTCATCGAACGGGTGCTGGCGCACGCCGACAAGGGCGTCTCGATCGATCAGAACTATCAAATGCACTACACGCCGACCGAGGGTGAAAGCGACGATTCCATCGCCCGCAACCGCGCCCATGTCGCCGACACCCAACGGCAGATCGAAGAGTATGTCGGCAAGTGGGAGAAAGCCGACGCCGAACTCAAATCCCAGGCCGACGCCGCGCGCGAGAAAATGCTCTCCCGCATCAATCCCAAAGCGGCGCTTGTCGATGGCCGCAAGATTCTGCGCGACGCCGCCACCCCGAAACCGGGCGACCCGAACGCCACCACCGTCAACTACAAGGAGATGTATCCCAAGGCCACTGATCCGGCTAGCACGCAGGCCGCAGCCGCTACCGCTGCCGATCCGCACGCACCCGTGCTGGGTCCGCCCTCACCCGGCGACAAGCCCTTCCAGCCCGATCCACGCGCAGGTGGCCTCACCGACAAACTGGGCGTGATGGGCATTACCGAGCCCAAAAGCCCATTGGATAAACCACCGCCCCCGCCGGACGCGCGCACGGTGCCCGCGCCCAAGCTGGACCCCAACACTCCCCAGGGCAAAGCGGCCATCGACAAGTTCCGCAGTATCTTGGCCACGCAGTATCCGCCTGATCAGGTGGAGGCCAAGCTGTCTGAGGCCATCAAGGGCGCTCAGCAGGACCGGCCCATGGTCGCGACACCCGAACCCGGTACGCCTGAGCGTGTCCGGCAATCCGGTGGCGAGGCTTTCGCCGAGAAATGGGATCAATCCGGCCGCGCCAAGGATGACCTGCTGGGTATCAACGGTGGCGACCACGCGAAAGAGGCGTGGAAGGGCGTCGCTAAGGGGTTGTGGGATGTGGTCAATCCCGATCCCGTCCACCAGGTGGAACGTGGCATCGACCAGGCTAAGGGCGCTATCGATGAGGTCAAATCCGGCATTGACAACCCCAAAGCCTTCATCGGCAAACACGGCATAGAGATCGCCGCAGGTATCGCCACAGCACCCGTCGGCGGCGAAGGAGCACTACTCGGCACCGAAGGCCGCGCCCTCACCCACGGACTCGAAGACGCTGCGCCAGGGCACCCACCCACCCCTCATGGCGCCGAACCCCACACGCCAGTCACGGGACACGCACCCACCGAACCGCCAAGCGGCCCAACCCATCCCACACCGACAGTGGACCACCCGGCACCTGCGGTAGACCACCCCGGCGGAGACCACGGCATTCCCTCCAGCATCGAACACGCTGCCGGACTCCCGCGTTCAGCCGATGACATCCTGAACGACTCCCGCGCCGCACACCGCCTTGAACGCGACCAACTCGACTGGGACAGAGGCGAACAGAACCTTGCCGACCTCGCAGCCCACCATGGGGTATCCGTAGACGAGTTGCCACGAACCCCGCAATACGACATTCACCACCCCACGTACACCGACAAGATTGCTGCCGATCACAGCGCAGAGATCGACCGCCATACCCAAATGTGGGAGCACGGCTACAACACCCAAAGCGTTCAGCAGGTCCTCGACAACATGGACGCACCGCGTCAGCCCACCACCGACTTGCGCAATGAGCTACGACAAGGTTTGAACGATTATGGCTATGCTGATCTGATCAATGCGGGACACAGTCCCGCAGATGCAAAACGCCTTGCGGGCGAGTACGCCGAAGCTCAATTCCCTAGGGAACCAGGGCTTATCCCGCAGCCAGTCATACATAACCCGGACGGGGCGGGAGGCGGCTACACGCGGGCGTACACATATGGTGATTGGCAGGTCAACAACGCACTAGGTAATCTGACCAAACAGGAAAAGGACGCTCTCAGGGCGTTTCTCGAAACTCAACCACGAGACGCCATCGTGAACATCAGACTCACAGACGGACGGGGGTGACCAGATGGCCGATGAACACTTCGAGTGTTTCCTTCAGGATCTGCCGTTCTCGATTCAGGGCCCTGCATGCACAGACGAGCACGTGCGGGCATACACGGGACTCGTTCCCGACTGCCTCATCTCATACTGGCGAGAGTTTGGCTTCTCAGGATTCGGCAAAGGGGCTGCATGGCTTGTTGATCCGATCGAGTGGAAGCTGACCACCGAGGAGATAATTCTCGATCGAGTCCGGCACCCGAGGCTGGGCGAGGACGCACAGTTCATTCCGTTCGCCCGAAGCGCATTCGGAAAGGTTTGGTTCTGGACGCCCGGCTACGGCATGTCGCTCATCGTTGATATGGCGCGCGGAATCTTGTACCCGAAACCACAGGCGCGGGATCTATCACCAAGCGGCCTTGAGCTCACAATGCACGCGTTCTTCGGTGCATCCACCCTGGATCGATTCGAGTTCTACGATCGCGATGAGCAGCCCATGTTTGAACGGACCCACCAGCATCTCGGCGCACTTCAGTTCGATGAAGTGTACGGATTCGCACCCGGACTGCTAATGGGAGCGCCCGCGATCGTGGACGCCACTCACTTGTTCCAGATCCACGTCCATATGGCATTCCTCCGCACGGCAATCGGAGATGACTGGCACGTCGTAATCTGACGGGGGTCAGGAAACGTATCTCAATCCCCCTCCCCTGGGTTCCAAGTTGGTACTAGCATCACGCCATGTTCACCAAGATCGCGCTAGCCGCGCTGACCGCTGGTTGCGTCCTGGCGTGCTCAGCGCCGGCTAGCGCACCTGATGTACTCAAAACGAAGTCCGAGGTCAACCAGCAGGCCTGGGGCACTGAATTCAGACGCGCCTACCCAAATGGTGACTTCCGCTTCGACGCGCTCTATGACCAAGCGGTCGAGCATTGCAACTACAGCACCGAAGAGATGGCCAAGTGGGTCGCGCTCAATCACGACAAGGGCAGCAACGGCGTCATTAACGCGACACGCATGGGCATGAGTTACGTCTGTCCAGCGCGCGTATCTCACGTTGATCAGGCGATCACTAAGGTAGACGACCGGAACTGAGACCTATTGCCATACAGCAGGTCTCAGTTCCTTGATTTTTCAGCGCACCCAGACGCCAAGCGCTATGACGACGAGCATGCCCAGGATAGTTGCACGCCAGAGAGTCGTGCACATCGCTGCGTAGGGGTCGGTCACGCCCCCGCCACCTCCGCGAGCGTCCCCGTGATGGCTGTCGCCAGCTCAGCAGCGTTGCCATAGTCCAGCTCGACCGACTGAAAATCGCCGTCTCGGTCCAGGACCTTGACGGTGATCTTCTGCGCCTTAGCCCAGTGCTGCACGTCCAGCGTGTCGCCGTCCGGGTCGGTCGCGGTGAAGACCTGTTCTGACATGGTGAACCTCCTCAGTTGCACGTTGGTAGATGACTCTACTACCAAAACTGCACGAGGTCTATGTCCACCATTTGACGTAGCGTTGCCTTGTACAACAATTTCAGTGAGTCCATATTGGTAGACTTGTCTACCACTACTGCTACACTGATCACCGACACCGCAGGGTGTCAATCACAACAACGACAAGCGGAAATAGGGAGGTGAACATGGTTCGACTGCCTGATGGGATGAGCCGAGACGAGGCGTTAGCAGCACTGCGCCTACGGCGCAGGGTCGTTACCCAGAAGATTGCAAATCGCAAACGTGAGCTTCGTGCTCTCGTGACCGAAGTGGAATCTCTGGAGGCGGAGCTGACGCAAATCGAACAAGGCGAAGATCTACTGTCTAACTAGTCGGCAGATCACCAGGGGTCGGGAGCGACCCTCGCGACCCCTGGTCCCGTCTCGCTTGTCTGAGAAGTGATTTCGTTGGTCGCGATCACGGTAAGGACGCGAGCTAGCGCGCTAAGTGGTCATTGGGCGCGGACCCTATGACTGGCTCACGTCACCAACACACGGCACCCCGCCCGTTCTTCTATACCGGGTGGCGGGCGGGGTGCCCAACCATCAACAACAACAACCTCTTTCGCAAGGCGCGAAAGGTGCATTCAATGAAAGTGAGAAACCAATGAACGATACCGACATCATCACCGGTGATGAGGTTACCTTTCACAACAACCCGCAGATCGTTCTGCCGGAAGGCATTACATACGGCCGCGCCAAGGAGATCCTGGAGCGCATGCAGGACGAGGCCGAGTCGGTGCAACAGACCAGCCGTACCTACCAGTTCCGCCCGTTTGACGGCGCGGTCGCCACCTCTCGGGTGATGAAGCGCATGTTCGGTATCACCATCGGCGCTCCGAGCGGTGGCGGTTTCTTCTCTCCACCCGAGCCCCCGGAAACCCGCACGGTGCAGATTTCCGCAACGGAGACCCTGGAAGTTCCATGGGGCAACGTCTACCTGCCCAGCGTTGATAACCGGACGTTGGTCACCGTGGGCGGCAAGCGCGATCGCGACAACGGAATCGTCACTCATGTCACCGTCATCACCGCGAAGAAGAACGCCAAGATCGCGCGTGAGTTCCTGGATGCGATCGGTGAGGAGCTGAAAACCAACTCGATCTATCGCGGCAAGGCGATTGTCGGCACCGAGGAACCTGAGTTCCTGAACCTCGCGACCATCGTACCGAGTGAGATCGTCTTCTCCGACGAAGTGATGAGCACACTGGAAGGCACTCTGTGGTCGGTGATTCGGCACCGCAAGGCGCTCAAAGGCGAGGGTGTGCGCATCAAGCGCGCGCTGCTGCTGGAGGGGCCGTACGGTACCGGGAAGACCTCGGCCGGTCAGCTCACCGCGCTGGAGGCTGTCCAGAACGGTTGGACCTTCATCGCTGCACGGCCGGGCGATGACATCAACGATGTGCTCCGCACGGCGAAGTTGTACCAGCCCGCGGTGGTCTTCATCGAGGATGTGGACAACCAGACATCGACCAGCGACGTGGATCAGGTGTCCAAGCTGCTGGAGACCTTCGATGGTGTGACATCCAAGGGGTCCGAGGTCGCACTTCTGATGACTACCAACCACTTTGAGCGCATCCACAAGGGCATGCTCCGTCCCGGTCGCATCGATGCAGTGGTGGAGGTCGCGGCGCTGGACCGCAACGGTGTTGAGCGTCTGATCAAGGCCGTCGTCGCAACCGAGCGTCTTGCAGATGACGTGAACTACGACAAGGTCTATGAGGCGATGACCATCCAGCTTGGTGATGGTGTGGTGGTCGGTTTCTATCCGGCGTTCGTGCGCGAGGCTCTGGAGCGAGCCAAGACGTTCGCGATCGGTCGGCTCAATGGTGGAACCAACTACAAGCTGGGTACCACCGATCTGGTTGGCGCAGCAGTGTCGCTACATAACCAGCTCAAGGCGCAGTTTGAGGCCGAAGAGGGCATCGCCACGCCGACCATTGACGATCAGATCCAGAACCTCATGACGGACTTCGAGATTCGGGATTACGACAATGATTACGTCGGTACCTTGAAGCTCAAGAAGAGCTGATCCGCACCGCAGATACAAAAAAGCACCCCCGAGAGTGAATCTCGGGGGTGCTTCTGTATCAACGTGTTTCGCCACTGTGACGCATCTAGCGTCTGATGAGTCTCCCGAACGTCAGGCCGAGCAGAGCACCAAACCCGACCAGCACGCCCAGCGTCGTCAGCAGGGTCCGCGTGGTCATCTCTTCGACCTCGATCTCCTCCAGGTCATCACACTCGGGGCACCGACACTTCTCACGGTAGTGCGTGCAGTCGCACGGGCCGTCCAGCTCATGGCCAGCGCACGCGCCGGCGCGATGGTGCGGGTCGCCGAGGTCGTGGCTTTCCAGGTCGTGACCGCACGCGCAGATGTCAGTCAGACCCAGATAGTCGGTCACCGCTTCCCTCTCCAACGCCGCACCGTCATACGATCAACGCGGGCCGCGCGCTGTGCGCCATGCTCACTCAGACCGTCCTCCATCGACAGCAGCGCCACGACGCGCGCGACGGCCATGCCCGTGTCGGCGCGGCTCCGCGCTCGCTCCAGCGCCAAACCAGCATCATCCAGGGTCAGCTCTTCCGAGAGATACCGCGCCGCAGCCATGATCGCCGCGTCGCGCATCGGATACTCCGCTGGGTCTGCGTAGCGCTCGACAAGATCGTTGAACGTGTCCGCGAAACGCGCCGATGCTGCGCGAGACAGCTTGAAACCGTTGTCGCGTAGCCATCCGGCTGCGTTGGTGGGAGCTGTTGCCATGGTCATGAAGTGTCCTCCAGTTGTCACCTTTTAGTCTAGTGACGTGGCCGGTAGTGCAAGCTACTAGCGCGGCAAACCTAGAGGGTCTACCGACTCAACCGGCCGATCCATGGTCGCGGTCTGTCCGGCGCGCGCGCCCTGGTTGAATCCATCGTCACTGAACTGGTCCACCATCGTGTTGACGGCGTCCGGGTACGCGCCGCGCATCGCGTCGTCAGCGCGCTCACGGTCGGACTTGTACAGCGCGACCACGCCAGCCTTGTCGGCGGCCTCACCTTCCTGGAGCTTGATGCGCTGAGCGATCGACGCGGCGAACCCGATCAACCAGGACCGGCGGTAGACGTGCAGCGATACCGGTGCGCGCATTTCGCGCGACATCTCCACCAGGTGGTTCATCCGCTCGGCTCTATTCATCGCCGCCCACTCGGGTTGGGTGAGCTTCTGAACCCGTTTCTGTTCCGGCATCTGCACTTTGGCAACCAAGCGCGTCGCCTGTGGTTGCAATATCTCCCAGAGCATCTGTAGACGCTCAACATGGTGAGACATACCGAAGACGTGCACGAACGGGATGTCATTGAGTCCAACGGTCTTGCAGTGCAACGCCTCCGCGAGGATGGACAGCATGTGCTTCTGCTCACTCGCGTAAGGACTATGAACGAGCATTAGCGTGTCGATGGCGTTCGGTATGTCGCTGATGTCGAGACCGCGCTGATGCGCGCGCACAGTCGCCAGGTCGATGCCATGCTTGGCAAGCAGCGCGAAGGCGCGTTCCTGAAATGCCTCCTCCTCGGGCGTACCTGCCACATCCTCGGCCTGTCGCAACAGCTTTGCGATCTTGTCAACGATCTTTTCGTCGGTCATGGGTGTCCTCTGATGTTGTGTTGTCTTGGTAGTTCATTCTACCGAGATGCTAGTAGACGGCTCTACCAATGTGATACGGTAGATTGGTCTACCAAACAACGGACGAAAGGGCTGCTCATGGCCAAGAGGGTTTGGATCGATAACGGCGGAATGGTCACGTGCGACGAGCACTCGGGTATGTACATGCGTTTCGCCATCAAGGAGCGGCCCAGCGCGAAGCGGCACACCACACCTCTCGGTGTGTACGTCGCTGATGAGTCCGGAAAGTACGAATGCGAAACCTGCGTCCCCTTCCACATGAGGAAACCAAATGCCTAGTAAATGGTCCAACGTGCTCCGTGGTGTCGCCTATGGCGATGCGTGGGGCTACCGCAATGAGTTCAGGTCGTACGCTCAGCTCACCGAAAACGGGCTAATGGGCCCAGAGCTGCCCGAGAAGCTGATCATCAGCGACGACACTCAGATGACGCTCGCGCTCGCGCGAGGTCTCCACGACACAAAAGATGTGACCGATGATGAGGTCGGCGTCAAGATCATCGATCAGTGGATCAAGTGGTTCGATGACCCGGACAACAACCGCGCACCGGGCAACACGTGCATGCGCGCTATCGGGGCGTTGAAGAACGACTTCCCCTGGCCCAAGGCCACCGTTTTGAACTCGGATGGATGCGGCACGGTAATGCGCGTCAGTCCCGCAGCTTTCGTAACCAAAGATCGCAGCTGGCAGGGGGTCGCCGCGTGGCAAGCAGCATCCACCCACGGACGCGCGACAGGCATCGCCGCGTCGCTCTTAACCGCAGCGATCATCCGCAAAGCGCGAAGCATCTACCCAGGGCGGCTGCTCGAAGAGGCGATCTATCTGGCAAGCACTGGGCTACATCATGATTCGTCTCTACTTACGGATGTTGACCGTTGGATCGACGGTCACCCTGTCGTCGCTGAGGTCGGCGTGCGTCGGTTCATGACGCGCGGTCTGCTCTTCGTCCAGGACCGTCTGCTGACCGCGGATATCGCACTTCGCCAGTTGCGTGATGCTGGTGCTGATCCGTGGGATCTCGATCCGTGTGAGCACGCAGGCCCCGGCTGGCGCGCTCACGATGCGCTGGCGTGCGCGCTGTTCTGCATCGATCTGTTTCCCAATGACCCGATAGCCGCGCTGCGCCGCGCGACGGTCACGAGCGGTGACAGCGACTCGATCGCGGCGGTCGCGGGATCAATCCTCGGCGCGATGTATGACGACCCATGGCCTGCCGAGTGGTTCGATCGGCTGGAAACGCGCTACCAGAAAGAGATTTCAGAAGCGGAAGGATACGAGTTCTGATGACTGACACAATGATGGGATTAGAACTAACGGTCTTGCGACCCGCGGACTTTCCTGACTGCACCCTGAATGGCATTAGCGCACGGCATTCTCGTCTGGTACTGGTCGGTATCGCGAGCGACCTCAACGGTGAGCTGATTCCACCACCGGAGGGATCACGGGTTGTGGAGTCTACGAGCGATAACGCCGTGGTGCTTGTCGGACCAAATCTACCCGGAGCGCTGCCGCATTTTGTGCCGCTCTCGGCGTTCCAGATGCGCCGGTGGACGATGTTCGGTGGCAACATGGCGTCTGGCGACTCACGACTGGGAGGGCTGATTGAAAGGGTATTCAACGGTCCCCCGTGTGTAGGAGCTGTCTGCGTCCACGATCGAATCGAGGCGGGAAGTCGCCTAATCTCCGACATCATAGCCGAACTGGATACCAGGCAGTAGAACGAAAAAGACGCCCCCAACCGCAACTGAATGCGGTTGGGGGCGTCTCCTTTTGGCACCCCTGACGGGAGCGCCAGTTACCCGGTTCACCGGACGGGTTCCAGCGCTACAACCGCCAGGGGTGGTATGTGAGGGCCAAGCGATTTGATCGCAACCCACGATGGCAAGGTTCGTGAAACAATCCCCCGGTGAACAATGATGATGATGAAGAAAGAGATGAAGAGAAGGAAGCGCTCGATCTCGCAATTGGACTCTGCGTCTCGCAGCTGAAATCGGAACCTTTGATCGATCTAGCGAAGGATCTTGGTAATCCAAATTTCAAAGATGACGTGACACGTGGACTCAGGATATTGGTGAGCATCCTTCTCTCCGCTGTGTCAACAGCCACCGGTAAGTCCGACGTAGACATCTTGGAAGAGATTCGCGAAATCACCTGATTCCCAACGATCTACGTGGCCGGTTCGGTGTGGCGAATCGGCTGGATCATCTGAATCGTCTCACCGGCAAGCGGATTGGCCAGAAGATCATCTGCCTCGACAACATCCGGCGCAAACATCAACCCGCGCAGACCACCTTGCAGGCCGATGGTCGCCTTGTCGCTGTCGAGAGCATTCAGGCTGTCCATGAGGTACACGGGGTTGATCCACACGGTCTCAGGCTCTCCGTTGAGCTGCACGTCAATGTCCTCATTGACCGTGCCGATCGAAGTGCTCGCGTAGACGTTCAGCGTGTTGTCACCAAAGGTCAATTTCATCCTCGGATGGTTGTCAGCCGACGAGCCGGTGACCGCCAGCGCGCGGGTGACAGACTCGGCGATCTCGGGGACGAGAACGGCCGCGGTGGTCAGGTATTGCTTCGGCAGCGCGGCTCGACAGTTTGGGAACTTGTCATCGACGAGTCGCGAAGTCATGCGTCGGGTACCGCCATGGATGCCGAGAAGCTGTGCGTCGCTTTCATTCCCACTGATGGCGAGATAGACCTGATCGTCACCGAGTCGGCCAATCTCGGCCAGCGCTCGCGTCGGGATCAGTAAACGTTGCCCAATGGCCAGGTTGTCGGACAGCGGCGTCCAGTCGATCTCACGCATGGCGATCCGGTGGCCGTTGGTTGTCGTGAGTGTCAGTGTGGACTGACTGGTGATCTCCAGGCTCACGCACATCTGACCGGGTTTGGCCTCGTCGCTGCTGGCCGCGCCGATCACTTGCGTGACCGCATGGCTGAACTCGTCGGCGCTCACGGTGCCGGTGTCCTCGGGCAGCACCGGCAGCACGGGATACTGGTCGGCGACCATTGTCGGGAGACTGAAGTCAACCTTGCCGCACTGGATGGCCACGGTTGAACCGTTGTCGGTCCAGGTGACCGGCTTGCGTGGCAGCACCTTGGCGATCGTCGCGAGCAGTCGGCCACTGACCAGAGAGCTACCCGGCGTCACCTGCTGCGCTTCTGGTAGGCCGATCTCGGCGCTCACATCCAGGTCGAAGCTGCTCAGCGTCAGTCCTGATGGCCCTCCCGTCACCAGCATTCCCGCCAGGATGGGCGTCTGTGGCTTACCGGGGATGATGCGTGCGGCCCACGTGACAGCCTCTGTGAACGCGTCGCGGTCCATGGTGAATGACAGATCGGGCATCTCTACTCCAGGCTCGGATAACGGGGTCTCAGAGCTGAATGTAGCCCGGTAGTTGACAGTTCATGTCCTACAGTTTTGGTAGCGCTACACGTCGAGATATTCGTATGACGTGAACAGCGCGCCGACGTTGATCACACCTAGGAACAGATCCACTCCGACCGCGACGCCGTGGTTTCTGAACCCCGGTCCATGGTTGATCTCATTAGCGCGCACCGCCAGACTCGTTACCTGCGTGTTGTTCCGGTAGGCGCGGATGGTGTGGTTGGGCTCGTCATACCACACCGACACCGAATCGCTGTTGGCCCACGCAACGCTGACCGTCGCGTGCTTGGTCACCGTCGCCGCGTTACCGCGGCCCTTGATGATGTGCAGCTTGTTATTGATGATGCCGGTCTCAACCTCGATGCCGTAGTAGGTGTTGAACAACGCGTCACCACAGATCACCAGCCGGGTCTTGCCGCCAGCCAGTGAGCCGATGACCGCGTTGGCGCGGCCGTTGTCGCTCATTGCCTGCACCTTGTGGCGCACAAGGCCGCGGCCAGCTAGCTTTCCGGCGTCGATATAGGGATCACCACCGAAGAACGGCAGGCCGCCGTAAACCATGGCGAACTTGTCCAGGTTGGTGAAGGTGTCGGTGACGTGCATCTTGCCCGTCACGCGCACATCAGCAACGACGCCGACGCGCGCACCCTTGCCGACACCCTCGATGGGCTGGGACAGCACACCGGGCCGCGCGTGAACCATCCGCGTGAACGGCTTAGGTGGGAATACCAGGGTCATGTGCGTTCCTGCACATATGGATTGAGCGCCACAACCAGATCGGCTGCGGCCTCGAAGTTCGCAACGAACGGCCGGGACCCTACGAATGCACCAGCATGCCAGAAGCCGATGTGTGTCGATACACCGACGTAAGCCGCGAATGTGACTACCGCCGTTGACTCGCCGTTGTCCGCAGGCGCCCATGTCGGTGTCTTGCGTGCGATGCCGGGCATCTCATTGGCACCACCGGCACCGGGCTCGCTGTTGTGTAGCGAGACCTCATCGAAGTAGCCAACCATTGTGGTGCACATAGCATTCAGAACAGATTCGTCAATCATCCGCTACCCCTGCCTTGAGACGGTGCCAAGAATCCAGACCAGCCGAGGCTTGGGGGCGTCTGGGTAGACGAGATAGACGCGAAACCGTGCCCCGGCTGGGATCGGCTCTAGGTCCTCGGCCTCGATGAAGAAGCTCGCACCGGAGGCGTCAACGTCGATCGATGGCCAGACGCCAAGCGTCTCACTGAAATTGTGCGAGTACATGTACAGCGTGACGGTGGTGCCAGCGGGCAGGTTATCACCTACTGGCACGTCCCATCGGTGCGCGAGGTCCTGGCCCTGAATGAGGTTGATACGATCGACGATCGCGACGTTACCGATCATGGCGGTGCCTTTTCGCTAGTTCCTGGTCCGACGCAATACGTTCGTCGCGTTCGGCATTGAGGTCTTCGCGCAGATTGCGGAACCCGGTGCGGACCTCAGAGCGAAAGTCGCCAAAGTCCTTTCGTATACCGCGAACGTCGTCTTTCACCTCGTCAAGGTCGGTGCGCATCGGCGTCTTATGACCGTTTTGGACCTGACCGCGAATGGCTTCCAACTGATTGCGCGTCTGTCGTTGCGACAGCACGTAGGCAATGCCGATGATGCCGTAGGCGACCAAGTCCATCAGGTTGTCGGCTCCGATGCCGCTCCAGTTCACGTCAGAACAACCCGTCTCGCCGCTGCTCGTGCAGCACTCGACCGGCCACGCCGATCACTCCGAGACCCAGCATGGTTCCGGCCATGTCCAGCAACGGCGGTACCGCTTCTTTGTCAATGACATTGGCAGCGGCGAGTCCCGTGAGTACCACGAAGGTAACGCCGTACAACGCAATTCGCTGTGTCGATGTCAGCTTTTCACTCAGATTCGGCATGATTAATCCTCTCGTAATTCGCTACACCGCAAGCACTTTGCGACCGTATGCGTTCATCGAATCGATGGCATGGTGGACAGAGCTACGCCCTGAGCCGTCCATTACGTCATCAATCCCGTAGGTGCCGTGATCGCGAGCACCGGATGCCGCGAACCGAATCGCGATACCAGCGGCGCGCGCGGCATCGATCAGGTTCAGCGGGTTACCCAACAGCTCGGCGATCTGCTCAGCCAGACCACCCTTGCCAGTCAATGCCGCGACCATATCTATGGCCATCTGAAACGGGTCGTGAATCTGGAGACGCGTCAGCACGTCATAGACGGCTGTAATGTCGTCGCCAGCATCACCATTCGGCACGGCTGTATACATATCGCCAGCGTGTGCATAATCGTGCCAGGTGAGCGGCGTGCCCTCGATGCGATTCGGCGAGATGCCGCGGCCCGCGAGTGTGTCACCGGGCCAGGTGTGGTTCTCCTCGCGACACGGATTACCAAAGGTGTAGCCGCCGATGAAGTCACTCGCGCGGTGCGACAGGGAGCCGCCGTGAATGATCTCTCGCAATAGACGCGATGCCGCCTCGGCACCCTGCGAGTAGCCACCGAGCATGAACTTGCCCGGCGTCGCGGCGATCCGCTTGATGCCAGCCCTTACAGCGACCTCTACCGATTCCTGGTACGACAGCGACGTAATGCCGGTGACTGGACCACCGGGGATGGGGCCGAAACTGGCTGGGTAGTCGATCGGCACCCAGGTGAAGAATCCGGGGTCCAACCCGCGTGCCGCGTCAGCCTGGAAACCCCAGTCCGCGGCGGACCATGTTCCGGCGAACGTGTATACGGTAATGCGCTGCCATGGAAGCGGTTTAAGTCCGTACAAACGCAGCCTGGTCGCGTAGTTCGCGATGCCAACTGCCGGTAGCCCGACGTTCTTCTGGAACTGAATCAACACGCGCTCAGTGAGTTCATCGAAGTAGTCGCCGTGGGTCATACCCATGTCGCGCGCCCATCGAAACTTCTCGGTGAGGTAGTACCGGACTCGCTCAACCTCGGGACCGTTGTCACCTCGGCCGTAGCCGACAAACTGACCGTTGACGATCACTTCTCGCCCCTGACCTTAGCCAGGATGCGACGGGCTAGCTCGGCGTCTCGCTGACGATCCGGGTACTCGTCGGGGTCTGCCCCAGCGATCTCCTCCAGTAGCTCAATCGCTTTGGCGTCTCCGTACCCAGCGCGCTTCTCAATCGCCTCGACGTGGCTGTTGGCGTCCATCACCCTGATGTACCCGGCAATGTTGTTCGCCTTCTTCTCACCGAGATGGCGCAGCGGAGAGAGTGATTCCACGATCTCTCGCTGCTCCCGAACGTAGCCCAAGATCTCGCGCTGTTCGTCGTCCGATAGTGCCATGAGGAAACCTCCTGTGTTGGAGCCGATTTGACGCTGAACATCGGCACGGAAGATGTCCATGTCGATCTGGCCGGGGTCCCACTTGCCCTCATCGGTCTGCGGGTCGCCGTCGTCGTATTCCTTGTGCGAGATGCTTCGGCTTGCATCAACGCCGAGGCGGCGACCGATCGCGGCGTTGATCTTGACCAGCGCCTCATATTGGGAGTCGGGCCACGAGCTGCGATGGCGTAAAGGCAGATCGGATGAGCCGCCGCCATCGTTCTGGCATTCAATGCCTATGGTCCGCTGATTACCTGTACCGGGCCTCAGATCGCCGTACGCGCCTGTTCCCGCATGCCAACACACACCGACAGCGACAAGCTCAGCCACGCCATCGCGGCGTAAATGGATGTGCGACAGTGGCCCTGGCAGGTCTGGACGTCCATCCCAGATGGATCGCCACGTTGAGCCGTTACTTCCGGTGTGGTGATTGACGACACCCCAGAGTGAGCCCATGTCGCCGTGGCCGCGCTCCAGCCAGCTCACATCGCCTACGGAGCACTCGACTACGGCCACGCCCTCGGCGCGCAGCACGTCGGCGAGCCATACGGGGTCACCCGTCCATGGTCCCGAGGGCTGTTCCGGCTCGCCGGGATTGCCACTGACGGCGCGGTCATAGACTTCGTTGGCTTCGCGCCAGTGCTCGTCGTAGCGGTCCGGGAACGCCGATCGCTGTACGTCCTGGGCCATCCGGCCCGGTGAGCGCGAATTACCGCGGTAGTCATACGACAGGCGCAACAGCGCCTCCAGAAACATGCGTGAGGACTCGCGAATGTCCATGCGGCGGAATGCACCAACGGGATCGCCGAACAGTCCACCCCACCCCCAGTTTGCACCTTTGGGCGCCTGCTGCTGAAAGTATCCCGATGAGTAGCCGTCGTCCCCCTCAGCGTCGTGTGGCAGCGCCAGGCATTGCGGGTCTTTGATGTTGGCGAAGCACCACCAGCCGTACTCGCCAGACTCGGGGTTAGTCGTGCCAACCTCCACGGCGATCGTAGCGAGCGCGATCTTGACACCCTTCGGCTCCACGCCGAGCATCGCTGCTACTGAAATAACTTCTTGTGCAATCTCTTCGCGTGTCATCATCGGCCTCGATCGCGTGAAACGCATCATCGGATCACCATCCGTGTTTCCCTTCCGCAAGGCGCGGGTCCTTCTCACCCGGTGAGTAGAGACGGGTGAGGATGATGAATGTCAGTCCTGCCGTGAGTGCGGCAACACTCGCTAGGCCGGCACCAAACAGCGCTGTCTGCACGAGCCGATTCATCTACGGCCGCCTGAATTTCAGAAAATCAGGCAGGAATGACGGCAGTAGGTTCACGATGCGTTTCGCGAGACTGTCCAGCACGACATCGTCGATCTTCCAGGGGGTGATGTTGGTCAGATTGTCGATGACCCTTGGCAGCGCCGCCACGAGCTTGGCGGTGATGATCTCACCGAACTGATCTAACAGCTCGGGGTTTTTCTTGAGATAGTCCTGGACAGCATCAAGCACGACCGGCACAAGCCATTTGACGAGCGACCGCGGGTTCACAGCTTGAATATCTTGTTCGCGCCGTTGTCCCAAACGACGTTGATGTCACCACCGTTGGGAGTCACTGGGAGTCCGGTCGCGGTGTCGATGTAGGCGATCAGCGGTGATGTGGCAGCGCTGCCGGTGTCTTTGATGATCACTGCCGCCTCGATGCTTGCGCCAGCGACGGCAGGGTGCGTGACATCAGCCGCATCGCAGACGCCCGCGGTCGCCGTCTTGGAACCCAACGCCGATGAGGTAGCGATTCGTGCACCAGCCGGGATGTCCGAAAGGAATTGATGTGTAGCGAGATTCACTGTGTATGCGCCGGTATCAACCAACACGACCTTGATGGTGTCGCCAGTCCAGTTGATGCCACCGGTCGCGAAAGCTTCACGTCCCTTGTCGTACAGAGCATTTGCCATCTTGATTCCCACTTTCTTTGCGCAGGGCTAGATGGGGTCGATGGCATATCGACCCCTGGTATTTCTTGAGTGGCTTGCGGCTAGCTGAGAACCACGGCGATCGCACCCCAGTTGATAGAGGTGTTCGAGAGCTTGAAAGTCGTTGACTCGTCCGAAATGCTGATCACGGGGAACATGAACGAACCACCCGGAGAGAGCCACAGGGTCGCGGCCCCCTCAGTTCCGGTCGGCTCCGTAGCAGTCGCGAAGAACTGAAGGATCAACTCACCGGCTGAACAGGTGACGGCCTGTGATGGTTGTGACGATGAGCCCGAGGTTTTGGTGACTACCCCTGACGGCGAGGTGACACCCGACACCGCGATACCGCAGCCACGCCACCAACCGCCGCCTGTGGCGGTGATGGAAACCGTCTTAGCGCCAGCCGAACCCATCGCGGATGCACTGCGGTAGACCTTCAGGAACCCAGTACCAACGCCGGTAGTGAAAGTCTGAGTGTCCATCAAGGTCATCGCCGTGCCCGCGCACGTGACCGATGAGGGATTGCCGGTTCGGTCCTGCGCGACTACGGCATACACGTAATCGCCTGTCGCTGCGTAGACATCAAACGTGCGCGTGTCGCCATTGCCTTCACTGGCAGTTCCCGCGCTAACTCCCGGAGTGACGCCACCAACCGCGGTTGCGCGCAGCGCCACCGCCAAAGCTGCCCACGGCCGGCTAGCGCTTAGTGTGCCTGTGAAGGAGGTATCCGCGTCCGTATCTCTTATCGACTGCGTAAGAAATCCGGCGTTGTCCAGATAGCGGCTAGTACCACCTGTGAGACTTGACAAGGTGGTGCTGTTCTCACCGGGCGTGAATGCATGTACCGTACGGCCATTGAGCGGAACGGTTACGGCCTGCGAGAATGAAGTTCCGTTGCCTACAACATGTTTAGCCGTTCGGAAGCCCTGCGCCCCGGCGTAGGACACGGCAACCGCTTGACCCCAGTTGTTGCCGATCTTCGTCAGATTGATGGTTGCGCTACCCGCAGCAACATTGCGGATCAGGTAACACACGATCAACGTGCTACTCGATGACAGTGCTTGGCCAACGCATGTCATAGGCAGATTGCTCGCGCCGTAGGTAGCGCCCATGACACCGCCGTCGCCGACCGAGAAGAAGGCCAGCACGTCCTCGCCAGCATTCGGACTGATCGTGACCTGGGTGGGTGACGAGGTTGTCTCACTCCCCACGCCTTGAGTGCTGTAATTGACGGTCGCCGGCTGCGTGAAGGTGGCCGCGCCGAACGCCTCGGCCGATGGGATGCCCGACGCAGTGACACTGACAGCGCCGCGGTTGACTGTCGCTGTTCCGAATGCTTCGCCGCTGGCGATGCCGGTCGCGCCGATGTTGCGCCCTACCCGTGGGGCTGGCACCACTTCGGCTGACGCGATGCCCGCCGTCACGATGACGACATGGGAGAACTTCGCGGTGCCGAACGCCTCGGCCGATGGGATACCTGTAGGGGTAAAGGTGACCGGGCCAACTGAGATTGTCGGCCCGCCGAACGCCTCTTCCGAGGGAATGGATACGGGGTTGAAAGAACTGCGGATAAGCGCTGTACCGAACGCCTCCCCTGACGGGATGCCGGTGGGGTAAGTGAACTGCGGGAATGTGACCAGCATCGAGCCGAAGGCTTCTGCGGACGGGATGCTGGTAGGTCGCAGGTTGTAGACAAGCTTCACCAGCTCGGGGGTGCCGAACGCCTCTGCTGACGGGATGGAGGGGACTGACGCGCTGAATCGTCCGTACCATTGGCCACCGGAACTCTTGACCGGGAAGCCCTGGGGCATCAGGCTGTCCTAATCGCGCAGAAGCCGGTGCCACCCGGACGACCGCCATTAGCCGATCCGCCGACCCCGCCCTCACCGCCGCCACCGCCACCGCCAGGTGGATTGCCGTTGGTGTCCATTGCCGCGGCGAGGCCGCCCACAAAGAGCCGACCAAAGAACGGGTAGTTCACTTGGGCCTCACCTACCGGGTCGCGATTGAAAAACCCGCCGTATGCCAGTCGCCCACCCGCACCACCGGGGATGTTCAGTAGGACCGTGAATGGACTATCGGCGAAGTGGACATTCAAGGCGCCGCCTGCGCTGCCGTTCTGCTCTCTGCTGGGAGCGCCTGCGCCGCCAGACGGGAGGTAAATCTCCAACTCCGTGACATCCCAGGGAATGCCAACGCCCCGCTCTAGACTTACCGCCGCCCATTGCCCGCGGCGTCCACCTTCACCCGGCTTGTTCCAACCGCCGTCGCCACCGCCACCGCCCCCGCCAGCGCTAGACCCAATGATGTAGATATAGCGAGCATCTGTAGGGATCAGGAAGGAATGTGTGCCTGGTGTTGAGAAGTCTGTCCACGGCGAATCCAGAAGTGTCTCACCGAGTGCACCCCAGGCGGGCGCGGACTCGGAGCGAACTATCGCGCCCGAGATAGAACCGGGAAGCCCACTGCCAGTGTTGTTCTTCTCTGTGGGGTACGTCGGCAATGGCTGCACAACCTCCGTCACCTGAAGCAATGAAGGGGTGGTGAACATCTGACCGGCAGTGCCACCGACCTGTCGTACCGCGATGAATACGGTCTCCCCTCGACCGACCCCGACACCGCCGGGGATGGCGAATGTCTGAACCTTGGATGCCGTCAGGCTTGGCTTCTTATCGCCGAGATTCACTGCCAGGGTGAGTGTTCCGTCTGTCTCGATCTTGTATACGCCGACATAGCAGTTGGTCATTGCTGAGCCGACGAGCCCGAACTTCAGCGCCTTATAGACTCGATCCGTGTCCGGCGTGATGGGGATGTAGGTGATGTCATTCAGCGCAGGGGTGAACATCGACTGTGCCGAAATGATTGGGAACGAAACATCATCGTGAGTTCCAGTGGAGATCCAGCGTGGACTGCGCCGAGGCCGGATGACCATCGAAGCTGCGAACTGTGCGGCGGCGCTGGCATCACTGGCTACTGATGTGACATGTCCAGCAGCGGCCTTCACATCGTCCGGCGTCTTGCCGGTGGCGCTTCCACCAAACACACCATTCCAGAAGCTATTCCAGGTGTTCTGGATGTCTTCGGCGATGTTGTTGCCACCCTCTAGGATACTTTGCAGATCCAGCGGGTTGATCTTGTTTGACATGTGCGGCAATACATTCGAGAACCACACATCGCCCGAAATTGCGCCGGAGTCGAGCATCAGGAGCGGCGCGGCGAAGGCCACCCCACTCTCTACTTTCCAGGGCTGGGACGGCATGGCTTGCCAGATGCCGTTAGCCGCGGGAGGTTGCAACTGGCCGGTGATCACATCGGGCAACGGATTCTTATTCGCGTCCCAGGTAGCGAAGCCAACCTTGATGGGATTCGTCCCCGGCGTGGCGGTCAGGCTTGACCACATGGTGCCCGCTGGTAGCTCAAGTACCTGTCCGGGAACAACATTGAAAATCTCTGAGCGTGCTGACTGTTGGGTTCCGTTGGCACTCATCTTGGCTGACCCGCCAGACTGCCAGCCTGGCTTGGCGGGGTCCCACTGGAGGAAGGGGTTGCCGCTCACGCTCAATGCGTTGAGGAACTGTCCAGCGCCACTGATCAGATCTTCGATGACATCAGAAATCCAAGATCGCGGAATCGTGCCGCGGAAGACGATCGACAGCAGATCGCCGATGATCGGAATTTGAAACAGCGCGTCCAGCGCCTCCTCGGCGGAGGGGAATATCGCAAACGGATTGCCGATCAGCTTGCGAATCAACGCCGTTAGCATCGCCAGGCTGTGCGGCATACCCGTTGGCAGGCCACCGAAGAATCCGCCCGTGAACTGATCTAGCGCTGTCTGATAGGGCGCATTGTACTTGTTACGCCAGTCGATCTCGGTCATCTCCGCCCAGGAGGCCAGGCTGTCGTAATTGGCCGCTTGTTCAGGGTTGAGCTGATCGGGCTGGGTCACAGATCACCGCCCTCACGCATCTTGAGTAGGCGCTCTAGAAGCTCTGCCTGCTGGAGACGGGACAGCTTGTTGATTGCCACATCGGCTGGATGCTGCTCCTCGACAGGTGTTTCCATAGGTACCCACTGCCCCGGTGAGGTCATCCAGTGCGGGCCGTTTGCCTTCGGTGGAATCCACTTCTTGACCGGCTCGCGCACCAGGCCCGCGCCACATTCGTAGAGGTGTTCAGAGACCGCCATGTTGTAACCAATGGGCATGACGAGCTGAGCGCCGACGACGCCAGGTAGTGCGACGAGCATCCATAGAAACATCTCTCGCGGGTTCTCAAGGTCGCAATTCTCGTGTGTGGGAAAGCCTTTGGAGAACTCGTAGTCTTGAGCGTTGGCACCGTTCATCCCGAAATTGGGATTCATCGCGGGCATCGTCACTTAGTACACTCCCAGATCTCGCAGGGCGGCGACGATGGACTCGATCTTGCCCCAGGCCCGCTGTGCCGGGTCCTGTAGCGCGCGTTCGTCGCCGATGGTCAGTTGCCATTCCGGTGGGGTCTCCTCATCCCACTTGAGGTCGATGCGGCGGCACCTGTCCATCTGGATTCGGTTCCGCGTGTCATTGCGCAGGGCGATACCTACACGGTCATCTAGAAAGAAGTGCCCAAGGCCGCTGTCGCCCACCATGAATGGGGCACCATCTACCACTGACACCTTGCAACTGATGGTTGTCTTCGTCGCCCAGAAGCCAGCACGAAGCACCATCAGCGCCGCGATGGTGTACGCTTTGTTCGCGCCATCTTGGAAGTACTCGAAATACCGAGACCATCCCGAATTCTGCGCCCGCTGAGTTGATTTGACCGACCACCACGCTAGAACAGTGTCCTCGTAGAGGGGTTTGACCAGTGTGTCAACTGTGCCACCGAGTGAGCCGATCTGGGCGATACCGCCAAGAATGTCGAACCCGGCCTGTATAGACGCGCTGATGGCCTCATTGACGCCAGGCATCGAGTGCCCGCCGACGTTCACCTGAATACCCTTGGCGGGTGACACGGTGAATTCCGATGTCTGGATGGGTGATTGGTCACCGTCGCGGTATATGACGTACGGCATCTCCTTGCGGGTAAGCCGCAGTCCGGGGATGAAGTAGTCCTCGGGGATGTCGTTATCGGCGATCAGGTCGTCGGTCGAGTCAATGAAGTCGTCGGCGAATTCGGCTGCGGTACGGAATAATCCGTCGAACATGGTGCCGCCGTGTGACGTTCCGATCATCACGCCGGACTTGTCCACGATGTCGATGACTAGGGTTCCGCTGCGCAGTTTCGCACCGGGCCACGGCTCGGGGTCGCCCTCTAGCCAGCGGCGGCACACAACGCTGTACTCGGCGTCTTCGAGCATAATCTTTGCCATGTCGTGCCAGTTGGCCCATCGAGACGACACCATGCCCCACACGGCACCGCTGGCCATTGCCTCGAAGAATGAGGTCGGCTTGACGACAATGCTCCAGGTGGACTGATCTAGCCCTGAGAACCAGCTCGCCAGATTCAGCGGATCATCGGGAATCGTGATGAGCGGGTTGTGTTCCCGGAAAAATTGCAGGAACAGGCTCATTTTCAGAATCCATGGGACAGGACCCGCGAGAATGAACGCGCGCGGCGCTTGGAACGCCGCGGGCAAGAATGGATTGCTCCAAACACTGTACCATTTAAGATTCTCGTAGTCGTGAAGCCAAGTGACACTGAGTGTTTGGTCGCCATCTTCGTCTGACTTGAGTGTTGCCTTGTCGAGTCGGCCAGACCAGCGCGCGCCACAGTAGTCCACGGTGATGTGGACGTTTCGCTTCTCGCCACGGTCCATGCGGCCCTGCATGTCGTGAATCCATTGCGCCACTTCTGACGTGAATGGAATGTCTGTCTGTCCGGGGCCAGAGTCGTTGGAAATAAACGAGAATTCGGCGCGGTACTCGGTGGCCAGTACGTGGTGTAGTTCCCATTCACCGTCGAAGATGCGGACGATCGGTGGCTGTCGGCGAAGTCTGATCTCGGCGCGCTCTTGCTTGATCGTCTCGTCCCAGATCGCCTCGCACTGCGCGCGCAGGTCTAGGTTGTCGAAGTCGAGCTGAATGGGTTCGTAGTCGAGTACGGCGGTGGCGTCGTTGACGCTCACTCAAGACCCCATGGCCGCGACCAGAGCCGCGGCTGTATCAGTTGAGCCATCGCGCCTCCAGCGGGGGCGTTCTTGTAGCTGATCGGAATCTGCTGCTTCGGGGTGTACGGCGGGATGACGTGCATGAAGAATCGGCCATTCATCAGCGGCAACATGTTGGTGTAGTGCGCATCGCGAATCATCAAGTCCTGCTTGTTCAGGCTGATGACCGCGCCACCCTGCACCGCGGTGATCGGCGGAATCGACAGCACCCTAGAGCGGTAGGCGCCACCGGGTTTGCGCGCGTACTTCTTGCCGCGCCAGCTGAAATCCGGGATCTCCCACTCTGCGCGAGTCAGAATCCACTTGTGCCGCATGGGCTGATCTGTCGGGTTTTCGATCTCGATGAACCCCACACCGTCGGCACCGCCATCCGAAAACTCGGTGATGACCGGGGTTTCATACCACATCGGTTGACCTGCACGGAGTTTCAGAATAAGGTTGAGGTACTGCTGTTTGATCGGATCGATGTCAGATTCAATGACAGGGTTCTCATACATCAACACGTCAAGCATGCGCACGCCAGACTTCTCAGTCTCGATGCCTAGCGTGATCGGCTCGGGATTGTCGTCCCACTCATCCACTTCGTAGGCGAAGATCTTGCGGAAGTCTGATTCGTTCTCTTCCATTGTGCGGCCAAGTGTTTCGATGCAATGGAATCCAAGCGTGAGATCTCGGTGCAGAACCTTCTTGCCCTTCTGGGTCGCGCCATCCTGGAACGCGCCCGCCTTCCAGGTGGTCTTGACCGGGGCGTCATAGATGCCCTGCACCTGACCCTTGGCATTCCAGACACCCTCATGTCCCTCGACCTCGCCATGCGTGTGGAATCGGCGACCGTCACCACTGATCCACATCGAAAGAATCTGCGACTCATAGCGATCAGGCTGGACGATGAACGGATTGCTACTCACGGTCGCCCCGCGTACCGCATCATCTGGAGCTTCTGCTTGTCGTTGAGCTGGCCCATCAATTCGTCCACATCCTTGACGTTGATGTTGTCGACCTTGATGCTGTAGTCGTTGCCCTGTAGGGCACCCGGCTCTAGCGGCTGGCGCGCGGCCGCGGTGCTGACATCGGCCCACTGGCGGCCGGTTAGAACAGGCTCGGGCGACTTCGACAGGTTGATTGCCATACCACCAGGCGGCAGCATGCCGCCGGAGTCAAAAATGCCCATCATTTTGAGCCATTCCGGGCCCATCGGTGAGTTCGGATTCTGCTGCTGCGGTGTCGCCGCGGGCGGGCCGTCCATCGTCGGCGGCGGTGCTGCAGGACCGGGTCCGGTTTTCGTGCCGAACGGATTGGAGCTAGCGGGGGGTGGCGGCAACGGCCCCTGACCACCACCCACACCAGGCAGTGCGCCGGGCTGCGCCTGTGTCTGTGTGCCAGGCGCGCCAGAGCCGGGCATCTGCCCCGCCTGGACGGGTGCGCCGGGTAGCTCGGGGCCGGGTGCGGCACCTAGGCCCTCGCCGTGCTCTTTCGTATTGGGATCGACGGCCGACTTCTGCGCCTCCGCCTTTTCCAATGTCGTGGTGGCAGCGCTCTGATTCTGGAGCTGCGGGACAAAGCCGGTGTAGTCGTAGCCCAGCCAGCGGGGAGCGCCGAATGGGAACAACTGCTCAACCAGCGCGTCCACGCCGATACCGGCCATCTGGAAGCCCCAGCTCACACCACGCTTGGCCGCGTTCGCCCCGAGACCGATCGCCGCAGCGGCGGCCGGACCTGCGGCTTGACCGCCAGCGCCGAAGCTGCCGGCTGTGGCGGCCGCTGATGCTGCTGTGGCCGCCGCTGACGCGGCCTGATCGATGAGCCCGTTGACTGCCTCGGCACCCATGTTCAGCAGCCCGGAGGCGAAACTGGTGCCCGCAGTGCCGGTGCTACCGGCCGCGGCGGGAATGTAGCCTTCGGTGCGGTCGGTGCCGCGATCGTTCATGCCACCGGCAGCCAGGGCACTCACGCCGCTTTCGCGCCCCGTTGGAATGCCGCCGTTACCCATGATCTGCCCCATGAGGCTGGCGGCGTTGGCTGGCCCGGTGCCACCATTGGCCATGTACTGCTCGGTGAGCTGGCGTCGCACCTTCGCGGGCAACACAAACCGGGTGTTTTTGCGAGGCTTCCCGCCTCCGATAGACGTGGCGTGAACGTGATCCATATGGTTGGCGGTCGGGTTACCGCGGTCGTCCATCCGGTTCGATTGGCCGTTCGCCCCGGTCCAGTTCTGTTGCCAAATAACATCTTCGAGACCGTAAGCGCTGGCATTCTCCAGCAGGTGGCGACGAATATCGTCCCCGAGTTGCTTCCCCTCGGGTGTACTCGAATCTGGAATCATGATGTCAAGTGCGCGCCCAGACGGGTGGTACGGCAGCGAGTCGGCGCGCATGCCGCCGATCTTCCGAATTCGATCACCGAACAGCATCGAAATAGCGCGGTTGATCAGAATTGTCTTGCTCTGCAAGCCCGCTTCATCCGCCAGACCCGGACCGAGGTCGCCGCCGAAGAGGTCTTCCAGGTCAACGGGTCCGCCATCCTTGAACCCCGGAAGCATGCCCTGCGCCGCCGCCCGGCGAAGTTGGAACACGCCTCTGTGTCCGCCCATGTTGTCAACGTCGTCAGCGGTAAGCATGTGCTCACCCTGCGAACCCCACATGAGTACGTCGTCGGACTTTCCGCTACCGGGGCCGTAGACCGCGCCGCCATCCTTCTTCTTCGGAAGTTGCTGCAAGGCACCCGCTACGGGGCCGATGGGTCCAGGCAGAATGGCGCCCAAACCTGTCATCTGCGCCTGAATCGTCATGGTGTGCGGCTGATTGATCTTTTCGATCAGCTCTGCAATTCGGCGCTTGGCGTCGTCGGTTTCGGCAACAACCTTGAAATTGCCGTCCTTCATTTTCTGAACTTCGTAGCCAAGGCCCTTAAGTTTGTTCTGGGCATCCTCGGTCAACGCGGTGACGACAACCGACTTACTATCTGGCAC
Organism: Mycobacteroides chelonae CCUG 47445; assembly: GCF_001632805.1. Lineage (NCBI taxonomy): Bacteria > Bacillati > Actinomycetota > Actinomycetes > Mycobacteriales > Mycobacteriaceae > Mycobacteroides > Mycobacteroides chelonae. Next base: position 1,563,893 of record NZ_CP007220.1, on the reverse strand, counting down.
TTGGACAATGGATGCGCCAAGCTCCTTGAAGCGCTTTACGCCTTCTTCTGTTGCGCGCCAAGTGCCTTCGAGCATCGACTGGAGGTCGCGCTGCTTCTGCGACATGTCGCCGATGGAATTGCGCTGCTCATTGATGTTCTGCGTCATCGTGATAAACGACTCGCGCACATCGGGCATGATGTCGATGAAGCCCTGAAGCCCCTCAACACCTTTCTGGTAGTCCTTGTTGATGCTCTTCTGGTTTGACTGATAGTCACTGAGCTTCTTGTTAACGTCATCCCACGCGGTGCCCTCGCGCAGAAGTGCCTGCGTCAGTTCTTCATTGGTGATACCCGCATTGCGGATGTCGATCATCGCGCTTCTGGTTCGCAACCCCTTATCGCCTACTTGCTCACCGATGATGTCGGCAGCCCTATTGCGGATGTCGTTGTACGCGTTGGGATCACCAGTTCCTAGGGCTGCGTCGAGAAGCTGCGTGGGATCTAGGCCGTAGCTGCGTGCGCGCTGATCGGTGTTGATCTCCTGAAACTTGGTCGCGACCTGTTCACGCGTCTGCTCAGTGATTCGCCCAGTGGATTTGTCTAGCGTGGCGCGAAGTGCTTCCTCTTCCTGACGCTGTTGAGCAGCCTTGTCAGCAGCCTCTTGGTGCTTCGCGGCGAGTAGGCCCAGTGCGACTGATGCACCGCCAAGTGCCAACCCCCACGGGCCACCGAGTGCTGACATGAGACCGCCTGCCGCGGTGGACAAGCCAGCGGTCGCTGCACGTGCCACACCCGCTGTACGCCCGAACCGTTCGGCACCATCGACACCTGAGCGGTACGCCTCACCCATGCGACCAAGTACCGAATACCGCGCCTGCATGGTGGCAAGAGCTGCGTTCATGCCGTTCAACTGGACACCCTGGGCGGCCCCAAGACTGCGCTGTAACTGCATCTCTTCGCGGAATCCACGCATGCCGGTGACAACACCGGGTAGGGTCTGCCGCAGGTTACCCAGCGGACCCGGAAGCCGGTCTAGAAGTGCGGGGATGAACTTCCATGAAGCCCATGCCACCGCGACCGCGGTAACCAACGACTCTTGACCGTCGAGCGCGCTTGCGACCGTACTCAGCAGCGGCGCAACGAATCCGATAACGTCGCCAGCGACTTTCAGCGCTTCTACGAAGCCGGTCCACGCCGCGCTGCCAAGCGTTTGGAGAACCTCACCGAGCGCCTTGCCGAACTTCTGAATATCCGGCCATGCCTCTTTGACCCCTTCAGTGATGTCTGAAAAGACGCCACTACTGGTGTCGCCCTTCAGTGCATCTAGGAGGTCGCCAAGCGTCGTGTTGACCCAGTTGCCGACCTGTATGAGCGGACCATCAACTAGATCCGACAATTGAAGCTTGGCGTCATCGACCGTATTCGACAGACGTTCAAAGACTCCCGGTAGACCCGTGAGCTGAGCAGAGGCCAGACGTGCCGCGCCCCCTTGTTTGGTGACAGCCTCCCGCATCACGTCGAAGTCTTTGCCGCTCGTCCGCGCTGCGATACCGGCGATACGGGCAGCGTCCGAGCCGTAGAGCGTTGTGGTCGCGGATTGGAACATCTCCGGCGTCATCCGCTTTGCGGCCTGATTGAGCTGGTCCATCATCGAGCGGATGCCGACAAAGCGCCCCTGCTGGTCGTATAGAGTCAGACCCAACTCTTCGATCGCACCCTGGGCGGGCTTACTCGAATCGGTGATGGCCAGCAGTGATGCCTTGAGCATCGTTCCGGCGTCACTGCCGATGATGCCGTTCTTGGCAAACAGCGCGAGTGCGGTGGTCGTATCTTCGACGGACAGGCCGAAGTTGGATGCGACTGCGCCGCCAGCCTGCATTGCGTAGGCGACATCGGTGATTTCACCACTTGCTGCGGCGGCGGCATTCGAGAGGTTGTCGGCGACCATGGCCGCGGACTCCGCACCAAGGCCGAAGGTGTTGAGAGTGCGAGCCTGAATTTCGGCAGCAGTTGCGGCGTCCACTTGTGCGGCGGTGGCGAGTTGGAGAGTCCCGCGTGCGGCCTCCATCGCCTGCCTTACGTTCAGGCCACCCTTCACCAACTCGGTCATTGCGGCTGCGGCATCCTGCGCGGAGGTGCCAGTCAGTGTCACGTCCCTACCAAGCTCGCGAGCCCTGGCGCTGATCTGGGCCATCTCGGCCGCCGATGCGTTCGATGCGCCCTGAAGGGTGTTCAAATTCCGCTGAAACTCAGTCCCCGACTTGACGGCGGCGGTGAATCCAGCGGTGATCGACGCAAGGCCGCCCGCGATGCCCGCAGTAGCGAGACCCTTCTTCATGATGTCGCCGAACGACGTGGACGCCCCCTGTCCTAGATCGCGCCCCATGCGCCGGCCGATGGCGTCAGCGTCGTTTCCAGCGGCATTCAGTGCGCGAGTGACACCCTTTTGCAGATCGCGAGTCTCTGCCACGAGCGAGACGTATCCAACAGCCAGCTCTACGCCTTTAGCCAACGCTCACTCCTCTCGGGATCATCTGTGATTTCCTGCCACGCCTCTTGTCTCGCACCGCACGACGACGGGCGATCTCGTCGTCGTGCCGCTGTTTACGCACGGCCATAGGGATATTCGGATCGATCGATGGCCCTTCGTCGCTGGGCCTCTTGATCTGTTTGGGCTTGGAACCTCGGCCGCCCGCGCGCTGCCAGTTCGCGCCTTGAAGCGTGAAAAGGATGGCGCACAGTAGATCTACGTTCAGGTCCCATGCCCACGTGCGCGGATGACGTGCACGGAACAGCGCGGAGTTGGTGCCCAAGTTCTCCAGGAACACACGCAATTCCTGCCAGGACATCAGCAGTGAGCCGATGTCACGACGGTGAAGCTGGCGATCCATTAGGTCGGCTTGGATCGCCTCCCCCCACTCGTCTAGGAGTTCGAGGAGGCGGAAGATTCCCCCAGGCTGACGCCAGGCTCGCCGTTGTCGCGGGTCTGGCCATCCGGTCCGACTGGCTTCTGAGACTCCTTGGCCCAGTGGGCAAGAATCTGATCCAGTTCGCCGACCGTGAGCGTCATCAGCCGGTCGCACAGCGACTCATCGAGTACCGCGCTGAGCATGGCCCGGGCCGAGTCTCGGGTGGTCTCGTGCATGGTCCGGCGCGGCACCTCGGTCTCCGGGTTGCCCTCTTCATCAAGAATCGGGTTACCCTCGGCATCCAGCACTGGAACGGGCGCGTCTAGCGCGGTGAGGTTTTTCTTCATCTTTCGGGCTAGGTCTTCGTCCATGAAGTTCATGTGCGGCAATGCGAAAGCCAGCACGGAGCCGTCTTTCATAGGCACCTCAAATTCGACCTTTGCCTCAGATGCGGGGGTGATACGAAATGCCATGATGGACCGAACCTTTCAATTTGAGAGATGTTGACCGGACGGCCCCACCCCGGCAAGGGCGGTCCGGTCCAGAGGTACAACCATTGCCGGGGTGAGACTTTCGATCTAGGAGCCCGAGCCAGTGGCGTCGGGATCGTCGATCAGCGAGTAGACGCCGGGGTTACCAGATTCCGGCTTGTACACGTCGATGTTGACCGTGAACTTGACCAGTTGATCGTGGACATACTCGATGTCCTCGATCTCTACGATCTGGCCTTCTTCGATCACATTGAGCGCGGTCTTCCGTCCGTCGATGTAGCGCTGGATGAACGAGCTGCGCGGCAGCTGAGCATCAGACCATTCGACGCGGTACTTGGCGTGACCACTCGCGTAGCTCACGGTCACGTTGTCGTCACCGAAGACGGTCTTGAGCGTCACAATGTTCTGCTCGTAGATCGTTGCGGTAACAGTGCATTCGTAGTTGTCCTGGGTCGTCTTGACCGTGGACCCACCAAATGCCTTGTGCTTGGTGGTGTCACGCTTGGGGCTCACCTTGAACCCGTCGTCACCCATCCAGCCGTGGTCCTTGAAAGCAGCGTCAAGCGCATCAAGGGCGTCATCAGGCAGCGGGGTCCCCAGAGGAGCACGGTAGAAGCTACCGCCATCCTCGTGAAGAGTTGCCGCCCAAATGTTCTTGGAATTGGCCATAATTGGTCCCCTTCTACTGAGAAGTGGTCGGAACTTGGACCGGACCTGAGGGGCACCCGTTTCGGGCTAGTTGGTGGAGATGAGCAGGTCGACCGTGAACTGATAGCGGTCGTGACTCGGCACGTCGGGATCGGGAAATTCCACGGGCCCGTTGTCGTCACCGGCACAACGAACGAATCCGCCAGCGATCGTTTGGCCACTGACAGCGCGCAACACCCCACGCGCTGTGTTGGCCAGCTTCTCCCCTTCTCCGCTATCGTCCCAGCACTCGATCAGCAGATGTGCCTGGTCGGTAACGCGATTGAGCATCCCACCCGAGTTCAGTCGCGTTACGCGGATGAACTTGCCTGGCAGGATGCGATGACCCGTCGCAGTGCCCGGCTTCTTGGAAGAAACGAAGACACCGGTTAGGCCAGCTTGCGGTAACCCTGCGGTCAATGCCTGAACCGCAAGCGCTACAGATGGTTTGGGAACGATCAGCTCAGCCATGGAGCCGCTTCACCAATGTGTTGTGTCGGGCATTGTGCCGAATAGCCTTGAATGTCGTGGGAATTACGGTCGTACGCCAACGACCTTGAGGGCGCTTAACGCCCTGCACACTGCTGGTTTTGAACCCGTCCGTACCGGACTCGGCGTTCGCCGCCGCGGCGATCGCGGCTGCGCGGCGCTCAAGATCGCTTCTCACTCCCGCAGCACCGCGAATTTTGTAGTAGCCGTTCACCTTGTGCTGAATGCGAACCCGACTACTCGCCATCGGTGTCGCGATCCTCGACTACGTGCGTCCACTGGTCGCCGTTGAAAATCCCAATGCGGGTGTCGGTGCTCACTATCAGGTTGTTGGTGACCTCTTCGGTCTCCCACTCAGACTTGCCATCCTCGGGAAAATCAACGTGCTCGCCGCTCTTGAGGTGAACTCGGAACATCAGGTGACCCTCTCTAGGTCGACAACCTTGCCTGGTTGCCATAGGTGAAAACCGTTGGTGTAATCGCGCGGCCAGCCCTGAACCTCGTAGCGGTTCCAGATAATTCGGTCGTCATTGAGCGCTTGCAGGAGGCCGGCGCGTCCTGGTCGCACGCCACGCAACGAGTTCTTGTCGGGGAGGTCGATCACATCCATCGCGCCGGGATCGTCCATTGCATTGCCGTCGATGTCGATGAGCAAGGGCGGGATATACAGTTCAACCCGATCGACGGACCGATCCTTGATGTATTCGGGGTCCCCAGCGCCACCAGGGGGCGCGGCCGCCTGAAACCAGAACAGAATGCCGCGCTGACCTTTGGGTGGCGTCCAAGTGCGAACTGGCGCGTTCTCCGCGTTGACCGCGGCCGAGTTGTAGCGGTGCAGAGCACCGAGCAGGTTGGTGGGAATGGCTGCGATGATCGTCACGCCGGGGTTACATCCTCGGTATATGCGTCGGTCGCGTCGTACGTCGGAGTGATGGTGAACGCACCGCCGGACTTGATGCCACACAGGGCCTTGAGATCGCGTATCTCGTCGGTCTCAAAGCGGCGGCGTCGCGGTTTGGAGGTATCAGAGCTGACCTGGTAAGGGCCAGCCATAATGTTGCTCTGCACGCCACTCCCCGATTCGGCGGCACGCACGATGACATCGATCAGGATGTCCTTCGCTGCGGCCGCCTTCTCTATGGGGAATTGGGCTGAGGTAATGCAGGGCGCGAACAGGGCCGCTCGCGCAATCGTGCCAGCGATGAGACGATCAACCACTTCATCGGGCGCACCCGGTAGATGTGCCTGAATCTCGCCTCTGGTGATTGCAACGGCGGCCACTGTCCGCTCCCTTCTGCTAGCTACCCGGAGCGGCGTTTGCGCCCGTGATGCGGACGAAGCGGTTAACGTCGCGAACGGCGAAACCAACCTCGAACTCGACGCGGACTGCGAACATGTTGCGCTGCCACAGGTTCAGCGTTTCGGCACCATCAGTCAGGCTCGCCTGGCTGGAGATGTCGATGGACAGGCCCTCCACGTAGCCCCACATTGCGGTGGACCACTCGCCGCCGAAGCCCACGGTGGACGGCGAACCGGCCTTGTAGGCATGCGGTGTCTTGGAGACGGGACGCGCCAGAATCTCTCGCTCAACGCGACCCTCACGGGTAACCGAGTCGATGAAGATTGGGCGACCCATGGTGTCCTTGGCGCCCAGCGCGGCGATCTCAGCCTGAGAGGTGAGAACCCAGCGCTCGACGTCAGAGCCCTCGACCGAAGCGACAGACTCCAGCGCATCGACGTAGCCGTCGTAGACGTTGGTAGCGATCGAAGCGGTCGGCGCAGCCGCGAGAGTGTCGAATCCAGTACCGGGCGAGGGGTCGAACCCCAGGCACGTACGGTCGAACTTCTTGGCAAGGACACGCGGAAGGCGACTGACGAGAGCGTTGTATAGGCCCGGAAGGTCGCGCTTGAACTGGTTCGAGAACGGGACGATCACGGCAAGCGTGTAGCCCTTGATGTTCTTGGAACTCAGCGATCCGCGGCTTACCGGCTTCTCGTCGGTCTCATCGACCCACTCGGCCTGGGGATCTCCCGTGATGATCGGGATGGACAGGCCACCAGCGGGAAGATCAATCTGCGGCACGAGCTGCTGAATGATCGAAGCCTGCTGGACGTTCTGCCAGATCTGCTGGGACACAGCCGGGGGCAGAAGCACCCCGTTTGTAGTCCGATTGATGTCCACACCAGCCATTGGTGTGACCTCCTTTCAAATGAAAGTGGTTGCTAAATAACGCCTCTGAGCGCTGCGGCGAATTGCTCTTCTGGAGTTGCTCCAGCGGCACCACCGCGCCCAAACGCCGGATCGGGAGCTGGCCTGCGGGACTGGCTATTGGTCACCTCAGTGACGTAGGCAGCGAGCTTGACCTTTAGGTCCTCGACCTCGGCAGTGATCTCTTCCTCAGAAGTCGCCGTGATCAGTGGCAGCGCAAACGGTGGAATGCCTTCGGCCAGTTGGTATCTCAGAAGGCGAGCATCTGCCTCAGCCTTGTCAGCCTCGGCCTTCTCGGCGCGAGCCCGATCCTGAGCTGCCTGATCTAGCACGCGCTGATCAGGTGTCTTCTCGCTTTCCTTCTTCTGCTGTTCGCGATCGAACGCGGCCTTGTACTCGGCGAAGTGCTGATCGTGCTCCTTCGCCTTGGCCGCGTTTGTCTTTGCGCGAGCCTCGTTCTTACGAGCCTGGTCGCGCCACTGGTCGCGTTCGCCCTCCAGCGTCGCGAGCTGTTCGTCGTACGAAGTTTCCAGCTCGTCGATGCTCTCCCCCGTCGCGTCTGGCTGCTGACCAGCCGCGGTCTCGGCCGCTCCGGGCATCGAGTTGGGCGTGGGGGTTCCGACTTCTTCTGACATGTGAGATCTCTCCTGCGTTTCGCATAGAGGGGGCGCCCGTTTCGGGCGATCCGCTCGGGTGTGAGCGGAAGATTTGTGCGGTGAGGGTGGTATACGTCTCTACCAATTCGGTGGTAGAGTGCTCTACCATGAAGACCACGGATGAGGACTACCGAGAGGCGCTGGAATGGGTGCGGTACAACGCGTGCGTTGATGCCGAAATGGGCGAGCAGTTCGCGAAGTGGTACGCGAAACGTGTGAAACGCCGCGTCGAATGGGCGGAGACCGTTGCCCAGTTCTATCTATGCTGGGAGCAAGGAATTCATCCGTAACCAGGCACGCAAAAGGCCCCTAACGAAATCCCGTTAGGGGCCTTAACTATTTGGTTCTACAGGTCTGCGTTGAGTGCAATCGCGGAGTCTTCAATATCCGCGAGATTTGTCGTCGTAAGCGTGCCGTCTTCATTCCACTCTGCGCACATGTGCTCAAAGGTGTTCTTCGCGGCACTCCCCTGATGTAGCTCGCGACGAATTGATAGCGCAACGTAGGCGTACAGCACCTCATCGCCGTCTGCCACATGCAGCAGACCGCAGGCGTCTTTGTCGTTGGTCCAGAGTCGCCCGACTGGATGTTCCAGCTCCGGGTCCTGAAAGAGGTCGACGTAACGCCCAGCGCCAGTGCGTGCGCCGGGATAATCCGGCTGGTCATAGAACGCGCCCAGCTCGGCGCTGATGATGTCGTATACGCCGTTGGGCAACCAGCGTGTGGGGATGGGATTAGACAGGTTGATCCACCACCTCCACGATCACGTCAACCTTGAACTGTGACGACCCGGTTGACTTGCGCACTTCCAGCACCTTCATCTTCTGGTTACGGGGAAGGATAACCTCGCGCTCGTGGGTTCCGACGGAGGTCAGTTGATCCATTCCGTCTGGTGTACCCGAGACGAAGATGCCGCGCTGACCTGGCTTCATCTTGTAGAGCACGCGAACCGGGTTGTGGAATGCCGGCGTGGTGGTGATCGACGTGGACAGGAAGGACTTGGAGATGTACGTCTCACCCTCCAGCACCTTGAGCGCATCGATGTCAGCGCCGAAACTGAACTTCATTCCCAGACTGTTCTCGTCGTTGAACTCGACAGCGTGCGTACCGCGGCTGAGCACGATGTGCTCCTCAAACGGATTGTGCTCGTAGAACGCCGAATCGAGCGCCTTGGTTTTGGCTGACGGCACTTTGTCTTCGCGAGCGTGTGCGTTCATTGTGCTGTAGCCGCTGCCGGTGTACGACTTGATGGCACTGTGCTGGTCGGATTTCCAAGCCGAGGCATTCTGTGGCGACATCAGCGAGCCGAACTGCTGCCACTCAACCGCCTTGCCGCTGGCATCGAAAACGTGCGGGTTGTCGGCAGATCCGACGGGGGCCTTGGAGTTGGCGATAACCGTCTTGCCGAGCTTGGCCAGCTCGCCCGCGGGCTGCTCATGCTCGGGGGTGTACTTCGTCCCCTGTTTAATGACAACAGGTTTCGGAGGTTCTTTGATCTTGGAGTTACCCTGGGCTTTGAGCTTGTCCAGCACATTCTTGGCCATGTCGTCGCCGAGTGCGTCACCGTACTTGCCGAGCCATTTGGTCTGGACCCCAACGTCGTAGTAGCCCAGCAGGTTCGCCAACTGATCAGTGGTGAGCGCCGCGATACCGAACTCTTTGTCGAATTCGGGGATGGCCTCGGAGAGCTTGATACCCTTCTCGACCGCGTACGCCTTGACAGGCTGGAAGAACCCACTCGACCCGGACGTCTTCAGGAATTCTTTTTCCCATTCAAGTAACTTGGCGGACTTTGTCCCCTTCGCAGGCTTCGTAACAGACTGTGCCGCAACAGGTTGGCTAGGCCCATTGCCGTTCTTCATCTGCCAGTATTGCTCGGGTGTCATCTTCGACAGTTGAGCGAAGTTGGCGGTGTCCCCCTTCTTCTTCGCCAGGTACTTGGCTGATGCGAGCGCCTTACCAGCCTTCTTGAGCGCGTCTCCAGACAGGACCGGCGTCGGACCAGTCGGGATCGGAGTTGGTGGTAGGAAGTCACCCTGCGTGATGGTCATCCCCGGCGTCACGGTGGTGACCTCACCCTTGACTTTGGTTTTCGTCAGGCGCTTTTCGACAGCCTTGACGTAGTACGCGCTCAGATCGTTTGCGAGACCGTTCTTTCTGGCAACAACGGCTTCTAGGAACGCGTCAACATTGTTCGTCGGAGTGCTACCGTTGGCCTCGACCAACAGCTTTCCCTGTTTGACCGCACCCTCGGCGTAGGGCCGGAATAGGTTGCGGATCTCCTTGTCTGGGATCGCCTGTAGACCTTGGATGTAGTCCGCTAGCTCGCCGCCCGAGGGATTGAGCAACTTACCGGGCTTGCCTTCGGCGTACTGTCGAAACAGCGTGTTGTAAATGGGTTCTGGCGTGCCGTGCTTGACGTTGGGGTGATAGTTCCAGTCCAGCTTGTCGCCGGTGAAATACTTGAAAGCTTGGCCCTTGTCGATTCCGACAATCTCACCGCTACCAGCACGGATGAACTGCCCGGCATGACTGTCGTGGTTACCCATCAGCCAGTCGAGCGCGTGATGCTTCTGGATCGTCAACAGATCAGGTTCACTGATTGTGGACAGGTCAACCCCAGAAGGAAAGGCACTCTTGCTGCCGGGGAACATGTACTGAACGGACTGACGCTTGCCGCCTACCGTCATGATGTACATCGCCGGTGTAGTCAAGCCCGACTTCGCTTGCAGCTCAGCGGATGCCGCATCCAGCGTGACCAGGAATTGATCATTCGGGTTCTTGGGACCCTTGACCAACCACTTCTGAGACGTGGAGTCGGTGTACACGGTGGCGCCGTGAGTACCGAGAACCTGGCCGGTGCTGGCGAGAGCGCTCGGTGAGTCGGTCAGCGCACCAACGACAGCCTTGGGCTTGGTGGCGGTGCTGACGGTGCCGATGCCCGCCGTCGCCGCGGTCTCCGGGGTGGTGACCTTCGCGGTGATCGTTGTCGTGGCTTTCGGCGCGGCCACCCCACCCTTGGATGCCGCATACTCGGCGGGTGTCATCTTGGCCAGTGCGTCGTACTTGGTGGTGTCGCCCTTCTTCTTCGCCGCGTGCTTGGCCGCCGCCAGCGCCTTGGACGCCTTCTTGAGATCGACGTTCGCCGCCGCGTTGGCCATTGCGGCGACCTTCGCGGATGCCTTGGCTGCCTCGGCTGCCATCTCAAGCAATGTCTGCTGTTCGTTGTAGACCTGCTCGGCTTTGAGCCACGCGACGGTATTGGCGGCGGCCTTCTTGTTGGCCACATACTTGGCCTGCGCCGCCGCCTTCGCTTTCTTCTTGGTGAAGTCCTTCTCGGCCACCAGCCACGCCGACACGTCGGCCTGGTGCTGCTGCTCGGCCGCCAGCCATTCGGCGGTCGCCTTCTTCTTGGCCACGTATTTGGCCTGCGCCGCGGCCTTGGCCAACTTCTTGGTGTGACTCTTCTCGGCCGACAACCACGCTGACACGTCGTACTGATGCTGTTTCTCGGCATCAAGCCACTTGGCCATGTCTGCTGGCGCCGGTGACTTCTTGGTAGACATCGCTACCAGTGTTGGCCCGCTGTCTGACGCGGCCAGTTCGTTGGCCCGCATTTTCGACAGGACCGCGTTGAGCGTCGGCTTGATCTGCTCAGCTTCGAGCTGTTTGACCGTGTCGATGTACTCGGCGTCCCAGTCCTGGTAATACCCCGGACGCTGGAACTTGAGCTTTCCGCGAGCGACAGCCGGCACGCAATGGCAGTTGTCATGGCCGGCCTGCGCCGCGTGAGCGCTGCGGTATACCGCTCCGCGCGTGGCCATCACTCGGCAGAACTCGCACGCACCCGGCGACGCCAGGCGCGAGTACTTGACCTTCTCGGCGTCGGCGTTGCGCAGAATCGTCGCGCGAGCACCGTCGAACACCATGCGCTGTGCCGAACCCGTCAGCCGGGTCAGCGGATGAGCGGTGCCAGCTGCGCGAAACGCCCACTCCAGCGAGTTCATCATGCGGTCTTGTGGCACCGCGTCAATCGCGTCAACCGCTTTTGGTGTGTAGGGCTCATCAGGTGCCAGCTCCCCGTACCACTGATTCGCGACCTGGGATGCGGCCTCGACGTAGGGCTGTACAACCTCGGGGAAAACGGCCTTGAACGCGTCCAGCAGGTCGGCACCCGTCGCGCCGTCGCTTTCGAGCTTCTTGTACAGGCCCACAAGATCTTTGGTGGACAGCGTAGTAAGATCACCCAGAACGCCCTGGAGCGCTTGAGCCTGCTCAACCAGGCTGGCCAACAGATGCCGCTCTACGGTCAGCCAGGGACGCTACCTGGCTGTCCTGGCGCGCATTCTCGACACCCTGACGGACCGACGCGACGAGGTTCGTGACCGTCGTCTTCTTATCGTCAATCTCCATCTGTCGCTGATCAGCCCGACTGATTCCCAGCTTGTCGCGGGTGACACGCGATGTCGGCGTGTAAACGCCCTTGTCGATGAGCTTGGTCACCGCGTCGGATGTGGCCGCGAAGGTCGGCGTTGCGGCGTCGCGCCACTGGGGGCGTACCTTGCGAATCTCGCCGGGCAGTTCGTTGAACTTCTTGCCTTCACGCACCATCACGCACAGCCGCGCGGTCTCCGACCAGCCGCGGCCAAATGTCTTCTGGCGCTGCTCTGCGCGTTTGACGTGGCGACCCTCTAGCGACCGGATCGCGTCGGCAGATGGCGGGTTGTCTGTCTCAAAGCCCAAATAATTTGCAGGGACTGCGATTTCGGAGGATACGAGCTGGCTGAGGGTGCGCATCTGGCCGAAGAACGATTCCAGGCTGGCGCCCTTGAATTCCTTGATGTCCGGGATCTCGCCGTACTCGTCGCGCTCCAGCGCGATCATGCGGCCGATGTAGGACTTCCACGCCGGGACTGGCTTACCGTCCTCGCCGACAAAGAACGATTCCTTCGCGCCGAGCACCGCCCGCTGCGGGGATGCCAAGTACTCGCGGGCCACCTCCATGTTGGCCAGGGTCCGCATACCCGACTGTGTATGCGAGATAAGGGTTTCGGTGATCTCAGAGTGACCATTGCGGCCGCGCGCACCCGACCGTGGCCGGTTGATCATCTGCGCCACAAGCACGCGCTCTAGATTGTGTTTGTTGCGGTCGACCACACGCATATTGCCCACGCCCGCCGCGCTGAGTTCCATGGGAACGCATTCCAGGGCGATGATTTCGTTGGGCAGTATCAACCGCCCACCTACCACCCGCTGCTCACGGTCAACGATCTGCAAGAACGCCGAGGTGGCGCGACGCGTCCGAGGGTCGTAGATCGCGGTCATGTTCCGCGGCGACTCCACCGTCACGACCACTTCAGGCTCATCATCGAGACCGGAAGAAACAGCCACAAAGGAGGTTCCGTACATCAGGCCGTCTGTGTGGTTGACATCCGACTCGACATCGAGATCGTTCTCCAGGAAGATCTCATCGAGCCCCAGCGGGTCGCGGTCCTCGCCGTCACCCTCGTATGACCAGCCCTCAAAGTTCAGCCGCTCTACCAGACTGTCAACGGCGACGGCGGGCCAACCTACGCAGCACATCAGGTTGGAAAGCGTTGGCGGAATGGCGATTTTTAGGTCTTCCATTCGGCGCTTGGCCTCGTAGTACTGCTCTTTGATCAGGTTCTCGCCCTGGTGCCTCTGGAGCTGAGTAGTCAGATCCATCAGTACGGCTTGTTCGTCCTTCGACAATTGAAGCGACGGCAGCGCGATTGCAGTGGTCATCCGAGCACTACCATCCTTCCCTGGCTAGATGAGTTGACGCGTACGCCGATACCCTGGGCGTAGCAGTCGAGCCGCCCCTTGTACGCCATGACCGCCGCGTACGCGGCGTCAATTTTGTTGGGGGACTCTGGATATGCCTTGTGGATCAGGTAGCCGCGGCTGGCGGCGCGCTTTCGTGCGTTGAGGATGTGCTGTGTCAGCGCGAGATCGCCGCTGTGGCTGATCGTGATGACGGAGTCTTCCGCGCCAGCATCCTGACCCGACGTGACGACGGCGTGACGGAAAATCTCGATGTGCTCGACTACGTTGATGCCCTTACCCTTTGGCCAGGCCATCATCGGATTCTTGACGGAGCACTTGACCTTGAGCCGTCGCCCGAAGTCCTTTTCCCAGGCCACGACTTGCTCAGTCCAGCCGGTTGGGTCGGCGTTGAACGCGATGACCCGGAAGTCTGCGAACGTCTTGCGTACCGCGGCATCCACCTCGTGAACCGGAGGTACCCAGTTCTTTTCGTGTTTCTCGGCCTGCCAAATGCCGATGGTGAACAGTCGGCCGTCATGGATGCGGCACCCGATCAGCGCCGTGGCGTCAGCCTTTCCACGCTGACGGCCGCGTGAGCCGTCGAACCCAACCGCGATGAAATCACCCGGCTTGATGGGGTTCGGGTCTGGCTTGTCCTCGGCACCAACGCGAATCGCGCTCCACTCGATCTGACTGATCCACTGGTCCGACGCGTGGGTGATCTGGTTCAGGTAGTACCGGCGCGCGTCCTGCGGATCGGTGTCGTCATCCCAATACTCTTGGATGATGCGATCAAGGTTGACCCATCCGCCGTTGTCATCGGCTGACTCGCCGTACGACACGCGCAGCCCCTCGCGCAGCGAGTCGTAGTCGGATGGGTCGGTTTCCGGTGGTGCTTCGCGGTGATCGTAGTAGAGCCCGCCAGGCACCCGGCCCTCACCCTGTGGGCGCTCCGCACGAATAAGCTGCGCCTGATACGTCTTCCACGAACGCTCGGCGACGGTGTTCTCACCGGGTAGGAAAGCGTTCGGCGTCTCGACCGAGCAGCCGTTGACCTTGCCGAGGTTGCGACGGATGGTCCCAGCGAGCCGCAGGCCGCCATTGGTCTCGGTCCAGCTCTCGGTCTGATCCATTGCGGTGAAGACGGGTCGGAAACCTTCACGGCTGACACCCGCCGACGTGACGGCCTCAATTCGTCCGCGCGGAACCGTGATGAACGTTTCCATCGGGTCAACGTCGTAGTCATCGAGCAGCCGATCGCTGCTGCGCACCATGTCCAGGCATGGGTCCCAGGTATTGGCGGTCTGATCCTCTGAGACGGCGATGATCTGGACCTTCGGCTTGATGCCGAGATCGACCCAGGGGCGGCCTACGGGTTGGCCATCAGCATCCCAGCCGTCCATGACCACATCGCCGATCGCCTCGACGATGCACAGCGCCGCCACCAGCGGCGACTTGCCCCAGCCCTTGGGCCGGGAGAGCACCGCACGGCGGATCAGCCGGCCGTTGTTCATCGCTCGGCCGACGATCGCGGTGCCAGGCTTGAACAGCGGGTCCACTTCGTAGAGCCGCGCGACGAAATGCGCCTGTTCCGGCGTGAAGATCAGCGGCTCACCCAGGCTGGGGCCGTCAACGACTTGGAGGTACTCGGTTATCCAGTCGAGTACGGCCCAGCCGAGCGTGGGACGCTCACCCGGAACCGTTGGCTTCCAGGGCAACTAACCCGTCGACCCCAGCGGCCCGTACCGCCCTTTGGACCCGCCATTTGGCTTGGCGCCCGGCTCGTTGGCCTTCTTGTCCGCCTCATTGGCTGCGGCGAACTGAATGCGCAAGCGGGCGCGATCTTCCGGAGTCGCGCCGAATTTGGCAACGCGCAAACGCAATTCGGCGGCGACTTTCACGTCGCCGCTCCAGTACCGGGCGTGCAGCACAGCAGTATCGAGCAGTTCTGACCAGTCGGTGGAAGTAAACTCGCTCGACAGCGGCGAGTCCTTCCACATCTGCCACCACTCAACTGTCCGCGCGGGCCACTTGAACTGTTGGGCGACGATCTGACCGTCAACGCTGACCTCAAGGTCGAACTGCGGTAGCGGAGGCTGCTCGACGGGAGTCGCCGGGATGATGCGCAGCGGCGTAGGCCCTGCATTGCGTCTTGCTCGCCGACTTGGGTCTTTCGGGGTAGGGCCTACTCCGGCCATGATGTGCTCCTTTGTGCGCGTTGCGCGCGCCTGATTGGCCGTTTACTGGCTGCGTAGAACGCCTGAACATTCCGACGGGAGCTCAAAGGGGTCACCACTGACAACGGCTACCTTCAAGTAGGTCGCCGGTAAACCAGTCGCAAACTTTTAAAAGAGTTGACGCCGTCCACTACCAGCGCAGCTCGAAATCGTCTAAGTTGTCCCCATGCAGCCCGAAATTCAAGATCACAGCAATCCGCGTGAGACGCACTGGTGCCGAGTGCTGCAATCCCCAATCAAGCCGCAGCCCGAGCCACGAACGACATCACCGACGCTTCGAAAGTCGTTGGCCGTGATAGCTACCGCAGCAGTGGTCATCGGCGCGGTGCAGGTGGTGGGCGACAACACCACGCCAGGCAGTGGTTTCTCCACCATGGCGACTGTGGGTGCCGACCCGTCCGGCCCGCCTGGGCCGACAGGTGGGATGACAGACGGCGGAGGTTCCCAATTCAGGCCACCTGAAATGCCAGGACAGCAGCCCCAATATCAGGGCGGTAATCAGCCACCGATGAATCAGGACAACGGCATCTCGATCTACCAAACCGGCGCACAGGGAGCACCCCAGCAAGGCGGCCAGTCCGGCGGTCAGCAGCAGCCGCAACAGGGATGGGACCAGCCGGCACACGGTACGCAACCACCCAACTACTCGACAGCGCCCGGATACACCCAAGGCCCCGGAAAGCCCAACCCGGATTTTCAAGCGCCGCAACAACCCCAGCAAGGGCAGCAACCTCAAGCGCCTACCCAGGCGCCGACACCGCAGCCAACCCAACCGTCTACACCCGATCAAAATCAGTGGCCGGACGACAAGCGGCCGGTCGATCTTCAAAAAGGGTGCGCCATGGGGCCTCAAGACCCGGTGACAGGAGCGTGCAAGTGGGCACCTCGTGCCACTCTTGATCTTACTGAGGAGCAGAGTAAGAAACTCACCAATATGGCCACCGACGTGCCAAAAGCAGGATTTATCACGTCCTGCGCCGGGCTCGGCGCGCTCCTGGCCGCAGAGTCCACCCCAGTCGGTCAGTTCATCGCAGCGGGAGGCGCGGCTGTCGTATGCACTATCATCTTCGATGTAATTTGGCCAGATTTCCAAATGCCCGCAGGAAAGCATATTCAACTTGTCCTCAATGGGTACAAGCTCACTGCGGCGATAGTTTAAGGTGCACCGTAAATGAAAATTCACGAACGGATAGCTGAGCTAAATAAGTATTATATTGTGCTCATTGGTGTTGCGCTTCTGGCTTCTGCCACCGCAGTGGCACAGGTTTCGTATGCTGGCGGGGTCGCCATACTGGCCGTCGCTGTATTCATTATCTGGCCAGTCGTATTTATTCGTCTACGCGCGCCCAGAAGAGGGACCAAGTGAAACCGTCAGCCAAAACACTCGGAACCCACGCTGCCACAGCACTGCTTGCAGCCGCGATCACTGCCGGAGGTTTCTATTTAGCCTCCGACCACGGCCAGACAAGTCCCGCACCAGCAACCGGTCAAAACGATACTCAGACTAAAACGATTGAGACTGCAATCAATTCGATTTTAGAAACCTACACGGCGGGCGATACAGCCAAGCTACAGACCATGCTCTGCGGATTCGCGGCAAACAACGGGCTAAGCATGGATGAAGTCAAGCAAGGCACCGACCAAGCCAAAACACTCGGCAAGCTGTTCTTCGTCCCAGCCAGGGTCGTTGCGAACGGCGACCGCGCCATCGCAATCGGTCAACCAACCCGTGAATTCGAAAAGGTACCCGCTGATCCTGTCGTTGTAGAAATGCAAAAACAGGACTCGCAGTGGAAACTATGCTCTGCCGTCCCAATCGGCTAGACCTGAAAACGTCGCATCGGTCGGGATTGAACCTGGGGCTCCGACTTATCCGAAAAAGGCCAGACCCGTACGGAGCCTTAGCGCCTATGCCAACCGGGGATTTCCGGGGCCCCAGGGGGCTCCCCTCCCCAGCCCCTGTACGCCCGCGTGGGCTATCGGTTGCGTCCTGGGTGTGGTTCTGGGTCCCGGTATCGCTTGCGGGAACGACCTTGAGCCGCTTGCTTGGCGGTCTTCTTCTTGTGGCATGGCCTGCACGCGCATTGGAGTTCATCCACGGTGAGGGTCATACGCCTGTCGATACCCCGTTGGGTCACACCGTCTTTGTGGTCCAGCTCTTCGTAGACGCCCGTGCATCCGTCGTAGCGCAACTGGCACTCGTCGTTGTCTCTGATGCGCACACCGCGGCGTACGGACGCCGGAACGTTGGTCCCAGTGCCTCGACCGTCACCGGCCCACACCATCTCAGTCCTGCGATGTGTCGTTGATGTCTTCGGTGACCTGTTCAAGCACCGCAACGTCCTCAACTACAACGTCATCGATCTCTATGTCTGAGACTAGGAGTGTGAGGGTCAAGGTGTTGAGCGTATTGGTATCGGTACTACCTCGGTGTACCGTCACCCCATCCTCGGCAATGAACCCCGGCACCTGCACGCCATCGACCAGCACTGTGTAGTCAGCGGTGATGTGCACCCTCTGCCTGTTACCACCTGCGAAATCAGATGATCCACCATGAGCAGAGGGATACGGGTCAGCGATGTACATGAGGTCTCCTCAATGTCAGCTTGATCTCATCGCTCGACCAGTGCTCGCGTGTTCCAACCCGCCACCCCCTACGTGGGGTGACCACTATGGCCCCCTCCACTATGCGAGGTCCGCGGGGTATGCCATCGGGGTGTTCATCGATAACCGTTGGTGTGTCAGCATGATTCACCAGGCTTGGCCAGGTGTATCCGATGCGGTGCCCTGCTGTGTTTGCCCAGTGCTCTATCGCATGGTCCTGTGCCATGAAAACCGCGGGCGGCTGGGCTAGATGGTCTAGCATGCCGCGTATCAGCGGTGTGCGGATGGCTACACCCACTGCGTGCAGAAGTACGTTGCCAGTGAACCAGCATGGCGCCGCCGGCGTCTCTGGTGACAGCGCGCGAGCGATCGTGCGGATGCTGGTCTGTGCGAACTCGGGTCTCCCCTTGCCCAGATACAGCGAGACGATCGGTGTAGGCGCAACCGCCAAAGCTGATTCCAGTTGTGCGCGAAAGCCTTCGACGGGCTGCGCGTCGTCTTCGAGTACGACACTCCAGTCAGAGTCATACGCGGTCAGCATCGACCACACACGACGATGGTTACCCTCGCAACCGAGATCGCCGTCGTCATACGCGACCACGTTCGCGTCAACAGCCCCGATCATGTCCTCGGCCTGAAGCATTCGATCCTGATGCGCGACAACCCCAATTTGGATGTTCATCGCCGCTTCGCAACCAGCATGTTGAAGTAGAACGCGATGGACTCAACGGGCACGTTCCAGGCGTATCGCGAGGGGAACAGGTCAAGCTCTGTGCGCCCGCGGTAGTTGACCTCATCGGTCAACCGCTGAAAGAACTGCATCATGGTGAACTCACCATCACGTCTGCGCTTCTCGGGGTCCTCGTTGGCTTCCATCGACCCGTAGTAGTGCTCGTGGTAGGACGCGTGCGTGTCCTCCACGGCGTAGATGCCGCCTGGTGTCACATGACGAAACAGCAGCTCGAATGAGCGAATCGTCTTGGACGACAGATGACTTGCGTCATCAATGATCACATCGAACGGGCCGTACACCGCTGCGATCTGATCGATCATCGCCTGATCGTCCTGCGAGCCCTGCCAGAGGGTGATTCGCTCGTCGTCTTCTGGTCTTACGTTTTTGGACTCCAGCTCGACCACGATGATCTCGGCGCCAGGATGGGTGAAGTACTCGGCCCATGTGCGCGCGCTGTTACCGCCGCTGTCGGGGTCCTCGTGACCACCCCAGCCTAGCTCCAGCAGTGTTATCGGCTTGTCGCGCAGCGGTTCTAGTAGTGGCTCATAGATCGCCGTGTAGTTGTGATTCAGCGATGACTTGTCAGTGCCGTGCTTCTGTGCGATCTCATCGAGTGTCATCATTTGTGCTTCCAGACGCTCCAGTCGTTGCGTTCGTTGGCCTTGAATGTGGTGAGCCATTGACTGCCCCAAACGATCCGCTCGCGCCACTTGGGCGACCGTGCAACGTAATTGAATGCCGCCATGTCGCCCTTGACCTTGCTTGGGCCCACACGGAAGATCTCGCGCACCATGCCCGCTGTGAAGTCCAGCAGCGTCGCGTGATCGCCGCCTACGACGCCCGCGTTGAGCAGTTGAGCACCGCCGTTCTCCGCTATCCACTGTTGGTACGGCGGATGGTTCTGGCGCATCCAGGGGATGTCCAGGACGGTCGGCTCATACCCGACGTACAGCGCGCCCTCACGCATCAAGCCCCAGGGCTCGCGCAACATCTCGACGTCGGTGCCATCGGTCATCCATACCCACGCGCTCTCGTGGTCGCGCAGATAGCGATAGCAGACTATCCAGCGCTGGAGGTATGGATTCAGACCCGACTCCACAGATGCCCCGGCGCCTCCGTCGTGCTCATAGGGTTCGTCGGCCAGAATGATCGACTTCGCACCTCTGATCGACTTGCGCCAGGCCTGAAAGTCGGCTGACACCAACTTGGAAGCGTTCTTACGCTGTGGATCAACCACTTTCGTCAACATGGTGGTGATGACTTCATTGCCCAGTTGACGGTATGGGACGAACCCGTGCGTTGTCTCGCGCAGCTCGGCCAGCAGATGATCGTTGCGCTCGATCTGCGTCTGGCGCTCACGATCGCTCACACTGCGCTTGAATTCGGGATGCTTGTGCCAGTGCTCATCCATTGAGTAGATGAACTCAGCCGAGCCCGTGGCATCTTGAAACGCGTTGGTGGTCAAGCCGGTGTTGTTGACACGAAGGCTGTACTCGACGTGCTCATGGCCCCACACACCGAAGATGGTCCGCATGCCGCCGCAGCGCTCAATCACGCTGTGATTCATGTAGATCAGGCATCCCATGGGGTGACTGAACGCGCGCGTCCGACCATCTTCATAGATGGTCTCAGGAGTGCCCACCGGATTGCCGTTCGCGTCCAGCGTCTTGAACAGATAGCACAGGTGAGGCTCTGGGTTGTCGATATACAGATCGGTCCAGCCCTCTTTGACCGGGTAGCAGTCATCATCGAGAAGGAACAGCTCAGTACAGCCAGCGTCGACCAGCAGCTCTATGCACTTATTCTTGGCCGCGGCGACCCCGGCACGCTCGGGGAATCGGTAGGTGATGCCTACCCCTGGCGGCGTGGATGCGTCGTCAACGACAACCACCGTCGCACCCGGCGTAAAACGCCGGACATGCTCAAGTGTTGTGGCGAGGACTTCGGGGCGGTTCCGCGTCGTGATCGCGACGCCGATATGCGATTGCGTCGGCGTGTCGGACGGTACGAACTCGACCCCATTGATCAGCACTGATGGATTCAAATCGCCTCCGACGGAAGGCCTGGACCTGATTTTGGGATGGGTCTGTCAGTTGCTCATGATACGACGTGTAGTGGACATTGTGTTGCCCGGTAGTTGATGGCGCGCCCCGAAATACAACGAAGGCCCCCGGAGGGGTCCGAGGGCCTTCGTCCATCACAACAACGACACCTTTGCGGAAAGGTGCCTGATCAGTATAGATCAGGCTTCGCGCGGTCGCCTGCGTGCGAGGTAGCGATTCACCTCGCCGACGTTGTACAGCTTGGTTCCGTCATGCGCCTCGGAACTTGTTATGTAACCGCGGTAGTTCCATTGCTGAACCGTGCTAGGCAGCACGTCAGCGATCTCGGCCATCTCATTGGCCGTCAACCACTGATCAGGGTCGTACGGCATCGTGCTTGGCTGCGTCCAGTACACATGCTCATCAACGCGTGCCTGATGGAATCGCGCGAGCGCCGCGGCTGGGTCCTCGATGTCACCAGCGACCACTCGCGTCAGCAGATCGATCGCGATGATCGCGATGCGCTTGTTCCTAACCTCGCGCGACTCTCGGTAGACGTGGACGTTGGTGCTCATCGGTCGGCAGTACCCTCCAGCGCGGTCAGGAAGTGCTCCCACGGCATGCCGGTGGTGGCGCACGCCAGCTCTAGGTACCACTGCCGTTCGACGGCCAGCCAGGCGCATACGTCGCGCTGCCATTCCGCCTCCGCAAGTAGCCATTTCAGCATCTCGTGCTCCTCCTGATCTGTGAGAACCATCGACTGGAGCCACTTGTACTCGGCCTCGGTCCATGTGCCGTCCTGGTTGGGTCCACCGTTGCACGCCAGGCAACGGATGACCTCTGGGGTGATCTCCTCTTGATTGGCTGAGCTGACGCTTCGACGTTTGTCCTGCACCTCCTTGACTAGCGCTAGCTCGCCGCACACGGGGCACGGTAGGTGTTGCTTCTCTCGGTACAGTGTCTCGCCGAGATGCCGGCGGACGCGATAACCGAGGTCGAACACCTTGAGAGCCAACATGGTTCCCTCTCGCGAGGACGCCAGCACGTCAATGTTCTTGGTCACCACGTCAACGGCTTTGAGCACCACCTGGAAGTCGTATCTGTCGGCCGATGACTGGCCAACCACTACATCACCACGTGAGCGCTTGCGCTCACCCCTGCCTAGTGCCAGTCGCGTAGAGCGGTCGCAAACATCCACGATCTCACCCATCAGCTCGGCGGTGTCCACGTTGATCAGCACCTTTGAGCCGGGTTTGGGTCTGCGGCTGATCTCCTCGACCTGACCGCGCGCTCGCTTCTCCCCGATCGTCAGTTTCAGCTTGCACCAGTCATTGGGCATGCGGCGGATCAGTTTTCGCGTCTTGAGCTGACACGCCTCACACAGATGAGCCTCGCCGGTCACTTCGGCAGCACGACGCTGACCGGCGACTACTTCGTAGCCGTCGCACAGTCGACCAGCCTTGCATCGGCGTACCTCACTCATCGAGCGGTTCAACCTCCATGATGTTGTGCGGATCATTCAGCGGTCGTTGACATGTGGTGCACATCATCACGAAGTCGCGTTCCTTGATCAGCCGCTCATTGGCCGCGGCTATCCGCGCCGCAACACGCTCACCGATCAGCATGCAGCGCTCACAGACGAAGAAGATCGTTCCGCCATTTGGGGTAAGCCCCGGCTGGTTGCACTTGTCGATCATGTGCATCTCGGCGCGATACTTGGCTGGCTTACCGCATCGGCCCTCGTGCTCAGGCTGGTCTTCATTCAGCCCACATTTGACGCACTCACAAGGCCCGTGATCGGGCGTGAACTCCAGGGCCTCTAGTACGTCGTGATCGGTCATCAGAAACACTCACCTGCATGGACTAGATGACATGCCTCGCATGGTTTTTGGTCGTCGCGCTCTTTGACCTCGACAAACTTGACATAGCGCACCTCGTCATCGCCGTTGGGGTCGAATGATGTTGGATCGTTGTAGCACCCGGCATGCACCAGATCGCCGTCATCGTCATAGACGACGTGCTGACCGACTGCGATCATCTCGCCGCAGTCGAAACAGTGACCCTCGTAGGCCGCCTCGAATTCTCTACTCGGCATCGGCCAGCTCCGCACAGATGACATGCACTGGCTCTTCGTCGTGGCTGCGGTACGTCACGCGCGCACCCAGTGAGTAACCCTTGCTGCAGAGCGCACACTGACCGGGCTGGAGCGCCCCAAACGTCACGCCTACCATTTCCAGCCCGCCTCGTCCACCGGGGTGACGAAGATGGATACGCCAGGCGTCTCGCCTATCTCGGCGATTCGTTTTCGCCCGTGCAGATCGATGATCACCGAATCGTCGTCATAGACGACATGCGTCAGAGCGTCCAGAATGGCCCGCTCCAGTTTGTCGGTGTCGGGCCGTTTGATGGCCGGAGGCGTTTTGGTTTTGGGCGCCGATGTTGGCCGCGGCATGACGAAACCGAGTTCGACAGCTAACGGTGTCTGGGTGTAGATCGGCCGACCGGACATCGCTCGCTGAGCGAAGTATGCGACCTCAGACCGCCACGGCTTGAGGTCCTTGGAGCTTTCCACCAGCACGCCGCGGCCTACGTGACGTTTGGACCCTTGGGGCGCTGCCTTACCCGGCACGAACAAGGACACGAACGGCGGGGGTAGTCCGCCACCTGGCGACGGGTTCACTGCGTGAGACATCCCAGAACCTCCCTGGAGCGTTGTTTCGACTCCCGACGCTCAATCACACGCCGGTTGATGATTGATGTCCCAGCGCTTGATGTGGATGCCACAACGAGGCCACCCAACGTGAACGCGAGACCACCCAACACATCGCGGATGGGTTTCATCCACTGTTTCGGGCCGGTCAGCCATACGGTGAACGGGGTGACTGTTTCGCGACCTGTGTTCAGAAACCCTTTAGGGTTTCTGAAACAGTCGCCAGTCACACACCGTGCTGACTGTTTCAACTCGACTGTTTCACTGACTGAAACACTGAAACAGTCGAAGCATCTCCGCAGCGTCATGACCACCTCGCCGCAGATGGGTTCAATGTCATGACCTTGGCGTTACGGGCACCCTCACCGACGAGAATGACGGACTCCTCGATCGCGGTCTTGATGATCTTGCGCGCGGCATGGAAACCGACACCGCTCTCGCCCAGTTTGGCGGTCAGCGCTCGCATGCCAAGGCCGCCGATGAACTCGGGATCAGAGAGAATCTGCACCACCAGCGGCAGCCCGTCGCGCGCTTTCGTTGCCGCTCGGCCACCCTCATGTAGCAGCAGCCCGCCAGTCTCCGGGATGTACTCCAGCAAACCTTCGGCGACCGCCACGTCTCGCCCGTGCGCCGAGAAGAATCGCTTACCCCCATCGGCTGCCGGGTCCTCCCCTTCCTCGGCCTGCTCCCGCACGATCTTCCAGAGCACGTCCGGCCAATCGAGCAGCCGGGAATCGCCGCGGCTGCGCTCGGCGCTGTGCCCCATGTGGTGCACCACGATCGACTCGTCGGCTCCGGTCTCGGCCACGAACGCATCCCAGGCGACCAGGTACTTACCGGCGTCCTTGTCCTCCGAGAGCCCGAGGGCATCCAGACAGGGCCGTAGGCAGTCCAGGATGATGAAGTCCGACCCATGTAGCTTGGCCGCCCAGGATGCACGGGTGCTCGGGTCGATGATGTTGAACGTCGCGAGGTGGCCTTTCATCGGAAGCACCTGCACACGTTCGGTGTTCTGAATACCCTGCGCGCGTAGCCATCTGCGAAACATGCGCTCATCTAGCTCGGTATCGATCACAGTGACCCGCTCAACCTGAGTCGTCGGGAACTTCCCGAGGAACGACACACCATCGGCCAACGAGCGCAGCAGGTTGGCCATCATCGTCGTCTTGCCGGCCTTGTACTGGGCCGCCAGTAGCGCGCGGCCACCAACCGGGAGCAGCTCACCGATGCGATAGACGGCGTCCTCATCGGGAATGCTCAAGAAGTCGGTCAGCGACACCGGATCTGGCGCAGTTTGACCTAGCTCATGCGCCTGCTGGGCCGCGTAGAGCGCTCGGCCTTCGTCTGACACGCGGAGGTCGTATGCGGACTGCTGGACGCGCCTATGGTGCGCCAGTAGTCGCTCTGCCTCGTCGTCGCTGATCTCGGCCGCCGCGACATCCGACGCATCAGCAGAATCAGCCGGGACACTCAGCGGGTCATTCGGGTCGATGGTGAACGCCGCTGGTATCTCCTCGCGTTCGGGCACCTGCCGCGCACCGACCTTGGCGTCACTACCGCGGAAAGCCGACCGGATCGTCGGCATGATCTCGCTTTCGGCCAGGCCGATCGACCGCGCCGTGCTCACCAGGTTGTTGATGGCCGTCTGTTCGTCGATCCTTCCGGCGCGCACCAGGCCAGCGAGGCTGAATGAGGAGGTGTTGAGCTGTTGGTTGCGCGCACCCTCTGGCGTCGCGGCCAGGATCGCCAGCTCCTTTTCCATCGCGGCGCGACCGTAGCGATCGTCACCGATGAATTCGACAGGCGTCGCGCGCCGTGGTGCCGGTGGTGGCTCGGTGTCGCTTCCGCGGAATCCGCGCATGCGCTCTTTGAATGAGATGACCTGACCGCCATTGTCTTCGGGCGGTGGCGTTACCGTCTCGTCATTGTTTTCGTCACTCATCGCCGTCACGGACTAGATCCACGGACCATCTTCGGCCGCCGACCCAATGGCCGCGAAACGCTGCGCCGTGTCGGCATCTACACCCAGGGCTGTCCATTCACCGGGGGCGTCAAAGAACTCTTCGCGCGTCATCTCCAGCATGTCCTCACCGGCGATCAGGCGATCCACGATCGATTGCGGCGCATGGATGGTGTGCACGTATTTGACGGTGGGCGACTCGTCCACGACGGTGATACCGCCGCGCATGGCCTCGCCCCAGTCGATCGGCCGGCTCGGGTCCGGGCCGTTTAGAACACGCTGCGGGAAAGCGGCATAGAGAACCGCTCGGGCGATGTCCGTGGCAACTGTTCTCAGCGTCGGCTCGCCCTCGGTGTCCTGTTGTTTGTCTGGCCAGTGCCCGGTAATTGTCGTCTCGATCATGCTGATCAGGTCGGTTTCCGAACCCATGGCACTCCTCGGGTGTGTTGTGATTGCCTCTCATTGTGCGCCACACGGGCGCACTACAGCTCCCATACGCGTCCACATGAGCACGCGAACGCCGCGCGGTCACCGCGCCCGGCTGTCTCGCCGAGTACGCGGTGACCGCGGAACGAGTGCCACCACATTCGCAGGACGAACATCAGACGCCAGCCGCGGCCCTGAACACGTCGTACAGCTTGCGGAATCCCAGACGTTCAAGCTGAGCGCTACTCACCTCGTCCTCGGCGATCGCTTCGAGCGTGCGCCGGAGTGCGGTCAGGCTGACAACGTCCACGGGCCGCACGCGTGGAACAGCATCGTTGAGCGGCACCTTGTCCTTGTACCAGGCGTGATCACGGAGATTGCTGGCACCCATAGCTCGCTCGATCTCCGCGTTTGTGATCGTCTCGTTGTGACGGATCTTCTGAGTGATCATGTCGCGCAGCGCTCTCCAGCGCGGCTGAGACTGCGCATACCAGCGCCCCTCTCGTCTCGTATTCCATTCCTTGACCTCACGCGAGTACCGGTCTTTGTCGTCCTCGTGGGCCTTGAGCGCATCATCTATTGCCTGAATCAGCAAGGCGCGCTTCATCCTCATAGCTGTTGACTCCTTAGTTGGTTGTCACGTTTACTCAGCCATCCATCAATGTCGGAGACGTGACCGTTCACGTGATAGTTCACGATCTGATCACTGTTCACCGGGTTGTCGCGCTTCTCGGCCAGCACGCGGACGTTCGGCCATTCGTCCGGCCCGATCCATCGCATAAGTTCATCCCAGCAGCGCGAGCGCTGCGGGTAGTTGGATCGTGAGTCCTGCGTGAGCACCCACCTGTCGCCGTTGCGAATGGCCGCGTAGTTCAACGGCTGCTGGTCATCCTCGCGAACCTTGATGAACGCGACGACCGCGAATGGCTCGCTCGGCTCGACCGGCATGCCTGACATTTCCTCGCGCTCAATCTCGGCATCGAGGCTCCGCAGGTAGTTCACGACACCTTCACGTTCGACGCGTAGGCGTTCAATGGTTGTTTTCACTGTCTCCGTACACCTTTCGTTGTGATTCATTGCAGAGATAGCAGAGCCTTGCTCTGATATTGGGGTGTCTGAATGGCTTGTCGCATCTCTCGCATAGATGCCACTGAAGTTGGGGAGTATCCGTAGCGGTGGCTCCCAGAACAGGGCGACGTACGCCACTGCTGCGATCGGGATAGCGATGACCGCGGCCACGGCCGCGTGATGTACCAGGCATGGGCTACTCACCGCACCCACCCACGCCGAAGTCCTGCCACGGGACGAAGCGTGCAGCTGAGTTATACGGCTCCAGTCCTACTGTGTACCGCGTCGGGCACCAGAATCCCCACTGGCGCACGCGCCGGCCGGTGATGAGCAGCGTCCATGCTGGAACCTCTTGCCACTCATCACGATCAAAGTTCCAGGTCGGCTCAGACGGCAGCTCTACGCGATGGCGATGGACGGCTCGCCGAAACGCCCACGACCAACGCTCGCGCCGGATCACTCCAGTGTCGGTGTGCTCGAAGTAGTGACCCTTGAGCACCCATGAGACGAACCACCAGGGATGGTCGTGTGGTGCGCGATCGTCGTCACTGTGAATGAACTGATGGACGTACACATTCAGCAGCGGGTTGCGCGGAATGACATACCACCGTTTCAGATACAGCTCGCCGTAGCTGTTGTAGATGAGCTGATGTGGCTCGCGCCGTATCAGCTTTCGTAGCCAGCGTTTGTTGGTCGGTCCTGTGTTCATCTCCTTGCCTCCACTCCCTGAAAGCTCACCATCGTGCATTCGACGCGCGCCGAAGTTGTATGCACTTCAACCGCTATCGTGATTTGGTGTGTTGGATTTTCGTCGGTGTGACTGCTCATCCAATCGTCGCGCGCACGTGACGCCGAGGGGCCAGCGAACGCCACCCTTTCGCCGCAGTCGTGACATATCGCGACGAGATACACCCACGGAGTGCCGGGAAAGCTGTAGACAGTGCGCTCCGGGTTAGCCATCAGTCGTACTTCGCTGCTGCGCGAGACGATCTACCGCGACGACCAGTAGGTCGATGAGGTTCTCCATTTTCAGTTCTGGCCTCATCGACGCCCCAAGCGCCATCACCCCGGCGATGAACTTCGCGGGAAGTGGCCCGGTTTCCGGCTGCGAAGCAAGCATCACATCAAGCTCCGCACCAACTTTCGCGTACCAGGCGATCGCTTCGGCCTCTTGTACGGGCGTGAACGGGTGCGTCATGACGCCTCCCGCTGTTGTGCCAGACGGTCGATTGCGAGCACGAGAAGGCTGACGAGTTCGTTGATCTCGCCAACTTCGGCCTTCTCGTGCATCGCCGCGAATTTCGCTGCGATGTTGACCAGTGCCACGCCGCGATGAGGCGTGACCTGTCCGACCAGCTCAACATGGTCGTCGATCATCTCATCGAGTTCATCGCCAACCTCTTGGGGCCAGGTGTCAATCATCCCGGCGAGAACCGGTGTCACATCCATTCCGTCCATGGTCACGACACCTCTTGTTGCGCAAGTCGATCAAGCGCGATGACGAAGAGATCGATAAGATCTTCGATCCTCAGAAAGTCCTCGGTACCGAACGTCTTGACTGCCGTGTTCAGCAGGCCCGCCAGGAGTTTCAGCGGCGGGGTGCCATGCTCTCGCACCATGTCGCGATGCTCTTTTATCATCGCGTTCAGCGACTCGCCGACCGTCTCCTGCCAGGCTTGGTCCTCTTCGGTGACCGGTAGGTAGGTCATGCCGACACCACCCAGACCAGCGTCTCCGGGTTGAATCCGAGACGCTTGACGGTCGCCGTGTAGGCGGGCGTCTCGTCGTACTCCCGTACTCGAATGCCCAGGAATTTGTAGATCCAGTGCTTCATCATTATCTCCAGTTTCGTTGTTATGATTGTTGATTCATTGCCTGGTAGTTGATATGGAGCTATGACTTATCGGGGTCCATGCGCGCGAGGTCGAGCTTGATGGTCCCGAACTGCGGAGCACCGAGCACACGCGCAAAGATCTTCTGACGCGCTGTCTCCATCGCCGCCGGGTCGCTCATGATTTCTCCGACGATTCTCTGAACCATGGCGTCCTGCACCATCTCAGGTGGCGCGTCATCGTGCCCCTCGGCCGCGTTCAGGATCAAAGTCGCCATGCCACTGGAGAATCCATCGAGCCAGATGTCTAGCAGGACTTCAGAGTCCACATGCTTCACGATGGGGTCTTCATGGGTGTTAGTTGATTCATTCATTGTTTCTCTCTCCCTTTACTTTCGGTGACGGCTTGACCGTCCACGACCAGCGGTGCTGGGGGTCTATTCGTGAGGGTGGCGCGACGACATAGCCACCCGCGCCGCGGTAGTCGATACCGGGTGCGATGCGTGCTGAGTTGCCGTCGCCAGTGGGTTCGATGAGTAGGTGCACGCCACCAGATGAGGTGGCCACGCGGCCATGAACATCCGGTACGCGATCCTCATTAAGCATGTCGCGCAACGACAACCAACCATCAGGCACGTCTACATCGATCACATCGAAGTGGATGCCGGTCGGTATGCCGATGTTGCATAGCGGGTGTTTGGTCCAGAACTTCTTGATGCGCTCAGGGTCGGTCGTCGCATCCTTGAAACCGTTCCCGCCGTCTTTTTTCGCGATCGCTGGCCGCTTCCCGCCCACCTCCAGTGGGAACACGGGCCAGCCGTACTCGGTGGCGTAGAAAAGCGCCGAAAGCCCCAGCGCTGGAGGCTGCTCATCGATTGTTTTCAGCTCAGCCTCTATTCGCGCCTCCAGCTCATGCTGGTCGCCCACATGGACCGTCGCGCGCAGCTTTTCGGTCAACTGTTCCACACGCGTCAGGGTTGGTGCTGGCGCGTTCTCTGCACACTCCGGGTGCTGACGCTGGTCGTGGTCTGTAACGATCATGATCGTGTTGCACGTGACGCATGTGGAATAGGTGAACATCACCACCACCCCTGTTGAGGGGGCATCCGATTCTCAAGCCGCTCGATCTCGGTCGCCAACGTCTCTATACAATTGGCCAGACCGACGATGAGACCGTTGGTATTGCCATTGATTTCGCCGACCAGTCGCCCAGTCAGCTCACGGCCGTCGAAGTTCTTGACATCAGTCGCGGCGTCGTTGCGAACCTCATTGGCGATCTCGCGCGCGCGGATAGTCTTGGCGCTCACCCCTGCATTCCCATCAGTCGCTCCGTCTGGCCGGCGCTCTCATCGTCGCGCTTGAACTCGGTGCATAGGCAGCGCTCGTAGACATGTCCGGATTTCGCGTTGTGCGGGATGTCGGGGCAGTGCGTGCAACCGAGGCACTGACCGAATCCGGCGACGTGCGTGTCATCGTCGTGACCGCACTTGCAGGCCGGTGCTGGCGCGCTCATTTCACTCTCCGCGTGATTGTCGTGTTGTGTCAGTAGGTTTGGGGGTGGCGCTCCGCCCCCGACGCCAACGATTGGGACCTGAAACCAATCGTTGCGGTAGGGACCGGGAGCGGAGCGCCTGCCGAGACGAGCAGATCGGGCGGGGGTTGATCCGCTTCTAGCCTCGGCCGCTTATCAGAACGGTGGTTCCGCGCTGTTGTTCGACCATGGGTCATTCGCAGGTGCGGATGCCGCGGCGACAGGTGCGGCCATGTTCTGCTGGAACTTGTCGCTAGCGAGATACTTTCGCGCCAGCGCCTTCTCATCCTCGGTCGGCTCGCTCAGTGTCCAGGGCGGCTTCTGGCCCGGCTTGGGCACACCCTTGCCGAGGCGACCAAGGTTGAAACGGCCAGTTCCGATGTTGCTCTTGATCTGACCTTGCAGCACCAGCGGGAAGACGTACCCGTTGCGGTACACCGAGCCAGCCTCCGGGCCGTCCAGCACGTGAACGTTGGCCTCGATGGCGTCCTTCGGGCCGTAATTCTTGGTCGGCACTCCAACCTTCAGCTCAAGAGGCTGGACAAGCAACAATCGCTTCTCCAGGTCCTCCCAGTTGATGACATCGGCCGAGCCCGGACCGTCGAATAGGTCATCACTCATTGGTTGATCCTTTCATTCCTGGTAGTTGATACGCGCGGCGCACGTATCCCGTTCCGGCGCAGCCGGTTACGGCTTGGTGTCGAGCGGCTTGAACTGCAAGCCCGCCAGGTTGGCCTCGACCTCGGTGATGTGGAACCCGGTTTCGCGAGCGCGCCTGATCATCGCTATCTGAGCATTCAGGCGTCGCGCCTGTGCGTCGTCTCCGGTCACGCGGTCATACCTATCTCTGTAGCCGTAGCGTTTGTGGGTGGTCATGTGATGACCGCCCTCGGTGTGTCCTCGCGCGTCTTCGTACGGAAGACATAGCCGCAACCGCACTGATAGACCAGATGCGCTGGTGTGTCAGCGTTCTCGTTCACGCTCTCGACAGTGCCGAACCATTCGGTGTATTGCACGAACCCGGTAGGCAGATAAGGGCTGCCGCCGCTTGTGGGCACGCTGTATGACCTCGTGAATGGCGTGTCAGGCTGGGTCCATCCGACGAGGTGAACCTGAATATCTTCAAGCCTCTCGTCGCACATCGGGCAGTAGGGGATGGAACCGAACTCGGGTAGCGTGAGATACGCCGCCGCGCGTTCAGCCTTGCGAATGACCCCCATCGTGCGCTGTAGCTTCTCGCGAGTCTCCTTGTGGTTCTGGCGATTCTGTTCGCCATCTCGGGTGAGCCGTTCGATCGTCTGCGCCGCCTTGTCGGCGCGCTCGCGCTCGCTGGCGACCAGGCGCAGCAGCCGCTTTTTCTTCATCGCGAATCACCGGACCCTTGCAGCGTGCCACGCTCAGTCCGTGAGGCCAGTTTGGCAATGTTGATGCCCGCGATCGACTCAAGATCAGCGCCGAGCTGGGTCGCCGTCTGGGCGACATACCAGAGCACATCGCCCAGCTCGAAGATGATGCGCATCCGCGCCTCATCGGTGATCACGCCAGCGTCGTCGCGTAGCACTTTCTTGGCCTTGTTCGCGATCTCACCGGCCTCGCCAGCGAGACCCAGCGCGACATAGGCCAATCCGTTGGCGCTGTCCGCGTCTCCAGCATCCGGGTAGATGGCCGTTTCAGCCGCTCGGCGCTGGTACTCGTCAAGGGTGATCATCGGACGGGCACGGTCGGTATGGCGCCGTTGATCGGCCAGCAGCCAGCGGTGGGCTGCCCCTTCTCCAGCGACTTCTGGATGCAGTACATGATGATGACGTTCGGATCGTTGGACACCGACGACGCCAGGATCTTGTTGGCGTCGGCCTGCGCCTGTGCCGTCTGCTTGGCCTGTTCTGCCACTGCCGTGTTGGCCTTCTCGGCGTTGAACTGGTTGATCTTGTCTTCGGTCTGCTGGTCGTAGTCGATGATCGGCACGTTGACCTCAAGCACCTCGATTTGCGCGCTGATCTTGTCGTTCAGACGTTTCTGGACTTCCCGCGACAAAGTGCCCAGGTCAGCGCCATTGGTGGCATTCTTGGGCGTCAGAGGATCAAATGACGCGAAGGTCTCATTCATGGCGGACTGGAGTGAGCGAGTGACGAGGTTGGACTTCACGTTGTCGAACGTCTTGTACTGGACGAAGAGCACATCGGCTGCGTCAGCCTTGATCTGCCAGCGCACGTTGACATCAGCGTCAGCGGTGGAGTTGTTGCCGAGGCGGATCTTCACGCGGTGGTCACCGTTGAACACGTCGTTTTGAATCGCGCCATCCATCTCAGTGACGTTCGACCAGGGTGCCTTGATGTGTAGCCCATTCTGGAGCGTTGCCCCGGAAGGCTTTCCGAACGTGGTCACGATGCCGACGCTGCGCGTCGCAACGATGGTGAAGCATCCGAAAGCCAGGATGATCGTCGCTAGCGCGAGAATGGCGGTGCCGACGATGATCGTCATCTTCGAGGTGCCGCGGTTCTCGGCTACGCGATCGGCTTGGTTCCCCCAGTCGCGCAGCTTGTACGTGTAGTCATAGTCATTGGGCCCATCCTTCTCAGGCTTGGGACCGACGCTGCCGGACTTGCGCAGCATCCACAGACCGACCCCGATGATCGGGACCGCGATAAACGCCAGGACAATGAATGTCCACATCTGCCAGCTCATTTCGTACCTTTCGTTGGTAGTGCCGTTGCTGTGATTACGCCGCGCCGAGTTCGGCTAGGCGTCGCTTGACGACGACCTTGAACGCATCGTCAATCGCGTCTTCCTCGTAGGCGGTCTGCCAGAGGTCGCGAAGTTCTTCCACGGTGGTGCAGGCCAGCGCGAGAGGGATCAGCGGATCGTCCTCGCTGAGCGGGACGAACAGGCCGCTCTCGCTGCGCCAGTCCCATACCTGCTTGGCGAGCTGGCATGCCTTCCATCCGCGCGCGATGTCTACCCAGTGCAATTCGCACTTTCCCTGACCGGATGGCAGATGAATGACGATGGCGCGGTCCTGGTCGATCTCAAAGCCGTCAACCTGGTCGCCGTCAGCGGTGTATGCCGTGCTGCGCGAGTACGCGCCGAGCTGCATCGAGATCTCACGCTCAGACCAGGTGATGTCTCCGGTCTTCACGTCGATGATGTAGTGCTTCCCCTGGTACTCCCCCACCCGGTCTGGGGTGCCGGCGACCTGCCAGTCATGCAGGACGCGCATCATTTCGATCTGCTTGTATTTCAAGCCGTTGGCGTCGCGACACTTCTCATAGGCCTCGATGTCACCAACGAACGCTGACGGTATGGAACCCAGGGGCTCGCCGCGGTCCACGCGCTCGCACAGCTTGTGCAGCGCCGTCCCGGTGGTCGACTTAGACGATGACCGCGCGTGCTCCATCGCCTTGTGCGCTACGTCGTTGAGCGTCCCCTTGTCCTCTTGTGTGCAAGACGCAGCGGCCAGCACCAGGTCTTCACGCTGCCCTAGGCCTAGTGCCACCTGGCGCAGCTTCCACTTCTCCAGGTTGTAGGTGTCTTCGAGCACGTTGATGAACTTGGTGGTACGGCGGTAGGCCTTGAGCTTGCCGTCTGGCTGCTTGATCTTCGGGCGACCCCAGCCATCGCGTGGAATGTCGTTGGTGAACTGGTCGCTCACTTGCGTGCCCCCTTGGTGTCGAGAAGCCCACTGGCAGCGAGGTCAATCAGCGTCTCGCGATGCGCGTCAAGCTGCTTGGCAGCAATCGCCATCACCTCGTCGCGCGGTACGGGTGCGAATACGACTGTGGTGTTGTCGTTTTCGCTGTCGTACGCCGCTGACACGGGTCGCCAGAAAATGCCACGGGAGCATGGCCCCAGCAGTTGGGGGGTGTTGGCAACCTCGCGCGCGTCACCGTCGTAGACCGCGCGGCGACGCGCCGGGACTTCGTTCACTCAGACACCTGCTGACGACTCGGGACCAAGCTGGCCAGTCCGACCGCTGCCTTGTTCTGAGCGTCCGAGCGGATGCCCAGACCGATTTCGGCCAGCCAGGCGCGTAGTCCGCCGCGGTCATTCGGCACGAGCGCCGCCAGCGCAACCGTGAGCACTTGCAGCTCATGGCGATTGCGCTTCTCCAGCGCCTTCCAGACCTCCTCGGGGTCATCCTCGCGAATCTCACTAATCAGCTTGTATGCCTCATCGAGCACGCGGCCGCAGACCTTGACGTGAGCACCGCTCTGGTTGTGCACCTTGACGGCTCCGCGAGGTGCGCGGTAGATGCCTAGCGCCTTCTGGATGATCATCGCCTGATCAGATGTGCTGGGTCGCAGGATCATCGCAACATGCGCAAGCGCCAACTCGCTGTACCGCGTCGGCTGTGTCACGCTGCCGGGCATGTAACCGACCTCGATCAGCTCTTCGTAGTACTGGCGGGCAATGTTGGTAAGTGTCGATCGGCTGATGCCGAAGTAGTCGCAAACCTCGGGGATAGTCATGGTTCCCGCGACCACCG
This sequence comes from Mycobacteroides chelonae CCUG 47445, assembly GCF_001632805.1. Taxonomy (NCBI): domain Bacteria; kingdom Bacillati; phylum Actinomycetota; class Actinomycetes; order Mycobacteriales; family Mycobacteriaceae; genus Mycobacteroides; species Mycobacteroides chelonae. The sequence goes on along the minus strand of NZ_CP007220.1, from coordinate 1,529,059 downwards.
GGAACGCAATGCCCAGATCTGCCAAGCGTTCCAGCGCGACGGCCGATAGCGCTTCTCGCCGACGTTTCCAGTACAGCTTTTTGCGCGAGTTACGCTCACCATCAGTGGTTTTCAGAACACCTGTCGTCATGTCGTCGGTGACCAGTGCGAGTGTCATGCGATCTCCTCAATGTCCGTCAGGAACTCCCCGTCCTCCAGGGCGATGATGACCAGGGGGTCCCTAACTCGGTGAAAGGGGACGATGCGGAACTTCACGTCCCACACCGGAGGTGTGTCGTGCTGGTCTACCGTCTCGGTGCCGACGTAGACCGCCCAGTCGTCAACTTCGTCCCAGTGCGTTGACAGCAGCAGCCGCCGACCCTGACTGGTCACCAGCGCGTACGTGCCCGATCGCAGCGGCCAGTCACTACCGTTCATGCGCAGGAACAACTGATGGTCCTGCGCCCCGGCCTCCACGATCAGGTTGTTGCCTGCGGTCAGCCAGTTGTCGACCTCTACGCGCGCCTCCACGTCTAGCGACGGAAGCTGTTGCACGAGTTGGCCGAACCACTCTTTGAGCCTTCCCATCATCGACTCCGTGGTCCCAGTGCGGCGGCCCGGAAGCATGCTGCGGTCGCCCTGGCGTCGTCTAGGGCGCTGTGCTCAGCGCCGGTGTCCACCGAGAGTGATACACACACGTCGTGCAGGCCGCGAATGTCGCTCGGGTCGAATCCCAGAGCGCCACTGACGTACGCGCACACATCGGCCAGTCGGTAGTGCCAAGACTCCGCGTAGCCCGCCGCCCTGACCAGCATGTCGGCGTCGAACCGCGGGTTAGCGCCGCCGAGCCTGTTGTCTTTCAGCATGTCGAACAGCTCGCGATAGGCTTGGACGTTGTCGGCCGGACTTTTGAGCATCTTGCGGAACACGCCGCGCTCGTAATACCTGTTGATACGCAACGCTTCCGGGTCGGCCAACATCATCTGATCAGGCTTGATGTAGGGCACAAAGTAGAGTTCCTGGCCGGTGGCGACGTTGACCGCCGCCACCTCCAGAATCGAGTGAACATCGGTGTCAAGACCTGTGGTCTCTAGGTCCACCACGATCAGGTCCATTAGTTCTCCGCCGCCTTCGATACCGGGGTGGTGACGACCGTGGGGACGTGGACGATTGTCCAGTCGCCACCGATCACGTACCGCGGGTCAACACTGTCGCTACCGAAGACGTTTTCGTCCTGCGGTAGTCCGACGTTCATTCCCAAGTGGTGAGTCAGCAGGTGATGGATGAACGCCATCGCCTCAAACTTGCCTTCTGGGTTGATACGCGCGAATTCCCAGCCGTCGAGCGTTTTCAGGCCAGCGACGATCGCGAACGGATGATCATCCATCCGGCTGAAAATGATACTCCCACTGGGACACTCGTCCGGCCGCGTCTTATCCGGCCCGATGATCGTCATCGACGGGTCGCGGCAGACGATCCACGTCATATCCAGATCGCCCATTATCTCCTCGTCGGTGGACGGCTCTTGGGTGATCTTGAGCGTGCTCGATTCGGTGACCTGCATGAGATACCAGCCGTCCTCGGCGCGTAGACCGAAAACGGCGTGGTTGTCGTTGTCCGGGCAGATGGTGAACACCATTGAACCCGTGGAATACTCACGCATGGTCGGCCACCTCTTCGTCCTCGTCGGTGATCAACGGCGCGGTGGGAATGTGCACGATGGTCACGACCATCGGCTTGGGTCCCTGCTGGAGTTCATGGAAGTCTTGGTCGCTGATGACCGGGATCGAATGACCTGTCAACAGCGCGAGGCCCAACTTAAGAGGCTCCATGAACATGGTGAAATTGCCACGCTCAGCAACCCCGGAAAGGTTCCAGCCGTTGGCGTCTCGCAACAGTACTGAGACATGGTTGTCGTTGCGTGGGCATACCCAGTACGCGATGGTGCCGCTGGGGTATGTCGGGTAGTTGGTGTCCATCAGAACGCCCCCACTCGGATCAGGTACGCCGCCGCGACGATCGGCCCGGTCATGGCCAACATCAGCCAGGACGCGTAGTCGCCGAAAGTCATTTCTTTGGATGACATCTCATTCCTTCCATTCGTTGGTGTCGTTGTTGTGATGCCCTTCTAGGAGGCCGACAGCTCCGCTAGCCGTCGTTTGCATGCCTCTTTGAAGCTGGGGGTGAGCGCAATGTTCTTGTGCGCTCGCGTGTACACGTCGCGCAGCTCTTCGATGTCCTTCGCGCGTGCCGCGAGTACGTCGAACCGCTTGCGTGTCCTGTTTGAAAAGTTGTCGAACTGGCCGCGACGGCGGTACGCCTGAGCGTTCTTGGGCCGGTCGTCGGGACGCCGCACGGGCGCGATGTAGTCCTTGATGGTGCGCTTGCGAAGCTCAGAGAGCCGGTGTGCCAGCGACACATCGCCCCATCCGCGTAGCAGGTTGACCCAGTGCACGGTGGCCTTCTTCGCACCCTCGGGGATGTGCACGATCAGCCCGCGGTCGATGTCCATCGGTAGACCCTTGATGCGCTTCTTAGCCGCGGGGTCGTAGCTCTTGCCTCGCGCGGCCAACGCCATGAGTGCGATCGTCGAGCGATGAACCTCCGCGCCCGTCTCGATGCCCATCAGATAGAAGTTGTGGCGGTAGTACACGATTCGGTCGGGAATCGCGATTGCTTCGAGCTGGTCGTGGACGAAGGTCGGAAGGATGCTGACCATTTCCATTTCTGCGGTGGCGACCTGGTATGCCTTGAGGTCGGCCCGGTCGATCGCCGCGAGGTCCTTGCCCTCGTCGTTGGCCCCGAGTAATCCAGAGAGGTTGGTCTGATGACTCCAGGTCAGTCCTAGCGGCTCCAGTAGCTCGACCGCGGGTATGTACTGGTCAACGGTGCTCATGCCGCCACCGACGCATGCAGCTCTGCGAGTAGGTCACTGAGCATCCAGCGCAGCGCGCCGGCTGCCTGTTGCGGCACCACGCCATTGCCACAGATGCGCAGTTGCGCGCGCCGTGAGAGTCCTTCGATATTGACCCAATCCAGCGGCCAGCCCATCATCCACTCGGCGAACCGCGGATTCAGTTGCGGCGACCCGCCACCAGGGACCACGGGGTATGGCGCGGGTCGGAAGAGGGCTTCCCACCGCTTCACCGCGGGGTCGTACTGGTGCCACTCGGGTTCGTTGTACGCGACCGCGAGGTCGATCATCTGAACGATCGATACACCGATGCCGATTTCGCGACGCCGATTCGGGTGATACCCCTTACGAACACCGTCTGTAGCCATCGGCGTGGGCATGAGCGCGAACGTGTCATCGATGGCCGTCCGTAAATCAGGTCCGCCGGTGCCGTGGTGCCCCGCACCACCGTTGCCGTCGCTCACCCGCGGTGTGGGGAACAGCTCCTTGACCAGCCCGGTCAACATCGGCTTGCCCGCGCTGTTGTGCGTGTTGTTCTGGAGCGCAATGGGCGTCGGCAGCAGCGGATCGGGCCGACCCTTGAGGTCTGGCCGATTCGGCACCGGATCATGTCCCGTTGCGTACTGCGCGACGTACGGCAGCATCAGATGCTTAGACCCGCGGGTGTAGTACCCCGCGGTGGGCGTCGGCAGTAGATCACCGTCGCCGATACCGGTCAGGTCAGGAATGACTCCTGATTCGGGTCGGATTGCTTCTTCGACTTCTGCCGCCGTGAGGTCGGCGCGATAGGCAAGGATGAAGACTCGTTCGCGCTGATGCGGGGCTCCCCACCATGACGCGGATACAGTCCGCCAGCTCGCGTTATACCCGAGTCCGGCCAGGTCTCCGAGTACGGCTCCGGCCGCGTTGAGTGAAGGCTGTCCTGCGTCTTCTCCCAGGTCTGAGTCGCTGGGTTCCATGTTGCGATCGGCGGTTGCACTGAGTAGACCCCTCACGTTCTCAATCACGACGAACTTCGGGCGAAGCACTGAGATGGCCTCGGCGAAGTAGGACCACAGGCCCGAGCGCGTTCCATCGGTCAACCCCTTGCGGACACCCGCGCAACTCACGTCCTGGCAGGGAAAACCGCCGCACAGGATGTCAACACCCTCGACCGTGGTCCAGTCCACGGCGGTCACGTCGATCAAGTTGGGTAAACCCGGAAAGCGGGCCGCGAGCACCTTCTGAGCGTCTTTGTTGAATTCGCAGATCCAGACGGTCTCAGCGTCGAAGATGGAAGTGACACCAAGATCCAGGCCTCCAGCGCCCGAAAACAGTGAACCGAGTTTCAGCGCCATCAGTGCCCCCGACTCTCTGGGGGCTCCCAAGAGGGCAGCTCGGCAGCAAATCTCCGCAACTCCTCGGGTGTGAACATCACGCGTCCGTCTAACACTCGGGGATTGATACGACCTGTCCTAATGAGTTCATTGAGCTTGTTCAGAGAGATCGCACCCAGCGCCGCAGCGGCGACCTTCTTGGGTACGAAGATCGGTTCCATTCCGACGGTGATCTCGCCCGTGATCAGATCGGACATCAACTCGCCTGTTGGTTGGTACGTCGTTGTCTGGTAATTGATGATGCGGGCTGAAAAAGATTCGACATCTTCACGCCGAGAGCCACCGAAATCGCCTGCGCCACTTCGATAGAGAAGGTTCGGCAACGATCGGGATCGCCACTGAGGAGGTGGCCGATGAAAGACGGGTGCTTGCCGATTCTTTGAGCCAGATTACGAGCCGTCATCAGCTTCTCGGGCTCAGGACCGACCAGGCTGCGCAGCAGCGGTAGGTTCTTGACCTCGACTGATCTGACATCGTGCGCCACGTATTCACAACCCTTCAGCGTCACCCCATAACGATGCGGTGACTAGTAGGTGAACGGGATGCGTAGATCATCAACTACTAGCTATCACTCTGTCAACCACTGATATGGCGTGTCTAGCGAATCTACTAGTCCGCCACGCGGGCGGACTAACGAAGCCCTGCGCACTGAGCAGTGATGTTGTAAGGTTCAGCAACCACGAGCTACTAGTTGCATTACCGGTAATTTCGAGATCAAATAGAACTGATAGGGCCGCTAACTACTAGTGAACACCGACGATCGGAAGACAAGATGCCTATAACCAACGCGAGTAGCGATGAGGATGGGTTGACTCTCCAAGACCTGATACTCACGCTCAAGGGTGATCGGACATACAAGGACCTAGAGGACGCCAGCGGCGGAGTGGTGAAGGCCCAACGTTGGAACCAGATCACCAACGGGATCAAAGTCAAGGAGTTCCCAGAACCCGCATCGATAGAAGGCATGGCTCGCGCGCTCAACGTGAAGCTCGATGTCATATTGCTGTCGATAGCCCGATCTGTCGGCCTACCCGTCGAAGAGGACGTCTCACGACTGGCGGCGATGCTGCCCCCTGGCGCCGAAAAATTGGGTGACGCTCAGCTCGGCCTCATGCTGTCGCTCTTGCGCGAGATGATCAAAGCGAGCGAAAATGATGGCGACAGGGACACTGAAAGTGCCCCAAAAGTATTGGGCTCCAAGACTAAACCTGAGCCTGGAGCCCCAAAGAAAACGAATCGCCAGACTCGAACCAACACCCCCAAGTAAAGCCAAGACTCAGCAGTTGAGTAGGTGACCGCCGCGTGGTTGCCATTTCGACCCTCGCCGCATGTCGATCGGGGCGGCGCAGGGACGCTCCTGCCACGACAAATCGATGGGCACCGACACATGCGTCAGCAGGCCATCATCGGTTTCTGTCCACACATCCTGTTGTCGAAGCGCGTAGAACTGAACCGCGAGCTGCGCGGCGTTGACACGCCGGCACGGGATCACCACAACCGACCCTGTGACGAGCTGAATTAGCTGACCGATGTACACCATCGCGTGTGGCCCGACGTGGTGATATATGACCTCACCGACAGAGGGGTATATGGCTACAAACAAGATCATCCCCTGTTCCATACGCCACAAGCGCCCCGCAGCCGTGGCAACGATGCTTTACGGCGCGCAGCCTGCCAATTGACAGCCCCCGCGTGGGACTCAATGTAGCGCTGGATTCAACAACTTGGCCAGTTTTGACAATGCTGCCTTCGTCTGCGTCTGATCCACGTGGACGTAACCGCGATGCGCGACAACAGAACTCTGACCCATGATCGCCATCCGCACATCTTCGGGGACCTTCAGTTCCATCAAAAGCGTTGCGGCAGTGTGCCTTGACGCATAGAGCATTCTGCTAGGCAAATCTGGGATTTCCGAGTTACCAGATTCGATCTCAATTTCATTACGGCCGGTAACGGATTCATCAAACTCGAACCCAGCGGCCACCATGAGCGCATGCCATCGCTCATTCATCTCCGTCGGACCATACGGCCGACCGTCATCGTGAGCCCAAACTAGGTCCAGGTGTCCGGGCTTCTGGCGCTCTAATCGCAAGCGCAACATAGTTTCCAGCGGCTTGATGAGAGGAAGCGAGCGCTTACCCACGGCCGTCTTGGGGCGCGTCCACACCTGAGTACCGTGACAGGGGCGGTACTCAAAGCCGGGTTGGAAGTCGTACTCCGCCTGCGGGCACCAGGCCGCGCGCTTTCGCTTGCAGGGGTAGACGCCATCGTCGTTGGGCTCTCCGCACCCGTGCCTCTTATTCGTCAGCTCTTGTAGCTGCCAGGACAGATCCAAGACTTTGTTGTCGAAGTCGACCCGGCTCCACTCAAGGCCGTTGAGTTCACTCGGGCGGGCCACCGTCAGGAACGCGAAACTCCAACGATCCGCCAGGGGGTCATTCAAGTCGATCGCAGTCCTCATGACGTGCTTGGCTTCGGCCGCTGTAAACGGCTGAATCTCCGCAGTCACGTGGCTGGGCTTCTTGACCATCGTGGCGACGTTGCGCTCAAGTACGCCTTCGTTGATCGCACTCTTGAGCGCCTTCTGAAGAATCTGGTGCGCCTTGACTGCGTTCCGTGTCGAGCCCGTTTCGTTGATCTTCTTGATAACCGCACGAACATCCTCGGGCGTCAGCTTGGCGAGCTGCTTCTTGCCGATGTGTGGCTTGATCAGCAGACGAACCCCCGATTCGTAGTATCGGTAGGTCTTGGGCTTCACGTTCGGCTTGTGGATAGTTTCCAGCCAGTGATCGAGCCATTGACTGACCGTGATCTTGGGCGACTGGATGATGTTCCCCTTGGCGATGTCCTCCAGCAGCTTCTTGCGCCGATCAAGCGCCATACCGCGGTCCTTCGCTGAGACCGTTTTTCGCCTCTGTTTGCCGTCTGCACCCGGCACAGTCACAGCGCAGATCCACATACCATCCCCGCGCTTGTAAGGCTTGCCCTCACCGCGCCCTGCGCGCTGGCGCGGCGTGAGGTGCCACGCTCCGCAGTCGCACTCGTACGGCTTGACGGCCTTCGGCGGATTTCGATAACGACGGGCCAGCTCGTCGGCTGCCGCAGTCTTGTCGGGATAACCCTTGAGTTGAGGGGTTGGGCATCGCATGGCTTCGTTCTCCGTCGTTGTCATCCGAGTCGGGCAAACGCCTCGCGAGGCCCTGCCGCTGTAGCTTAGCTGTAGCTAAAAGAATGAATACTATGGTGCACTATGTTGTTCAGTATATAGGGCTTACCTGCGCAAATAGAGGTTATCCGCAGCTCAATTCTACCGCACTCGATGACTCTTAATCAGCGGGTCCGGGGTTCGAGCCCCTGACGGCGCACCACCAGAAACGCCCCGCTCCCAGCATTGGGAGCGGGGCGTTTCATTTACCCCCCGAGACCCCCGGGAATACTCCGCGACGCCCCGCGTTGGGTTGACCGTGACGGTTCCCCAGATAGTCCCCAACGTGACGCTCAATTCCGGTACCACGATTCCCCAGCTCGGCTATGGCGTCTGGCAAGTGCCCAGTGACGAAGCCGAGGCGGCGGTATCGACCGCACTGCAGGTCGGATACCGGAGCATCGACACCGCGAAGGTGTACGAGAACGAGGAGGGCACAGGACGCGCCATCGCGCAGTCCGGGGTTCCCCGTGGGGATGTCTTCCTGACCACCAAGCTGTGGAATGCCGATCAGGGCTATGACAGCGCGCTACGCGCGTTTGACGCCTCCCTGGAGCGGCTGGAGACCGATTATGTGGACCTGTACCTGATCCACTGGCCGGTGCCCGAACTCGACGAGTACGTGGCCAGCTTCAAGGCTCTGCAGCGAATCCAGGCCGACGGCCGAGCCAAGGCCATCGGGGTCAGCAATTTCACCGTCGAGAATCTCCAGCGGCTGATCGATGAAACCGGAGAAGTGCCTGCTCTCAACCAGATCGAGCTGCATCCCCGGTTCACCCAGCCCGAGCTGCGCGCCTTCCACGCCGAGTACGGCATTCTCACCGAGGCATGGTCGCCACTTGGCCAGGGCACGATCCTGGACGACCCGACCATTGGCGCCATCGCCGAGGGCCACGGGGTGAGCGCAGCGCAGGTGATCCTGCGTTGGCATCTTCAGCTGGGCAACGTCGTCATTCCCAAGTCGGTGACGCCGGCGCGCATCGCGGCCAACTTCGATGTATTCGGATTCGAACTCAGCACCGACGAGGTAGAACGCATCACCGGGCTCGACGCGGCCGACGGTCGCATCGGCCCCGATCCGTCGACGTTCAATCTGCGCTAACGCGCGTCACTGCACGATGTAGTGACTCTCCTCGGGCGAGGCGAGCATGCGCTCCATGGTCTTCCGATCGAAGGGCCACAGGTCTACCGATCCGTCCTCGGTGAGATACCAGGAGTTGCACCCGGTCGCCCACACCGTGGGTTTCATCGCCTCGCGCGCTTGGATGTTGAACTCATCGGTCGCCTCGCGGCTCACTTCCACCGTGGTGATCTCGCCACGGGCGAAACGATGTAGCCAGCTGATGACGTATTCGGCGGTGCGCTCGGCCGTGTGCTGAAGCCAGATCGATCCGGTCGGCGAGTTGGGGCCGAGCACGGTGAAGAAGTTCGGGAAGCCGGGGATGGCGGTCATCCGGTACGCCTTGGGCCCCTTCTCCCATGCCTCATCAATCGAATATCCATCTTTGCCAACCAGATTCATCGGCCGCATGTAGTTGTGCGCCTGAAATCCGGTGGCCAGCACTATCACGTCGAATTCGCGCTCGGCACCGTCGACCGTCACGATTCCGGTGGGCGTGACCCTGTCGATGCGGTCGGTGACGATCTCGACATTCGGCTTCTGGACAGCGCGATGGAACGACCCGGACAAGACCTGCCGCTTGCACAGTGGCTCGTAATCCGGGGTCAGTTTTTGACGCAACTCCTTGTCGCGGATCAGGTGCAGGCACGCCCGCGCGTACTGCTGCACCAGCCGCCGACCCCAGCTGGGCCGGGTCACGATGTTCACCAACGCGTCGGTGCCCGTCAACGCACTGAATCGCACGATGCGTTCGGTGGGCAACGCCTCCAGCAGCTTGGAGACGAACTTCGGCTGCCGCATCGCCATCGGTGCCCACAGCACCCATTGCGGTGTCCGGATGAATGAGGTCACCTGCTCGACGATGGGCTGCATCGCCGAAACCACCTGCACCCCAGTAGAGCCCGTTCCAATCGCGGCGACACGCTTTCCTTCCAGCTGCACCGAGTCATCCCACCGCGCGGTGTGCACCACCTTGCCGCGGAAGCTGTCGAGCCCTGGGATGTCGGGGATGTTCGGGTGGTGCAGCACGCCGGTGGCGGCAATCAGAAAATCGCATTCCAGCACCTCCCCCGCCGCGGTGGTAACCCGCCAGCCCGCACGGGTGAACTCTGCGGCGGTGACCTCCTGCCCGCACCGAATATGAGACATGACGCCCAGATCCTCGGCGACCGTGCGGTGATACGCCTGAATCTCTGGACCGGTGGCGAAGAGCCGTGGCCAGTCCGTGCGTGGCGCAAAGGGGTACTGATAGGCCTGGGAGGGCACATCGCAGGTCAGCCCCGGATATCGGTTCCAGTACCAGACGCCACCGACGTCATCACCCTTCTCCAGGATGGTGAAATCGTCGAAACCAGCCTCTATGAGTTTGTGCCCCACCGCGATTCCGGCCATACCGGCGCCGACGACAACAACTCTGGGGCTTCGCCGTTCGCTCACTTCTGGTGCTCCTTACTCTGCCGTTCGATGCGTTCGATGTACGCGCCGCGGGCGTTCAGGTCGAGTGAGGTCAGTGCGCGACGGTCATCGATGAGCCGACGGCCAAGTCGCTCAAGCGGTTCGGGCACAAAAAGATCCACCAGTCCCCACCCGAACGCGAGCCAGCCCGGCACCGAGATCTGCGCGCGACGAGTGTCGACACTGCGCACGATCGCGGCCGCCACATCCTCGGGATCGACGGTCGGCATCCCCTTGCCCAGCGGCGCGCCCGAGGCCAACTCGGTGCGGACCGCGCTCGGCAACACCGAGCTGATGCTGACGCCGCTGTCTGCGTACTCCTTGCGCAGCGCCACGGAAAGCCCGACCGCACCGAACTTGGACGCGTTGTAGGTGACCATGCCGGGGACCGCCAGCTTGCCGGCCATGGATGCCACGTTGACGATGTGCCCACGCCCGCGCGCCACCATCTCGGGCAACGCGGCCCGCGCACCATTGAGCGGACCGCGCACGTTCACATCGAGAATCAGATCGGTGGTGCGTTCGTTCTCCTCGACAAATCCGCCCAGCGGCATCACGCCCGCGTTGTTGATCAGGATGTCGACCGGGCCCGACTCGGCGCGCACCCGATCAAGAAATGCGGTCCAGGACTCGGGCTTGGTGACATCGAGGGCACCGGACTGTGCACGCGGGATCGCGTCCGCGGTCTCTTTGGCGACCACATCATCGACATCACCGATCCAGACATCGGCCCCCTTATCGGCGAAAAGGCGCGCGGTGGCAGCGCCGATTCCCCTGGCTCCACCGGTGATGACGACCACCGCGCCTGGCAGCTCAATCTTCGGATAACGACTCACATCAACCTCCAACGGAATGGCTTGTCAGTTTCGGAATGATATGTCATTCTCGACAAGTGTCAAGGTCGGTAGGATCGCCGCTTATGACGTCCAGCCCGTCCACACTCAGTCGCGCCGAGCGCAAGAAGCTCGAGATGCGGCAAGAGATTCTGGACGCCGCGTTTGCGTGCTTCTCCGAGCAGGGCTACCACGCGACAGGCGTTGCGGATATCGCCGGGCGGATCGGGATCGGCCATGGGACCTTCTACCGGTACTTCAAGAGCAAACGGGACATCATCGAGCATGTCATCGACGACGTCACCGAGCAGATCTTTCAGGCGATCGGCGCGGAGAACGCCGCGGGGCTGGCCGACGATATCGAGCAGTACCGCCAGCAGTCGGTGCGCATCGGCGCCGCGCTCGCGGACCTGTTCCGTGACAACCCCCAGTTGCCGCTGCTTCTGCTGGAAGCGGGCTCGGTCGACAACGAGCTACGCGAACGCGTCTTCGGAATGCTCTCCACAAGTGACCAACTGACCGAGGCCTACCTGCGTCACGGGGTCGAAAAAGGCTACCTGCGTGCCGATCTCGACACGGAGTACACCGCCCGGGCCGTGACCGGGATGATCCTGGCCACCGGCCTGCACGCCTCACGGGGAGGCGAAGTGCAGGACAGTGAGCGATTCTCGGCTGCCGTCATCGCCCTCATGTACGGCGGAATCGGCACCTAAGCACCCAACTCGCGACACCGGCGCAGGGCGCCGCGAGGCCTACCCCCTAACCTTGCACCATGGCCGCAGTGAGCAAGGTGTTCGCAGCCAGGCTCTCAGGCCTGGTGGTTCTCGGCCCGGACGGCGAGTCGATCGGACGGGTGCGCGATGTCGTGATCGCGATTGGCGTTGCCCGAAAACAGCCGCGGGTCATCGGCCTGGTCGTTGAAATGCTCACGCGCCGAAGAATATTCGTGCCCATGCTGCGAGTCACCGCCATCGAGCCCGGATCGGTGACGCTGAACACCGGAAACGTCTCACTGCGCCGTTTCGAACAGCGCCCCAGCGAGGCGCTGGTGCTCGGGCAGGTCCTGGACACCACGGTGCGCACCGATGATCCCGAGCTCGAACAATTCGACGGCGTCGACCTTGTCGTGGTTGATCTGGGCATTGAGCAGACCCGCACCCGCGACTGGGTAGTCACCCGGGTAGCCGTCCGCAGCCCGCGACGATTGGGTCGGCGTAGTGGCGTACAGGTCACCGGATGGAATCACATCCACGGATTGACGCCGTCGGCACTCAACCTGCCGGGACAGGGCGTGGCCCAGCTCATGCTCCAGTTCGAGGGCATGCGCCCCGTCGAGGTGGCCGATGCCATCCGTGAGCTTCCGCCCAAACGGCGTGACGAGGTGCTGGGCGCATTCGACGACGAGCGGCTGGCCGACATCCTCCAGGAGCTTCCCGAGGATGATCAGGCCGAGGTGCTCACCAAGCTGGAAGACGAGCGCGCCGCCGACGTGCTGGAGGCCATGGATCCCGACGACGCCGCCGACCTGTTGGGCGAACTGCCGCCCGCAGAGGCCGAATCGCTTCTGGCGCTGATGGATCCGGAGGACTCCGAGCCTGTCCGACGGCTGCTGACCCACTCCCCCAACACCGCCGGCGGCATGATGACCCCCGAACCGGTGATCCTGAGCCCCAACACCACGGTGGCAGAAGCCCTTGCCCGCGTGCGTGATCCGGATCTGACGCCGGCGCTGTCCTCGCTGATCTTCGTGGTCAGGCCGCCCACCGCGACACCCACCGGCCGGTATCTCGGATGCGTGCACCTGCAGCGGCTGCTGCGTGAGCCCCCCTACGCGATGGTCGGAGGCATTCTCGACACCGACCTGCCCTATCTGGATGCCGAGGCTCCGTTGGCCGAGGTAACCCGCTACTTCGCCGCGTACAACTTGGTGTGCGGTCCCGTGATCGACAGGGAGAACCACTTGCTCGGCGCCGTTACGGTCGACGACGTACTGGATCACTTGATGCCCGACGGCTGGCGCGCCGACGAACCCGAGAGCGTGACGGGAGGTACCCGTTCGTGAGCGATGCATCGGCCCGACAGCGGCTCGACACTCCACGGACCTCCCGCCGTCTGTCACTCGGCCTCGACGTCGAGGCAGTCGGTCGGGTCAGCGAGAACATCGCGCGGTTCCTGGGCACCGGACGTTATCTCGCCATGCAGACGGTGTTCGTCATCGTCTGGATCATCTTGAACCTCTTCGCGGTGGGCTTCCAATGGGATCCATATCCCTTCATCCTGCTCAACCTTGCCTTCTCCACCCAGGCCGCCTACGCCGCGCCCCTGATCCTGCTGGCCCAGAACCGCCAGGAGAACCGCGACCGGGTGTCGCTGGAAGAGGACCGCAGGCGCGCTGAACAAACCAAGGCCGATACCGAATACCTGGCGAGGGAGCTGGCAGCACTGCGGCTCGCGGTGGGTGAGGTGGCCACCCGCGACTATCTGCGCCGTGAGCTTGAAGAATTGCACGAAGCCATCGAGGGGCTTCGTATAAAAGAGACCCAGTAGCCCTATTTGGGCGTCACGATGCCGTGGTCGTAGGCGTACACGATGGCCGCGGCCCTGTCTCGCAGATCGAGTTTGACGAAAATTCGGCCGATGTGGCTCTTGACCGTCACCTCGGATATCACCAGCTGCTCGGCGATTTCGGAGTTGTTCGCACCGGATGCGATGAGCGCCAACACATCCAGCTCCCGCACGGTGAGCTTGTCCTCGGCGGCACCGGTACTGGCGGCGGGCGCGCGTCGATAGGCACTGAGAACCCGCGAGGTTACCGACGGATCCAGATATGCCTCACCACGGGCGACCGCATGCACGGCGCGGACCAGCTCTTCGGCCGGAGAATCTTTGAGAATGAACCCGGCGGCGCCGGCACGCAGCGCACCGGAGAGCAGCTCGTCGTCGTCAAATGTAGTCAGTGCCAATGCCGGCGGCCCCTCGGAGGCGTGCAGCAATCGGATCGCCTCGATACCGCTCATCTGCTTCATACGCAGATCCATGATCACCACATCGGGCCGCGCCCGGGTGACCGCCGCTGCTACCTCACTGCCATCTGCGCACTCCCCGACAATCGAGAATCCGTCCTTCCGACGCAGAATCCGGCGCAGTCCCGTGCGCACCAACTCCTGATCATCGACCAGCAGCACGCCCACCTCGGTATCAGTCATGACGCCATAGCACCTTTCGCCGCGCGCGGCACGGAGTCCCATTGGATTCCATTGGGACGCTGGCCGAAACTGTCCAGCCGTCCTCCGCCCGCCCGGCACGAAACTCGCCGCCGAGCATCTCAATGCGCTGCCGCATACCTGCGAGCCCGCCTCCCGAACACCCATCGTGGGGTAATCCCGCGGCCAGGTCGTTACTCACGGTCAAACTCGCCGCCGACCCGTTGATATCAAGGAGAACCGCCGCCGAAGATCTAGGCGAATGCTTGGCGATATTGGCCAAAGATTCCTGAGCCACGCGGTATAGCGCCAAACCCACTCCAGCGCTGACGGACTCACCTGACCCGTAGATATGTGATTCCACTGCCATTCCCGCCGCCGTGAAATCGGCGACCAGATCAGGTATGTCGGAGATACCGGGTTCTGGAGACAGCCGCATCGGCTCGGTTCCGCCGGGACCAGTGCTCAACAGTCCCACCGTACCGCGGATATCCGACATCGCCTGACGCCCAAGACGTTCGGCATCGAGCAATCCGGCAACGGCATCGTCGACATCGTGATCCTCCTGCAATGCCCGCCGCGCCCCGGTCAGATGAAGCATCGTCACCGACAGGGAATGCGCTATCACGTCATGGATTTCACGTGCGATGCGGCGCCGTTCATCGGAGGCTGCCTGCTCCAGCATGCGCACCTGCTGTGCGCGTTCCTGTAAGAGCAGGCGTTGTTGTAGTTGCATGATGCGCCCGATCAACCACCCGCAGAGCACAAAGAAGACCATGTAGAGCGAGAAGGTCCCAAGGTGATGCAGCTGTTCGGCCGCCACAAGCAGTGCCACACAGGCGCCAACCGCGAGAAGACCAGCGCGCACCGACGCGATGGCTCCCACTTCCCCGAGCGTGAACATCAGCAGGAAGGGCGCACCATCCACGACATTGGGCGGCCAGGTGAGAAACAGCCCGACCGCCGCCAGCGCGAACGCCACGGTCCAAAACGCGTTCAGCTTGCGACCAGCGATGATGAACGACAGGATCGGAGTCAACGCAAGCAGGGCCGCCAAGGCCAGTAGCCATGGACGGGTGAAACCGCGCTGCAGGACAGCGCAGCCCACGATCAGCAGCGTGCTGCTGTACATGACCAACGGCACCGCCCACGGAAATTCGTACGGCACCAGAGCACGGCGCTGCAACGCAGTCTCCCGGAACCAATCCATAGTGGCAGCGTAGAGGCGGTCTCGACGTCGCACATCATGCTTCGCGCGGATTCGCGTCTCCTACCAGGGTAGGAGACCAAGTCTCGCCCACAGCACGACGACCGCCGTACTCCCTCTCCGTAGCGTCGGCATGCATGTGGGAAGCCATCGCAAGGTTCTGCAGCCGCTACGCGTTTCTCGTCATCGGGATTTGGGTACTCGCCGCAGCGGCAGGCAATCTGCTTGTGCCGCAGGTGGAAAGCACGGCACACAACCACGCGCGCGGTTTCCTTCCGCAGAGTGCCCCGGTGAATACCGCGGGCGCCGTGATGGGCAGGCAATTCCAGGACGGCGACGGCGGGAACCTCAACTACCTGGTGTTGGAGAGCGACCACAAATTGGGGCCTGTCGAGCACCAGTATCACGATCGGCTCCTGACGAAGCTGCGCGCAGATACCGCCCATTTGGATTCGGCCATGGACCTGTGGGCGGACCCGCTCACGGCCGAGGGCGCAGTCAGCCCCGACGGGAAGGCTGTGTACACCATGCTGCGTGTGACCGGCGAGCTCGGTGGCGCGCAGGCCAACGCGTCCCTGGACGCGGTCAGGCAGATCGTCGCCGACGAGCCGGCACCGGCAGGGATGCACCCTTGGGTCACCGGCCCCGGCGCCACCATCGCCGACGAGCTCACCTCTATCGACACTCAGATGCTGATGATCACCGGAGTCACCGTGGTGCTCATCGCGGTGCTGCTCTTCGCCGTGTACCGATCTGTCATCACCGCGGCCATCCCCCTGATCACCGTGGGCATGGGCCTCGGGGTGGCGCGCTCGATCGTCGCCTTCCTCGGGGAACGCAATCTCATCGAGGTCTCCATCTTCTCGGTCGCATTGCTGGCCGCCCTGGTCCTTGGCGCGGCGACCGATTACGGCATCTTCCTGCTCGGGCGTTATCACGAACAGCGACGTTCAGGGTTAGCGCATGAACAGTCGCTCGAGGTTGCCAACCGCAGCGTGGCGCCGGTCATCGCGGCCTCCGGGCTGACCATCGCCGCCGCTCTTTCCTGCCTCATGTTCGCCCAGGTAGGCATGCTGCGCAGTGCCGGATTACCTTGTGCCATAGGAATCCTCACCGGAATGGCGGCATCACTGACGCTACTTCCCGCGCTCATCGGACTGGCCGGCCGCCGCGGGTTGGCCCAGCCTCGCCCACTGCGCGGGCAGCCGGGGCGCCGGTGGCGCAGGGTCGGCACCATGGTCGCGCGTTGGCCCGGGCCCGTCCTCGTCGGCTCGGCGCTCGTGCTCATGGTCTGCGCCATTCCTGTCGCCGGTCTGCGCCTTGGCTTCGACGAGCTTGCCGCACAGCCGCTTTCCACACAGGCCAACCGGGGCTACCAGGCGATGGACAGGCATTTCCCGCCGAACCGATTGCTGCCGGAGATCGTCTCGATCGAATCCGACCACGATTTGCGTAACCCTTCCGGAGTGATCGGTATCGAGCGAGTCACCAAGAAGCTCATGGAGATTCCCGGAATTCGGATGGTCCAGTCGGCTTCGCGCCCGGCCGGTGCCATCCCCGAACAGGCGGCACTGACCGAACAAGCGGGAATCATCGCCGATCAGCTGGACGACGGAACCACGCAGATGAGCCAACGTCTCGGAGCTGTCGACCAGCTCTCCGCGACGCTGAGCCAATTCTCCAAGGCGATCGCGCAACTGCAGAACGGTCTCGCGGGCGGGGTGAGTGGGTTGGGCGAACTCAACGGCGGTGTCGGTGACATGCACTCGGGAATGAAAGCGCTACAGGACAACGTGTCCCAGGTCTCCGGTTACATGGAGCCCTTGCGGAACTTCACCAACGGCAACCCCAACTGTGCCAACGACGGCATCTGCTCGCTGGTTCTCAAGGCGGTCGAACCGATGGATTCCGTGGTGGCGGCAACCGCATCGCTGACGGCCAGCACTGCCAAGTTCGGCACCGGCGCCCAGGGCATGCAGAAATCCTTCTCCGGGGCGGTGGACTCGGTCAAGAACATGCGAGCGACGGTGGCGCAGCTCAGCACGATCACCGATCAACTGACCAAGGCGGTCGGCGAGACACGCACCATGTTCTCCGGGCTGACCGAATACCTGCGCGCCATGCGCGAGGATTTCCGCAGCAGCGGCGAGGGAGGTTTCTACCTACCCCAGCGGGCCTGGCAGGACCCACGCTTCCAGCGCGCCGCCGGGCTCTACTTCGCCCCAGACGGCCGTTCGACTCGCATGCTGGTGTTCGGGGACGGCAAAGTGTTCGGCGCGGACGGCGCCCATCGGTCTCCACAGATCACCCTCGCGGTGAGCGAGGCCACCAAGGAGGGCACCCTCGCCGGTAGCACCGTGAATATCGCTGGATTCGGCACCGGCACAGCCGAATTGCGCGGATATGTCAGCGAAGACTTCTTACTACTGGCGGCCGTGGCGCTGGCGCTGGTCTTCCTGATCGTGTTGGTGATGCTGCGCAGCCCGGTGGCAGCAGCGGTGGTCATCGGCACCGTGGTCATCTCCTACGCCTCGGCGCTGGGAATCACCACCCTGATCTGGCATGACATGTTGGGGCGCGACCTGCACTGGTCGGTTCCGTCGATCGCCCTTATCGCGCTGGTCGCGGTGGGCGCCGACTACAACCTGCTGTTCACCATGCGCATGCGTGAAGAGATATTCCTGGACGGCGCCGGACTGCGTACGGGAATGATCCGCGCCTTCGGCGGTACGGGCGGCGTGGTCACGACGGCCGGGATCGTCTTCGGCATCACCATGTTCGCCATGTTGTCCAGTGACGTTTTGAGTATCGAGCAGGTGGGCACGGCCATCGGCGTCGGGTTAATCATCGACACGCTCATCGTCAGGACGTTCGTCGTGCCTGCAGTGGCGGGTCTGCTGGGCAAGTGGTTCTGGTGGTCACCGGCACCGCTGCTGCGCGGGTTGTTGTTCAGGTGGTCGAAAGCACGCTCGCCCCGCACCGCCGGGGTGCTCGCGTACCTGCTGACGCGGCCATCACGGCTGGAAAGAACCGGGGCCTAGCCGTCAGCATCCCTGTCGATGAGCCGGCGTGGAAACGCCAGGATGCCGGCGACCGAGAGCAGCCACGCCAACAGGCGCACCGCGCCGATTCCGATGCCCGGCACCAGCGTCCGGTCGATAACCCAGGTCGACCACGCGTCGAGCGTGAAGGCAAGCATCAGGCCGACCGCAGCCGCAATCGAGATTCGGTCGAACTTCTCGCGGTCCGGCCAGTAGTGCAGTGCCGTCGCTGCGATACCGACGAGAAATACCACGGCAAGCCGCACACTATCGATACCGAAGAACACCGTGAACGCGAATCCGACGATGTACAGCAGCATCGCCGCAGCTTTGGCTACAGTCGCATCTACCCTCAGACCAGCGACAATGATCATCGAAACTCCAGCCGCGCGCAGAAACTTCGCACGCCCATAGAGTAACCAGGTAATAGGGCAAGTGCGATGCCTGCAGCGAATATTGCGCGAAAAAATACAGCTATCCCATTCTGCGCGCCAGATCCTCACGAGCCGAATTTGCCTGCTCAAGTGTCAGCAGGGGGTTGGCGTAGATGTCGACGAGCGTGGCCGCCATTTTCAGATCGCCCTCGGGCGAACCGACATCAACACCCAGCCCACGCGAAACATGTTGCTGAAGTAGCGGCACCGCCAGGGCCATCGCGGTGATGACGGTGGCACGGGACTTGACGTCGATATCGGCTGGAAACACACGATTCTGGTCGGCGCTGGACAGCCAGCCCTCGGTCATTGCGACCATCTCGTCGAACACCTGGCCCGCGGAACCGTCGACCAGTGCCCTGGTGATGTAGTCCTGATACTGGCCGATCGGAATGCGTGCCGAGACATATTGCACGTCACCGCGTTCCACGTTTGTCCGGACCTGCTCGTTGATGTTCCGCATGGTCTTGACGAGATATTCATCGCACGCCTCGCGCAGTTCCTGCTTGGACCCGAAGTGGTGCCGCAACAACCCGGAGGAAACCCCCGCTCGCGCGGCGATGCCCCGAATGGTCGCGCCGTCGTACCCCCTCTCGCCGAACTCATGCAGCGCGGCATCCCGGATGCGGGCGCGGGCGGTGAGGTCGTCGGGGTCCACGGTCTCCATCGCCGCATATTACACGCCTGGACAATTGACTACACGCTTGTATAGTCGACGGCATGGGCATCGACTACCAGCGGAATCACCCCGGAGGAAGAGACCGCCTTTCTCACCCTGAAGGCACGAGCCGTCAATGACGGCTGGCGGCGACCAATCCTGCCGGATCCGGGAGCGACGGCCGCCGTCGCCGCGATCGACTACGACTTCGATGCACTGGGGGTGATAACCCCTGTGGTATGCCAATCCTCTTTACGCGCAAAACTTCTCGACGATCGCGTGCGGAGGTTCATCGTCAAGCACCCCAACTCGGTGGTGGTCGATCTCGGAGCGGGTCTCGACGACGGGTATCGACGCATCCAACCGCCACCCACCGTCGATTGGTACAGCGTTGACCTTCCCGGGATGGCAAGGCTGCGTGATCAAGTCATGGCCCCGGGTGCCAGTGAGCACACCATCGGAGTGTCGGTCACCGACCCGACGTGGATCGACGCAATACCCTCGGACCGTCCGGCGATGGTGGTCGCCGACGGGTTCTTCGCATTCCTGACCAAGGAGCAGATCATCGCCACGATGCGAGCTGTCACCGATCACTTTCCCAGCGGGCAGCTCGCATTCAACGATTACGGCCGCATGGTGGTGGGCGTGTGGATCTCAAAGCTGTTTCCACAGAAGATGTTCAAGAAGGTCAATCAGCTGCGCGGATTCGAGGGTTACAACGATCCGCACACTCCGGAGCGCTGGAACCCGAAGCTGCGGTTCGTTGAAGAGTTCAGCCTGGTGGACGCCCCCGAGGTGCAACTGTTTCCGAAGTGGCTCCAGATATCATCGCGGCTGGCGCGATACAGCCCGTCGATGAGACGCTCCGCGCGCATCCTGCGTTTCGAGTTCTAGGCCTGCGCACTCAACTTGACCTGGAGTGCACTCCAGTTCCTAGGCTTCTCATATTCACACAAGACCATGATTTGAGGAGTACCTCGTGACTTTGTCTGTGCCTGCCTACGCCGCCTACTCGCCGACGGAGCCACTCCGCCCGACAGTCATCGAGCGGCGCGAACCCGGTCCGAAAGACATTGTCATCGATATCGTTTGGGCCGGAATCTGCCACAGTGACATCCACACGGTAAGTAACCATTGGGGTCCCGCGAGTTTCCCGGTGGTGCCAGGGCACGAGATCGCCGGCGTGGTGACCCAGGTCGGCTCCGAGGTCGAGAAGTTCACGGTTGGCGATCGCGCCGGTGTCGGCTGCATGGTCGGCTCTTGCGGCGAGTGCGCCAACTGTAAGTCAGGCGAAGAGCAGTTCTGCAACGGCGAGGGCGGCTTCATCGGCACGTACAACGCGGTGGGCAAGGACGGCAGGCCGACCTACGGCGGGTACAGCGACCTCATCGTGGTGGATGAAGCGTTCGCGTTGAAGATCCCGGACGCCCTTCCCCTCGATCAGGCCGCCCCGCTGCTGTGCGCCGGGATCACCATGTACTCCCCGCTGCATCATTGGAGAGCCGGTCCTGGAACTCGTGTCGGCATCATCGGCCTCGGGGGCCTCGGCCATATGGGTGTACAAATCGCCCACGCGCTAGGCGCTGACGTCACAGTGCTGAGCCAGTCACTGCGCAAACAGGAGGACGGCCTGAGTCTCGGCGCAGACCATTACTACGCGACCAGCGATCCGGCCACCTTCACAAAGCTCGCATCCTCATTCGATCTGATCCTCAACACGGTCTCCGACGGGATCGACGTCGAAGGCCTCCTGTGGCTCCTCGATAAAGACGGGACGCTGGTACAGCTGGGCCTACCGGAAGATCCGATCAACTTCAAGCCTTCACCGCTGGTCTTCGGACGCCGACGCTGGGCGGGCTCACCAATCGGCGGAATCTCCGAAACCCAGGAAATGCTCGACTTCTGCGCGGACAAAGACATCGCGGCGCTGGTCGAGAAGATCGAGGCGCCGCAGATCAACGAGGCCTACGCGCGTGTCCTCAAGAGCGATGTGCGGTACCGGTTCGTGATTGACGGAGCCAGCTTTACGGCCTGAGTGGGGCGAATCAGTCGCGACGGAACTTGCGCACAACCTTGCGCGCCACCAGCGCGGCAACCACGGCGCCGACACCGAGGATGGTGAATTTGATGGCCGGCTTGTTGAGAGTCGCCAGCACCGAGGCCTTGGCATCCTCTGCCAGACGCTGCGGATTTGCGCGGTCACTCAGGGTGTCGACAGTCGCCGCGAGCTGATCGCGGGCCTTGTCGATATCGGCCTTGATTGCCTCGGGATCCCTGGCCACGTGTACTCCTCCACGTCCGCGGTTGAAACTCAAGCAACTACCCTAGGGCAACAACTGTACGGGTCAACAGAAAGGCATCGGTCATGGCGGAAACCAAGCGGCTCGAAGTTGGCGACAAGGCTCCGGCGTTCACCTTGCTCGACGCCGACGGCAAGAAGGTGTCGCTGTCCTCCTACAAGGGCCGCAAGGTCATCATCTACTTCTACCCGGCCGCCATGACGCCCGGTTGCACCAAACAGGCCTGCGACTTCCGCGACAGCCTCGCCCAGCTCAACGAGGCGGGCCTCGACGTCATCGGCATCTCCCCGGATAAGCCCGAGAAACTCGCCAAGTTCCGCGAACGCGATGGCGTGAACTTCCCGCTGCTGTCCGATCCCGACAAGACGACGCTGACCGCATACGGCGCCTTCGGCGAGAAGAAGCTGTACGGAAAGATCGTCGAGGGCGTCATCCGATCCACCTTCGTCGTAGACGAAAAGGGCAAGATCGAGGTGGCGCAGTACAACGTGAAGGCCACCGGACACGTCGCGAAGTTGCGCCGCGACATCTCCGTGTAGACCAAATGCCACTGATCGACATCACCTGCGGCCCCGCCGTCACAGATGGCACTCGCAGAAGGCTCGCCGAAGTCCTGCCCCACGCGGTCTCACTGGCGGTGCAGTGCACGGACGAGCCTTATGACCACCAGCTACAACCCGGTGACGTCCTGATCCGGTTCCACGAGGTCGGCCCCTTCGACCATTTCGATATCGACGTACTCGTCGAGGTGAAGTCGAAGTGGTTCAGCGACCGAGCGCAGGACCGTCAGCGCCGCGCCGAGGCAATCCACGACGCGGTACGAAACGTCATCGCGGACGAACAGACTGCCGGCGTCTATCTGACCTTGCCCGTCGCGGCGTGGGATCAGAGCGATTCTGAAACCCCGAGCCGTTGAGGACGTCCGTGCCAGAGGGTGCCCGCAAGTGGCTGGGCTTGGCCGCCATCGCCTTGGGAGTGGCGCTGATCGTCGTCGATACAACGATCGTCAACGTCATCATCCCCTCGATCGTGCGCGACCTCGGCGTCACGTCGGCACAGGCTCAATGGGTACAGGAGTCGTACGCAATCGTTTTCGCGGCGCTGCTGCTGCTCGTCGGACGAGTCTCTGACATTCTCGGTGCCCGCCGCGTCTTCCTTACCGGGGTAGTCATTTTCGGTGTGACCAGCCTGCTGGCCGGTATGGCCACCACCGGAAGCTGGTTGATACTGGCCCGCTTCCTGCAAGGTGCCGGAGCCGCGCTGATCCTGCCGACGTCGCTTGCACTGCTCAATGCGCAGTTCACCGGCAAGGCGCGGGGCCAGGCGTTCGCCGTCTGGGGGTCGACCATCGGAGCCGCGACGGCCCTCGGTCCGCTGCTCGGCGGATGGCTCGCCGAACACGCCTCGTGGCGTTGGGCTTTCGGCATCAATATCCCGCTTGTCGCGGTGATCTGTATCGGCGCACTGGCGTTCATCCCACGCTCACCGCGCACTCAGGCACGCGTGGATGTCGCCGGGGCGGTGTTCTCGATCCTCGGGCTGGGGTTGCTCGCCTTCGGTCTGATTGACGGTCGCACCTACGGGTGGGTCCGCAGCACCGAACCCTTCGAGGTGCTCGGCATGCGCTGGACGCTCGACGTATCACCGGTTTTCGTCGCACTCGTCCTGGCAGCGTTGTCCCTCATCGCCTTTGTCATCCGCCAGGTCACTCTGACCCGCGATATCGATCCCGCGCAGCCGACCACCGCACTGATGGACGTGCGGCTCTTCTCCATCGGCTCGTTCCGCAACGGCAATATCGCCACGCTGATCATCGGGATGGGCGAATTCGGCATCGTGGCCGTCCTTCCGCTATGGCTGCAATTCGCGTTGGGGTACAGCGCGGTCCAAGCAGGCTTGGCTTTGGTACCCATTGCACTCGGCAGTTTCGTCGCCAGTGGCGCCAGTTTCGCTATGACGTCACGTATCTCGGCGTTGGGATTGGTGCGCATCGGGCTGGCACTGGAGGCACTGGGGTTGGCGGCGCTCGGCTACATCGCCCGGCCCGACAGCACCTGGTGGGCCATCGCGGCGGCGCTGTTCGTGTATGGGATCGGCATCGGATTCGCCACCGCTCAGGTGACCAACGTGGTGCTCGCCGATGTACCCGAACGTAGCTCCGGTCAAGGCTCGGGCATGCAAAGCGTGTTCCGGCAGCTGGGCTCGGCCCTCGGGATCGCCGTGCTGACGACGGCCTTCTTCAGCGCTATCAGCGCACGGCTCAGCAGCACTCTCGCGTCCACCGGGGTGCCAGCCGATCAATCCGATGCGCTCACCCGTGCGGTCGTCCGCAGTGCGGGTGCTGCCATCGACGGGTTCGCGCGTCAACCCCAGACCGAGGCCGTCGCCGATGCCGCGCGCCAGGCGATGGCCCATGGAGTCGAGTTGGGCAGTTACCTAGCCGCGGCGTTCCTCGCGCTGGGACTTGCCGCGACATTTCTCATCGCCCCGGCCGCCTCAACAGAGCATGCACCGCGCTCCTAGTCCTGCGGGTCAGTGATATCGAAAACCGTGGCGGCGCTGTCGGTGTCCGCCGCAAGTTCGATCCGGCGACGCATATCCACCGTCATGTCCGGCATCGCGGCGATATCGAACCACTGCGCGGCATCGTTCTCGCCGTCCGCGGGAAAGGGTGATCCGGCAACCCAATCCATTCGGAACACGTGGTCCAAGTACTGAGCGTGATCCCCATTGACATGAACCATCGGCCGAGTCACATGCACCCACACCAGTCGTCGGGGTATCGCGCGAATGCCCGCCTCTTCCAGCACTTCCCGGACGGCGCAGTCGGCCGGATTCTCGCCGGGGTCGACGATTCCGGTTACCGCCGTCCAGGCGCCATTGTCGGCCCGCTTGACCAGCAGCACTTGTTCATCCCGAATGACCACCGCGGTCACGCCCGGTAACCACAGCGGCGCATGTCCGATGTGTCGACGCAACTCGATGACGAATTCCGGAACCGGCATAGGCACTTCTTAACAGACCGAGTCCATATCCGGCCGAGGCGAGTGTGCGAATCAAGTCGATATCTGCGCGAAAACCAGCTGTATCCGCACACTCGACGCTAAGAAGGCGTTTCGGCTTCCTGTTCCAGAACGACAAATGCCGCCGCGGTGTCGCCGTCATGCGTCAGAGTCACATGCACCGTCATATCCGCGAGGTACTCGGCGATTGCCCCGGAAAGCCGTATGCGGGGCCGGCCCCAGGTGTCCGTCACGACCTCGATGTCCCGGTGGATGTTCTCCGGTAACACCGGCCGCTGCGAGTACCGCGACCCCGACCATGCCTTGATGACGGCCTCCTTGGCGGCCCAGCGGGCAGCCAAGTATCGCGCCTCTCCACCCGTCTTCGAGGCCGCGTCCCGCCGCTCCCCCGGCGTGAACGCGGACCCGAAAGCCGTTCCGGGACTCGCTAGTTGCTCTCCGAACTCGGAGATGGTGACCAGGTCGATCCCGATACCGACAATCACCGGTGGTAGACCTCGTCCTCACTCAGGCGCGAACCTGGATCAAGCAGCATCGAGGCTTCCTGGCGCTTCTCCGACTCATCGTGGTCATGGTCGAAGCGACGTCCGTCCGGCCGCTCGTACATCGGGCGGCCGCCGGCCATGGCGGAGGCCAGGCGACGCTGTCCGGCGAGAACACGCCCACGCGAGCGCTTCTCGTAATCTTCACGATCCTCCGGACGCAGCGAGGCGATGAACGCCTGCGGATGCACCAGCGCGACCAGACCCGACACGTGACCGAAGCCCAGGCTTGTCACCAGACCCGCCTTCAACGGCAGCTTCTCCTTGAGCGGCAGCGACTCGCGCAGCCACACGAAGTGCTGGCTGGTGGCCAGTTCATCGTCGACACAGTCCAGGCTGCGGTTCGGCGGAATGACGCCGTCGCGCAGCACCTGGCACAGGCCAAGCATCTGGAACACCGCGGCGCCGCCCTTGGCGTGGCCGGTCAGGTTCTTCTGCGAGATGACGAACAGCGGCGCACCATCCGAGCGCCCCAGCGAGGCCGCGAGCCGCTCATGCAGCTCAGTCTCGTTCGGATCGTTGGCGAGCGTGGATGTGTCGTGCTTGGAGATGACGGCGATGTCATCGGCCGTCACGCCCAGCTTGTTCAGCGAGCGCGCCAGATCCGAATCCCTGCCACCGCGTCCGGCCGCGAGCGCGCCCAGACCCGGAGCCGGAATGGAGGTGTGCACGCCGTCACCGAACGACTGCGCGTACGCGACCACCGCGAGCACCGGCAGACCCATCTTGAGCGCCAGATCACCGCGTGCCAGCAGCACGCTGCCGCCACCCTGCGCCTCGACGAACCCAAGGCGACGACGGTCATTGGCCCGCGAGAACCGCTTGTCCGCAATGCCCTTGGCCCGCATCATCTCGGTGTCGGCGGTCGCGGCCATGTCACCGAAGCCGATGATGGCCTCTAGCGTCAGGTCGTCGAACCCACCGGCCAGCGCCAGATGTGCCTTGCCGAGGCGGATCTTGTCGACGCCTTCCTCGACGGACACCGCCGCGGTAGCGCACGCGGCCACCGGGTGGATCATCGAGCCGTAGGAACCGACGTAGGACTGCACCACATGCGCGGCAACGACGTTCGGCAGCACTTCCTGCAGGATGTCGTTCGGCTTGTTACGGCCCAACAGGTTTCCGTGGTACATGGTCTGCATCGAGGTCATGCCGCCCATACCGGTGCCCTGCGTGTTGGCCACCTGGCTCGGGTGCACCCAGCGCATCAGCTCGGTCGGGGTGAAGCCCGCCGACAAGAATGCGTCCACCGTCGCGACCATGTTCCACAGCGCCACCCGGTCGATGGAACTGACCATGTCCGGGGTGATACCCCAGACGGTGGGATCGAAACCGGTCGGAATCTGGGCACCCACGGTCCGCGACAGCTTGGTCTTGCGCGGCACTCGAACCTCGGTACCCGACTTGCGGGTTACCTGCCAGTCGCTGCCATCGGCCAACGGCTGGATCACCGTGTGCTCGGGGTCCCACTTCACGAACTCGCGAGCCTCGGCCTCGGTCGACACCGTGAAGGTGAAGTCCTTGTCCAGGAACACCGACACCAGCAGTGGCGAAGCGTGATCGGGGTCGATCGCACCGTCGTCGACGAACTCGCGGACACCGATGTTGGCGACCACCTTGTCGTGGTAACGCTCCACCAACTCCGATTCCGGCACCAGTTCACCGGATTCGGTGTCGTACCAACCGGCCTCGGGATCGTCCTCCCACTTGACCAGTCCGGTGGTCCACGCGAGCTCCAGCACGCCGGCGGCCGACAATTCGTCGTCGACCTCCATCTCGTAGCGGGTACGCGAGGAGCCCAGCGGGCCCAGCTCGCCACCGCCGACGATGACCACCAGATCGGCCGGGTCGACATCGAGGTCGGCCCATTCCGGAGCCAGCGTCGAGGTGTAACCGCGCGGCGGAGACGGCAGTGCCGCAATGAGGTTCGGGTCGTCCTCCTCCTCGGCGGATGCGGCGGCCTCGGCCTTCGCCTTGGCCTCCATGTCCTCGCGGGCCTTGGCGGCCAGCTCGGCCATGTCGAGCTCGACCTCGGCCAGCCCACCGGTGAGGTCCTTCTCGACCGGTGTCTGTGCGGCCTGCACGCGTGCTTCAGGTGAGCACAGCGCCAGCAGCATGGATGCCATGTCCGCGGTGGAGTACGTGGTGACTCCCGCCTCTTCGACGGCGGTGACGATGGCGTCGTTGTGACCCATCAGCCCGGTGCCACGGGTCCAGCCAATCAGCGCGTGCGCCAGGCTGACTCGCGACGCCCACGACGACTCCGCCTTCCAGCGGGTGACCAGTGCATCGAGCGCCGCTTTGGACTCGCCGTACGCACCGTCGCCACCGAACATGCCGCGGTTCGGCGAACCCGGCAGCACCACATGCAGACGCGAGGCGATATCGCGCTCCGCGCCAATGGCCGACAAGCCACCGATGAGCCGCTGCACGGCCCACAACAGCACCTTCATCTCCATCTCGGCACGCGAACCGGCTTCCGACAGATCCCCGACCACCTTCGGTGCGGCGAACGGGAACAACAGCGTCGGGGTCTGCGCGTCCTTGAGGTGGATCGACATCGGCCCAAGGCTTTCGGACTGCTCGGTGCCCACCCACTGCACCAGCGCGTCGATATCGGCGTACGAGGCCATGTTGGCCGGTACGACCCACAGCTTGGCGCCGAACCGCGCACTTTCGCGGTACAGGTTGCGGTAGAACGCCAGCCGGTCCTCGTCAAGACGCGAGGTGGTGGCGACGACCGTCGCGCCACCGGACAGCAGCGCCGCGACCACGGATGCGGCGATCGAGCCCTTGGAAGCACCCGTCACCACCGCGACCTCGCCGCCCCACTTGCCCTGCTCGGGGCTCTCGGCGCCGGCGGCGATCCGCCCGTACAGCGAAGCGTGCACGTTGCGGCCCTGTGCCAGCGACTTGCCCTGCCACCAATTGGCCTGAGCGCCAACGGCATGCCCGGCACCTTCGAAGTTTTCGGCCAACTGTGCCCACTGGCTGTCGATCTCACCTTCCTCGGTGATCCACAGGCGCGCAAGATCCTCGCGGGCGCTGGCCCAGCGGTCGTCGAACACCACGGCCTTCTTGCCGTCGAAGCTCGGCGCCACCAAACGCGGCCAGTCCGAACCCAATTCGGCCGAAACCAGCTCGATGAGCTCGGTATCGGTCGCACCGTCCGAAGTGGCGATCGGGGCCGACAGACCCAGCTGGTCGAGCACCAGACGTGCGGCCGAGGCGAGAACACCGTCGCGACCGGTGATCTGGTCGGTGAACTCGCTCAGCGCGGCAGCGTCGACGGTCGCACCGCCGCCTCCACCGGCCGAGGGCAGAGATACCCCGACGCCACGGCGCGCGGCCACTGCCGCAACACCGGCGTCAATCGCGGCATCGACGGCGTTACCGTCCGCCAGCGTGCTCGGTGCCAGGCCGCCGAGGTCGCCAC
This sequence comes from Mycobacteroides chelonae CCUG 47445, assembly GCF_001632805.1. Classification (NCBI taxonomy): domain Bacteria; kingdom Bacillati; phylum Actinomycetota; class Actinomycetes; order Mycobacteriales; family Mycobacteriaceae; genus Mycobacteroides; species Mycobacteroides chelonae. Next base: position 1,500,333 of record NZ_CP007220.1, on the reverse strand, counting down.
CGCGGACGCTGGTGCCCTCACGGGTACCCAGCGCCAGCTCGACGGTGACGTGCTTGACCCAGCCCGGACCCAGTTCCCAGGTCTTGGTGATCCGCTCGGCGATGGCGGCCGGACGCTTACCCGAAGGTCCGAAAACGGTCTTGAGCTGATCATTGATCGAGTCCGAAAGCACCGGGCCGAACGGCTTATAGGTACGCGCCAATTTGGTGACCTGCACCCGCAATCCGGACAGGTCCGCCTCGGCGGCACCGTCGATAGCGCTCAGGTTCAGCTCGGAGCCCAGGTCGACCAGCAGCTGGTTACGACGCGAGGATGCACCGTCGGTGAGGCTCTCGATGGAGTCCACCGGCTCGATCTGATCGATGCGCATCTTCGTCGAGAGCGCGATCAACGCAAGCGTCGCATCGGAGGCGTCGAAGCCGATGTCCTCCGGACGCGGGCCGCCCGACGGCGCCGCAGGAGCGGCAGGTGCTGCGGCCGGTGCAGCCTCGGCAGACGCCGGGGCCGCAGTGCTTTCCGCGGGCTCCTCGATTTCAGGCTCGGGCTCGGGATCGCTGTCCGTTCCGAACAGCACCGCGTGATCGCGCTCGACGTTGAGCACCTCGATCGAACTGTGGCTGTACTCGGGCAGTTTCAGGGTGTTGTTGGCCAGACCGGCGACGGTCGGCATGGACTTCACGCCCACTTCAACGAAGCGCTCCACGCCAAGGCCGCCGGCGGCCTCCTCGGTGAACAGCAGGTCCTGGGTCTCGATCCACCGCACCGGGCTGGCGAACTGCCAGGCGAGCAGCTCGATAAGCACCTTGCGGCACAACAACACCGGCTTCTCGTTGCGCCAGGTGTCGTAGTCGGCCAGCACCTCGTCGAGCGGTTCGGCGGGAACCAGATCCCGGATCTCCTGGATGAATTCACGATCCAGGGTGAACGGCTTGGGCACCAGGTTCGGGATGTACTTCCCGATGATCAGGTTCGGGTCGCCGTCCATGGGCAGCACCCGCTCCAGCGAACGGCGGAATTCGGCAACGCCGACCCGCAGCACCTCGGAGTGGAACGGCACGTCGATGCCCGGCACCATGATGAAGGAGCGCCGGCCACCGAACTCTTCGCGACGCTTCTCGACCTCGGCCTCCAGCAGCTCCAGGCCGCGCACAGTTCCGGCGATGGCGTACTGCGAGCCCCGCAGGTTGAAGTTCACGATCTGCAGGAATTCTCCGCTGTGTTCGGCGATCCCCGCGACAAACGCGCTGACATCGGCGTCTTCCAGCCCGATCTGCGACGGGCGGATCGCGGCGAGGCGGTAATTGCTGCGCCCCTGCTCATCTCGCGGCACGATGTCGTGCATCGCCGACCCGCGGTGGAACACCACCTCGAGCAGACCATCCTGCGGAATGACGCCACTGACGGTGGCCAGCGCGGTGTACTCACCGACGGAGTGACCACACGTGATCGCATCCTCGACGAACGAACCGGATTCCTTCATCTCGGCGATCTGCGCGGTGGCCAGAGTGGCCATCGCCACCTGAGTGAACTGCGTCAGGTACAGGACGCCCTCGGGGTGCTGGTAGTGAACGCCACCGGCGATGAGGCTCGTCGGGTTGTCCTTGACCACATGCAGCACGGAGAAGCCGAGACGCTCGCGGGTGAACTTGTCGGCGTTGTCCCAGACCTTGCGGGCGGCCTTGGAACGTGAACGCACGTCCATACCCATGCCCTTGTGCTGGATGCCCTGCCCCGGGAAGGCGTACACCGTTTTGGGGGCTGCGAGCCGAGCGGTCGCAGACATCACCAGGTCGCTGCCGACCTTGGCTTGGATCTCTACAACCTCTGCGCCGGAATCGATTCCGACACGGTCAACCCGAACGTCAACCTCGTCTCCCGGCTGCACCATCCCCAGGAATCGCGAGGTCCAACCGACCAGTGTGCGCGGCGGAGTGCTGGAGCCATCGGCAGAGGTGACCACGTGCTGCGCGGCGGCCGAAAGCCACATGCCATGCACGATCGGTGATCCCAGTCCGGCCAGCAGCGCGGCCGACTTATCGGTGTGGATCGGGTTGTGGTCACCCGAAACCACCGCGAACGCCCGCATGTCGGTGGGCGCGAAAATCTTTGCGTCACGACGGCGGCGACGAGTGGTGTCCGCCTCGTGCTCGGAGAGCGCACCACCGGCACGGACCGGGTCGGTGAGTTCGGCCGCCCCGTTGCGGCCCAGAATCGCAAAGCGCTCCTGCAGCGTCGCCAACACGGTGCCATCTGCTGCCGCCACAGTCACGTCAACCGGTACAACCCGGCCGACCTCGGTGTCGGTCGCCACCGAAGCCGTTGCGGTAACCGACAGTTCGGCTGCTTCAGCGGGGAGAGCGGCGATCAGGTGGGCGGCATGGTCCAGGTGCACTAGCGAGAGCAGACCCTCGATGACGCCCGTACCGTCCGCGGTCTTGGCATCGCCGATCGCGGCGAACACCGCGGGCCAGCACAGGCCGACCAGCGCGTCGGGCACGGTCGACGACCCCGGCGCCAACGGCGCCGGAAGGACGGCGGTAACGCCGGTGTGGTCAGCCACGCGCTCCGGATCCCACTGCGCGACAACACGTGCCGTGCCATTTTCCACCAGCGGAAGGCCGGCCGGATCCTCGGCACCGGCGGCAACCGCAAGCACGGTCCGCATGGCGGCGCCCGCAGCTTCAGTGGTGACCACCGGGGTACCACCGTCGCGAGTCGTGGCGGGCAAGGTCAGATCGATGTCAACCCAGATGCCGGACAGCGGCACGCTCAGACGCACCGAGTCGTCGCCGGTGACCTCGAGGCGTGCACCGGTCGACGGGTGCGACGCGGTGCGGTCCTCGAAGACCTGCCAGGCACCGTCCGGGGCGATCCGGTGCACCGGGTTGACGGCAATTCGTCCGGACCACAGCACATCCGGGGCATCCAGGACGGTCGCCAATGGGCCCTCGACATCCCAGCGGCGACGCAGCCGCGAACGCACCGGCAAGGGCTCGGCACCGGTCGCGACTACCTCGTCGATGGCGGTCTGCTCGAAGCGGTTGAGCAGCTCACCCACCGGCTCGTCGACCCGGGTGATCCCGGCCACCGCGGCGGTACCGGGGATGATGCACACCTGCTCAGCGGTGTAGCGCGCGTCGTGGGCCTGCCACAGCGAGTCGCTGCGCCACCAACGACGCACATCCTTGTCGATGACGGGCACGAAGTTGACGGGCTTACCCAGCGTCTTGCACAGCGCGACGAAGAAGGGGACGTCGGCCGGGTGCAGCTTGATGGCCTCCGCTTCGGGGTAGCGCTGCAGCAGTGCCGCGATGGCATCGGCAGGGCGTTCCAGCAGCGCCTCGTCGGCGAACAGCGTCTCGACGGGGCCGGATTCCTTGGGGTGCAACCGCGCCTCTGCGCGCTTGAGCATCTGCTTGAAGCGATCGCGCCACGTGATGTCCAGCCACGGCGAGTGCGCCACGGCGGTATCGGCGGTGCTGTCGCCGTCACCGATGGACAGCTCCACATAGCGGTTCAGCCACTGCGCGTATGTCATTTCAGCCGCGTTGCCGAAGTACTGCTTGGCGGTCAGCTCCATCGCGGCGATGATCTCGTCGCGACGCTTGGCCACCGCGTCGGCATCACCGGCGACATCATCGAGCAAGCGACCACAACGCGAGGCCGCGTTGTCGATCTCGTGGATGTCGGCGCCCAGCTGGCTGCGCCCGGAGGCCATGCCGCCCTGGGCTTTTCCGGCAGGTACCCACTCGGGAGTGCCCTGGGTCTCGACAAGCATCTGCTTGACCGACGGCGAGGTGGTGGCCTCCAAGGTGGCCATGGCCGCGGTACCGACGAGGATGCCGTCGACCGGCATCAACGGGAAACCGAACTTCAAAGCCCAACGGCCACTGAGGTATTCAGCAGCTTGCTCGGGAGTTCCGATTCCACCACCGACACAGACGGTGATGTTGGAACGCGAGCGCAGCTCCGAATAGGTGGCCAGCAGCAGGTCGTCCAGGTCTTCCCAGGAGTGGTGTCCCCCGGCGCGGCCACCCTCGACGTGCATGATGATCGGGCGGGTGGGCACCTCGGCGGCGATACGCACCACCGAGCGGATCTGCTCAACCGTGCCCGGCTTGAAGACGATATGGGCGAAGCCGATGTCGGTGAGTTCCTCGATGAGTGCGACGGCCTCTTCCAGCTCGGGAATGCCAGCGGTCACCACGACACCGTCGATCGGCGCACCGGCCTGACGAGCCTTCTGCACCAAGCGCTTCGAGCCCACCTGCAGCTTCCACAGGTAGGGATCCAGGAACAATGAATTGAACTGGATCTGGCGACCGGGTTCGAGCAGGCCGGTCAGCTCTTCGATGCGGCTGCTGAAGATCTCCTCGGTGACCTGCCCACCACCGGCGAGCTCGGACCAGTGACCCGCGTTAGCAGCGGCCGCAACGATTTTGGCGTCAACCGTTGTCGGCGTCATACCCGCCAACAAGATGGGTGAGCGTCCCGTGAGGCGGGTAAACTTGGTAGAGAGCTTGACCGAGCCGTCGGGCAGCGAAACCACGGTGGGCGCGAAGCTGGTCCAGGCGCGAGCGACCTCGGGGACCGCGCCGTGCATGAACAGGTTGCGCTGACCCCCGCGAGTGGCGGTGGGCACAATCCCGATCCCCAGGCCACGGATCACCGGTGCGGTCAGCCGGGTCAGCAGGTCTCCGGGGCCAAGATCCAGGATCCAGCGGGCGCCGGCGTCGGCGACGTGGTTCACCTCGTTCACCCAGTCCACCGGGGTGACGAGAATGGCCTCGGTCAGTGCCTTGGTCAGCTCGACGTCCAGTCCCGCGGCAGCCGCCCAGCGGCCGGCGATCTCGACACCATCGGCCAAACGTGGCGTGTGGAAGCCCACCTCCACATTGACCGGGTCGAAGACCGGGCTGAACACCGCGCCTCCGCGCACCTTGTCCTTACGCTCGGCGGCCTCGCGATCGGCGATCTGCTCGCAGTAGAGCTCGAAACGCGACAGCTGATCGGGGGTGCCGGTGATGACAACGGAGCGGCGACCGTTGCGGATGGACAGCGCGGGCGGCTGAACGGTACGGACATCCTGGGCGAACTCGTCCAGAAGCGCCTTGATGCGCTCGGGGTCGACATTGGTCACCGACACCATCGGGGTGCGGCTACCGCGCACCACAATGCCGCGGCGGCGCGCGACCAAGGTGGCCGCCGCACCCACGAGCTGGGCGATGGCCAGCAGCTCGACATCGCGATCACCGTGCGCCTTGAGTGCCTCAACGGCGAGCACGCCCTGCGAGTGCCCGATGACGGCGACAGGCGGAAGCTGGGCCACATCCAGGCCCTGGATCTTCAGCGCACGGACGGCGGCCAGCTGGGCCAGCAGCACGCCGGGCATGGAGACCGCGGCCGAGGTCAGCTGGGCGGCGGCGGGCACCGGCTCCTCAGCGGTCAGCGCACGCACCCAGGTGAGCGGTGTGAAGCCGACCGGGCGCACCACCACGAGTTCCTTGGCGACGGGCTCCAGGCGCAGTTCGGCCTCACCGGCAAGGGTGGCGAGCTCCGATTCGATACCGGCCGAGGCCGCCAGCTCCGCGAGTGAGTCCAGCCAGTCGCTGCCCTGACCGCCGAAGGCCACTGCATAGGGCTCACCGGACTCCAGACGGTCGATCAGCGCGGGACCCGCGCTGGGACCGGGATCGACCGCACTGTTCGCGTCGGGGTCCTCAGAGCTGGTCACCTTGTCGTATTCGTTGATCGTCACGTCGCCGCTACCCGTCTTTCCATCAGTCATGAATCCAGCCGCGCCCGTGTCGTCGTCCTTGTCGACCGGGAGCGTTGAGGCACGTTCATCGGCACCATCACCGCAGGTCTGGATTTAAGAGTGTCATAAGAGGGGTGACGATTTCTTCTGGCGTAATAGTTACTGCCGAGTTCTACGCGAGAGTAACCACCGCTTACGTAACAGCAGGCCGCGTGCTGGCTACTGACCGCCGAATCAAACGCGCTGCATGCAGGTGGTTACGGTCGAGTAGGTATAACATCGCAGATCAGACATCGATTGTTATCGAATCGTTATGTTAGATTCCGATACCGCCAAACGTGTTCGCGCGTGTCGCGCGCGACGGCCACGAAGAGGTGGTTGTGGCCTCACAAATACAAAACACGCGTCACAAGTTTGCTGGCATTGCAGCACGGTTCCAACTTCTGTGACGGGTGAGACTGGTGATGTTTGTCCAGCTACGCATCCACGCAGCCGAAGCCTTGCCACGTACGGCCGCGCGCGCGATCACCGACCCGTCGACATCTGCCTTACCAACGCACGGCCCAACCCGCGCGCGATGGGCTGAAATCCGCGGTCCATCGCATCGGGCCGACCCGAACGGCCGAGTGCGGTGTGCGCAGCGGGCACACAGGGAGATCGTGGCACCCGACCACTTCATCGGGCGCCTCGAGCCCTCAATCGGCTAGGCAGGCGTGCAGAGCATCGGCGTGCTCAACCGCCAGGCCGCAGCCGAAACATCAAGAAACACAATCATCCCCGCCGCTCACGGCGTGATGCCTTCCGTCATGACCGGCCTCGTAACAGTGCCGGGTGTCACGACACGTACACGCCATCGCTCGCAGGGCACGACCCATCCACGCACACGCTCGTGGCGAAGCATGCGCTCAGACCCACTGCCCGAAACTGGGCTTGAGAATGTCGTTGAGGTCGACGCCGATTCCACCAACTTGACGCTTGTCGATCTCGAACTGATGCAGGTGCGCCTCAGGGTGGACGAAGCCCTTGGGACTTCCCCAGTTGTGCTGCCAGAAATACGAGCACAGCCCGTCCTGTAGCGCCCAATCAATGGTCTTGGAGTTGCCATACAGCCCGGTGCGGGCATGGCCGACCACTGATTCCCAGGCCCTCAGATACGGCGCCACCTGATTCTTGTACTGCTCGGGAGTCGGGTTGTCGTCGATCGAGACGTATATCGGCACGTTGTAGGAGCCGCCGGCCGCGACGTGTAGCTGCCAGCCACGCTGCGCGTGCTTGATCCCGGCCTCCTGGCCGCCCAGCCAGTCGGCAGTGTCCTGCTTTCCGTACTGGTAGTTGGAGACGATCTTCAAACCGGCCCGGTAGAGATCGCGCGCCTCGGTGAGCTTGATGGGTTTACCCGCCGACAACCCCGGACTGCGCGGATCTGATACGTACCGAATAGCACCCAAATGCCCTGCTGCCTTGATCGACTCGGGAGTCGGGACACCACCGGCGTAATCGATGAGTGTTCCCAGAGAGGCCGCATTCGCACGGGGGGCGGCTACGGCCGACGCGGCACCACCCAGTGCCACTGCGGCCGGCATGACCGCGGCGTATTTGAGGACATCCCTACGGGATATGGACACCACTGTTACCTCGCAAGGCCGTTCCGAGCACCGTGAAGAACTCGAGCCTCAGATTACGACAACTACCTCAACAAACACGGCAGCCACGCTTGTCACATACGACACAGAGGGTTTATGCCCCCGCCATCCGAAACACCTCGTCGGCGATCAATCGCGGTTCGGTGAGGACTATCTGATGTCCGGATTTGCGGGCCACGACGTGGCGCGCTCCCAGCCGATGCGCCGTCAGTTGGTGGGCAGCGTTCAGCTCGGACCGCGTCTCCTCGTTGAGAAACTCGGCGCGGGCTCCCGATATCACCGTGACGGGGATGCCGTTGACCATCGGCGGGTTATCACGCAACCCCGCCAGCCCTGCCACAAAGCGCCGGTCCTCCTCGTTAGCGGCCCGCCCTGCCCTCCAGGTGAGATCTTCGGACGTCATGTCCTCGACGACGTCGCGCGGCATCCGCGGCATCATGCGGCGGACGATGTGCGACAGCAGACCCACCCGTCCCAGCGCATCGAGTGCCGCACGATGAATGGTGCCGAGGATCTGGAGGCCGAGCGAGGTCGGCCGGAAGTACGAATCCAGATTCTCGTCGGAGTGATCGACGAGAATGATCCCCGCGATGCGTGACGGATCGGCAGCGGTCGACGCCAGCGCGATGGTTCCACCGTAACTGTGACCAACCAGGATGTACGGGCCCGAATCGAGCGCCGTCAGCAGGGCATCCAGATCCTCGGTGATGCGCTCCAGTGTGCGCGGTTGATCATCGTCATCGCTGCGCCCCAAGTTCGCGCGGTCATAGACCACCGACCGAAAACGCTGGGCGACAAGAGGTTGCACAAGCCCCCATGCCGACCGCGAAAATCCCATTCCCGACTCGAAGACCACTGTCGGGTCACCGGTTCCGGCGACCATGTAGTGCAACGCACGCCCGTCGGCGGTGCTTACGAAGTTGCTTGACCCCAGGGTGTGGCTCACCCAGCCCACCGTACGGAACAGCCGCCGCACGGGCGCGGTCCGCTACTCCCCCGAGCGCAGCAGCGGCCGCAGCCGTTCAGTCTTCTCCGGTGTCCAGCCCGGAGGCTGCAGAATCGCTGCCCAGGCATCGGCCACGGCTTTGACGTAAACATGGCCATGCCCGTCGGGAACATCGACCGCCACGGCCATATCAACGGACACCTGCAAGAAGGTGACAAACGGAATCCACTCCATGCTGGGCAACACGTCGTAGCCGCGAGGTTCGCGCAGCCAGTCGGGCTTACTCAAGATGAGGTCGGAATTCCACCACGCGATCGGGTCCGACGCGTGCTGCAGATAGACGATGCGCGGACGTCCCCACGGATCGGCGGGCCGTTTGAGATCTTCTGGGCGCGAAGCGAATCGGACGTTTCTGCCGTTGTCGTAAATGGGCAACACTTCCGGAGAACCGTCGTCGCGGTTATGGGTGGCTTCCAGCCACATCGTGTTGTTGAAGGTCGGGCCGGAGAACAGCGCACCGTCGGTGCGGGCCACGATGTTGTTGACCGACAGGAACGGGGCCTCACCGCCGAACGACCCGAGGCTCTCCCCGAACACCACGAGCTTGGGCCGCATCCCCTCCGGCATCGCGCGGACCCGTGCCGAGACGGCCTCAAACAACGCCTGTCCCGCCTGGCGCGCGTTCTCCTTGTCCACCAGGAACGAGAGCCAGCTGGGCAGAAATGAGTACTGCATGCTGACGATGGCGGTGTCGCCGTTGTACATGTATTCGAGGGCGTCTGCCTCGGCTTCGTTGATCCAGCCGGTTCCCGTGGTGGTAGCCACCGCGACTACCTTGCGGTGCAGGCCCCCCTCACGTTCCAGCTCACTGGCCGCCAACTCGGCCGTTGCCTTGATGCCGTCGGCCGATTCCATACCCGCGTAGGCCCGGATCGGCTCGGTGGCCGGAGCCTTGTTGAACGCCGAAAGCTCTTGTGTGGTGGCACCGCCCCCGATGAAGGCGCGGCCCTGGTTACCCAGTGAAGCCCAAGAGACCAACGACCCCGGCCCACCCGAGCGCAGCGCCGTCGTAGGCGCGGGGTTGTCCGGGTTCTCCTCGTTGTTCACCGCCGAGAAGGTGTTGTTCAAGAAATCCATCGCAACCCTGACGACGACTCCGTTGATGAGTGCCATCGCAAGAACAACAACCAGTGTGACCGCAACCACAGCCGAGACACGTTTGGGGGCCACGCGATTGAGCCGTTCGATGAGGAACAGAATCAGATGGCGGATCTGCTGGCCAATCTCGACCAGGATGAACAAAACGAGGATGGACATCGCAGCGGTCTGCGGGTGCGCCCAGAAACTCAGCCTCGGCACACCCATGAGGTCGCGCACGCGGTCCTGCCAAAAGTGGAACCACACGATCATCAGGGCGGTACCGATGATCCCCACGACGATGAGAATCCACCACGCGATGCGCGGCGCCTTAGGACTCGAATCCTGTGACCGCATGTACCGCACCAACCACACCGCCAGCACACCCAGCGCGTACCCGATGGCACCCGAGCCCCCACTGACCAGCGCTTGGAACAGCGGTCCACGGGGAAGCAACGAAGGAGTCATGGACAGCCAGAGAAAGACCAGGCCCACCGCAGTACCGGTGAAGGTGTACTGCCGTGCCCACCAGTGCCTCTTCTCTGGCTTCTGCACGGCGGTCTCCACCGCCGGTTCCTCGTCGATATCGCTGTCGATATCCCTGTCGATTGCCATCGCCACACCCTTCTCGATGCCGCCAGCTGCGAATGTCAATGGTGCCTGCACGTCGCCATACCGCACAGAGGTATCACCAGATCGGCGACATGTCGCGGCCGCACTACCGCGACGCCACCACCACCGGAAACTCCCCCGCGCAAATCTCTGAGACGGATCGGCCGGCACCGCCTCAGCGAACTGTGCACGACGGGGAGCCGACCGCCCACCCAGGTCTCTACGGTATTCTGCCAACTTGCTATCAGGGCGTTTGTCCGTAGGGCGGGGCAGATCGACGCAACGGGGGCACGACGAGGATTACACATGCGACATGCCGGTGTCGGCCGCGAGGCCAGGACGACCAGCACCCAAAGCCCTAAGCGGGAACGACGGCGCCGCGGCTCCATCACCGCCGAGGACATCATCGCCGGAGCATTTGAGCTCGCCGAGGAAATAGGGATCTGTGGGCTGAGCATGCCGCTGCTAGCGAAGCATCTCGATGTCGGTGTGACCAGTATCTACTGGTACTTCCGCAAAAAGGGCGAGCTTCTCGACGCGATGACCGACCGCGCCACCAAGCAGTATCACTTCGCCGCACCCTTCGTTGGCGACGAAACCTGGCAGGACGCCCTGCGCAGTCACACCCGCCGAATGCGGCAGGCGTTCCGGGAACGTCCGGTGCTCGTCGAGCTCATCTTGATGCGCACCAGCGAGCTCAGCGCCGAGGCATTGCAGGCCAGCATTCAAAACCTGGAATCGCTTGTCCAAACCCTGATCGGCGTCGGATTCAGCCCGGATAACGCGTTAGATGTGTACTTCTCGCTGTCGCTGCATATCCGAGGCATCGTGGTGCTTGAGCACATGGACACCGTTATGCCCGCATCCGGCGAGGCCCGCAGCGTGGTGCCGAACGCCTCGCTGGCCCCCACCCTGCATGATCTGGCATCCCGCGGTCATTCGATCGCGACGATCTCTGACGCCAACTTCGACTTCACCGTCGATGCCATCATCGAACGGGCCGAGAACTTGCTCGCACAGGACATCGCGGCCCGCGAAGCGTCCTGATCGGTGCTCAGACCTTGGAGTTGAGCAGCTCCTCAATTTTCTGGAGCCGCTTGTCCGACAGTGCCTTGTTGTCAATCGATCGATCCGCCGAGCAGGTGACCAGCTGCGAGATCACGTTCGCCTTGGCGATCACGGTGAACTCGCAAATCCATTGATCACCATCCAGATTCGTCGACCAGCGGACCATGTCCGGCGAACCCGGAACCACCGGGCCGGGCGTGACCGTATTGCGTTTCTGGTCATCCCCCCAGGCAGCGACCGAAAGCTGACATTTGGAGACGGTGGTACGCACCGACTCGAGGAATCTCGACGCCTGGAAATCACCGGGGTAGGTGGCCGACACCTCGAGGAGTTGATGCTGGTTCGGGTACTGGTTATCGGTCTGCGTCCGTGCCTCACGCCCCGTGTAGTTCGTGGGAAAAAGCGGATGACGGCCGTATCCGACAACCCCCTGGCATTCGGCGGGGTCGGCACCGATCCACAGAACCGACTGCATATCGGTCTCGAATAGCGGCTTTCCCGGCGTCACGCTCAACGATTGCGCGGGAGTGAGTAGTTGATCGAGCTGGGCGGGCTGAATGGGTCCCGCCGATACGGATGCCCGATCGGCCGTCGCCTCGCCGTCGACCCCACGTTGGCACGCCACTACCCCGAGCAGCAACGCGACCACCAGCGGCACCGACCACCTCATGTCGGCAAACATTACCCGCATGTACCGTGCTGCCGGATTTCGGCATTGTCCCGTGGCAGGCATGCGATCTCGGGTAAGAAGGGTCCAGCCGGCATGAGAAGTCGGTAATGCGATCAGGCACCACGACCCGAAAAGGAGTGCGCGGTATGTCCACCAAGCTGGCGACACCACAGGAGCTGCTGTCCCTGGGCAGAGTCGAATTGGGTACCAGCAGTTGGGTTCAGATCACCCAGGAACAGGTCAACGAGTTCGCCGACGCGACGGGTGACAGGCAGTGGATTCACACCGATACCGAACGCGCCAAGGCCGGCCCGTTCGGCGGGACCATCGTGCACGGATACCTCACGCTCGCACTCGCCCCGGCGTTCCTGGACGAGGTGCTTGAGATCGCGTCATATGACGCCGTACTCAACTACGGCGTGAACAAGGTGCGGTTCCCTGCGCCCCTACACGTGGGAGCACGGGTACGCGGACATGTCACGTTGCTGTCGGCCAAGTTGCGCGATAAGGGCACCGTGGAGGCGACCTATGGCATCAAATACGAGATCGAGGGCAAGGACCGGCCGCCGTGCGCGGCCGAGAGTGTGTATCTGTACCAGTAGTCACGCCTCGTCGAGCGCCGGGAACAGCAGTTCCTGCGCAAGCACCTGAACCGCCGCCGCGATCGGAATGGCGACCAACACACCGACGATGCCGAGCAACGCACCGCCGATAAGCACTGCGACCACGGTGACCCCTGCGGGCACCTTGACTACACGACCAATCACCTTGGGCGTCAACACATAATCCTCGAACCAACGGAATCCGACGTAGAAGGCCAAGGTACCGGCGGCCACTGGGATGGACACCGTGAGCGCCACCGCGGCAACAACGATGCCCGCGACGGTCGATCCGTAGGGAATGAGGTCGAACATCGCGACCAATACCCCGAGTAGCACCGCGTAGGGCACATCGAACGCGGCGCACCAGATGAAGGTGGCGACCCCGGCGATGATCGAGGTCACCACATTGCCGCCGACATAGGCCCCCACCTTCGCGAACACCTCATCACCGATGAGGACAGCTCGTGGCCTACGCGAGTGCGGTACAAGGCGGTACACCGTGGCACGGATGCGGGGCATGTCGATGAGGAAGTAGATGGTCAACACCGCGACGATGCCGAGGTCCGCGAGCGCGCCGAACACGGCGGTTCCAGCGCGCAACAGGTCCGAGAACGCGGTGTCCCCTTCACGGTTGACGAACTCGCCGATGTGACGCTGCACATCGAACCGATCGTTGATTTGACCAATGAATGACGAATGGTCCTGTGCCGCTTGAATGTAGCGAGGAGTTTGGTGCACTAGCTGAGTTCCCTGCTCCACCAGCGGCGGGATCGCTGCGGCCAGGAACGCGGCCAGCGCACCAAAGGCCACCAACACCACCACAGACACTGCGGCCCAGCGCGGGCATCTGTGGTTGACCAACCATGACACCGCCGGTTCCAGCCCCAATGCGACGAACATCGCCAGCCCGATGAGAATCAACACCGAGGACATAGCCGCCAAGAGATGGACGACACCGTAGGTCACGGCCACACCGGCCGACGCCATCAGCCCGACGTAGAAGGGAGCATGGCGGTTCCAGGTGGTGCCACGGCGGCCGAGCGGGTGTTGATCCGAACGTATTTGTGCCGCACGGCGTTCCGCCTCAGCGATTGGACCTTCATCCTCGCTGTGGGGCTGTGCCACCAAGCGATGGTGGCCGTCGCCGGTATCTGCCAATGCGTACCCGTCTGGTGATGTGGACAGCGACATCATAGGAGCGGCGGACCCGCTTGGGGGCAGTTCGGCCTAGCGAAGTGCCGCCTTCCCGCGAACCCTGCCCACCACGAGCAGCGCGAGTAACGTCACCAGAAGCAGCAGCGTCGTGGATGCCGCCGCCGAGAACACTTGCCCACGGTCCGAGAGACCGAAGATGGTCACCGGCAGGGTTCTCCACGTGGCCGGATACACCATCACCGTCGCTCCCAACTCCCCCATGGACAGCGCGATCGCCAGTCCGGCGGCCGCACCCAGTGACGGCATCAGCAGCGGCAGCGTCACCTTCGCCAGTACCCGCCCCGGCCCCGCGCCCAACGACTCCGCCACTTGGCGGTAGGCCGGATCAAGACGTTCCAGCGCCGCAGCAACGGAACTGAAGGCAAAGGCCAACACAAGTGCGGTATGCGCAAGGATCACAATCCATTTCGTTCCCCCGAGTAAGAAGGGACGTTCATTGAAAGCGATCAGCAATCCCAGACCGATGGCCACCGAGGGAATTGCGATCGGTAGGTGGAAGACGACATCAATGGCTCTCCGAAACCATGGCGGCACCTCGCGCACACTCAACGCGGCCCAGCCGCCGAGCACCAATGCGAATGCACTCGCGATGAGGGCCGTCTGCAGACTGACGGCCAAACTGGCGAGATCGTCACCGCTGAGCGCCTCCCCGAATCGCTCAAACCCGAGCTGCGAGGGCAACGGGCCAGTCCACGTGCCGGCGAATCCGGCGAGCACCACGGTGGCAATCGGTGCCAGGAAGATCACGGTGACCGCGGCCACGAAGACCGTCCACAGGATAAGTCTGCTCCGCCTGGTCCACAGCAGCATGTCATGCCCCCTTGGGGTGAAACGTAGTCCGCCTGGACACCATGCGCGAGAAGATGATCCGGTACAGGCCGTACAACGCAAGTGACAGCGCTACCTGAATGGTCGCGATGACTGCCGCGCCCGGCAGATCGAAGGTGACGATGCCCCGGGTGTAGATCAGGACCGGCAGTGTCACGACTTCCTTGGCACCTGTGAATAGGACGATCCCGAACTCATTGAGCGCCAGAAGTAGCACCAAGCTGCCGCCTGCCATCAGGGCCGGCCAGGCTTCCGGCATCAGTACCGTGCGCAGCACCCGCCACGGTGAGGCCCCGAGGCTCGCGGCAACATCCAACTGTTCGCGTGGGACTGTCGCGAAGGCGGCCAGCAAGGGACGCACCACAAACGGCGTGAAGAAGGTGATCTCGGCCAGGATCACTCCGGTAGGACTGGACAGGAAGTCCAGCGGACGCGCTCCTCCGGAGATACCCGCGACGACAGCGTTGACCGCACCCGCGGTGCCGTACAGAAAGGTGAAGGCGAGGGTGATCAGAAAAGACGGGAGCGCCAGGACGGTATCGATCAGTCGTCCGACCAATTCCGACCCCGGAAACGGCACGAAGGACAGCACGATGGCAATAAATGTTCCCAACGCCAGGCAACCGATGGTGGTGAGCACCGCGATCTGCGCCGTGCTCACCAGGGCACGCTGGAATAGCGTTGAGGTCAGCACCGCCAGCCACGTGCTGTTCCCCTTTCCTTCAGCGGAATTCGACAACACACGCAGCAGCGGGTACACGATGATGACGATCATGACGACAAGCGGCGGCAGCGCCCACAGCATGGGCACGGTCCGCCGTGGTTCCCTACCGGGTTTTGCGTCCGTGGGATTGGCGCGTTCCAGAACCGTGGTCATTCCGCCTCCCCCGGAATGGTGACGAGGACTCCGGCCGGCTCCGGGAACTTCACGCCGACAGCAGAATCTGGTGAAAATTCGCCATGCCCGGGGACGTCCACGTCAATGAGCTGGTCGGGAAATCCGTTCACCGCGAGCGACAGCCTGGTCGATGCTCCGCGCCACACCTGGGTGGCCACGCGTGCCCGCAGTGCACCCGGTTCGCTCGCGGCGACCACGGAAAGTGCGTGTGGGCGTATGCACACCATCGCATTGGCTCCGGGCGCCCAAGGGTCACGGCCGACTTCGGGCTTTGGTGCGGTGACGCTCAGTACCTTGTCTCCCACCGAGACCAGTGCCGACTCACCCGACACCCGTCCCACGGTGCAGGGGATCAGGTTCGCCCCACCGAGGAAGTTCGCGGTGAAATCGGAGGGCGGCCGGGTCCACAGGTTCCGTGCGGTATCGACATCGACAAGCTCCGCGTTGCGCATGACGGCAATCCGGTCCGCCAGAGCCAATGCCTCGCTTTGGTCGTGGGTGACGTACAGCATGGCGGTATCCGACAAGGTTTTTTGCAGCTGCTGCAGCTCGGCGACCATCGACTGACGCAACTGTGCATCCAGGGCGGCAAGTGGTTCATCCAGAAGCAGCACCCGGGGCCGGATTGCCAGCGCGCGTGCAATGGCCACGCGCTGCTGCTGACCGCCGGACAACTCGCGTGGATAACGGTCGGCATAGCTGGACATGCTCACCATCGCCAGCGCTTCGTCGACACGCGCCGCGATGTGGCCGGATTTGGTTCTACGTGCCCGCAAACCGAAGGCAACGTTGTCTCGCACGCGCATATGAGGAAACAGTGCATAGGACTGCACAACTACGCCGATTCCTCGTTTCGCGGGCGGTAGGTCCGTCACGTCTTGCCCATCCAATCTGACCGTGCCGAAGGTTGGCCGCACGAAGCCGGCGAGTGCCTTGAGCGCGGTGGACTTTCCCGATCCGCTAGGTCCAAGAAGGGCCACCGTTTCACCGCGAGCGATACGTAGGTTGAAGTTTCGTAACGCTTCGGCCCTCTTCTTGCCGCGGCCGTAGGCGACGGTCACATGGTCGAAGACGATCGCCGGCGCGTCCGCAATAGCGCCAGAACTCGGGGCAGGGTCGACAGGAGTTCCAGCGAGGATGTCGCCGACAAACCTTTTAGGCGAGGAGAATTCGGCACTGCGGTCCATATCAGCTCCCGGTCGCTTTCTGGTAGGCGATGAATGACGCATCAAGGGTGTCGAGCACCTGGTTCCAGTCCGGATGCCAGATGTTGACTCCGTCCAGGACTTCCGCCGGCGTGTTGGGCCCCGTCTCGGGTCGTACGTCGGTACGCACCGGCATCCCCAATGCCTCGCCAGAAACCGTCTGCTGAACACCCACGGATAGCAAGTAGCCGAGCAGCTTCTTCGCGTTCTCCACCCGCGGGGCGCCCTTGGTGATGCCGGCAACATACGGAAGGGAAACCGTTGAGCGGGAACCATCATCGGTCGCGGGGATGAACACCGAGAAGTTCGAGCGATCCTCGCGGATCGATGCGAGGTTCATTTGAACGTCTCCATTGGCCACCCATAGTTCTGCATTGCTGACCTTGGGCTGAAGCTTGCCTGTGGAGCTGGACGGCCCGACGTTGTTGTGCTGCAGCTTTCTGAGATAGTCGATGGCACCCTGCTCTCCCATGAGGTGCTGCAGGAGAACCAACATGGCGGTCCCGTCCCCGGCCTGCCCGGGTGTCGAATACTGAAGTTTGCCCTTGAGCCTCGGACTCAGAAAGTCGCTCCAGCGCGCATCTTTCAGCTCTGCGGCAGGGTTCGCGATGAACGTCAGGTAGTTGTCGACTATCGCGACGTATCTACCATCGGCGTCTCGGTTGTTCTCGGCGACCGTAGAGACGTCAACCCCGGCGCCAACGAGTAGATCACTTCTTGCCGCCTTCTGGATGAAGGGCGGCAACGTGACCAGCAGGTCGGCCTGTGGGTTGGCCTTCTCCTTGGCTACCCGCGAAACCACCTCAGCAGAACCAGCTTCCACGAGATTCACGGAGATTCCCGTACTTTGGGTGAACTTCTCGAATTGAATCTCGTACCACGAGCCCAGCCCGTCCGCGCTGTACACGGTGACGGAGTTCGGACCGGTCCCGCCACCGGTGCCGCCGCAGCCGCTCACCGCCAGAACAACTGTCGCGGTCGATACGAACCTCAGCACCCACATCAGCGGGAGATGTTTCATGTCCTGCTCTTTCAGATTCGACGCAGGACGATGTCGGCGAACTCTCCCACCGAGTGCACAATGTGCGTGGGCTGCGCGGTACTGAGCTGGGCTGCATCATGAGCGCCGGTCAGTGTCCCGGCGACAATCTGCGCGCCGGCGCGATGACCAGCCAACACATCGCTTGAGGTATCACCCAGGACCGCGACCTCCCGAACATCATTGACCTCCAAACGAAGCACCGACGTCAACACCAGGTCCGGGTAGGGCCTGCCCCTCCCCGCCTCCGAAGGAGCCAGTGTCAAGTCTGCGATGTCGGCCCATCCAAGCGCCGCAAGTAGCTTGTCCTTGGTAGAGGCGCTGAAGCCGGTTGTGAGCGCGACTTTGACGCCGGCCTTTCTGAGCTTCGAAATAGCCTCCACCGCACCGTTAATCGGCCTGGCATGACCGTCGCCGATGAGCCCGTCGTACGCGTCCTCGAAGGTCCGGTTCGCATGTTGCGCCCTGCCCTCGTCGCCGAGTAGGTGCCGGAATACGGCGATCTTCGATTGCCCCATGGTGTCGATGACGTACTGACGGGCGCGATCACGTTCAGGCCCCACCTCCTCGATACCACCGGCGGTAGCCGCCGTCTCGAATGCCTTGAGCACCATTCCGCCATCGGCGACCGTGGTGCCGGCCATGTCGAGTACGGCAAGACGAATAGGAATATCGGACATCGTTTTCCCTTTCCTGGGGTCGTCTGTACTAGAGGTTCATCAGGTCAGCTGTGTCCGCACCGATAGCCGGGCCGAGGGTCATTCCGCGCCCGCCGGGGCCGGTCACCACCCATACCCCCGGCGCCGCCTCGCGCCGATAGACGACCTCGTTCGGGTCGGTGCATTGGGAGTAGACCCCCGCCCACCGCCGTACCACCGGAGGGAGCTTGCGCCCCAACAGTTCCTCGGCCCTGTTGATGAGGTGTCGATACGGAGCCTCATCAACGTCGAAGGCGAAAGGTTCGGTGTACTCGTGGGTGTCCCCGATCGTCAGTCCGCCGTGCAGTCTTTGCACGCACAGCAGCTGCATCTTGTACTCGGCGGCCGTCGGTTCCTGGAGCTGCACGGCATTCAGGGCGTCGAGCGCATCACCGGCGAATGCGGGGTAATAACGCAGGCTGTCTCCGTCCGCGATCGCCGTGGTCAGCTCCTCACCGAGTGAGGCGGTCTGCATCATCTGCAACCGAACCCGGCGAACCGGGAAGTCACCCAGTAACTCTCGCACCAGTCCGCCGTGCGCCGCCCCCGCACATATGACAACCGCATCCGCGCGGTACACCTCGCCGTCATCAGCGCGAACCGAGACTCCGTCGGATGTGGTGTCGACCGACCGGGCCTCGGCGCCGGGCAGGAAGGAGTACCGACCCGTCTCCTTGAGGTGCAACCGCATGGCCGGCAGAGCCACGCGCGACTCGACGGCAGCGTCCCGAGCGCAATGCAGCCCGGCGAGGAACTTTCCGCGCAGTGCGGGGTTACGCCGCTGGACAGCATCCGGGTCGAGCAGTGCGAATCCACGCGCACCGGCGTCGGAGCGCGCCATCACCTCTTCGGCGACAGCCATCTCTTCCTGGGTCTGCAGCAAGGTGAGCGATCCGATTGCCCGGAAGCCGGTACCCGGAACCGATTTCGCGATCCCCTGCCAGAGATCCCGAGACCGTTGCGCGACCTCCAGCTCTCGAGGCGACCTGCCGGAAACCCACACCAGGCCGAAATTCCGGACGGTGGCCCCACGTGCTTCCGGTTCACGTTCCAGCTGCACCACGTGGTGTCCACGCTCAATCGCAGCCCACGCATGGGCCGTTCCCAGAATCCCGCCACCAACAACAACCACTCGCATGTCACCAGCGTCTTGCATTGGTCTAGACCAATCAAGAACGTGGGGGCGAACACCGCATGAACAATTGGTATAGACCAATTTGGCGTACGCTCAGTCCGTGGACACCGTCGACGAACTCGAAGCAGTGTTGATGTCGCTGCGCGGGATATGGGACGAGGAGGCCGTCGACGAGCTCGACCATGCCCTGCAAGCCGGATACCTCGCCCATGCCGACCGTGCGGACGATGAGCTGCTGCTCGCATCGGTTCTGCACGACATCGGGCACAGTCCGATCCTCGGCACCGCCGCCGACCACCGACACGATTCTGTCGCGCGCGAATGGCTTACCCCTCGCCTCGGGAAACGGGTTGGATGGCTTGCCGGTTCGCACGTCGCAGCCAAGCGGTACCTCGCACTGACTGATTCCGATTACGCGTCGCATCTGTCCGCCGCATCCGTGGCATCGCTGGCCAGCCAGGGAGGAGCCGGCGACGATACCCGATGGAGTGAGCACCCGTGGTGGCCCGACGCACTCCGGCTGCGCCGGTTCGACGATGGAGCGAAGATTCCCGGGGCCAAAGGGCTTTCCATTCCCCACGTACTCGCACTGGCCCGAAAGGTGGTGACACGGCATGACGTCTGACGTGCGACTTCCCAAGCACTACCGAGTACGCACCGAACTCGACCACATTCTCTCGACACTGAACGAGGGAGATTCGGTTCCGCCCGAGCGCGATCTTGCCGAACGATTCGAGGTGTCACGCGAGACCGTCCGCCAAGCGCTGCACGAGCTGCTCGTGGAAGGGCGCATCGAGCGGCGCGGGCGCGGAACTGTGGTATCTGCGCCGAAGCTGGTGCAGCCGTTATCGTTACGGTCATACACCGAGGGCGCCCAGAGCCAGGGCCGAACCCCCGGGCGATTGCTGGTCACCTGGGAGGACATCACCGGAGACCCGGACCTGTGCCGGGACCTCGGCATCCGAAACTCCTCGACGGTGATGCACCTGGAACGCGTCCTGCTCGCCGATGGCGCCAAGCTCGGACTGGAGAGCACCTATCTACCCAAGTCGCGGTTCAGCTCCCTTCGCAACACATTCGATCCCGGCACCTCGCTATACGAGGCGATACGCGAACTGGGAGTCGGGTTCGGCAGTGCCGTCGAGCGCATCGAAACGGTGCTCGCATCACCACGCGAGGCATCACTTCTGGACACCTCGACAGCTATGCCCATGCTCCTTCTGCACCGACGCACGCTCGACACCGACGGACGACCGATCGAATGCGTGCGCTCACTCTTCCGGGGTGACCGAGTGGCCTTCGAGGCAGTCCTTAAGGAATGATATTAAGTGTACGCCTGACGTACACTTAATATCATGGTGCCACGAGGCGAAGCGCGCACCGCGGCGATACTCGATACCGCCCTGCGGGTGTTTGTAGCAGACGGATACGAACGTTTCACCATTGATTCCGTTGCCGCACAGGCGCATGCCAGCAAGACGACCATTTACCGCAGATGGAACAACAAGGCCGAACTGGTCAAAGCCGCACTCGATGCTCACGACGCGAGCTACAACAACCAGGTTCCCGACACCGGCTCGCTGCGGGGCGACCTCATTGCAACACTGGACATGCTGCGGCGCAAAACCGCGTCGATACCACCGACCCTGTACACAGACCTCATGCGGGCAATGGAGCATGACGCGGAGTTGGCCGACGCCATCAACAGGCACCTCGCCGATCCGGGCCTGTCCCCTTTCGATGCACCCCTGTCCCGAGCGATTTCGCGGGGCGAGGCACGCGCCGATGTCGACCGCGAGCTGATACACGATGTCGCCGAGGCAATGCTCACACATCGGCTGACCATGAAAGCGACAGTGGACGACACCTTCATCGGTCGGCTCGTCGACGATGTGCTGATCGTGCTTGTTCGGGGCGGAGTTTCATGACCGTGGTGATTGCAGGGGCGGGCCCCACAGGCCTGACGTTGGCCTGCGAATTATCGCGACGCGGCATTGGGTGCCGAGTGTTGGAGAAGGCGCCCGGCCTGTTTCCGGGCTCTCGCGGCAAGGGCTTGTCGCCGCGCACCCAAGAGGTGTTCGACGACCTGGGAGTTGCCGACGCGATCCAGTCCGGTGGCATGAAGATGCCATCATTCCGTATCTATGCCGGACGCGAGATAGTTGCCGAGCGCACGCTGATGGAGATGCTGGGTTCGGACATTCCGTCGGGACCGGGGGTTCCCTACCCGGGCTTCTGGATGGTGCCGCAATGGCGCACCGATGAGATCCTGCTCAACCGATTGCGTGAACTCGGTAGCGACGTTGAATTCAACTGCGAAGTAACAGGTTTCGATCAGGATATTGACGGGGTCACGGTGACGGTGCTGCGGGACGGGACTCCCGACCGGATACGATCCTCGTACCTCGTTGGCACCGACGGCGGGCGTAGCACAGTACGTAAGGTTCTTGGCGTCGGTTTCGCCGGAGAAACCTTCGAGAGCGAACGGACACTGATCGGTGATGTCCGCGCCGACGGATTGGACGGCAAGTTCTGTCACGTACTGACGCGGGGCGGTCAGGTATCGGAACGCTTCTCGCTATGGAATCTGCCGAATAGTGACCATTACCAGTTTGTCGCGAGCATGGCCACCGACGACGTTCCCCCGCCGACCCTTGAAGCGGTGCAGGCTCTCCTTGTAGCGCGGTCAGGACGCGAAGACATTGTGCTGCACGACCTCCGGTGGATATCGCTGTATCGGGTAAATACGCGGATGGTAGACAGGTTCCGGGAGGGCCGGGTGTTTCTGGCCGGTGACGCCGCTCACGTGCACTCCTCGGCGGGCGGCCAGGGTCTGAACACCAGCGTGCAGGATGCCTACAACTTGGGCTGGAAGTTGGCGACAGTCATCGCGGGCGGTCCCGAGTATCTGCTGGACACTTACGAAGAGGAGCGGATGCCGGTAGCCGCATCGGTACTGGGGATGAGCACCGATCTGCATCATCGCAACTTCGAACCGTCGAATGACCCTGCACCACAGCTCCATCAGATGGATATCGCGTATCGCCAGAGTTCACTGGCCGTTGACGACCGCCCCGCACCCGGCACGTTACGGGCCGGCGACCGAGCCCCCGATGCGCTACTGCCGGAAGGCCATCGACTCTTCGACGTGCTCCGAGGTACGCACTTCACCCTCCTCATGGTGGAGGGCCGGGCCATCGATATCCCTGACGTTCGTGTCGCGCCCATCACGCCGTCGACCGATTACGACATCACCGCGTCGACCTTCGTCTTGGTGCGCCCAGACGGATACATCGGCGTCATGACCGAATCCGAGGAGACCGTCCGGAGGTATCTCGCTCGCATGCGTTAGAGGGCGGCGGTCACAGTGTCCAAGCGCGCGGGAACATGCTTATGCCACGGGGTACCCGCGTACTCGTCACGCCAGGCAGACGACGTCAGTGCGTTTGGTGCTACACCCGGCACGTGCGTTTCACCGGACTCGTCGGTGTAGTCGAGGCCGAATCCGTTCGGGAGTGAGGCATGGCCGGCCTGCATCATGTCGCTGATCTCGACGGTGGCCTCCGCGCTACCCGCCGCAGTGGAGATGCGCACCCGATCACCGTCGGCTATGCCGAGCTGTTGGGCGTCCTCCAGGCTTATCCGCAGTGCGCCCTGTTGATCACGTTTACGCCAGGACGGATTACGCAGGATGTCGTTGGCCGTGTACGCCCGTCGCTCGCCCGCCGACAGCACAATCGGAAACTCCGGAGTGGTCAGCTGCGCCGGCCTCGAGGCCAACCCTCTGATTTCGTCCAGCATTTCAGGAATCGCGAGGGCAATCTTGTGATCAGCATGCGTGATCAGCGCGAAGTCATCCTCGTACTCGTGAACGGTGAAGGTCACGCCCGATGGGCTGTTCAATATGGCATCGAAGAGCGCGTTGCCGTCCGAGTGGCCCGCCCGTGCCACCGCCTGCGGATAAGTCATCATCGCCTTCTGCGCCAGACCCCACAGCGCGGCGGCACCCTCCAGCCCCTTGGGCAGGGTCGGGCCGAGGGTTTCGTAGAGGACGTACGGAGCCAGCGGGCCGAGTACCGGATTGGCGAGCACCGCGAAGAACGCCTGCAGGTAGGCATCCCGACCTTGCGCGGCAGCATCACGCAGCGGCTGCAAGTCCGCGTCGTCGACCACTCCCAATGCCCGGACCAATCGCGCCCAGATCTCCGGCTCGGGCAGGGTTCCGGACTCGGGCTCCAGCAGCGGGTGCCGCAGCTGAAAAGTGTTGTGCGGGAACTCCAGGTTGAAAAATGTTGCTTCCACCTTCTCGAACTGGGTGGCGGCAGGCAGCACATAGTGAGCAAGGCGGGCCGTTTCGGTCATCGCCACGTCGACGACGACGAGCAGCTCCAATGCCTGGAAGGCCTCCTTGCATCGCGCCGAATCCGCAAGGGAATGCGCGGGATTGCTGCTCTCGACAACCATCGCACGGAACCGGTCGGGGTGATCGGTGAGGATCTCGTCGGGGATGACGTTGGACGGCACCAGGCCCCCGATGATGCGGGCTCCGGTCACCGGGGTGTTGCCGAAGAAGCCACCCATGAGCGGCGCCATCCACGAATGCAGATGTTGTCCACCGCGTTTGGCGAAGCTTCCGGTGAGAATCCATAGCATCTTGTTTAGATAGGAACTCAGCGTGCTATTGGGCGCCTGCTGAATCCCAAGGTCTTCGAAGACCGCCACACTCTCGGCAGCGGCTATACGGCGCGCCGCCGCGCGAATGAGATCTGCCGCCACGCCACAGCGCTGCGCATAGTCATCGATCGGTACCGCACGCAAGGCATCCCGAACCTCCTCGGTGCCGTTGACGTGTGCCGCGAGAAAGGCTTCGTCACAGAGATTTTCCTGCACTAGTACCGCGGCCAGTGCCGCAAGGCACCAGGCGTCGGCGCCAGGGCGCACTCGCAGGTGGAAGTCGGCCATCTTGGCGGTGTCGGTGATGACCGGATCGATGACGATCATCGACCGTTGCGGATCCTTGGCAATCTCGTTGAGCACCACCCGCGCCCGCGGGAAGCTCTGCGACATCCAGGGGTTCTTACCAACGAAGACCGACACCTCGGCGTGCTCGAACTCACCGCGGGTATGCCCGCCGTACAAGTTCTTGTCGACCCAGGCCTCGCCCGTCTTCTCCTGTGCCAGCGCGTTGGAGCGGTACTTGGATCCGATGGCCTTCAGGAAGGCACCGCTATAGGCCCCACCCAGGTGATTGCCCTGACCGCCCCCACCGTAATAAAAGATCTTGTCTCCGCCATAGCTGTCACGGATGTGCTTGAAGCCCTCGGCGATCTCGACAATGGCCGTATCCCAATCGATTTCCTCATAGGTACCGTCGGGTCGGCGGCGCATCGGCGAGGTCAGTCGATCGGCATTGTTCTGGTAGTGATCCAGGCGCAATGCCTTGTTGCAGGTGTATCCCTTGCTTGCGGGATGGTCCTTGTCGCCGCGAATCTTGGCGAGTGTGCGCCCCTCGGTCTGGACCACGATGCCGCAGTTGCACTCACACAGGATGCAGGCGGTGGGTAACCAATTGGTGGTGTTCATGACAAAGCCTCCTCGATCAGCGTGCGTAATTGCTTATGCACCACATCGATTGGTGTGATGTCGCGAGTGGACCGTGCGACGATGATTGCCCCCTCCAGGGAGGTTGTCATCAGCATGGCCAGTTCGTCGGCTCGTTCGCGGGACACACCGGCGGTGGCCAGCTTTTCGGCGATGAGGCCGATCCAACGCTGGAAGACCGCTGCCGAGTGTTCGATGAGCTTCTGGTTACTGGCTGGGCTCTCCGGATCTCCGGCCTCTACCGCGACTGCCACGACGGGACACCCCGCCCGGAAATCGCTACGTACCAATTGTTTCCGATAGGACGCGACAAGCCTGTCCAGGGCCTCCACTCCGGAGGGTGTGGCGTCGATCATCCGGGCGATGTACTCCCCCGCCAGATCCACTGCTTCACCAAGCAATTGAGTGCGACCGCCGGGAAAGTAGTGATACGCCGAGCCGCGCGGCGCACCGCTGTGTTCGAGCACATCGGAGATGGCCGTCGCGTGCGCCCCGCGCTCACGAATCAGCAGGGCGGCCGAGGCGACCATTCGTTCACGCGGGGTGCTCAATCGTCGTCCTTCCCGGGGCGCACGGGTCTATGTATGCTGCTCTACATAATCCGCTACCGACACGGAGAAGTCAATGTCTGAATACGAAACCCTGAGCATCCGTCGCGACGGATATGTCCTGGTCATCGGCCTGAACCGGCCGGCCAAGCGCAACGCGTTCGATAAGACGATGCTCCAGGAGTTGTCTCTGGCGTTCGGCGAATTCGAGGCGGATGCGGAGCTACGGGCCGCCGTCCTGTACGGCGAGGGCACGATGTTCACCGCCGGTCTGGACCTGGCGAGTGTGGCCGCCGAGATTCAAAGCGGTGCCTCCCTGACACCCGAGGGCGGGATCAATCCATGGCAGGTCGATGGGACGCAACTGTCCAAGCCACTGGTTGTCGCGGTGCATGGCAAGGTCCTCACACTGGGCATCGAGCTCGCACTCGCCGGAGATATCGTGATCGCGGATGAGACTGCGACCTTCGCGCAGCTCGAAATCAATCGGGGGATTTATCCATTCGGCGGTGCCACTATTCGTTTCCCGCGAGCCGCTGGCTGGGGTAACGCAATGCGATGGATGTTGACGGCCGACACCTTCGACGCCGCCGAGGCTCACCGGATCGGAATCGTGCAGGAGGTCGTTGCCGCCGGCGAGCACGTCGATAAGGCGATCGCCATCGCGCAGACAATCTCGCGACAGGCACCGCTGGGTGTGCAGGCAACCCTGCGCAACGCCCGCTCGGCGATACGCGAGGGCGAAACGGCTGCCGAGACGCAGCTGGTGCCCACCATCAGGGAACTCTTCACCACCGAGGACGCGGCGCTGGGCGTACAGGCCTTCCTGACCCGAACCACCGCCGAGTTCGTGGGCCGCTGACGATCCACCGATCAGCGGGCGTTGACTGCCTTTCGCACGTCACCGAGCTCCCCGATAGGCACCGTGCGCGTCGAGGCGACTGGCCGAACGCCCGGGCCGTCGGGTTTGGACACCATGACCACGCTGTCGATGTAGGGCTGGATGGTGGTCGTGTTCTGCACGGTCGCAACGATCACCAACTGGAACCCGAACTTACGAAACGCCGACAGCGCCTGCTGCGCGAACTGCGGATCGGACTTCGAGAATGCCTCGTCGAGCATCAGCTGCGCAAAGACCGGCCGGTTGTCCCCGGATTCGGGGTTGGCCAGGTTGAAGCTCAGCGCACCGGCGAGGCAGAACGCCATCAGCTTCTCTTGCTCCCCACCGGAATTCGCACCCGCATTGCTATAGGTGCGAATCGCCTCGCCGGTGGCGGCGTCGCGCTCCTCGCAGTACAACACGAAACGGTTGCGCACATCCAACGCATCGCGTGTCCATTGCCT
This sequence comes from Mycobacteroides chelonae CCUG 47445, assembly GCF_001632805.1. Lineage (NCBI taxonomy): Bacteria > Bacillati > Actinomycetota > Actinomycetes > Mycobacteriales > Mycobacteriaceae > Mycobacteroides > Mycobacteroides chelonae. The sequence goes on along the minus strand of NZ_CP007220.1, from coordinate 1,473,386 downwards.
GGCCTCGGGAGTCTCCGCGGCCAGTAGGTTCCGCAGTTGCAGGATGTCCTGGTACTGGTCGTGGATGGCCTTCTCGTCTCCCATGGAAACCGCAACGGCCCGCCCCGAAATCCGCCGGGCCCGCTCGTTGAGCTCGCCCACCGCCTCAAGCGCCTTGGGCTCGGCACGCAAGGTCAACCGGGTTCCCCTGTTGAACTCCACCGAGCCCAAACCGCTATTGACCCGGTCGATCTGGTCGGTGATGCGGTGCGCCTCCTCCTCGGCGAGCTGATGCAACCGCAGGACTGCGGTGGGTGCCTGCTCGGTGATGAGTCGCAGCATTTGTTCGTAGGCGGCGGGTAGATCACGCTCGTCGATTCGGCGGCACAAGGCGACGTAATCGTGGATCTTCTCGTCGAAGTTCTCACTGTCGTTGGGAATCGAATCCGGGAAGTCCCGGTCGTAGGCATTGAGGATCCGGTTCAGCTCGTTGCGTGAACGGGTGACGCTTTCCCGCAGCACCGACTGGTCCTTCTCGATCTGACGCCACAGCTCCAGCCGGTAGGTGTCCGGCTCCAGCACATCCAGGCTTGACGACAGCTGCGGAACATACGCTTCGATACCGGATCGGGTGTGCCCGCCCACCTCGCGCGGGTTCAAGTTGTCCAACAGGTCCAGCAGTCTCGTGCGGCGCGAATCATGTTCGGATTCTTGCCTTCTCAGTGCACCGATACGCTCGGAGAGTTTCTTGATCTCATCGAGATAGGAATCGGCCTGCTGCTGCAGTCCGGTGAGGTCGGGGTTTGCCTCCAGCATCGCGTCGTACTGGTCCTGAAGCCGTGCCACGGCGGCCTCGGCCGAATCGGTGTCGATCTGGCTCCAGTACTCGTACTGGCTGTGCAGCTTGGACCACCGCACCACCTCCGAACGCAGCTCCTCACGCTTGGTGTCCATCTCGCCGATGAACTTCTCGGCGTCACCAACGGCCTGCTGCGCCTCGACCACATCATCGGAGAGCGCGGCGCGCTTGTCGCCTGCGTTGCCCTGGTAGATGTACTGGGAGGCACGCAGCTCGCGCCGGTCATCCTTGACCGCGCGCCGGTCGCCGTCCTTGCGCAGGCCCTGATCGGTGACCGCCCGGCGATGCTTGCTGAACTCGTCGGGTGTATCAACCAACACGTAGTCGCCCACACCCGCCACCAGATTCATGGCAGCACTGGCGCATTCGTGATTGGGGTTGGTCAGGCGCAGACAGTCGGCGAGGGTGCCCGGCTCGGCGCGCCGCGGCGCGCCGGACGGGATCACCCGCTCCATCTGGAGGTAGCCGCGCATGGGGTTCTCGTTGACGTATCGCAGTACCTGCCGGTGGTGCTGGTCGGGCACCAGCAGGCACAGACCGGTAGACCGCAGCACCTTCTCCACCGACCTGCGCCACCGTTCCTGGCCCGGCCGCAGATCCATCAATTCGCAGACGTAGGGCAGCTCCTTGGCGGTAAGACCCAGCGCCGCCGCGATTTCCCCACGCATGCGGTCCTCGTCAGGAGGCACCGAGGTTCCGACATGTTCAACGCGCTTGAGCTCGGAGGAAGCAGCCCGCAGCTGATCGCGCGCCGTCGACAACGCGCCGGCCGCCATCACATAGGCGTCATGGCCCGCTTCGAGTTCCGCATTGATCCGGGTGACTGCGCGCAGGCTCTCGACCCGCATGGCTTCGAATTCCTCAGCGGACTCGACATCCTCGTCGTGGCCGAGGTCCCACAGGGCACTGTCGTAGGCGGTACGGCGGCGCGACACCTCCTCGGCCCGGGCCCGGGCATGAGCGAGCTCACTCTTGAGCGGTGCGAGATTACTGTCGGCGGCGGCGATCCGGCCGAGCAGCTTGTCCCGTTCGCCAGTGAGAATGTCCTGGCGCGACTGGATTTCGTCGCATTCACCGCCGAGCCGGGTGATTTCGGTGTCCAACAGATCGATCTCCGGGCCGGCCAGCGCCAGCCGCTGCTGGTCAACGTAGTCGCGGACGGTGTGGTGATCCACCACGTCGACGGTGGCCAGCTGTGCCGCATCGCTGGCGTATGTCTGCTGAATCTGTTCGATATCGCCCAGTGTCTGGCGCTGACGCTGCGCGACCGCCAGCGCGGCACGCGCGTCCACCAGAGGGGTGATCTGCCCCAGCGCCTCGGAAATCGCGGCCATGGACTCGGGCTCGTCGAGCATGTACTCACGCACGAACTGTTCCAGGCCACCAACGCTTTTGAGCGACTTGGCCTTACCCAAAAGCTGCTGAGCAGCCGAGGAACCTTGGATACCAACGGCGGCGTAGAGCTGTTCCAAATACCAGCGTTCGCTCTTGTGCCCACGCCAGCCCGCGCCGTCGAAGACCGCAGCCGAATATCCCTTACTCGCCCAGGCATTGCACAGGTCACGGATGTCGGCGTCGGCGTCAATCAGGTAGTAGCGGCTCGAGGAGTCCGAATCTGACCCCGGTGCAAGCCATTTGAGCACGAGGCCGGTGATCACACGACCATCGGTGCCTGAATAGGTGACCGCGATCGCCGACCATGCCGCACCCTTGCCGCGCAGGAACATCTGCGTTGGCCGCTCCCCTGGGTTCTTTAGCTCACCCCACAGACCGCGCACGTACTTGTCGACGGTGCGCTTGCCCATGCTCGAGCCGGCGGCGGTGGTATCGCTCGACGCGTTGAAGTTACGGCGGTTCGACGACAGAAATGCCAGCGAAATCGCGTCCAGTAGAGAAGATTTACCGCTACCAGAAGAGCCGGTGATCAGAGTGCCGCGGCGGCTGAACTCGATGGTGTGGTACCCGTCGAAGACACCCCAGTTGATGACCTGCAGTCGGGACAACCAGAACTGCTGGGTGGCCGAATCGCCTGGCCTGCCGGTCAGGCCGTCATTCATCGTCATCGGTATCGCCATCTTCTTCATCGTCGGTGGAGTCTTCCGGGGCCGCACCGCCACGCTGCAGCTGCTCGTATTGGCGTTGCAGTGCCTCGATCATCTGCGCGGACATCAGCGCGTTGATGACGGGACTGATGGTGTAGCTGTGCTCGTCGTCGCGAGTGCGTTGCAGGATCTCGGCCTTCGACAGGCGTTTGATGGCTTCGTCGACGCGGTCGCGCAGCATCGCTTCATCGCGGTCGATGTCGTGGCTGACATTGGCGAAGAGCTCATGGATATCGTCGCGGCTGACCAGCACCTGCTCGTCGTGCGCGGTCCTTGCGATCTTGGCCAGGTGCAGCGCAACGATCGAGGCATACGTGCCCAAGGGTTCGCGGCGCAACACCCGGGCGCCATACGCGCTGGGGTTCTCCAAGGGAGCCGGTTCGGCGTAGGCGACCTCGAGATCGTCGAAAACCCGTAGCCGTAGATCCAATTCGGACAGACGTGAGGCCAGCACCTTGCGGTGCTCCATCATCGATGCCCACAGCTCCGGCTGGCCGTCCTTGCTCAGATAGCGCCGGGCCACCAGGTTCTGCAACGCCCAGCACGCCTTGTCGGTCAGGTCGCTGGTGTCGCCGTCGAACCGTGGTCCCTTGACGGTTCTGGGTGCCGATGCATCCGGCTCGACACCGGGCAGATCGTCAAAGTTGATGTTTCCCAAAGGCGTTGTCGTCACAGTGCCGCCCCCTCCTCATCGAGGGTTGCCAACACCGGTTCACGGAACATCAACTGAGGTACCTCCATCACCCGGTCCTGTCCATCCAGGGACCGGAACTTCACCTTCACCGACTCGCGATCAAGGGTGTTGTCCTGCTTGAGGGCCAGCGACCACAGCACGATCACGTCACCCAGATACGGCGCGTCGACATGAGAAATCATGTCGGGCAGGGAAACTGGCCCCTTGGCAATGGCACTGTTCACCGTCTCGGCCAGTGCGGCCATGTCCACCTGGGTCGCCAATGCCGAGAATCCACTCAAGTCCAAGGGGCCCGATGGCGCTTCCTGGGCCAGCACCGGCGGCGCGGTGTCCTTGATAGTGAAGGACAGGGCACCGATGGAAGCCGCCGCGGAGCGGCCGATCGGTAGTTCGGCGTCAATCGGGGAATCTGCCGTGGACACCTTGAGCAGCGCGTGCCCAGCGGCCAGAGCGTCGTTGAGCTGACGCGCACGGCCACGTGCCTGCTCTGTGGTGCCGGCGGCGAAGAATCGCCGGATACGTTGCGCACAGCGCTGCTCGATGCGGGAAACTTCCGCGATCTGCTGGGAAACCAGCTTGAAGAAGTTCTTCATGACATCACGCAAACCCGGGTCTAGCTCAGGTAATCCCTCAGCGACACAGGCGATATCACTGCGCAGGGCGGCGCGTTGGTCGGGGTCCTGGATGGTGCGGGTGAAGGCGGCGTACGAGGCTCGTTCACGGGAGTCGAACAGGGCGTCGTAGTCGGCGAACATACGTCGTGCACGGTCACGGAACCCGGAATCGGAGTCCTCCGCAGCGTCGATGAGTCCCGCGGTGATCTCGTTCTGCATGCTGCCGTAGCGCACGATGTCGGTGATCACCTGCTCCATCTGATAGGCGATGGCGCGGGTTTCATCCTCGAGATCAACGATGTCCGGCTCAGGACGGTATCCATCGTCGATCGCGTGCAAGTAGGTCTGCAACTCGGCGATCTGAGCCTCGATATCGGCACGCAGCCGCGATGGGTCGCCATCCAGTTGAGTCGCGACCCGCTTGAGGCCCGCGGCGATGCCTGCGATGGACCCGCCGGTGGCGACGCTGTCAGCGCGACGCAGGCGCCGGACGAAGGCCAGCGCACTGCGCGCGTCCTCGGTCAACGAGCAGACGTTCTCGGCGTCGGGACCGGCGCCATCCGACGCGCGGTGCAACCAGCCGTCACTTGCCCAGCTCTTGATGAGGGCAAGTCCGGACTGCTCCCCCAGGCCGACCGCCTGAAGATCCCGGTCCAGTTTGGCCACCAGCTGGGGTTCGGAAACCTTCGCGCTGCGGTCCAGGTGGCGCTCCATGAGCGTGATGTACGGCGCGAGATTCTTAGCGGCCAATAGCCTGACCGCGCGGGATTTCTGCACGTCGTCGTTGTGCGCGAACAGCTCTTCGATTGTCAGGTCAGTCATCGCACACCTCCATCACATTGCTAGCGCGTGTCCCCCGGCCCCGTAGCTGTCGTAGCCACCGGCCCGGAAAACCTACCGGGCCGACGAGGGCGTGGCGAATGGGCTCGCTGACGTGGGACAAATGAGGCAAATGAGTTAGCTGAGATCTCCGTGAACGCCCAGGGAGCCGTCCAGGTACTGGCGGCGGCAGGCCCGTCGCGCCAGTTTTCCGCTGGTGGTGCGCGGGATGGCTCCCGCCGGGAGCAGGCGCACGTCGCAGAGCTCCAGGCCGTATTGGCTGCGGACCGCCTGGCGGACCGCGTCGGCCGCTTCCTGCGGGTCAGCCTTGGCCGTCCGCGAGGCACGCTCGGCGACAACCACCAGACCATCGTCGATGGTGAAGGCGGTGACGTATCCGCGCCGCACGGTGGGCGACGCGTCCGCGACGGCCGTCTCGACGTCCTGCGGGTAATACGACCCGCCGTCGATAGTGATGTGGTCGACCATGCGTCCGGTGACGTACAACTCACCGTCGAGATAGAAACCCATGTCACCGGTGCGCAACCAGTCGCCGTCCACATTGGACTTGTCAGCATGGCTTTTCGCGAGCGTCTCACCGAGCCGGGCGTGGAATGTCCTCGCACTTTCGTCCGGACGGCCCCAATAGCCGCGGCCAACATTGTTGCCCTGCAACCAGATTTCGCCGACATGACCGTCTGGAAGCTCGTTGCCTGTCCCTGGATCGACGATCACACCCGACAGGCTGCGGGCGAGTTGGCCACAGGACACATGGACGGTGATGTTGGGCGCATCGGGAGCGGTCGATACCGCGCGGCCCTCGGCGAGCTGCGCACGATCGAGGTACACGACGGAGGGTTCGGCATCCGGTGCGATGTTGGAAATAAACAGGACGGCCTCGGCAATGCCGTAGGAGGGCTTGAACGCGGTCGACGGTAATCCGAAGGGCGCAAAGGCCTTTTCAAAGGTGCGGATGGCATCGATGCTGACCGGCTCGGAACCGATGATCATCACTACGTTGCCCAGGTCGATGTCCGCACCGTCCTTCGGCACACCGCGCTGTGCGGTGTACTCGTACGCGAAATTGGGGGCGGCGGTGATGACGCGGCCTTCCTTGCAGCCGTCGGAGAGCGCCTTGATCCAGCGTTGTGGCCGACGGATGAAGGCCGTCGGCGACATGAGGGTGGAGTGACCACCATAGACCGTCGGAAAGCCGATCATGGACAAACCCATATCGTGGTAGAGCGGTAACCAGCTGCAGCCGTGCGTGTTTCGATCCAGCAGATCGATCGACAGGATCATCTGCGTCAGATTGACACCGACGGCGCGGTGCGTGATTTCCACGCCGACCGGAGGTCGGGTCGCACCCGAGGTGTACTGCAGATGCGAGATGTCGTCATCCACTAGATGCACGTACTCGAAGGTCTCGCCCGCTTCATCGGGGATCTCGTCGATGACGAGGATGCGAGTGTCCTGTTCTTTGAGGAAGTCTTCGACAACCGTGCGTGCGCTGGAGGTCGTCAGGACCACCGTGGGCCTGCAGTCCGTGAGGGCGGTATCCAGACGCTCGGCGTGGCCGGGCAACTCGGGAGCGAAGAGCGGCACCGCGATGGCGCCGGCCTTTATCGCCGAGAAGAATCCGACGACATAGTCCAGACCCTGCGGAGCCAGAATGGCGACCCGATCACCCCGTTCGATGTGACGTTGCAACGTCGCGGCTACCGCGTTCAGACGCACCCCGAGCTGCGACCACGTGAGCTCGATACGGGTGCCGTCCTCGGAGTTGGTGAAGTCCAGATAGCGATAGGCGACGGTGTCCCCGACGTTCCTGATGTTGCGCTCGATGAGGGATATCAGCGTGGTGCCGGGCGGCAGTTCGACGTTTCCGTCGGCATTCAGGCAATCGCCGATATCAAGCAAACCGTCAGCGCGAACCACGATTTCAAGTCTACGGGCGCGCGGAGAGCGCACCGGGTCCCACTGAATCTCTGGTGCGGGCGGAGGGACTCGAACCCACACGCTCTTTCGAGCACTGGCACCTAAAGCCAGCATGTCTGCCAATTTCATCACGCCCGCGTGGCAGAGCAATCCTACAGGTCAGATTGGCTCCTAACTCTGTCGGTGGTGGCCGATAAGTTCAACCGCAATCGGGGAGGCAACATGACGCGATCACATCAGCAATACCAGTCGGTACAGCACCTGATCGAGGCAGGACTCAACGACTGCGCGATATCGCGGCAGACAGGAATTCCGCGCCGCACGGTGTGCCAGTGGCGTCGCGGCCCGCGACAGGTACGACGCTCCGACGAATGCACCAGGCACGACTACAGCACACTCCCTGCGCGCCCCTACGCCTACCTCCTGGGCATGTATCTCGGCGACGGCTACATCTCACGTTCACCGCGAACATGGCGCCTCAGAGTCACATGCGACACCAAATACCCCGAGATAATCGCCGAGTGCCGGAGTGCAATAGATGCACTTATACCCGGCCAGCACGCGGCGATCGTCGACCGCGTTGGCAGTTGCGCCGATGTTTCGCTGTACTCCAAACACTGGCCCTGTCTCTTTCCTCAGCATGGCCCCGGCCGCAAGCACAGTCGCAAGATCGCCCTCGAGCCCTGGCAGCAGGACCTCGTCGATCACGCCACCGAGGATTTCGCCCGGGGTCTGATTCACAGCGATGGCTGCCGGGTGGTCGCCAACGATCGCGGAGTCGCCAGCATCCGCTATCACTTCACCAACCGCTCGGAAGACATCCTCGGCCTTTTCACCGCAGCCCTCGACAGCCTCGACATCCCCTGGACTCGATCGACCGCTTACGTCGTCTCCGTCTACCGCAAAGCTGCCACCGCGCGTCTCGACGAGTTCATCGGACCAAAGCGCTGACCAGGGGCGTTGGCACCCGCCCCCACCTCACGCGGTACCGTCAGGAGGTGTCCACTACACGGCGTCGGAGACCGGCACTCATCGTGCTGGTCGGCGTCAGTGCGCTCGCGTTCCTGGGCCTGGCCTACTGGCAGTTCCAGCGATTCGAGTCGGTGACCGGCGATGGCCAGAACCTCGGCTACGCCCTGCAGTGGCCGCTTTTCGCGGCGTTCGTGATTTGGGCTTATCGCCGCTTCGTGCAGTACGAGGACGAGGGCCCGCCCCCGCCGCCCAGCGACCGGGTGACCGAAATACCGGAGGGCCTGCTTCCCGAGCGCCCTGCCGCCGCGAAGCCGAATCCCGCCGACCGCACACTGACCGACTACAACGCCTACCTCGCCGCCCTGGCCGAAGAAGATAGGAAGCCTGCCCCGTGACCGAGCCCGAAGCCACACCCCAGACGCCCGCCGTGACCACGCCGGTCGAGAAAATCCGTGGCGCCCTGTGGCGCTACCGGATCCTGGCCTGGACCACCGGTGTGTGGCTGATTGCCCTCTGCTGGGAAATGTGGCTCAAATACATTGAGCACGTAACGCATCCGCCGAGCTGGATCGGCATCGTGCACGGGTGGATCTACTTCGTGTACCTGATCTTCACCACCGATCTGGCCATCAAGGTGCGCTGGCCGTGGCCACGCACCGCCGGCACGCTGCTCGCGGGCACGATCCCGCTGCTCGGTTTCATCGTCGAGCATTACCGCACCAAGCAGGTCAAGGAGCAGTTCGGCATCTAGCCGAAAGAAATCTCCAATGTCAGGAATACTGACATGACGATGCGACTTTGATAGCGGTATGACCACCACACATGCAGTTGTCGCCACTGCCTATGGCGCATCCGACGTACTCGAGTTCCGCGAGGTGCCGATCGATGGCCCCGCCGACGGCCAAGTACTCATCGACGTCAAAGCCGCCGGCGTTAATCCCATCGACTGGAAGCTGTATTCGGGAGCCTTCGGCACCGACCCGGCCGCAATCCCCATGCGCCTCGGCCTCGAGATCTCGGGAACTGTCGCCGCCGTCGGACCGGGTGTCGACGGGTTCCAACCCGGTGATGACGTCATCGCCGCCGGGCAGATCGGTGGCTACGCCAACCAGATCGTCACCACCGCAGACCAGGTGTTCAAGAAGCCCGCGAGTCTGTCCTTCAACGAGGCCGCCGGATTCCTGCTCACCGGGCAGACCGCGGTCCACCTATTGGAAGCCACCAATGTCACCGAAGGGGACACCGTTCTGATTCACGGTGCCGCGGGCGGCGTGGGACTGTTGGCCACCCAGCTCGCCAAGGCCCGCGGTGCAACCGTGATCGCCACCGCCAGCGCTGCCCGCCACGAACAGCTTCGTGGCTACGGAGCGATCCCGGTCGAGTACGGCCCTGGACTGCAAGACCGTGTCAGCGCAATCGGCTCCGTCGATGCGGCTCTCGATCTGGTCGGCACCGATGAGGCCGCCGACGTCTCATTGGCACTCGTTGCCGATAAGAACCGTATCGCCACGATCGCCGGATTCGGCCGTGCCGCAACCGATGGCTTCAAAGCGCTGGGCGGCGCACCCGGTGCCGATGCGGGCACCGAGATCCGTCTGGTGGCCCGCCCCGAGCTGATTCGTCTTGCGGGCAACGGCGAACTCAAGGTCACCATCGATCGCACCTATCCGTTGACCGAAGCGCGCCAGGCGCATGAGTACGTCCAGACGGGCCACGCCCGCGGAAAGATCATCCTGCTGCCCTGACCCTTGCGAGCAGTCCCCCATGCGGGGGGCTGCTCCCCGGGGCTACGGCGCGGTCCGGCCGAGGTTCACCAGGTTGCGCAGCATCGGGAGCAGCGCCGCCAGCGCCCGTCCGCGATGCGATACCGCATCCTTCTCTTCGGGCGTCATTTCCGCTGCGGTCCGCAGACCGCCGCGCGGCACGAAGATCGGGTCGTAGCCGAAGCCGTTCTGTCCCGCGGGTTCGCGCGCGACCGAGCCCTTCCAGCGCCCCTCCACGACGACCTCCTCGCCGTCCGGAGTCACCAGCGCACACGCCGATACGAACGCAGCACCGCGGCGCTCATCAGGCACATCGGCGAGCTGCGCGAGCAACAGCGCGGTGTTGGCGGCGTCATCTCCGTGCCGCCCAGCCCAGCGCGCAGACAGCACGCCGGGCATCCAGTTCAGCGCATCGACCGCAAGCCCGGAATCGTCCGCGACGCAGGCCAATCCGGTCTGTTGTGCGCCCTCGCGCGCCTTGATGAGCGCGTTGTCCTCAAAGCTGGCGCCCGTCTCGGGCACTTCCTCATACTCGGGCACGTCGGCGAGCGAAACCAGCTCGACCCCGGTAACCCCTGACGATTCGAGCACCCGATGCAACTCCGCGAGCTTCTTCGGGTTGCGGCTCGCGACAAGTATCTTCATGGCCCCCGCCTACTTCGAACCGAACGCCTTCTTCTGTGGCGCCTCCGGCAGGACACCCGGATACGGCAAGGCCAATGCTTCCTTCTGCAAAACGAACAGTTCCTCGGCGGCGCCGACGGCAGCGTCAAGCAGCTTGTCCAGCGTCGTGCGCGGGAAGGTGGCGCCCTCGCCGGTGCCTTGTACCTCCACCAACGTACCGGTGTCGGTGGCCACCACGTTCATGTCCACCTCGGCGCGCGAATCCTCTTCGTAGGGAAGGTCTACGCGCACCCGGCCGTCCACCACACCAACACTCACGGCGGCGATCGCACACGACAGTGGCTCATCATCGGCGAGCTTGCCGTGCGCTGCCAGGTATGTCACCGCATCGGCCAGCGCTACATACGCACCGGTGATCGCCGCGGTGCGAGTTCCGCCGTCGGCCTGCAGCACATCGCAATCGATGGCAATGGTGTTCTCCCCCAATGCCGACAAGTCAATACACGCACGAAGAGAACGCCCGATCAAGCGGCTGATCTCCTGAGTACGGCCGCCTACGCGCCCCTTGACCGATTCACGGTCGCTGCGGGTATGGGTAGAGGCCGGCAGCATCGCGTATTCGGCTGTCAGCCAACCAAGTCCAGAACCTTTGCGCCAGCGAGGCACACCCTCGGTGGCGCTGGCGGTGCACATCACCCGCGTCTGACCGAACTCGATGAGTACCGAACCTGCCGGGTGCGAAGTGAATCCCCGCGTAATGGTCACCGGGCGCAGCTCGTCGTCTTGTCTGCCGTCTTCTCGTCTGGACACGCCCTCGACCTTATCGTCTCCGCGAAAGTACCGAGCGTGAGCGGCAGAGCTACAGCTCTATGCTCTCCCCCGCGACGACGGCCCGCACCGGCCCGTCGAATGCCGACTTCGCCTCGGCGATGACATCCTCGCGCGAAGTCCACGGCGGGATGTGGGTCAGCAGCAGTTCCTTCACGCCTGCGCGGGCCGCGATCTGCCCCGCCTCGGTGCCGGACAGGTGAAGGTCCGGCGGGCGGTGCCCCGGCATGTGCGTCCACGACGCCTCGCACAGGAACACGTCGGCATCGCGCGCCAGCTCGACCACCGCGTCGCATATGCCGGTGTCACCGCTGTAGGCAAGGACGGCACCTGACGTGTCCTCGATCCGCAGGCCATACGACTCAGGCGGATGCGCCACCCGTGTGGGTGTCACCGTGAGCGACCCGAATTCGACGGGCACACCTTCGCTCCACGCATACAAGTCGAAGATGTCGGTGAAGTCGTCGACCTCACCGCCGATCTCAGCCGACGCGGCCCCCACCCGAATCAGGGTGTCGGCAGGCCCGTACATGATGGCCTTGCCCTTGGGCGGATTCGGGTGATAGCGACGCCACACGAACAGACCAGGCAGGTCCAGGCAGTGGTCGGCATGCAGGTGCGACAACAGAACGGACACCGATCCGGGGTCGGCGAACCGTTGCAGAGAGCCCAAGACACCGCCACCGAAGTCGATGACCAACGGTGGCGCATCCGGTGCCGTCAGAAGGTAACCAGACGCCGGTGAATCCGGTCCGGTGACACTGCCTGAGCAGCCGAGCACGGTGACTCGCACAGCCCCTAGCTTGCCACGTCCGGCAAGCGTCTCGGCACAGGGTTAGAGAGGTGTTGCAATTTCGGTGTAACCCGGAACACCGCTAGCTCGAGTTTGCACCGCTGTCACAGCCGGACCGAGGAATCTGGCCGCCAGGGTGCGGAACGCATCGGGGTCACCGGTTGCCTCAAAAATGCGGTTCGGACCTGAGGCACTCGGGTTATCCGGATGCGGCCGCAACAGATCCCTCTCCGACAGCACCCGCAGCAGGTCCTTGGCAGTTTCCTCGGCGCTGGATACCAACGTGACATCCTCGCCCATGGCGAGCTGGATCAGCCCGGACAGCAACGGATAGTGCGTGCAACCCAGCACCACGGTGTCGACCTGAGCCCGCTGCAGCGGCTCCAGATAGCCCTCGGCGAGCTGCAGCACTTGCCTCCCGCTGGTGATGCCACGCTCGACGAAGTCAACGAAACGCGGACACGCCACCGCCGTGATCTCGGTATCCCGCGCGGCCGCGAACGCATCCTGATAGGCACCCGATGCGATAGTCGCCGCGGTGCCGATGACACCGATCTTGTTGTTGTGCGTGGTGTGCACGGCGCGGCGCACGGCAGGCAACACCACCTCGATGACCGGCACCGGCGCATAGCGTTCACGGGCGTCACGCAGGCATGCCGCCGAGGCCGTATTACAGGCAATCACCAGGGCTTTCACCCCGCGTCCGACAAGGTCGTCGCCAATGGCCAGTGCATGCCGGCGGATCTCTGGAATGGTCAGCGGACCATAGGGCCCGTTGCCCGTATCACCGACGTAAATGATGTCTTCGTCGGGCAGCTGGTCGATGATGGCCCGCGCGACGGTCAGTCCGCCGACTCCGGAATCGAATATCCCGATCGGCGATGAGCCGCTCGCGCCAAGACCGTCCGAAGCGGCGCCGGGGCCCGTCACGTCGACAGCCTTGGTGGCGTCCCAGGACCACGTACAGCCTTCGCCTTGCGTTCCCTACCCGAGAGCCAATAGGCGGCCAGTACGCCGGCGATAGCCCCACTCAGGTGCCCCTGCCAGGACACCCCGAACTGTCCGGGCAGCACACCCCACAGCACGCCGCCGTAGAGGATGATCACGACGACACCGATGAGGATCTGACCCACGCGGCGGTTGAAGAATCCTCTGACAATCACATAGGTGAGCCAGCCGAAGATCAGCCCCGACGCCCCGATGTGATTGGTCTCGTAGGGCGAGCCGAGGTTGCCAATCAGCCACGTGCCGATGCCGCCGAGAACCCAGATGATCGCGGTTGCCAACAGAAAGCGTCCGAGCCCGGCGGCCGCGGCCAGGAAACCCAGCACGAGCGCGGGCACCGTGTTGGCAACCAAGTGCCCCCAATTCGCATGCAGCAGGGGCGCGAACAGGATGCCGTCCAGACCATCGGCCTCCAGGGGCCGGATGCCGTTCTCGTCGAGTCGGTGCCCGGTAACCGTATCGATGCCTTCGATGACATAAAGCAACGCGACGAACGAGACCACCAGGATTCCACCGGTGACCCATTGCGGCCGTCTGGACCGCTCGGGACGGGCAGGATGGAACCCCTCCGGGCCACCCTGGTATCCCGTCATGCCCACAACTGCCCTTCCAGCGCGTCCTCTGCGTCATCCACGGTACCGGCGTAGGCGCCGGTCGACAGATACTTCCAGCCCGCATCAGCCACCACGAATGCGATGTCCGCACGCTCGCCCGCCTTGACGGCCTTGGTCGCCATGCCGAGTGCCGCATGCAGAATCGCGCCGGTCGAGATGCCCGCGAAGATGCCTTCCACTTGCACCAACTCACGGGTACGGCGCACCGCGTCGAACGATCCCACCGAAAAGCGGGTCGTGAGCACCTCGGGGTCATACAACTCGGGCACGAATCCCTCGTCGATGTTGCGCAGCGCGTAGACGCCCTCGCCATAGCGCGGCTCGGCGGCAACAATTTGCACCCCGGGCACGTTCTCCCGCAGGAACCGTCCGGTACCCATCAGAGTTCCGGTGGTGCCCAGCCCGGCAACGAAGTGGGTGATCTCGGGCAGATCGGCCAGAATCTCCGGGCCGGTGCCGTGATAGTGCGCGGCGGCATTCGCCGGGTTGCCGTACTGGTACAGCATAACCCACGAAGGATTTTGCGCGGCAAGCTCTTTGGCAGTGGCAACGGCGGTATTGGAGCCACCCTCGGCCGAGGAGAAGATGATCTGAGCGCCGTACAGCTCAAGCAGCTGGCGTCGTTCGATGGAGGTGTTCTCCGGCATCACGCAGATCATCTTGTAGCCCTTGAGCTGGGCGGCCATCGCCATCGAGATTCCGGTGTTACCGCTCGTGGGCTCCAGAATCGTGGCACCCGGTTCCAGCAGCCCGTCCTGCTCGGCCTGTTCGATCATGCGCAGGGCAGGCCGGTCCTTGATGGAGCCGGTCGGATTGCGGTCCTCCAGCTTGGCCCATAACCGCACATGCGGATCGCCGTCCCAGGCCGGGGACAACCTCTGCAACCCGACCAGCGGCGTGTTCCCGAGGGCCTGGAGCAACGAGTCGTATCGGGTCATGCGCCGCTAGCCACCGGCCACGGCGGGCAGGATGGTGACCGAATCGCCATCGGCGATCTCGGTGTCCAGCCCACCCGAGAACCGCACGTCCTCGTCGTTGACGTAGATGTTGACGAAACGGTGCAACTTGCCATCGTCGACGAGACGCTCGGAGATCCCCGAGTAATTGGACTCCAGATCCGCGATCACCGCTTGCAGCGTGGAACCCGTTGCAGCGACGCGCTTCTCACCGCCAGTGTGGACGCGAAGAATGGTCGGAATCGATACTTGAATCGACATGGTGGACGGTCCTTTTCTCTAATACTTCTCGACGATCGTGATGTCCTCTTCAGTGACCACTCCGTCGACGATCCGGTAACTGCGCAGCTCGTGCTGCTCAGGATCGCGAGTGGACACCAAAACGTAGTGGGCATCGGGTTCCGCGGCCAGGTTGATATCGGTACGGCTGGGGTAGGCCTCGGTCGCGGTGTGCGAGTGATAGATAACCACCGGCACTTCATCGGCGTCATCCATCGCCCGCCAAACCCGAAGCTGCTCACCGGAATCAAAGCGATAAAAAGTAGGAGACCGCTCAGCGTTGATCATGGCGACGTGTCGCTCGGGGCGGTCGGAGCCCTCCGGACCGGCCAGTACACCGCAAGCCTCATCGGGGTGATCGGCACGGGCGTGCTTGACCATGGCGTCGACCAGATCGGCGCGAACTACCAGCACTGTCTTCCCTGCTTCCCTCTTGGCCGTCTCGGACGTTTACGAAAACGCTCCTGGCAACACGTCACGATATGCGGGTATTCCGGCCACGCTCGCGGCGCCCACCACTGCCCGCACCACCGCACGCTCCACACACTCGGCGGCGGCAATCCCCACCGAAATGGTGAGAGCCTCGACATCGCCCTCGCCAGCCCCGGTCGCCAGCACGTACAGCGTGTCCCCGTCCATCGGGGTATGCGCGGGCCTGATCGCCCGTGCCAGCCCGTCGTGGGCGGCAATGGCCACCCTGCGGCATTGCGCCTTGCTCAGCGGGGCGTTGGTCGCCACCACGCCGATCGTGGTGTTCAACGAGACCGATTTGTCAGGCAAGGCGGCCAGCGCCGCGAGCTGGCTCGCCGGGGGCGCGCCGAGCTCCGGTGCACATGCGGGGTCCCAAGGCAGCCCTGTCGACGGATTAATCACCAGTCCAACCGGGTTGGCGACGATCACGGCACCGACCACAATCCCGTTACCCAGATCCGCACTCGCGGAGCCGACACCGCCCTTGAGAGTTCCGGCCCGCGCTCCGACACCGGCACCCACGGCACCCCATTCGGGCGTATCGCTTGCGAGTTCTGCTGCTCGGTAACCGAATTCGGCGTCGGGACGGCTCTTCCAGGCACCCACCGGCAGATCGAAGATGACCGCCCCCGGGACGATGGGCACGGTGCCACCCTGCAGAGCCACTCCCCTGCCCTGCTCCTCCAGCCAGCGCATCACCCCATCGGCGGCGGCCAGTCCGTAGGCGCTACCGCCGGTGAGCACAATGGCGTCGACCGTGGAGACGGTGTTGGCCGGATCGAGCAGATCGGATTCACGTGTTCCCGGAGCTCCGCCGCGTACGTCGACCGCGCCGGTCGTCCCCGGCGGCGCCAGCACCACGGTGGTGCCGGTCGCCCAGCCCGATCCGAGTTCGGCATCGGCATCCACCCGCTGGTGATGTCCCACCAGCATTCCCGGAACGTCGGTGATCGCACCCGAGAACAGGCTCATACCGCCGACTTCCCCATCAACGCGAGCACCAACAACTCCTGCATCACGGTCAGCCAGTGATAAATGTCCATATGCCCTGCCATCGGATCATCTGCGGGCAACTCCTGCGGCCCGTCGCTGTCGATCCCCAGCATCGCGCCAAGCGCCAGGCGCACATCATTGAGCGCGGTCAGCCATGCGCGCGCGTCGTCCTCGGACAGCTCAAAGCGCCCGCCTTCCAGCGGAAGCGTGCGCAGCAACCGTTGACCCGCCTCACGTTTGGCGTCGATGATCTCCGGTTCGTAGAGGCTGCGCAATGCACTGTTGAGTCCGCTCACCGCCTCGAGACTGCTGGTGCCGTCCTGGTCGGGGCGGTGAAAGTCCGGAAGCAACCGCCCAAGAGTGACATCGGAGGGCGCCGCGGTGTTCCCCGTACGGATGCCGGTCAGCTGTGCCAATTCGTCACTGGGCGCCGACGATTCGCGCTCATCCAGCATCGCCAGCATGGAAGTGACCATCGACTGCACGAGCGCCGCCTCGTGCGGCTCCATCTCAGAACGCAGCCGAATCCCATCAGACGCGTTGACGCGCTTCCACTTTCGCACGGATCAGCGGCTCAACGATCCTGCTGCAGAGTGGCCCACAGACCGGCTGCGTGCAGCTTGCTGACGTCGATCTCCATCGACTCGCGCGCCCCACAGGACACCACAGCCTTGCCCTCGTGGTGAACCTGCAGCATCAGGTTGGTGGCCTCGCTCTCGCTGTAGCCGAACAGCTGCTGGAACACGTAAGCGACATAGTTCATCAGGTTTACCGGGTCATCCCACACGATGGTGACCCACGGCGACTGGGTCTCGTCGACATGTTCGACAGACCTCTCTGCGGTAGTCCCTGGCAAGGCTCGCGCCGGCGCACCCATGGCCCCAGAATACCGGGGCCGCGAACTCTGTCAGCATGAAGTTCGGGTTCCCGGTCTCCCCGGAGCCTCTCGGGACCCGTTCACGCACCCGGGTATCCCGCTAACGTGGCGCACATGGCGCACCTGCATACGTCATTGCTCACCGACAAGTACGAGCTCACCATGCTTGCCGCCGCACTGCGTGACGACACCGCGGGACGTCAGGCCACCTTCGAGGTATTCGCCAGGAGATTGCCGGACGGCCGCCGGTACGGCGTCGTCGCCGGTACCGCCCGATTGCTCGAGTCGCTTGCCGAATTCCGATTCGGATCGGAAGAATTGAAATCGCTGTCCGACTTTCTGGACGATGACACACTCCAGTACCTGGCCGGATATCGATTCAGTGGCGACATCGACGGCTACCGCGAGGGTGAGCTCTACTTCCCGGGATCCCCGGTGCTCACCGTGCGGGGAACCTTCGCTGAATGCGTCATTCTGGAAACCCTCACACTGTCGATCCTGAATCACGACAGTGCCGTCGCCTCTGCCGCCGCCCGAATGGTGTCGGCCGCCGCGGGCCGTCCGCTCATCGAGATGGGCTCACGGCGTACCCACGAACTGGCGGCGGTGGCCTGTGCCCGCGCCGCCTATCTCGCGGGATTCGAATCCACGTCCAACCTGGAGGCACATCGCCGCTACGGTGTGCCCGCCCGCGGCACCGCCGCTCACGCCTTCACTCTGCTCCACGCCAAAGACGGCATGAGCCCCAGCGAGGCCGAACGTGAGGCATTTCGCGCACAGGTCGAAGCGCTCGGGGTGTCCACCACCCTGCTGGTGGACACCTACGACATCACTACCGGGGTCGACAACGCCATCGCAGTCGCCGGGCCCGAGCTCGGGGCAGTGCGCATCGACTCGGGAGATCTGGGCATGCTGGCCCGGCAGGTTCGGGCACAACTCGACGGACTGGGCGCGCACCGGACCCGCATTGTCGTCTCCGGGGACCTCGACGAATACTCCATCGCGGCACTGCGCGCCGAGCCCGTCGACATCTATGGTGTCGGCACCTCGGTGGTAACCGGATCGGGGTTCCCGGCGGCCGGCATGGTCTACAAACTCGTCGAGATCGACGGTATCCCGGTGGCAAAACGCAGTAGCCACAAGGAATCACATGGCGGCCACAAATGTGCGCTACGCACCGCCAAACCGACCGGCACCTTCACCGAGGAAGTGGTGTATCGCGCGGCCGCCGGTGAGCCGCCCGTGACCGAACCGCACCGGGTACTGACCACCCCACTGGTGCGCGGCGGCGCGCCCATCACATCCGACTCGCTCGACGACGCCAGGGACCGGGTACGCGCGGGATTACTGAGCCTGCCGTGGGAGGGGCTGGGCCTTTCGCACGGGGATCCTGCGATTACCACCCGATTGGTGGGATAATTTCTGGCCGGAGGACACATGGCAGCCAGAAGGCAATGGGCGGGAACCACTCCCGCAGAGCGGCGAGCGACGCGTCGGCGGGCACTGCTCGATGCGGGCATCGCGGCGCTCGGCGCCATCGACGGCCCGGCGCTGACCATCCGCACGGTCTGCAGATCTTCCGGGGTATCGGAGCGCAACTTCTATGAGGAATTCGGTGACCGCGACGACTTCGTGCGTGCGGTGTACCAAGACGTGCTCGAATCCGTGATGCGTGTCGTCACCGAATTCGCCGCCAAGGGAGACGATTTAGAGACCCGCGCGGTGGAGATCTTCATCGGGGCGACGGTCGACAACCCTGCTTACGGCCGCATCATGATGCTCGCCCCATTCACCGAACCCATACTGGGCAGCGTCGGGTTCGCGGGCTCGATGGCCTTCGCCTCACTTGCCGAGAAAGCACTGATCGATGTCGACGATCCGGGACGGCGTCGCTTCCTGTCGGTGTCGCTTGTCGGCGCGGCCTCCGGCGCCATCATCGATTATCTGCGCGGAGATCTGGCCATCAGCCGCGACGAGCTCATCGACTACATCTCACGCATGGGCCGCCACGTATCTGACATCTTCGACTGAGCACCGGCGGGGGTACTGTCGATCCATGGGCAGGGCGCTTATCGTCGTCGACGTGCAAAACGACTTCTGCGAGGGCGGCTCGCTGCCCGTATCCGGCGGAGCCGCGCTGGCCCAGAAGCTCAACGACCTCACCACATCCGGTGCGTACGACGCGGTGGTCGCGACGCGCGACTTTCACATTGACCCCGGCGACCATTTCTCCCAGACACCAGACTTCGCGACAAGCTGGCCTCCGCATTGCAGGGTCGGTACACCCGGCGCCGACATTCACCCCGACTTGGACCTCACCCCGGTCGACGAGGTGTTCTCCAAAGGAGATTATTCCGCCGCCTATTCGGGTTTCGAGGGCGTCAGCGCCGATGGCACGACGTTGGCTGCGTGGCTGCAGAAACGGGATCTGGACAGCGTCGACGTGGTGGGCATCGCCACCGACTACTGTGTGGCCGCCACCGCGCGCGACGCGGCTCGACAGAGGTTGCATACCCGTGTGCTCACCGCGTATGCCGTTGGCATTGAAGAACAATCAATACATCGCGTCCTGAGTGAGCTCCAGGCCGTCGGCGTCGAGGTAGTCCGCTGAAGAACCCCGATACGCCCACATCTGCCACCGGCCTGCTTGCCACGGCCGTCACCGCGCTCGGCGGAACCGAACGCGCCGGACAGCTCACGATGGCCACGGCCGTCGAGCACTCCCTGCATAGCGGCGAGCACCTGGTGGTCCAGGCCGGCACCGGCACCGGCAAATCGCTGGCATACCTGGTACCGGCCCTTGCCCACGCCATCGAGGAGTCATCCCCGGTCGTGGTCTCCACCGCCACCATCGCGCTGCAACGTCAGCTCGTGGATCGTGATCTGCCCCGGTTGGCGGAGGCGTTGGCACCCTCACTGGCCCGCAAGCCCAGATTCGCCATCCTGAAGGGCCGGGGAAATTACCTCTGCCTCAACAAATTGCACAATGGGGCCGCATCCGATCAGGAAGCACCCGACACGTTGTTCGAGCCCTTCGCGGCCAGCGCGCTCGGCCGGGACGTACAGCGTCTCAACGACTGGGCGGAGACCACCAAGACCGGCGATCGCGATGAGCTCAAGCCAGGCGTGCCGGATCGTTCCTGGTCGCAGGTCAGCGTGTCGGCACGTGAATGCCTCGGCGCCACTCGGTGCCCGTTCGGCACCGAGTGCTTCGCCGAGCTGGCCCGGCTCGACGCCGGACAGTCGGATGTGGTGGTGACCAATCACGCGCTGCTGGCCATCGATGCCATCGCCGACATAAATATCCTGCCCGAACATGACGCAGTGATCGTCGACGAGGCGCACGACCTCGTCGACCGGGTGACAAGCGTTGCCACCCAAGAACTCTCGGCAGTAGGACTGACCGTCACCATCCGTCGAATAGGCCGACTGGTGTCACCCGAAACGGCGAGCCGTTTCGAGGCGAGCTCGGCAACCTTCTCTTCACTGATCCACGACAGCAGGCCCGGCACCATCGACCGCGCGGATGAGGAGACCGTCACCTACCTCACCGCGCTGCGCGACGCCGCGGCCGCCGCACGAACCGAGATCCCCACCGGCCAATCCACCGACCCTGCCACTGCCGCCGCACGCACCGAAGCAGTTGCCGCACTGGACGATATCGTAGATGCCGCTTCCCTGGCGCTGGCCTGCTGGGCCGAACCGGACATCACAGCGCGCCCCAACGTGGTGTGGCTCGATCACGAGGACAACCGGGGCACGGTACGTCCGGTGCTACGGATCGCCCCGCTGTCGGTCGCCGGGCTGCTGCGCACCCGCCTATTCGGGCAGCGCACCGTCGTCCTCACTTCGGCCACTCTGGTCCTCGGGGGCAAGTTCGACACGATGGCCGCCTCCTGGGGCCTGCCTGCCCGAGCACCCGACAAGAGCACCGACACCGACTCCACCACACCAGCCCGGGCCACCTGGCACGGCATCGACGTCGGATCCCCTTTCCAGCATGAGAAATCCGCCATCCTCTATCTGGCACGGCACCTTCCCGCCCCGGGACGCGATGGTGTCGGTGCGGCGACACTCGATGAGATCGAGACTCTGGTCCGTGCCGCAGGAGGACGCACCCTGGGACTCTTTTCCTCCATGCGTGCCGCCAAGGAGGCCTCCGAGGAAATGCGGACGCGGCTCGACACCCCGGTGCTGTGCCAGGGAGACGACGCGACATCGATTCTGGTCGAACAATTCAGCGCGGACCCACAAACCTCGTTGTTCGGGACGCTGTCGCTGTGGCAGGGAGTCGACGTGCCCGGACCGTCGCTGTCGCTTGTTCTCATCGACCGAATCCCATTCCCCCGCCCCGACGATCCCCTTCGGGCAGCCCGGCAGCGGGCGATCAGCGCGCGCGGAGGCAATGGATTCATGGCGGTGGCGGGCACCCAGGCGGCGTTACTGCTGGCCCAGGGCACAGGCCGCCTGTTGCGGGGCGCGCACGACAGAGGCGTTGTCGCGGTGCTTGATTCACGGATGGCCACGGCGGGTTATGGCGGATTTCTGCGTGCGTCGCTGCCACCATTCTGGTCGACACACGACTTGTCGGTAGTCACAGCGGCGCTACAACGACTGATGACCAAGCACGATGCGACCTATGCTGGAGAGGGCACCCGCACACGGGGATAGCCGCTACAGAGAGACGGCCATGTCGCTTCCGGACCGGTGGATTCACACGCCGACGGTAGTCCTGGCCTGCTGCACACTCCTGGCCCCGACACTCTCGAACTGCACGAACACTGTTGAGGGCATTCCGGTTTCACAGCTCGGCAATGCGTATCAAGTTGCCGGTCTCCCCGCCGTCGACGGTCCTTCCGGGCTACGCCCGCACCCCAAACCGGCGAACAGAGCCGTGCGCGGCGGCGACGACGGCGCGATGGACCGCCTTGCCGTCAACGCAGTCGCCGATATCGAGGATTTCTGGCAGGAGGCCTATCCGAAGAGCTTCTGGGCCACGTTTCATCCGGTCGATTCGTTGACGTCCTGGAACAGCGCGGGCCCCGGCATCGCGAACTTCTGCAACAACCTCACGATCGGCTTCGACAACGCCGGTTACTGCATCAGCCAGAACAGCCTGGGGTGGGACCGCGGCGCGCTGCTGCCCAAGCTGGTGCGGATGTTCGGCCCCATGGCGGTACCCATGACACTGGCCCACGAGTACGGGCATGCCCTGACGCACCAGGCGAAGTTGGTGGACCCAGAGACACAGACGCTCGTCAGCGAGCAGATGGCCGATTGCCTTGCCGGGACTTATCTGCGCTGGGTGGCGCAGGGCAGCTCACCACGTTTCACACTGAGTACCGGCGAGGGCCTCAACAAGGTCATCGCGGCGCTGATCGCGTTCCGGGACGATCCGATTGAGGCAGGCGGCGTAATCGATGCGCACGGATCGGCATTCGAGCGGGTGTCGGCCTTCCAACGCGGATTCGTTGACGGCGCGGCCGCATGCACCCAGATCGACAGGGCAGAGATCGCCAAGCGAGCCGGTGGACTCGCCGACGACCTCCCGTACGGCCGATCGGACGGCATTCCGGTCTCGGTCGACACCCTGCGCACCCTGATGACGGTGCTCGGAGCGATCTACAGACCCGCGCTCAACACCGCACCACCGCGGCTCTCGGTGTCGGGGGCCGCATGCGACGAATCCGGACGCCGCACAAGATCCGTGGCGGCGGTCTACTGCCCGGACTCCAACACGGTGGCTCTCGATCTGCCGCGGCTGACCACCCTGGCCCGGCCCACGCACGATCAGGGGCAGGTAACCGGCGATTTCACCGCGTACTCGATGGTCATCTCCCGTTACGCGTTAGCGGTCGAGAATCAACACGGCCTGCCGCTCGACAATGGGCAGAGCGCGCTACGCACCGCCTGTCTGACCGGTGTCGCGTCGGCGGCAATGGCCAAACCCACCACACCCGACCATGAACCGAACCCGATGATGCTCACCGCCGGGGACCTCGATGAGGCGGTATCGGGACTGCTCACCAACGGCGTGGTGGCCAGCGATGTCAACGGGACCACCGTCCCGGCGGGGTTCTCCCGGATCGATGCCTTTCGCGACGGAGTGGCCGGATCGACGGACCGCTGCCTCAAGCGCTACGGGTAAGTCGTGCCGTTAGTGCTCCAGATCGCTGGCGGCCAGCACCGCCAGACCAAGCTCGCTATCGCCGGCCAGCAGCGGATGATGCGGAAGCACCCGCACCGTGTATCCCACCGACCCGGACACCGGCAAGGTGGTCGTGGTGGAGAAGGTTTCCACCCCACCGTCGCGACTGCCGGTGTGCGCCATCGGGACAATCACCGATTCGGAAAGCTTGTCGTCCAGGTCCACTCGCCCGATCACCGCCTGCACGGCGACCTCCGAGGGCGCCAGTCCGGAAAGCTGAACCGATGCGGTGAGCGTCAACGGTGACCCCAGCAGCGGGGTGTCCGGCAGGCCCGAACTGTCGACATCGGTGATGACCAGCGAGGGCCATACCTGCTGCACTCGTTCGCGATAGCGCGCCAACTCCTTGGCCGGGGCGAACGAATGATCGGCACCGACGGTGGCACGCAACGACTTGGCCGCGGGGGCGTAGTAGCCGACGGTGTAATCGCGAACCATCCTGGATGCCAAAACCTTTGGCCCCAACTTCTCCAGGGTGTGTCGAACCATCTCGACCCAGCGTTGCGGCGTGCCGTGCTCATCGCGCTCATAGAATTTGGGCGCCACCTTTTGCGCCAGTAGCTCATAGAGCGCCGCGGCTTCCAGATCGTCGCGTCGAGTGTCATCGGTGACCCCGTCGGCCGTCGGTATTTCCCAACCGTTTTCGCCGTCGTACCACTCGTCCCACCATCCGTCACGGATGGACAGGTTGAGCCCGCCGTTGAGTGCGCTCTTCATCCCCGAGGTCCCGCACGCCTCAAGCGGACGCAGCGGATTGTTCAACCACACGTCGCAGCCGAAGTACAGATAGCGGGCCATCGACATGTCGTAGTCGGGAAGGAAGGTGATCCGGTGCCGCACGTCCGCCTGGTCGGCGAACCTGACGATCTGCTGGATGAGCCCCTTACCGCCGTCGTCGGCGGGATGCGATTTACCGGCCACGATCAGCTGCACCGGATGCTTCTCGTCCAGGAGTAGCTCGCGCAGCCGTTCCGGGTTACGCAGCATCAGCGTGAGCCGCTTGTACGTCGGGACGCGGCGGGCGAACCCGATGGTCAGCACACCCGGGTCGAAGGCATCGTCCACCCAGCCCAACTCGGCCTCGGCCGCGCCGCGCTGCAGCCACGACGCACGTATCCGCCGTCGCACATCCTGAATCAGCTGCTCGCGCAACTGTGATCGGATCCACCAGATGTGTCCGGGGTCTACCTCGTGAATCCGCTCCCATCCGCTGGCGTCGTTGAACGCCTCAGCACCGACGAGCTGCTGCCCCAGCTCCAGCCACTGCGGCGCTGCCCAAGTGGGCGCGTGCACGCCGTTGGTGATCGATCCGATGGGTACCTCGGCGGCGTCGAATGACGGCCACAGTCCGTTGAACATCGACCGGCTCACCTGGCCGTGCAGGAGCGACACACCGTTGGCGCGCTGCGCCAGCCGCAGCCCCATATGAGCCATGTTGAACGTGGAGGGGTCGTCCTCCGCACCCAGGGCGATGATGCGATCCACCGGCACACCGGGCAGCAGCGTGGAATCACCGGATTCCCCGAAGTATCGACGCACCAAGTCCACCGGGAAGCGGTCGATTCCGGCGGGAACCGGTGTGTGCGTGGTGAACACGGTGCTGGACCGGACCACTGTCAAGGCCGTTTCCACGTCCAGTCCATGCTGCCCGATGTACTCGCGAATGCGCTCGAGCCCCAGGAACCCAGCATGACCCTCATTGGTGTGGAACACCTCGGGAGATGACGCGCCAGAGGAGGTGACATACGCACGAATGGCACGTACTCCGCCGATACCGGCCAGAATTTCCTGCTTGATGCGGTGGTCCTGATCGCCGCCGTATAGCCGGTCGGTGACGTAGCGCAGTTCCCGATCGTTCTCCGCGATATCGGAATCCAAGAGCAGCAGCGGAATCCGGCCCACCTGAGCAACCCAGATGCGCGCCGAGAGCACCCGGTCCTGCGGCATCGGCACCGTGATGAGGATCGGGGTGCCATCGTCATGTGCCAGCAGCCGCAACGGCAGACCGGCCGGGTCGATCAGCGGATACTGCTCGGTCTGCCAACCGTCGGCGGTCAGCGACTGCCGGAAGTATCCCGACCGGTAGTGCAACCCCACCGCGATGAGCGGCAGACCCAGATCGGAGGCGGCCTTAAGGTGATCGCCGGCCAAGATGCCCAAGCCACCGGAGTAGTTCGGCAGCACCTCGGAGACGCCGAACTCCATCGAGAAGTACGCGATCGCGGCGGGCAGGACGGCACCCTCGGCGCCCTCGTCACTGTCCCGCTCCAGCTGACGCTGGTACCACATGGGGCGATTCAGATAGTCATGAAGATCACCCGCCAGGGCCGCCACCCTGTCGACGAAACCGTCATCGGCGGCCAGCTCGTCGAGCCGTTGCGCCGGGACCGACCCCATGACTGCAACCGGATCGTGGTTGGTCTGCTCCCACAGCTGGTGATCGATATCGGCGAAGAGATCCCGGGTGGGTTGATGCCACGACCAGCGCAGGTTGTTGGATAACTCGCCCAGCGCCGCCAACCGCTCCGGAAGATGGGCACGAACCGTGAATCGACGTAGGGCTTTCACCCTTCAGAACCTTACTGAGATTTCGGTGGATCGCATGCCCGGCGGAAATTCCGCACCGATACGCGATGCTGTGGCAGTTCCCTCTCGCACGCCTGCGGGCGTGTCGGCGAAGCCTCTGGTCCGCGCTTCTGCACCGCACCGCAAGGGCCCGTCTACTACGGTGGACGTGGTGACCGGACGCATAGGCATCGATGATGTCGCCCCCGCGATCTCCGGTGGGCGCTATCCGGCCAAGGCCGTCGTGGGTGAGGTCGTCCCCGTGGCGGCAACTGTGTGGCGCGAAGGCCATGAGGCCGTCGCCGCGACACTGGTGGTGCGGTCCCTCGGGCCCAGCTACCCGCAGCTCTCCGAGGGCCCGTTGCGCCGGATCTCGGCGCCCCGCGAGAAGGACACCACCGCGACGCGAATCAAACCGCTGCATATCCCGATGCGGCCGGGTGGGGCGCTCGATCGATTCCATGCCAGCTTCGTCCCGGACCGGGAAGGGCTGTGGACCTTCCGGGTCGATGGATGGGGTGACCCGATCACAACCTGGCGCCACAATGTCGAGGCCAAACTGGAAGCAGGGCAGGGCGCTGCCGAGTTGGCCAACGATCTGGAGATCGGTGCGCGCCTGTTCGAGCGCGCGGCGGCCGGAGTGCCACGGAAACGTCGGGGGCCGCTGCTGGCCTCGGCGGAAGCGCTGCGCACTCAGGACGACCCGGGGGCTCGCTTTCAGCATGCGCTCTCCGATGAGGTGCAGGTACTGCTTGCCGAGTTCCCGCTGCGCGATCTACTTACTCGCGGAACTCAGTACGGCATCTGGGTTGACCGCACTCGGGCGCTGTACGGCTCCTGGTACGAACTGTTCCCGCGCTCCACCGGCGGAGTGGGACCGGACGGACGGCCCATGCACGGCACGCTGGCGACCGCATCGGCCGACCTCGCACGGGTCGCCGCGATGGGATTCGATGTGGTGTATCTACCGCCGGTGCACCCGATCGGCGAGATCAACCGCAAGGGCCGCAACAACAATCCGATCGCCGAGCCCGGTGAAGTCGGTTCACCGTGGGCCATCGGCAGTGCTGCGGGAGGTCACGACGCGATCCATCCCGAGCTGGGAACCCTCAAGGACTTCGACCGGTTCGTGTCCACCGCGCGCAAGCTGGGCCTGGAAGTGGCGCTGGACTTGGCATTGCAGTGCGCACCGGATCACCCGTGGGTCAACGCCCATCCCGAGTGGTTCACCGAGCTCCCCGACGGCACCATCGCCTACGCGGAAAATCCTCCCAAGAAGTACCAGGACATCTATCCCCTGAACTTCGACACCGATCCTGCCGGCCTGTACACCGAGGTGCTGCGTGTCGTGCAGCACTGGATTGCCCATGGCGTCAAGATATTTCGGGTAGATAATCCACACACCAAGCCGCCGGACTTCTGGCAGTGGCTGATCGGCGAGGTCAAGGCGGCCGATCCCGACGTGTTGTTCCTGTCCGAGGCGTTCACTCGCCCGGCTCGTCTCTACGGTCTGGCCCGGCTCGGCTTCACCCAGTCGTACACCTACTTCACCTGGCGCACCGCCAAATCCGAGATCGCCGAGTTCGGCAAAGAAATCGCCGCGCAGGCGGACCTGGCACGCCCGAATCTCTTCGTCAACACCCCCGACATCTTGCACGCGAGCCTTCAGTACGGCGGCCCGGGCATGTTCGCGATCCGTGCCATCCTCGCCGGCACCTTGAGCCCGACCTGGGGCGTTTACTCCGGATACGAACTCTACGAACATGTCCCGTTGCGCGAGGGCAGCGAGGAATACCTGGACTCGGAGAAGTACCAGCTACGTCCCCGCGATTACAAGGGCGCTGCCGCGCGCGGCGAATCACTGGAGCCATTCATCACCCGACTCAACGAGATCCGCCGACTACATCCGGCATTGCAACAGCTGCGCAACATCACCTTCCACCACGTCGAGAACGACGCTCTGCTGGCGTACTCCAAGTTCGACCCGGTAACCGGCGATGCCGTCCTGATCGTGGTGAATCTCAACCCCTTCGGTGCCGAGGACGGCACCATCTGGCTCGACCTGCCCGCACTCGGCCTCGATTGGCATGAAACGTTCTGGGTGCGTGACGAGCTCACCGGCGAGCAATACCGCTGGGGCCAAGCCAACTATGTCCGACTGGACCCCCTGACCCCGTCTCGGCAAGTGGCGCACATCCTGAATCTGCCACAGGTCCGCGAGTCGGCCCGGACGCACTTGGTGTTCCGCCCGTGACCTCACCTACGACCTTCCTGAAACCGGACGCCGCCGATCTCGCCAGGCTGGTGGCGGGCACCCACCACAATCCGCACTCAATTCTCGGCGCGCATGAGTATGCCAACGCGGGCGGCAAGGGGCACACTGTCATTCGCGCGTTCAAACCTGGTGCCACCGCGGTGGCCGCGGTGGTGGGCGACGAGCTGCACCCCATGACCGACCTCGGGTCCGGACTGTTCGGGGTAGCTCTGCCCTTCCTGAACCTCCTCGACTACCGCCTCGACGTCGACTACAGCGGCACGCCGCTGATCATCGCCGATGCATACCGATTCCTGCCCACGTTGGGCGAAGTGGATCTGCACCTGTTCAACGAGGGCCGCCACGAGCGACTCTGGGAAATCCTTGGTGCGCATCCACGCTCGTTCGTGACGGCGGACGGTGAGGTCAGCGGGATCTCCTTTGCGGTGTGGGCACCCAACGCGCACGGGGTCTCGGTAATCGGCGATTTCAATGGGTGGAACGGCAACGACGCCCCCATGCGAACCCTGGGATCCTCCGGAGTCTGGGAACTGTTCTGGCCGGGAATGACGCTCGGTTCGCTGTACAAGTTCCGCGTGCACGGCGCCGATGGGTCGGTGACCGATCGCGCCGACCCGTTCGCGTTCGCGACCGAATTGCCGCCGGCCACCGCATCGCGGGTGACCACGTCGTCGTACTCCTGGCAGGACGAGGAATGGATGTCCCGGCGTACCACCGGCAACCCGGTGTTCGAGCCCATGAGTACCTACGAGGTGCATCTGGCATCGTGGCGCCCCGGACTCTCCTATCGGGAGCTAGCCCGCGAGCTCACCGACTATGTACTGGCACAAGGTTTCACTCATGTCGAGCTGCTGCCGGTGGCCGAACATCCCTTCGGTGGGTCCTGGGGCTACCAGGTGACCTCGTATTACGCCCCCACCTCGAGGCTGGGCACGCCCGACGACTTCCGCTACCTGGTCGATGCCCTGCACCGGGCGGGAATCGGCGTCATCGTCGATTGGGTACCCGCACACTTTCCCAAGGATGCGTGGGCACTGGCCCGCTTCGACGGAACACCCCTATACGAACACGCCGACCCACACCGGGCTGAGCAGCTGGACTGGGGCACATATGTTTTCGACTTCGGCCGCCCCGAGGTTCGCAACTTCCTGGTCGCCAACGCCCTGTTCTGGCTCGATCAGTTCCACATCGACGGGCTGCGAGTCGATGCCGTCGCGTCGATGCTCTACCTGGACTACTCACGCCCCGCGGGTGGCTGGACACCGAACATTCACGGCGGCCGAGAGAATCTCGAGGCGGTGCAGTTCCTGCAGGAGATGAACGCCACCGTGCACAAGCTGCATCCCGGGATTGTCACGGTGGCCGAGGAATCCACCTCCTGGCCGGGCGTCACCCGGGCGACCAGCCTTGGCGGCCTTGGCTTTTCCATGAAATGGAACATGGGGTGGATGCACGACACCCTGGGCTACCTCGGGCGCGATCCCATCCATCGCAGCTTCCATCACCATGAGATGACCTTCTCGATGCTGTATGCGTTCAGCGAGAATTTCGTGCTGCCGATCAGCCATGACGAGGTGGTGCACGGCAAGGGCACGCTGTGGACCCGCATCCCCGGTGACGATCACGCCAAGGCCGCGGGCCTGCGCTGCCTACTGGCCTACATGTGGGCACACCCCGGAAAGCAGCTGCTATTTATGGGTCAGGAGTTCGGTCAGCGGGCCGAATGGTCTGATGAGCGCGGTGTCGACTGGTTCCAGCTGGGCGAGGACGGATACTCCTCAGGAATCGCGGCGTTGACTGCCGACCTGAATTCGGCCTACCAGCAGCGTCGCGCATTGTGGTCACAAGACACCGCCCCCCAGGGATATTCGTGGATCGACGCCAACGATTCCGCCAACAACGTGCTGAGCTTCCTGCGCTTCGGCGACGACGGTTCGGTGTTGGCCTGCATCTTCAACTTCGCGGGCATCGAGCACGCCAGCTACCGGGTGGGGTTGCCCCTGACCGGACGCTGGCGTGAGGTCATCAACACCGACGCACTGCAGTACCACGGCAGCGGAGTAGGAAACCTGGGCGAAGTCATCGCCGAGGCGAACCCGTGGCACGGCCGCCCGGCCTCAGCCACGCTGGCCCTGCCACCGGCCGCCGCAATCTGGCTGGAACCCATCTCCGGGGAGCTGTAGACAACATTAGGATGCGCTAGACGCAAACTCGCGCGTAGTTAAAGGGGTGGCTCGATGTCCAAACGCTGGGTGGCGCTGCTGGTGGGGCTGGTGCTGGTGATCACGTCGTGTGGCCGTCCACTCGGTGGGCAACCTCAATCGATCTACGCCGACCCGCTGCGCGTGGCGGGTATGCCTGCGGTCGATGGCCCCTCCGGCATGAAGCCCGGCGTCCAGGTTCCCCAACGCAAGATCGAGAACACCGACAACGGTGAGATCGACGATTACGTCAAGGTGTCCCTGGCGGACATTGAGGATTTCTGGACGCAGTTCTACGGCGATTCGTTCGCCAACTTCCGGCCGGTATCCCGGCTCATCTCGGTCGACTCACGTAAAGAGAACGGCAGCATCAGGTTCTGCGGGGGCAACCTGAACGACTTCATCAATGCCGCGTTTTGTCCACCGGAGAACTCATTCGCGTGGGATCGCGGCCAGCTGTTCCCCTACCTGCGTAAGCAAATGGGCGACATGGCGATGAACACCGTCATGGCCCACGAGTACGGACACTCGATCCAGTATCACGCTCAGCTGATCACTCCGATCGACGATCCGAAGATGACCAAGGATCAGGTCGAGTACCTCGTCGACCTCACTCAGGAGCAGCAAGCCGACTGCTTCTCCGGCGCCTACCTGCGCTGGGTCACGCAGGGGGATTCGCCACGATTCACTTTGAACACCGCCGACGGGCTTAACAAGGTCACGGCCGCGATGATCGCGATCCGCGACAATGACACCAGCAAGAAGTGGGCCATCCACGGTTCGGCCTTCGAGCGGGTCTCGGCCTTTCAGTTCGGGTTCACCGACGGCCCTATGGCCTGCAAGCGCATCGATGCCCGCGAGATCCTCAAGCGCCGCGGCGAGCTGCCCAAGGGCCTGGGCGTGGGGCCCAACGGCGACAACTGGCCGATAAACCCGGACACCATCGATGCGGTGCTGACCGCTGCCTCACAGGTGTTCCCCATGGATAACCCTCCCAAGGCGGTATACGGCGACGGGAAATGCTCCGACGGTTCGGGCACCGCACCGGCCTCGTTCTGCCCCAACGACAATACGATTGCCCTGGATCCCAAGGCCCTGCAGAAGATGGCCACCCCCGTGTCGGACCGCGCGCTGTTCTCCGCGCAAGTCAACGGCGACTATTCGGCGTTCAGCGTGATCGTCTCGCGCTACGCACTGGCGGCGGAAAAGGCCGCGGGGCTGGAGACCGAGGGAATCATGACCGGGTTACGCACCGCATGCCTGACCGGATACTTCACCTCGCGGGCTGCCGGCAGGGGCATCGTGACCCCCCGCGCACCGGTCATCCTCTCCGGCGGCGACCTCGACGAGGCTGTCTCCGAATTGCTTTCCAGCGGTAGGGCTTCCAGCGACGCGAAGGGTGAGACAGCCCCCTCCGGATTCTCCCGTATCGACGCCTACCGAATTGGCGTCCTGGGCAATGACCAGACCTGCGCCAAACGCTTCCCGTAGCCGCGGGACCGGACAGGGGCAGATTCAGAACAGGGCGTTGGCGAGCTTGCGCCGCCCGGCGACCACCGCGGGATCGGCCGGATCAAACAGCTCGAACAGCTCCAGCAGCCGGGCACGCACCTTGGCGCGTTCGTCGTCTCTGGTCACGCGAACAAGTGCGATGAGCCTGTCGAAGGCCGAGTCCGGCTGCTGCGAAAGCACTTCCACGTCGGCAGCAGCCAATCCGGCATCGATGTCACCGGGTGCGGCATCGGCGACATCGACCGCATCCTGAGGGTGGGCCGTCGCCCGGATCAGGAACTCGATCTGACGCACCGACGCGGTTGCCTCGGCAGCGACCACACCGGTGGCGCCGTCGTCCAGCAGACCTTGATAGGCGGCACGGGCAGCCTCGAAATCTCCGGAGTCGAGGGCATCACGCGCCGCGGCGAGCGCCGGGTCGGTACTTTCTGCGGCGTATTCGGAGTCCTCGGCGCCCTCTCCGTCCGGCGCAGTGTCGTCGGGCAGCTTGCCGGCGACCGCGTCGAGAATGGAGTCGAGCCACCGCCGCAGCTGATCGGCGGGCTGAGGTCCCGCGAAGCTGGTGATGGGCCGCCCGGCAGCCACCGCCACCACGGTAGGCACCGCCTGCACACCGAAGACCTGTGCGATCTGCGGGCTGGTGTCGACGTTCACCCGCGCCAGGGCCCACGTGCCGCGGTCTTCCGCGACCAGGTCGCCCAGGGTGGCGGCCAGTGCCGCCGAGGCCTCGCTACGTGGCGATCCCAGGAGCACGATGACCGGGACACGATTGGACTGCGCCAGTACTTCGGCTTCGAGATTCGCCTCGGTTACCTCGACGGTCCATGCATCCCCGGCCGAAGGCTCGCGAGGAGCCGTGGGCTCCTGCGCGCGCTGCTTGAGAGCAGAGAGGTCGACAGCTCCGGACATGGCGGCAGCCATCGCGGGACGTGGTCGGGTCACGCTGTCCAGTCTGTCACGGCTCACGGTCTGCGCACTACGGCCCAGCGTCGCCCGCCGTCGCCGACCCCGCGACGGGCAATTTACCCGTCTTATCAGCCCATATGACAAAGATCACACTGCACAATGGGGCAACCCCAGCTAACAGTGCGAGCAACCAGGTGAGCGGAGTCCAGCGGTACTCGCGACCCGCGAGGAATCCCAACACCAGGTATGCGATGAAGACGATGCCGTGGATCCAGCCGAAGACCTTCACACCGATCTCGTTACCCGGATCCGGCACGTACTTGAAGAACATTCCGGTGAGCAGACCTGCCCAGCTGATGGCCTCGAGCAACGCGACGGTGCGAAACCTGCTGGCGGTGCTGCGCAGGTCGAAAAGCTGTGTCATGCCCTCAGTCTGCCCGATACAGCGCCCGACACATCACCGATCTACTACGTCGCGTCGTAAATCACACCCGCACGATCAGGGCATCACCCTGACCGCCGCCACCGCACAGCGCAACCACACCGATTCCGCCGCCGCGGCGCTTGAGCTCCTGCGCCAGGTGCAAAGTGATCCGGGCACCCGACATTCCGATGGGGTGGCCGATGGCGATCGCTCCGCCGTTGACGTTGACCTTGGCCGGGTCGATACCCAAGTCCTTCACCGAGGCCAAGCCCACCAGTGCGAAGGCCTCATTGATCTCGACCAGATCGAGCTGCTCGGGGGAAATCCCTTCCCGCTCACAGGCCTTCCGAATGGCGTTGGCCGGTTGCAGCTGCAGGCTGGAATCGGGGCCGGCGACCACGCCATGTGCACCGATCTCGGCGATCCACTCCAGTCCCTCGCGCTCCGCGCGCTCCTTGCTCATCACCACCACCGCGCAGGCGCCGTCGGAGATCGGCGAGGACGACCCCGCCGTGATGGTGCCGTCCTTACTGAACGCCGGGCGCAGCCCCGCCAGCGACGCCGCGGTGGTGTCCGCGCGGATGCCCTCGTCCTCGGCGAACTCGATCGGATCACCCTTGCGCTGCGGAATCTGAACCGAGACCACCTCGTCGGCGAAGACACCGTCCTTCCACGCACGGGCGGCATTCTGATGCGAGCGCGCCGCGAACTCGTCTTGCTCCTCGCGGGTGAACTTGTCGGAGGCATTGCGCTGTTCGGTGAGGATGCCCATCGCCTGGTCGGTGAAGGCATCATGCAGGCCGTCGAAGGCCATGTGGTCAACGAGCGTCACATCGCCGTACTTGAAACCGAAGCGGCTCTTGGGCAGCAGATGCGGAGCGTTGGTCATCGATTCCTGCCCACCGGCGACGACAACCTCGAACTCACCGGCCCGAATCAGCTGGTCAGCCAGCGCAATGGCATCGACGCCCGAGAGGCACACCTTGTTGATGGTGAGCGCCGGCACATCCATACCGATTCCACCGGCAACGGCGGCCTGGCGTGCGGGAATCTGGCCGGCGCCCGCGGTGAGGACCTGGCCCATGATCACGTAATCGACCGCAGACGGCGCCACCTTGGCCTTCTCCAGGGCGCCTTTGATGGCGATACCGCCGAGCTGAGCGCCCGAGAAGTCCTTCAGCGATCCCTGGAAGCGGCCAACGGGAGTACGCGCTCCAGCAACAATCACGGACGTGCTCATTGAATCTCCTTAATACTGCTCGAGTGGACGCCGTTTTCTGGAACGCGTTACCGTTGCGTTATGACGACATCGTCTCCTCTTGATGTTCCCTCGATCCTATCGACCGGTCTGGTGACCGCGATCGACCACGTAGGCATCGCGGTCCCCGACCTGGACGTCGCAATCGAGTGGTACCACGAACACCTGGGCATGATCCTGGTGCACGAGGAGATCAACGAGGGGCAGGGTGTCCGCGAGGCGATGCTGTCCTTCCCCGGAGCAGAACCCGGCAGCTCACAGATCCAGCTGATGGCACCGCTGAATGAGTCCTCACCGATCGCCAAGTTCTTGAGCACCAAGGGAGCCGGCCTGCAGCAGCTGGCCTACCGCGTCACCGATATCGATGCGCTGTCCGATCAGCTCCGCGCCGCGGGCGTGCGAGTGCTGTACGACGAGCCGCGCATCGGCACCGCGAACTCACGGATCAACTTCCTGCATCCCAAGGACACCGGCGGCGTGCTCATCGAACTCGTCCAGCCGACGCAGTCACACTAGCTCCAACGTCGCGTCGGGCTCCGATTCGCGCGGTTACTCCAGCACGGCGTATGCCAGTGCCGGCGGTCTTCCACTCCCCTGTCTTGTCCCTCGGAGACGGGCCACACCACTACATGGGCTACACCGATCGCGATCTCATGATCACAGCCGGGACAGCGATAGACCTTGATCGCGCGTGCTGCGGCGATCGGGCGCACTCGGTAGTCCAGCCCGTCGGTCCCCTGCTCGACCTGGTCACGGCCTAGAGGCGGCATACCGGCACGGTCGGCCGCAGCCCGGCGCGGCGGATGTCGGCGGCCCATGCGGTGATTCTATGAGTGGTGGGGCGATTTCAGAACAAACGGAATTCGTCTGAGTCCATTCCCCGCATCGCGTCGTAGTCCAGTGTGAGACAACGGATTCCGCGGTCTTCGGCAAGAGTGCGAGCCTGCGGCTTGATCTGCTGTGCGGCGAAGACGCCGGCAACGGGCGCCAGCGTGGTGTCCCGGTTGAGCAGTTCGAGATAGCGGGTGAGCTGCTCGACGCCGTCGATCTCACCACGGCGCTTGATCTCGACCGCAACGGTCGCACCGTCGGCGTCCCGACACAGCAGATCAACCGGCCCGATCGGCGTCATGTACTCGCGCCGCACCAGGGTGTATCCGTCGCCGAGCAGCGCGACGTGCTCGGCGAGCAACTCCTGCAGGTGCGCCTCGACTCCATCCTTGACCAATCCGGGGTCGACCCCGAGCTCGTGGGCCGAGTCGTGCTCGATGTTCTCGATGGTGATCCGCAGCTGTTCACCGGCCTTGTTCTCCACCACCCAGACGGTCGAGGCACCCGCTTCGGCAGACTCCTCATTCTCCGTCTCGACGAGCCAGCACGGCGGGCTCATCCAGTTCAGCGGCTTGTAGGCGCGGTCATCGGCGTGCACGCTCACCGAACCATCGGCCTTGATGAGCAGGAGCCGCTTGGCGGACGGAAGGTGGGCGGTGAGCCGACCGACATAATTAACGGTGCATTGGGCTACGACGAGACGCACCGGCCCACTGTATAGGGAGTTAGGCTGGCGACAACTATGGCAAACGAGTCGATTCGCGCAGTGTCGCGCCGGGTGGGCCGTGCCTTGGGCGCGATCACCGGGCAGACCGGCCGACTCGAGGCCGGCGACGGGTACGGATCGTGGCTGCTGGGCCGCTATGACGAAAGCACCCTCATCCAGCGCATCCGCATCCAGCTGATGTTGACCGTGTTCGTGGTGGCCGCCAACCTGATTGGTGTCGCCGTCGTCATACTGCTGGTGCTCGTCGCGGTGCCCGACCCCAACGTCTTCGATGCGCCCTGGTGGATCCAATTCGTGATCGTTCCGGTGTATGTGACGCTCGCGGTCCTCATCGGCGCCGTCTGGGGCACTCGCCGGATCTTCAAGGTGGTGCGGTGGGCCATCGAGGAACGCGAGCCCACCAAGGCCGACCAGCGCAACGCGTTCGCGGTCCCGCGGCGGCTGACGGTCGTCGAGGCGATTCTGTGGGCGGGCGGGACCGCCTTGTTCACCACGCTCTACGGACTGCAAGATCCGCTCTACATCCCCAAAATATTCTTCGCGGTGGGGTTCAGCGGCGTGGTTGTCTGCGCGGCCAATTATTTGTTTACCGAGTTCGCGATGCGGCCCGTTGCCGCACGAGCACTCGAAGCCGGGTACCGCCGAAGGCGGCTCGCCTCGGGAATCATGGTGCGCACCATGCTGGCCTGGCTGTTGGGATCCGGCGTGCCCGCCTTCGGCATCATGCTCGCCGGTGTCGGAGCGCTGATCTTCGGCAACTTCACGGTCAACCAACTTGCGGTGGCAGTCATCATCCTGGCGTCGTTCCCAGTGGTGTTCGGACTGATCCTCATCTGGATCGCGTCCTGGATGACGGCCGCCCCCGTCAAAGAAGTGCAGGCCGCACTCAAGCGCGTCGAACAAAACGATCTGGACGTCAACCTGGTCGTCTATGACGGCACCGAATTGGGCGAGCTGCAGGCAGGCTTCAACACCATGGCAGAGGGCCTACGCGAACGTGAGCGCGTCCGGGACCTCTTCGGCAAGCATGTCGGCCGTGAGGTCGCCGCCGCCGCCGAATTGCAACAGCCCGCGCTCGGTGGCGAGGAACGCCACGTCGCAGTCCTTTTCGCCGACATCGTCGGGTCCACCCAGCTCGCCGCGACACGGCCTGCCATTGAGGTGGTCGCGCTACTGAACCGATTCTTCACCGTCGTCGTCGAAGAAATCGACCGATACGAGGGCATGGTCAACAAGTTCGAGGGCGACGCCACACTCGCGGTGTTCGGAGCGCCTGTTCGGCAAGACCGCCCCGAGAGCCAGGCGCTCGCCGCTGCTCGCGCGATTGCCCGCCGACTACGGGCCGAGGTCCCCGAATGCCAAGCAGGCATCGGCGTCGCCTCGGGGCAGGCGGTGGCCGGAAACGTCGGCGCCCACGACCGTTTCGAATACACCGTGATCGGCGATCCGGTCAACGAAGCAGCCCGGCTCTGCGAGCTCTCCAAAACCGTGCCCGGGCACTTGGTGGCCTCGTTGGATACCGTACTGCGCGCGCACCATCGCGAGGCGCTGCACTGGCGTTCCGGCGATACCGTGACCTTGCGTGGCCGCACCGAGCCCACCGAGCTTGCGGTACCTGTTGCCTGAAAGCTGCCGCACCGCCTCCTATTCGGACTGCTTCCACCATGCTTCGACATAGAGCACCATCGCCACGACGAGTGCGATGAGCACCCACAGCACCAAGGCTTGATCTATCCACGCTCCCGGCGGCGGCGCCCCGGGCAGGATGTTCCGCAGCGGCACGATCGCGAACAACATGGTGCCGAACCACGTGGTGAGCGGCGGGTGGAACTTCTTCCTTCCCCTGACCGTCTCAATCGCCACAATCAGCGCCATCGTCGGAAGTGTGATCAACACAAGACAGATGCCGACATCGAATGCCAGCGTGCCACGAGCACGCACCAACGTAATTGTGGTCTGGTCGCCCTTGCCGGCGGGAGCCTGTGATGTCTCCGTCGACACGCGCCATCCGCCCAGGCTTCCGATCACTTCGATGCGCGCAGGCACCGTACGCCGCCCTTCACCGTTGCCCACCATGACCTCTGCGCGCAGCTTCTCGGTGGAGTACTCATCGAAGGGCCATGACTGCGCGTCACCCGTTGCGACCAGAGTGTCGTCCATAGCCGCGGGTAACGTGCCCCGCGGAAAATGCCGCTCCCCATAATCCAGCGATGACACCAATCGGACGGACATGTCCGCATTCAGCAGACCAAACGCGTCAAGGTTCGCTTTCGCGGGCAGCACCACGATCTCAGAATCCAACCGGTTATTTACCGTCCGCAGATCCTGCAGGTCGATCACCACCACCGTCTCGTTGTCCCGGGAAAGATCGAGATCCGCCGAAGCCGACCCAGAATGATGATCCAGCATCCGGTAGATGACAAGAAATCCGACGTAGATGACCAGCACGAGTACGACCGCACCTACGGTGGTGGCAGTTGGCTTCAGTTTGAAGCGCCCCTTCAATGCCTGCACAAGATTCCCATCTCTACCGTCGCGCTATTCGAAAAATCTAACAGCAGAAATGAAAACACCCCCCAGTTTCCTGGGGGGTGTTTCCAATTTATGTTCGGCGGTGTCCTACTCTTCCGTTCCGTGTTGAGA
The DNA here is from genome assembly GCF_001632805.1 of Mycobacteroides chelonae CCUG 47445. Lineage (NCBI taxonomy): Bacteria > Bacillati > Actinomycetota > Actinomycetes > Mycobacteriales > Mycobacteriaceae > Mycobacteroides > Mycobacteroides chelonae. Next base: position 1,434,656 of record NZ_CP007220.1, on the reverse strand, counting down.
ACAGTACCATCGGCGCTGAGAGGCTTAGCTTCCGGGTTCGGGATGGGACCGGGCGTTTCCCTCTCGCTGTGGCCGCCGTAACTCTTTCGTGTGATTAACACACAAGTTATCTGGTGGTGGAGTGTGGTCGTCAAATGACGACGAATAGTGGTTGCGATTTATTAGTAAGTTTTCGGTCGATTAGTGCCAGTTCCCTGAACGTATTACTACGCTTACAGGTCTGGCCTATTGAACCCATAGTCTGTGGGTGACCTTATCCCTCTAAAAGGGTAAGAAACCTGGTCTTGGAATAGGTTTCCCGCTTAGATGCTTTCAGCGGTTATCCTGTCCGAACGTAGCTATCCAGCCGTGCTCCTGGTGGAACAACTGGTACACCAGAGGTTCGTCCGTCCCGGTCCTCTCGTACTAGGGACAGGTTTCCTCAAGTTTCTGACGCGCGCGGCGGATAGAGACCGAACTGTCTCACGACGTTCTAAACCCAGCTCGCGTGCCGCTTTAATGGGCGAACAGCCCAACCCTTGGGACCTGCTCCAGCCCCAGGATGCGACGAGCCGACATCGAGGTGCCAAACCATCCCGTCGATATGGACTCTTGGGGAAGATCAGCCTGTTATCCCCGGGGTACCTTTTATCCGTTGAGCGACATCCCTTCCACTCAGAGATGCCGGATCACTAGTCCCGACTTTCGTCCCTGCTCGACTTGTAAGTCTCGCAGTCAAGCTCCCTTGTGCACTTGCACTCAACACCTGATTGCCGTCCAGGTTGAGGGAACCTTTGGGCGCCTCCGTTACATTTTGGGAGGCAACCGCCCCAGTTAAACTACCCACCAGGCACTGTCCCTGGACCGGATATACGGTCCGAGGTTAGAGGTTCAATACGATCAGAGTGGTATTTCAACGATGACTCCACAAACACTGGCGTGCCTGCTTCACAGTCTCCCACCTATCCTACACAAACCGAACCAAACGCCAATACCAAGCTATAGTGAAGGTCCCGGGGTCTTTTCGTCCTGCCGCGCGTAACGAGCATCTTTACTCGTAGTGCAATTTCGCCGAGTCTATGGTTGAGACAGTTGAGAAGTCGTTACGCCATTCGTGCAGGTCGGAACTTACCCGACAAGGAATTTCGCTACCTTAGGATGGTTATAGTTACCACCGCCGTTTACTGGGGCTTAAATTCTCCGCTTCACCCAAGGGTTAACGGGTCCTCTTAACCTTCCAGCACCGGGCAGGCGTCAGTCCGTATACATCGTCTTGCGACTTCGCACGGACCTGTGTTTTTAGTAAACAGTCGCTTCTCACTGGTCTCTGCGACCTCGTTCAGCTCACGGAGCAAGTCCGGTCACCAAGCGAGGTCCCCCTTCTCCCGAAGTTACGGGGGTATTTTGCCGAGTTCCTTAACCATAGTTATCTCGTACGCCTTAGTATTCTCTACCTGACCACCTGTGTTGGTTTGGGGTACGGGCCGTGTGTGAACTCACTAGAGGCTTTTCTTGGCAGCATAGGATCACTGAATTCGCCTCAATCGGCTATGCGTCACCTCTCAGGCTTAATGACATCCGGATTTACCTAGACGTCGCCCTACGGGCTTGCTCCGGTATAACCACTAACCGGTACAGCTACCTTCCTGCGTCACCCCATCGCTTGACTACTACCACCGAAGGTCCCACGCAGCGGGTTCACGTCGCACTCCGAAGAGATTGATCTAGAACCTTTTGGGTGGTTAGTACCGATGATTCATCATGGGCGCGCACACACGGGTACGGGAATATCAACCCGTTGTCCATCGACTACGCCTGTCGGCCTCGCCTTAGGTCCCGACTTACCCTGGGAGGACTAGCCTGGCCCAGGAACCCTTGGTCATTCGGCGGGCAAGTTTCTCACTTGCCTGTCGCTACTCATGCCTGCATTCTCACTCCCGCACCCTCCACTGCTGGATTACTCCGCAGCTTCGCTGGGTGCAGGACGCTCCCCTACCCATCCATGCCACTGCCCCGAAGGGAATGTATTGCATGAATGCCGCGGCTTCGGCGGTGTACTTGAGCCCCGCTACATTGTCGGCGCACAATCACTTGACCAGTGAGCTATTACGCACTCTTTCAAGGGTGGCTGCTTCTAAGCCAACCTCCTGGTTGTCTTTGCGACTGCACATCCTTTTCCACTTAGTACACGCTTAGGGGCCTTAGCCGGCGATCTGGGCTGTTTCCCTCTCGACGTACGGAGCTTCTCCCCCGCCGTCTCACTGCCGCGCTCTAACTTATTGGCATTCGGAGTTTGGCTGACGTCAGTAACCTAGTAGGGCCCATCGGCCATCCAGTAGCTCTACCTCCAATAAGAAACACGCGACGCTGCACCTAAATGCATTTCGGGGAGAACCAGCTATCACGGAGTTTGATTGGCCTTTCACCCCTACCCACAGCTCATCCCCTCAGTCTTCAACCTAAGTGGGTTCGGGCCTCCACGGCGTCTTACCGCCGCTTCACCCTGGCCATGGGTAGATCACTCCGCTTCGGGTCCAGAACACGCCACTATGGGCGCCCTATTCAGACTCGCTTTCGCTACGGCTACCCCTCACGGGTTAACCTCGCGACGTGTCCCTGACTCGCAGGCTCATTCTTCAAAAGGCACGCCATCACCCCACAAGGAGGCTTTGACGGATTGTAGGCACATGGTTTCAGGTACTATTTCACTCCCCTCCCGGGGTACTTTTCACCATTCCCTCACGGTACTAATCCGCTATCGGTCACTAGAGAGTATTTAGGCTTACCGGGTGGTCCCGGCAGATTCACAGCAGATTCCACGAGCCCGCTGCTACTCGGGATGAAGTACGAGACAGGTGTCGGATTTTCGCGTACCGGACTCTCACCGTCTGCGGCGGGCCGTCCCAGACCACTTCCGCTAATCACGACACTTTTTTACTGTCCGCCGGCCTGGTAGAACCGGCAAGTACAACTCCCACAACCCCGCACACACAACCCCTACCAGGTATCACATGCATGCGGTTTAGCCATCTTCCGCTTTCGCTCGCCACTACTCACGGAATCACGGTTGTTTTCTCTTCCTACGGGTACTGAGATGTTTCACTTCCCCGCGTTTCCTCCCAAAGCCTATATATTCAGCAGTGGGTAACACGACATCACTCGTGCTGGGTTTCCCCATTCGGACATCCTCGGATCAAAGCTCGGTTGGCAGCTCCCCGAGGCTTATCGCAGCCTCCTACGTCCTTCTTCGGCTTCTAGTGCCAAGGCATTCACCATGTGCCCTTAAGAACTTAGCTAATAAATTGCAAAAACTAACCTCACTCGTAAACGAGCGAGGTTTGTTAGATGCTCGCAACCACTATCCATAAGTCAAAGACCACACCCCACCACCAAGCAGGGTGACAACACAATGTGTTGCCTCAGGACCCAACAGTGTGCCAGCGTTTCAATTCTATTGACAGTCCGACGTTTTGCCGACTACCTATCCACGGGGTGGACAGGATTTATAAAACATATTCACCAAGCGAGTAACCACTACAGAAACTCGCTTTATGTTCCCAAGCTCATTCGGCTGGGAAATGGTGCTCCTTAGAAAGGAGGTGATCCAGCCGCACCTTCCGGTACGGCTACCTTGTTACGACTTCGTCCCAATCGCCGATCCCACCTTCGACAGCTCCCTCCAAAAGGTTAGGCCACTGGCTTCGGGTGTTACCGACTTTCATGACGTGACGGGCGGTGTGTACAAGGCCCGGGAACGTATTCACCGCAGCGTTGCTGATCTGCGATTACTAGCGACTCCGACTTCATGGGGTCGAGTTGCAGACCCCAATCCGAACTGAGACCAGCTTTAAGGGATTCGCTCCACCTTGCGGCTTCGCAGCCCTCTGTACTGGCCATTGTAGCATGTGTGAAGCCCTGGACATAAGGGGCATGATGACTTGACGTCATCCCCACCTTCCTCCGAGTTGACCCCGGCAGTCTCCTACGAGTCCCCGGCATTACCCGCTGGCAACATAGGACAAGGGTTGCGCTCGTTGCGGGACTTAACCCAACATCTCACGACACGAGCTGACGACAGCCATGCACCACCTGCACGCAGGCCACAAGGGAATACCTATCTCTAGATACGTCCTGCGCATGTCAAACCCAGGTAAGGTTCTTCGCGTTGCATCGAATTAATCCACATGCTCCGCCGCTTGTGCGGGCCCCCGTCAATTCCTTTGAGTTTTAGTCTTGCGACCGTACTCCCCAGGCGGGGTACTTAATGCGTTAGCTACGGCACGGATCCCAAGGAAGGAAACCCACACCTAGTACCCACCGTTTACGGCGTGGACTACCAGGGTATCTAATCCTGTTCGCTACCCACGCTTTCGCTCCTCAGCGTCAGTTACTGCCCAGAGACCCGCCTTCGCCACCGGTGTTCCTCCTGATATCTGCGCATTCCACCGCTACACCAGGAATTCCAGTCTCCCCTGCAGTACTCTAGTCTGCCCGTATCGCCCGCACGCCCACAGTTAAGCTGTGAGTTTTCACGAACAACGCGACAAACCACCTACGAGCTCTTTACGCCCAGTAATTCCGGACAACGCTCGGACCCTACGTATTACCGCGGCTGCTGGCACGTAGTTGGCCGGTCCTTCTTCTGTAGGTACCGTCACTTTCGCTTCGTCCCTACTGAAAGAGGTTTACAACCCGAAGGCCGTCATCCCTCACGCGGCGTCGCTGCATCAGGCTTGCGCCCATTGTGCAATATTCCCCACTGCTGCCTCCCGTAGGAGTCTGGGCCGTATCTCAGTCCCAGTGTGGCCGGTCACCCTCTCAGGCCGGCTACCCGTCGTCGCCTTGGTGGGCCATTACCCCACCAACAAGCTGATAGGCCGCGGGCTCATCCCACACCGCAAAAGCTTTGCACCACTCACCATGAAGTGTGTGGTCCTATCCGGTATTAGACCCAGTTTCCCAGGCTTATCCCAGAGTGCAGGGCAGATCACCCACGTGTTACTCACCCGTTCGCCACTCGAGTACCCCGAAGGGCCTTTCCGTTCGACTTGCATGTGTTAAGCACGCCGCCAGCGTTCGTCCTGAGCCAGGATCAAACTCTCCAAACAAAATTTAATCCCGACAAAACAACTGTCAAAAGAATTGTTATCGACATAAAATGTCTATATAAACACTGACACACTATTGAGTTCTCAAACAACACATTTAATTTGTTGTGGCTATGAATTCCGGAATTTCTTCCTTTATTCTCGCCTCCGCCTTTTCGGGCGGCTCGGAAACCGTATCAAGTTCGGTGAACTTGAGTCAAATTCCCGGTTTTGGCTGGTCACTTGCGCACCATCCAGTCGCCGACATTCTGGAATTTCTTCCTGAATTCCGACTTCCGCGCTTTCGGGCGGCTGGGAAACCGTATCAAGTTCGGTGAACTTGAGTCAAATTCCCGGTTTTGGCTGGTCACTTGCGCACCATCCGATCGCCGAGATATCTGAATTTCTTCTTCTATTTCGGCTTTCGCCCTTTGTAAGCGGCCCGGGAACCGTATCAAGTTCGGTGAACTTGAGTCAAACTCCGGGTTTTGGCTGGTCAACTGCGCACCAGCCTAAGGCCGGAATTTCGGAATCGCTTCCTTGTCCCGGCCTCGCTCATTCAGGGCAACCCGACCACTGTACCAAGTCCAATGAACTTGAGTCAACTTCGGGTTCTGGGGGTGGTCAGCGCTAGCTGACCCGCTCGACTTCGGCACCCAGGCTCTGGAGGTTCTCCACGAACAACGGGTAACCGCGGTCGATATGAAACACATCGTATACCTCGGTGACGCCATCCGCCACTAACCCCGCCAGCACGAGTCCCGCGCCGGCCCGGATATCGGACGACCAGACCGGCGCACTGGACAGTTGACGGATGCCCCTAACCACCGCGTGGTGCCCGTCAGTCCGCGCGTCGGCCCCCAGTCGCATCATCTCCTCGACAAAGCGGAACCGGGCCTCGAACACGTTCTCGGTGATCATAGAGGTGCCGTCGGCTATCGCTGCGAGCCCAATTGCCATGGGCTGCAAGTCAGTTGGGAATCCTGGGAACGGCAGAGTCGCCACGTTGATCGCTTTGGGACGCTCGTACTGAACCACGCGAAATCCGTTGTCGTTCTGGGTGACTGTGGCACCGGCGTCATGCAGCTTGTGCAGGACGAGCTGTAGGTGCTCCGGATCCACTCCCGTCACAGTGACATCGCCACGCGTCATCGCGGCAGCCAAACCCCAAGTGGCAGCGACGATTCGGTCTCCAATGACGCGATGCTCAGTGGGATGAAGCTTGGGAACACCGATCACCGTCAACGTCGACGTTCCAGCACCCTCTATCTGAGCACCCATCTGGACCAGCATGGTGCACAGGTCCACCACGTCCGGCTCGCGCGCGGCGTTGTGGATGGTGGTGACGCCATCCGCGAGAACCGCTGCCATCAAGATGTTCTCGGTTGCCCCCACGGAGGGGAACTCAAGCTGAATATCAGCCCCATGCAACGCTTTTGCCTCGGCGACCACGCATCCATGTTCGATGGTGCACTCCGCTCCAAGCTGTCGCAATCCCGCCTGATGCATGTCGAGTGGACGTGAGCCGATCGCATCTCCACCCGGTAACGCCACCTTGGCACGCCGGCAGCGCCCCACCAGGGGGCCCAGGACACACACCGAAGCCCGGAACTGCCGCACCGCCGCGAAATCGGCCTCGTACTTGGGTTCGTCCGGGGACGTGATCCTGACAACATCGCCCTCTAGTTCCACCGTGGCGCCCAATCCCCGCAGGACATCCGCCATCAGCGGCACATCGAGGATGTCCGGACAGTTGGTGATGGTGCTGGTTCCCTCGGCAAGAAGAGCGGCGGCCATCAGCTTGAGCACGCTGTTCTTGGCGCCGGTTACTGCCACGTTGCCGGTAAGCCGGGCGCCGCCGGTCACCAAGAAATGCTCGCTCACGCCCGACAGCGTAGCCGGGTAACGTTTCAAGACATGACCGATGAGGCCCCGGACCCGCAACGTGAGCGAGGATCATCGAGCGGTGTGCATCTGACTCGCATCTATACCCGCACCGGAGATGACGGAACCACGGGCCTGAGCGACTTCTCGCGTGTATCGAAGAGTGATCCGCGGCTCGCCGCATATGCCGACTGTGACGAGGCCAACGCCGCCATCGGCGTCGCGGTCGTGCTCGGGAACCCAAGTCAATCGGTCGGTTCGGTACTCCTGCAGATTCAGAACGATCTCTTTGACGCCGGCGCGGACCTGTCCACTCCCGTCGTGCCCGACCCCGAGTATCCGCCGCTGCGGATCACCCAGCCCTACATCGACCGTCTCGAGCGCTGGTGCGACGAGTACAACGCCGATCTGCCCAAACTGAATTCGTTTGTGCTGCCGGGCGGTACCCCACTATCCGGGTTGTTGCACGTGGCGCGCACCGTGGCCCGTCGGGCAGAACGTTCGGCCTGGGCGGCCATCGACGCCTATCCCGACAGCACCAATGTGCTCACCGCCAAGTACCTCAACCGGCTCTCGGATCTGTTGTTCATCCTGTCGCGGGTTGCCAACGACGGTAAGGACACTCTCTGGAAGCCCGGTGGGCCGGCGCAGCCCGCCTAACGCTCGCGACTGCGGCGTTCTGCACGCGGCGACGGCCGCGACTCGACCCAGGACATGAATGCGGTCAACGCACCGCGATCCAGTGCCATTTCGTAGGCGCGCGCACCATCGCGCAGCTGCAGCACCACGATCTCGGCCGTCATGATGTCGTACTCGTCACCGCGCGGAATCCGCCGGTCGATAATTTCCAGTTCACGCCGCGAGAGCTGGCGATCGGGCCAGAGCCGCACGCTGGAGAGCCGATAGAACTCGGCCTGAGATTCGCGATAGCGCATGACGCCGTGTCGCCAGCGGCCCTCCCCCACCTCCGGCACATCACGCAGCAGCGCCGCGGTGCCGCCATGCCGCAACTTGAGCAGACGAAAACTCAACGCAGCCACCGCCAAAGCAAGGACGGCGATGACCGATATCTCGATCATCGCCGTCACGCTCAAAAGCGGCTTCCTTAGTGCTTAATCAGGGATGTTGGCCGTGTGGGTACTGCTAAACCGTCTGGCCAAGGGCGCGCAGACGCGCGCGTCCCTGCGCCGCAACCCGTGGATCTTCAGAACCGGAATCGGTCTTGGCCTTGGACTCGTCGATATCCGCACGAGCCTGCGCGGACTCAACCAGAATGCTCACCTTGGTGTCGGTGATCGACAGGAATCCCCCGTCGATCGCCCACCACAGGTCATCATTGCCCTCACGCTCAATCTTCACCGCTGCATCGTCCACCAGCTGCGCCACCAACGGAATGTGGTGCGGCAGGATGCCGATTTCACCGGAGGTCGTGCGGGTAAAGACGAATGTGGCCTTACCCGACCAGATCTCACGCTCGACGGCGACAATCTCGACGTCAATCTCGGACATTCAGTGCACCTCCTTCAGATAGCTAGTGACGAATTACAGCTTGGCGCCGAGGCTTTCGGCCTTCTTCGCCAAGTCGTCCAGGCCACCGATGAGGAAGAACGCCTGCTCGGGCAGGTGATCGAACTCGCCCTTGGTGAGCTTGTCGAACGCCTCGATGGTCTCCTTGAGCGGCACGGTCGAGCCGGGCTGACCGGTGAACTGCTCGGCGGCCATCATGTTCTGGCTCAGGAAGCGCTCGATACGACGTGCGCGGCCCACCAGCTGCTTGTCCTCTTCCGACAGTTCGTCGATACCGAGGATGGCGATGATGTCCTGCAGGTCCTGGTAGCGCTGCAGAATCCGGATGACCTCCTGCGCGACGCGGTAGTGCTCGTCGCCCACGACGGACGGCAGCAGAATCGTCGACGACGAAGCCAGCGGGTCCACGGCCGGGAAGATGCCCTTGGAGAACACCGCACGAGAAAGCTCGGTGGTGGCATCCAGGTGCGCGAACGTGGTCGCCGGCGCCGGGTCGGTGTAGTCATCGGCGGGCACGTACACGGCCTGCATCGAGGTGATGGACCGGCCACGGGTCGAGGTGATGCGCTCCTGCAGCTCACCCATCTCGTCGGCCAGCGTCGGCTGGTACCCCACGGCCGAAGGCATACGACCCAGCAGGGTCGACACCTCGGAACCGGCTTGGGTGAACCGGAAGATGTTGTCGATGAACAGCAGCACGTCCTGGCCCTGCTCGTCGCGGAAGTACTCGGCCATGGTCAGCGCCGACAGGGCGACGCGCATACGCGTGCCGGGCGGCTCGTCCATCTGGCCGAACACCAACGCGGTGTCCTTGAGGACGTTGGCGTCGGCGAGCTCGACCCACAGGTCGTTGCCCTCACGGGTGCGCTCACCCACGCCGGCGAACACCGAGGTGCCACCGAAGTTGCGGGCGATGCGGTTGATCATCTCCTGGATCAGAACGGTCTTACCGACACCGGCACCACCGAACAGGGCGATCTTGCCACCACGCACGTACGGGGTCAGCAGGTCGACGACCTTGAGGCCGGTCTCCAGCATCTCGGTACGCGGCTCGAGCTGATCGAAGGCCGGAGGCTTGCGGTGGATGGACCACTTCTCGAAGTCGCTGCCGTAGCCCGGCTCGTCGAGGCAGTTGCCCAGGGCGTTGAACACGTGGCCCTTGACGCCGTCGCCGACCGGCACCGCGATGGTGTTACCGGTATTGATGACATCCACGCCGCGCACCAGACCATCGGTCGGCTGCATGGACACGGTGCGAACCAGGTTGTCGCCCAGATGCTGTGCCACCTCGAGGGTCAGCGTCTTGGCCATCGCCTCGTAGGTGATCTCGGCGTTGAGGGCGGAGAAGAGCGGCGGCACGGCGTCGCGCGGGAACTCCACGTCAACAACCGGGCCGGTAACGCGAACCACTCGCCCTACGGTCTTGTTAGCAGTTGGTGCGGTCATGTACTCGTCTCTTCCTAATGTTCGCTTGCGGCGGCCGAGGCAAGCGCGTCCACGCCGCCAACGATTTCACTGATTTCCTGGGTGATCTGGGCCTGGCGAGCGCGGTTGGCTTCCAGGGTGAGTCCCTTGATGAGCTCATCGGCGTTGTCCGTGGCGGCCTTCATGGCGCGCCGGCGGGATGCCGACTCCGAGGCTGCCGCCTCCAGCAGCGCCGCGTACACCCGGGTGGCCAGGTAACGAGGCAGCAGCGACGCGAAAAGCGTCGTGGCGTCAGGCTCGAACGAATACTGGGTGGTCGGGCCGGAAGCCTCACCGACGTATTCGATCTCCATCGGTGCGATCCGCTTGGCCACAGCCGACTGGGTCAGCATCGACTTGAACTCGGTGTAGACGATATGGAGCTCGTCCACACCCAGAATTCCGTCAGCGCCCGGATCGTCACCGTCATCATCGGCGCCCGACAGGAACGCGTCCACCAGCACGCCCGCGATCTCTTGAGCATGTGCGTACTCGGGTCGCTCGGAGAACCCCGTCCAGGAATCCGTGACCGTGCGGCCCCGGAACTTGTAGAAGTTCAGTGCCTTACGGCCGATCACGTAGATCACCGGAGTCTTGCCCTGTTCGCGCAGCAGCGCGAAGAGTTCCTCGGCGACGCGGAGCACGTTGGCGTTGTAACCACCGCAGAGCCCACGGTCCGATGACACGATCAGCACGCCGGCCCGCTTGGGCTCGGCCCGCTCCACCAATAGCGGGTGATCCAGCGCCGCGTCATCGGCGAGCGCGGTGAGCACGTTCGTGATCTCGTTCGCGTACGGCCGGGCAGCCACCACGCGAGCCTGCGCCTTGGAGATACGCGATGTCGCGATCAGCTCTTGCGCCTTGGTGATCTTCTTGATCGACCCGGCGGATTTGATCCGCCGGCGCAATTCTCGGATTTGTGCAGCCATGGCTGATTACTTCTTGGGAGCCGGCTTGCGGACCTGGACGGTCTCCTGACCGACCTCGGACGCGTCGAGCGCCTCGGCCGCTGCGTCCTTGACCTCCACCGAGCTGCCGTCCGTGGCGGCGAAGCTCTTCTTGAAGTCGTTCACGGCGTCGGTCAGCTTGGTCTCGGTGTCCTCGGAGAACTTCTTGGTCTCCTTGATGTCGGCCAGGATGTCGGCGTGTGAACCGCGCACGTGATCAAGGAACTCCTGCTCGAAGCGGATCACGTCGCCGACCGGCACCGAGTCGAGGTGTCCGCCGGTACCCAGGTAGATCGCGACAACCTGCTCCTCGACCGGGTACGGCGAGTTCTGCGGCTGCTTGAGCAGTTCGACCAGGCGGGCACCACGCTCCAGCTGGGCCTTCGAGGTGGCGTCCAGGTCGGAGGCGAACGCAGCGAAGGCCTCCAGCTCGCGGTACTGCGAGAGCTCCAGACGCAGCGAGCCGGCCACCTCCTTCATGGCCTTGATCTGTGCGGCACCACCCACGCGGGACACCGACACACCGACGTTGATGGCCGGGCGCACACCCTGGTTGAACAGGTCGGTCTGCAGGAAGCACTGTCCGTCGGTGATCGAGATGACGTTGGTGGGGATGTAGGCCGAGATGTCGTTGGCCTTGGTCTCGATGATCGGCAGACCCGTCAGCGAACCGGCACCGAGCTCGTCGGAGAGCTTCGCGCAACGCTCCAGCAGACGCGAGTGCAGGTAGAAGACGTCACCCGGGTACGCCTCGCGGCCCGGCGGACGACGCAGCAGCAGCGAAATGGCACGGTAGGCCTCGGCCTGCTTGGTGAGGTCGTCGAACACGATGAGGACGTGCTTGCCCTGGTACATCCAGTGCTGGCCGAGAGCCGAACCGGTGTACGGCGCAAGCCACTTGAAGCCGGCGGCATCGGAGGCCGGGGCGGCGATGATGGTGGTGTACTCCAGCGCGCCGGCCTCGTCCAGGGTGCGGCGCACCGCGGCGACGGTCGAGCCCTTCTGACCGACAGCGACGTAGATGCAGCGCACCTGCTGTGCCGGGTCACCGGTCTCCCAGGCCTGCTTCTGGTTCAGGATGGTGTCGACGCAGACGGCGGTCTTGCCGGTCTTGCGGTCGCCGATGATCAGCTGGCGCTGGCCGCGACCGATCGGGGTCTGCGAGTCGATGGCCTTGATGCCGGTCTGCAGTGGCTCAGAGACACTTTGACGCTCCACCACGGATGCGGCCTGCAGCTCGAGGGCACGGTTGGTCTCGGCCTCAATGTCGCCGCGGCCGTCGATCGGCTGTCCCAGCGGGTTGATGACGCGGCCCAGGAAGGCGTCGCCCACCGGCACCGACAGCACCTCTCCGGTGCGCTTGACCTGCTGGCCCTCTTCGATGCCGTGGAAGTCACCGAGGATAACGGTGCCGACGCTGCGCTCGTCGAGGTTGAGCGCGACGCCCAACACTCCGCCGGGGAACTCGAGGAGTTCCTGGGTCATGACCGAGGGCAGGCCCTCGACGTGGGCGATGCCGTCACCGGTGTCGGAGACGATGCCGATTTCTTCACGGGTGGGGTCGGCAGAGAACGTCGCGACGTACTGCTCGATCGCGCCGGAGATATCCGCCGAGGAGATCGTCAACTCTGTCATGGCTTTTCGTCTTCCTGCTCGTCTATCGGGTAGGTCTAAATAATGGTCAGTTGGGCAGATGGAGTGCGGCGGCCGAGAGTCGGCTGGACAGACTGCCGTCGATCTCCTCGTCACCGATGTTGACGACGAGCCCGCCCAGCAGCTCGGGATCCACATCCAGTTGCACCGCGATGGTGCGGCCGTAAATCTGCCCGAGCACCTGGGCAAGCCGTGTGCTCTGTGCATCGCTGATCGGGGCGGCCGACTTCACGTGTGCCACTGACTCGTCGCGCCGGGCAACCGCAAGTTCGGCTACCTCGAGCACGGCGACATCCGCGCGCTTGCCGCGCAGCAGACGCACGGTCTGCGCGAGCAGGCTTGTCACGATCAGGTTGGACCGACCGGCCAGCACGTTCTTCAGCAATGCCACACGATCGGCGGCAGGCGAGGTGGTGTTACCCAGCAGCGTGCTCAGCTGCGGCTCGCCGTCGAGGATGCGACTGACGCGGAACAACTGGTCCTCGACGTCGTCGATCTGGCCGTCGCGCTCGGCCCGCTCCAGCAGGGCGAGACGGGCGATGTGTTCGATCGCGGTGATCAGATCGTTGGAGGCGGACCAGCGGGCGGTCACCGCCGCACGCACGACCTCAAGTGCCGGCCGTCCGATCTTGGATCCGAACACCGAGTCGACCAGGGCGACCTTTGCGGCCTGCTCGCTGGCATCGACCGGCTCGGACAGGTGCTTACGTAGCACCAGCTCCTTGACGAGAAGCTCGGCGACCGCAGTCAGATCATCGGCCAGCGCGTTGAGCGTCAGGCTGTCGAGGGAGACCGCATTGGCCTGGAAGGCCTTCACCTGCTCGGCGAGCGATTCGCGACTGGCGGCGTGCAGACCCGCACCACCGGCGGCCAATGGCCGACGTTCGGTATTGATGCTGCCGGCCATCTGCGACAGCTCATCCAGGAACCGGTCGACGGTCGCGGACCGAGCCGCGGGGTCGCTCACGTGTGAGCGAACCAGATCGCCTGCGCGGTTCACGGATTCGGCACCGAGGTCACCACGGAGCTGACGGATCAGCTGCTGGCGCTGAAGCAGGATCTGCTCCTGCCCATGCACCTTGATCCGCTCGACCTCGGCATCGGCCTGCTCGCGCAGCTGCTTCGAGATCTGCACGGCATCGGCCTTGGCTTCCTCCGCGATGTGAGCGGCATCGGCCTTGGCATCCTCGATGGCCTTGGCATGCGCACCCTCGGCCTCGACCAGCTTGTCCGCCGCAGTCTTGCTGTCAGCCAGCTGCTGACGCACCGCGTCCTGCTGCTTGGCCATCAACGTGCGTACCGGCGGCACCACGAACTTGACCACCAGGAACACGATGACAGCGAAACCAATGAGCTGTCCGATAAATGTCGACATCTTTGTTTAGCCTCGCCCTGCGTTCGCTGGTTCCGAAAGGCTCACGCCGAGAACGCGTTCGGCGAGCGTCCGAGACAGGCTCTCGACGCTTGCCGATAGCTCTCCGGAAGTTGCCTCGCCCTGACGAGCCAACTCTTCGGCGGCCTTCGCATTCACGGCGGTCGCTTCGGTGTTGGCCCGCTGACGCATGTCCTCGAGAATTCCGCGTCCCTCGGCTCTGGCCTCGTCACGCACCGCGGTTGCCGCACCGCGCGCCTTGGCCAGCTCGTCCTTGTAGTCAGCCTCGGCGGCGGTGAATTGCTCAGCAGCGTTCCGGTTGTCCTCGGCCGTCTTGGCGACCGTGTCCTCGCGTGCCTTGAGCACCTTTTGGATCGGGGGCACCACGAAGGTTCCGATGACCGCCAGGACGATCAGGAAGATCGCCAAGACGACAAAGAAGGTGCCGTTGGGGATGAGGAAGTTGTTCTGCTTCCCACCCTCTTCGGCGGCTTCCGCCGCGACTGCCATGACGGCAGAAGCGACACTGTGCAATTCACCCATGCCGATTAGCTGGCGCCGGGAGTCGCGAAGACGAACAGCGCCATGAAGGCCAGGTTGATGAAGTACGCAGCCTCAACCAGACCGACGGTGATGAAGAACGGGGTGAACAGCCGGCTCTGAGCCTCGGGCTGACGGGCCACACCCGAGATCAGGGCGTTACCGGCGATACCGTCACCGATACCGGCACCGATCGCGCCGCCGGCCATGATCAACCCACCGCCAATGAGGGCACCAGCAACAATTGTCGGGTCCGCCATTTTCTTCCTCCTTATTAAGTGGTAGCTGTGCTACCAGGGTCTATTCAATGTGGTCTGTGTAATTAGTGGTGCTCGTCGTCCAGTTCCATCGACTGGCTGAAGTACAGGACAGTCAGCAGCGCGAAGATGAAAGCCTGGATCAGGCCGACGAACAGGTCGAACGATTTCCAGATGGCGTTGGGCGCCCACATGATCCATGCCGGGAACATCGCGATCAGCGCGACCATGATGCCGCCGGCGAACATGTTGCCGAAGAGTCGCAGCGACAGCGAGATCGGCTTGGCCAGTTCCTCGATCGGGTTGATGAACGCCGTAACCCAGGTGTGGCCCTTGAGCAGCTTGATCGGGTGGCCGACGAGGCCGCGGCGTGCAAAGCCCGCGATGTGGTAGCAGACGAAGACGAACAGCGCCAAGGCCAGCACGTAGTTGATATCCGAGGCCGGCGGGGCCAGCAGTTCGGCCGTCTTACCGTTCTCGTCCGTGTACTGCACGGGCAGCACCGAGATCCAGTTGGACACGAGGATGAAGACGAAGATCGTGACCGCCAGCGGCAGCACGAACGGCGCGATCCTCATGCCGATGGCCGACTCGACCTGATTGCGGAACTGAACGGTCACCGCCTCGAAGAACAGCTGCACCCCGTTCGGCACACCGGTCGAGGTGACCTTGGCCCGCAGGAACAGTGCCAGCGCGATCACCACCACTGCGGCCAGCGAGGTGGCAACGATGGTGTCCACGTTGACCTCACCGAGAAAACCCCAGTGTGCGTGCTTGTGATGGCCAACTTCGATGGCGGCTTCTGCCTGGAATGTCGTAATCATGCTGGGCTTATACCTCCGCCTGCGGCTGATTCACTGAACGGATCCCTTTCCACACCGGCACAGCGGTGGTCAACACCAGCAGCACCTGGAACAACGCGACTCCGAAGAACACCCCAAGACCTGCAGGGCGGAACACGAAGGCGATCACCAGGGCGAGGACGGTGATGATCATCAACCGCGCTGCGGAATTGATGGCCATCTTTTGCTTGCTTGGATTGTCTTGCGCAGTAATGACTTCCGCAGACTGGCGAACGAGGAGAGCGTTCACCAGTCCGAGGCCAAGCCCAGTAACGAAGAAAATGCCGAACTGCCAATGCCCGAGCAGGGCGGAGGCCAGCAGAGCCAGGGCACCGAGCACGCCACACAGAACCGCCAGACGCAACGGGCGAAACGCCAATGCCGGAAGGACCAGCGGGGCGTCGGGCGTTGTCACCTGGGGTGTCACCTCACATCTTTGTCGGGGTGGCGGAACAAAAACTGCATTCGTCGGTTCCAGACCTTATAGGAGGTCTGCGGGCTCGCTGAACTCACCTCAAAGGGCAGCTCCCTGTCGGTCAGTTGATCGGTCCGGCGAACCCCTGGATTGTCTGGACAGACTTTCCAAAAATTCCACCGATCCGGCGTGGCCGGCACCCGTGAGTTTTCGGGTATGGCAGAACCGTATCACATGGTAGAGGGGGTTAATGCACCCCTACTACTTTTCGTCGTACATGACCGGTTCGGCCGGAACCGTCGTCGAACTCCCGTCCAATTGGGTGCCCGAGAGCCGATCCGGTTCTTCGCCGCGCAGCAAGGGGACGACCGTCGCCACGATGGCGATACCGATCGCGCCCAACACCACCGCACCGGCATACCGAGGCTCGAAGAAGATGGTGCTGGCGGCGCCGAACGCGATGATGGCCACCCACAGATAGATGATCAGCACCGCCTTGCGATGGGAATGCCCAATCTGCAACAGCCGGTGATGCAGATGCATCTTGTCCGGGCTGAAGGGGCTGCGGCCCGCGCGGGTGCGCCGGATGATCGCCAACAACGCATCCAGGGCGGGCACCAGCATCACCGCGATCACCAGCAGGAACGGTGACAGCAAGACGAACATGTCTTTGGCCCCGTACGAGCTCTGCGAGATGGGGCCCGCGGCCGTGGTCGATGCCGCTGCCAGCATGAGGCCGATCAGCATCGACCCCGAGTCCCCCATGAAGATGCGGGCCCGGTGGAAGTTGTGTGGCAGGAATCCCAGGCACGCCCCGGCCAGCACTACCGAGATGACGGCGGGCGGGTAATACAGGACGTCGCCGCCGTGGCTGCGCAGCAGCCCGATCGAGAAGATGCAGATGGCCGCCGCGGTGATGAGCCCCAAGCCTGCGGCCAGGCCATCGAGGCCGTCCACGAAGTTCATGGCGTTGACGATCGATACCGTCAAGGCGAGCGTCACCAGGATGGACGACATCTGGTCCAGCACGATCGTTCCCACCCCACCGAACGGGATGTAGATCATGCTCCAGGCCACCCCCATGGTGACCAGCACGCTGGCGGCCGTCACTTGGCCCGCGAATTTGGTGAGCGCGTCCAGGCCCCACTTGTCGTCGATGAGACCGACGACCATGATGATGCCTCCCGCGACGACCACGGCGGGCATTCCCGAGGAGTAGACGAATCCCCTTGTCAGGGCGGGCAGTTGCGAGGCCAGGAAGATGGCGGCACAAACACCGAGATACATCCCGAGACCGCCCATCCGGGGGGTCGGCTGCAGGTGCACGTCGCGTTCGCGCGGGTAAGCCACCGCGCCCACCCGGGTCGCGAACATCCGCACACCACCGGTGCAGAAGAACGTCGTGATGGCCGCGGTCAGCCCAACCAGGGCAAGCTCACGCAGAGGGACACCCGCACCGCGATCGGCAAGGGCCAGCAGCTCACTCACGCATCCGACCGTACTTCAAGATTCTGTGGGTTCCGCCGACTCGCCGGGACCGACATCGCCACCAATCACATCGACGATCTGTTCCCGGGTGATCGGCCCCTCCCGCACGACCAGCGGTACCGGCCCGGTGAGATCAACGATGGTCGACGCTGCCCCCAATTCCGCGGTGCCGCCGTCCAGATACACGGCAACCTTGTCCCCCAGTTGATCGCGTGCTTCACCGGCGGTGAGTGCCGCCGGCTGCCCCGAAACGTTGGCACTGGAGACCGCCATCGGACCGACAGCGCGCAAGAGATCGATGGCCACCGGGTGCAGCGGCATCCGCAGCATGACGCTTCCCTGCGCGTCCCCGAGATCCCAGGACAACGACGGCGCATGCTTCACGATGATGCTCAGCGGCCCCGGCCAGAACGCCTCGATGAGTTCACGGGCCGCCGACGGAACGGCGAAGACGAGCCCGTCGATGGTGTGCCAGGACCCGACGAGCACGCCGACGGGCATATCCCGGCCTCGCCCCTTGGCGGCCAACAGCGCCGAAACCGCATTGGAATCGAATGCGTCACAACCTAATCCGTAGACGGTGTCGGTGGGCATCACTACCAACTCACCCGCCTTGAGCGCGCTCACCGCCGCGTCGACCCCCTCCTGGCGGGTCGCAGCGTCCTGGCATTCGTAGACGGCGGTCACGACCCCAGTCTATGACGCCGGAGATTTGCGGCGTGCGGTGACAAATCTCGGGCGGCCCGCCAGGTCGTGCCGCTGCACAACCTCATCGAACAGTCCACTGGCCGTGAACAACTCGCGTGTTCCCTCACCGTTGGTGTCGTCATGCTCAACACCGATGTGGCCTCCGGGGGCAAGGAGCCGGCCTGCGGCGGTCACGATTGACGCGATGACGGTAAGCCCGTCGAACCCCGCAAAAAGCGCCAACGGCGGATCATGCTGCGCCACTTCCGGCTCCAATTCGGCGTCTTCGGGGATGTAGGGCGGGTTGGCGACGATCAGATCGACCGTTCCATCGAGCTCCCTCAACAGCGCGGGTGAGGTCACATCGGCCTGGATCACCTCGACCGGAGTTCCAGCGGTGTTACGCCGCGTGTAGACCAGTGCCTGATCGTCGAGTTCGATCGCGAGGATGCGTGCGGCGGGCTCGTCATGCGACAGCGCGATCGCCAGCGCCGCAGACCCGGCACACAGCTCGACAGCCGTGGCGTGCGGCATCAATTTCCCTGTTGCCCAGGCATACAGAGATTCCGTCTCCGGACGCGGGATGAACACGCCCGGGCCCACCGACACCTCGACGGGGCCAAATGCGGCGTTTCCGGTCAAGTGTTGCAAGGGAATCCGCTGCACGCGTGCCGCCACCAGGTCGCGGTAACTCTCGGAGAAACCAGGGGCGATCTCAGCGAAGCGCAATCGGGTTCGCGAGACTCCAAGCAGATGGGCTGCGAGCTCTTCGGCGTCTACCTGCGGACTGGAAACTCCTGCCCCAGAGAGCGATTCGACCGCCTCGGCGATCAGCTGACGCAACGCGCTCATCTGGTTCACGCCTCCTGCAGGCGTGCCTTCCGATCGGCCACTGCCAGCGCATCGAACAGTGCATCGAGGTCACCGTCGAGCACCTGGTCAAGGTTGTGCGCCTTGAACCCCACGCGGTGATCGGTGATGCGGTTCTCCGGGAAGTTGTAGGTGCGGATGCGCTCGCTGCGATCCACCGTGCGGATCTGGCTGGCCCGACCGGCGGAGGCGTCGGCCTGCGCCTGCTCCTCGGCGAGCGCCTGCAGCCGCGCCGCCAGCACCTGCATGGCGCGGGCCTTGTTCTGCAGCTGAGAACGCTCGTTTTGGCAGGTCACCACGATCCCGGTCGGCAGGTGCGTGATGCGGACCGCCGAGTCGGTGGTGTTGACGCCCTGGCCACCCTTGCCCGAGGAGCGATAGACGTCGATCCGAAGGTCCGACTCGTCGATCTGGATTTCTTCTACCTCTTCCGGCTCCGGATAGACCAGCACTCCGGCTGCCGAGGTGTGCACGCGCCCTTGGGATTCGGTGACAGGCACACGCTGGACGCGGTGCACACCGCCTTCGAACTTGAGCCGCGACCAGACGCCGTCGGCGGTATCTCCCTTGCTGGCGATGGCCAAGGTGGCGTCTTTGTAGCCGCCGAGGTCGGATTCGGTCTCGTCCAGAACGGTGACCTTCCAGCCATGCCGCTCGGCGTACCGGATGTACATCCGGGCCAGGTCGGCGGCGAACAGCGCCGACTCCTCGCCTCCCTCACCAGATTTCACTTCGAGGAGGATGTCGTCACCGTCATGGGGGTCGCGGGGCGCGAGCATGTCCGAGAGCTGCGTCTCCAGCTCGGCGATCGAGGATTCCAGCTCGGTCACCTCGTCGGCAAACGAGGGATCGTCCGCCGACAACTCACGGGCGGTGGCCAGATCATCCCGGGCGGAGACCAGCTTGCGGTGGGTAGCGACGATCGGCGAGAGCATCGCGAACCGGCGTCCGGCCTTGCGCGCCGCACCAGGATCCGCGTGCAACGCCGGGTCGGCCAGTTGCTTCTCCAGTTCAGCGTGCTCGGCCAGCATCGCGTCGATCAGCGGCGTCTCGCTCATGCGCCCTCCTCCCAATGTTCATACCCGCAGTGGGTCATACAAAAAACCGACGCCCGGACTGCACAAAGGCAAATCCGGGCGTCGGCAAGGAAGCTACTTGTCGGCTGCGGCCTTGCGCTTGCCGTACCGGGCCTCGAACCGGGCGACGCGACCGCCGCTGTCCAGGATCTTCTGCTTACCGGTGTAGAAGGGGTGGCACTGCGAGCAGACCTCGACCACGATGTGGCCGCTGTCCTTGGTGCTGCGGGTGCTGAAGGTGTTGCCGCAGCCGCAGACCACGTTGGTCTCGACGTAGGTGGGGTGGATACCCGATTTCATTGCTTTTCCTCTGCGTGTTGTGGTCGCCGGGTCGCTTGTGGGCGTGAACCGGAACCCTTCAAAAGGCTGAGAGGCCATTATGCCAGCTCAGTTACGTAGAACCTAAACGGCGCCGACCTGCGCACTATTCCCGATTTCTGAACCCGGCGTACGTTGGGGAAGGAAAGCCGATTCGGGAAGGAAACGCATGAACATCAAGAGATTGATCGTCACAAGCGCATCCGCGGCAGCGATGGGTTTGGCCGCATTCGCCGGCGCACCGGGGCTGGCCTACGCCGACCCCATCACGCCTCCGGCACCGCCGCCCATCCCCCAGGCCCCACCGATCCCCCAGGGAACCGGTGTACCGCCCGTCCCTCAGGCGCCGCCGATTCCGCAGATTCCGTCCATTCCGCAGCCCTGATACGCGCCCGACCTCGGGCATGTAACGGGCATTGACATCCTGTCGATATCCACAACGGCAGCCGCGGCATAACCAACGCGGAGCAGCTGTTGGAAATCGGTACTTCGGTTGAGTCGGGGCGAACCGCCGAGATAATCGGACAGGAGTCGCACGTGAATCTGAAAAGTGTTGTGAGCCAAGGTGTCATCGTCGGCACGTTGACAATGGGAGCGCTTGGACTGGGCGTCGTTCCGGCGTACGCGCAGCCCCCAGGACAACCCGGTTACATCCAGGATCATCCCAACCGCCCACATGGCGACGATGACGATGACTGGGGCGGCCACGACGGTTGGCGGAACAACGGCAACTGGCGCGGCAATGACAATTGGCGCGATCGCGACCAGGACTGGCGGGACGATCGCAGATGGCGCGATGACCGTCGGGAATGGCGCGACAACCCATGGCATTACGACCAGCGTCCACCGTGGGGCTGGGCCCCACCACCTCGCGCGGAATGGCGCGGACCGCTTCCAGATCGTTGGGGCCCGCCCCCTGCGGCCTTCGACTACTGGGGATATCGGGTACAGCCCATCTGGGATGACGGTTTCCGGACCTGGGGATTCTGGCTTTTCGGTATCTGGATCCCGCTCGCGTCGATCGGCTAGCGGTTCGGCACAGCGGTCCCGGCCATAGGAACCTGACGCGGTATCACCGATACCCGGTGATACCGCGTCAGGTTCTAGCTGTACTGCGGCTCGTCAGCGCCGTTGGAGCCCGGGGTGTTCTTGGAGACCTGGACCAGGAATTCGTAGTTGGTCTTGGTCTTGCGCAGCTGGCTCATCAGCAGGTCGATGGCTTGATGCGAATCCAGGCCGGAGAGCACGCGGCGCAGCTTGTGCACGATCGCGAACTCGTCGCCGCTCATCAGCAGCTCGTCCTTGCGAGTACCCGACGGGTTGACGTCGACGGCGGGGAACACCCGGCGTTCGGCGATCTTGCGGTCGAGCTTGAGCTCGGCGTTACCGGTGCCCTTGAACTCCTCGAAGATGACCGTGTCACCGGTGGATCCGGTCTCAACCATCGCGGTGGCGATGATGGTCAACGAGCCGCCGTGCTCGATGTTGCGCGCCGCGCCCAGGAACCGCTTGGGCGGGTACAGCGCCGTCGAGTCGACACCACCGGACAGGATGCGGCCGGAAGCCGGCGAGGCGTTGTTGTAGGCACGTCCCAGACGGGTGATGGAGTCGAGCAAGACCACAACGTCCTTGCCCTGTTCCACGAGACGCTTGGCACGCTCGATGGCGAGCTCGGCAGCCTGAGTGTGGTCTGACGGCGGGCGATCGAAGGTGGAGGCGATGACCTCACCCTTGACCGAGCGCTGCATGTCGGTGACCTCTTCGGGCCGTTCGTCGACCAGCACCACCATCAGATGGCACTCGGGGTTGTTGGCAGAGATCGCGTTGGCGATGTTCTGCATGATCGTGGTCTTACCGGCCTTCGGCGGAGACACGATCAGCGCGCGCTGCCCCTTGCCGATCGGCATGATCAGGTCGATCACACGAGTCGTCAGCTTCTCGGTGGTGGTTTCCAGCCGCAGCCGCTGATTCGGGTACAGCGGGGTCAGCTTGGTGAAGTCGGGACGCTTCTTGGCGTCCTCAACCGGGCCACCGTTCACGGAATCGAGGCGCACCAGCGGGTTGAACTTCTGGCGCTGGTTCTGATTCCCGGCATCCGGGTCGCGGGGTACCCGCACGGCACCGGTGATGGCATCGCCGCGGCGCAGCCCGTTCTTGCGGACGAGGTTCATCGAGACGTACACATCGTTTGGCCCGGCCAGATATCCGGACGTCCGGACGAACGCGTAGTTGTCGAGCACATCCAGAATGCCGGCCACGGGCTGGACGACATCGTCCTCGCGCAGCTCGGTCTCACCACCCTCGTTGGTGTTGCGATCGCGGCCACGACGGCGTTCGCGGGTACGGCGACCACGGCGGCCCCGGCCCTCACCGTCATCGCCACGGTTGCCCTGGTTCTGGTTGTTGTCCTGGTTCTGATTGTCCGAGTTCTGGCTCCCCGAGCCACCCTCACGCCCCGAGTTCTCAGAGTTCTCTGAGTTCCCCCGGCCACCGTTCTGCTGCTTGCGCTCGCCCTCGGCGTTCTGGTTCTGGTTGCGACGCCGCTCGCCGCGGCCCTCACGAGGCGCGCCGGAGGTCTCGGCGTCCTTGCCCTCACCGGAGTCGGCTTCCGGAGCGGACTTCGGCGCCTCGGCGGGCAGATCGAGTGTGGTCTGAGTGGGCTCGGATCGAGCGGATTCGCTCTGGTCGTTCCGGGCCGGCTCCTTCTGTGCCGGTTCCTTCTGCTCCACCTCAGCCGACGCGGAGGCCTGTGGCTGCTGGGCCTGGCTGGCCTGGTTGTTGTTCTTCGACGCGCCAAGCGCACCCTGATGCTCGCGAATGGCAGCGATCAGATCGCCCTTACGCATTCCGGAGGTGCCCTTGACGCCTACTTGGCTGGCCAATGCACGCAACTCCGGCAACACCATCGTCGACAGCGCGCCCAGTCCGTCACCCCGACGCTCCTTGTTGGAGCGATCAGAGGAGGCTGTGGCGGGCGCCTCGGGGGCTTCCGGGGCGGCTTCGGTCGCGATGAGGTCCGTATCGGTCACGGATTTCCTTTCCTTCCCCCGCCAAATATGGGGCGAGGGTCTCACTTCGGCCAGTCAGGTTGCTGGCCGCGAAGTTCATGCTGCGGGCCCACACAGATAGGGCCACGCGAGGTCCTGAGAAATGGCAGCTGACCATCGACCTTGCCCAATATCGTCGCCTGTCTAGGACGACGGAGACATCGGAAAGAACTAGGAGAATTTGTGATCGTCCTCGTTCTCGGCGCAGGTGCGCAGAAGCTGCAATTGCTGGGACTGATACCGAGGATAACCCCCTGGTGGGTATCAAGCAACCAGCACCCCCCGGCGAGTCCCCCGCTCACCAGCCATAACGTCGGCTATCGAATCGACACGCCCGCCGATACGGACATCGTCGCCAGCGAGAAACCTTGATCTTCAGCGTATTTCACCGCGACATCAGGGATATCACCGGTGGTCAGGGCCAACACCGCAGGTCCAGCCCCGGAAAGAACCGCCGCAACCCCCTGACTGCGCAGGTATCCGAGCACCTCCGCAGACGCCGGCATCGCGGAGGCGCGCTGCGGCTGATGTAGGCGGTCTTCGGTGGCCGTCATCAGCAGATCCGGCCGCACGGTCAGCGCGACGGTGAGCAGCGCCGCTCGGCTAATATTGAACCTCGCGTCTACATGGGTGACCGACTCTGGCAGCAATACACGCGTGTGCGCGGTGGAGGACTGTTCCTCCGGGATCGCGGCAACAATTCTGATATCGGGGTGCACATCCAGCCGGGTGGCCGCATAGACAGGGGCCGCACCCGCGGTCTCCGACCAGGAGACCACGGCTCCCCCGAGCACGCTGGCCGCCGCATTATCGGGATGCCCCTCGAATTCCGAGGCCAACTGCACCAGCACCTCATCGGAGAGCAGCGGCCGGCCGGCCTTGGCAAGTAGTCCGTTGGCGACAGCCAGGCCGGCAA
Source organism: Mycobacteroides chelonae CCUG 47445 (assembly GCF_001632805.1). Lineage (NCBI taxonomy): Bacteria > Bacillati > Actinomycetota > Actinomycetes > Mycobacteriales > Mycobacteriaceae > Mycobacteroides > Mycobacteroides chelonae. The sequence goes on along the minus strand of NZ_CP007220.1, from coordinate 1,410,287 downwards.
CTGCTGCCGCGGCCGATGAACCCAAACCCCGCGAGTGTGGAATCTTGTTGCGGCACTGAACGATCAGGCCAGCGGCGGCAGTTCCTCCGGCAGCGAGCCCGCGCTCGATCGCCCGCACCACGAGGTGGCTGCCGTCGAGCGGAACCTCACCGGCACCCTGACCTTCGACGGCCACCTTGAGACCAGATTCGGTTGTACTGACCTCGATCTCGTCGTACAGCGACAGCGCGATGCCGAGGCTGTCGAAACCCGGGCCCAGGTTTGCGCTCGACGCCGGCACCACGACGGTGGTGATCAGCCCCGCGGGCAGGACTTGGTTCACGCGAGTTCCAGCGCCTCGGCGACCGCGCTCGCCTGCACCGGAATGGGAGTCACCTCGGGCATGCCGTTCAGGGCGTTATCGGGATCCTTCAGGCCGTTCCCGGTCACGGTGCAGACCACGGTGGAACCCTTCGGAACCCAGCCGTCGGCAACCGATTTCAGCAGACCGGCAATGCTTGCCGCCGATGCGGGCTCTACAAAAACGCCCTCGCTGGAGGCGACCAGCCGGTAGGCGCTGAGAATCTCGTCATCGGTGACGGCCAGGAACTTACCGCCGGATTCCTGTTGTGCGGCAACAGCCCCCGACCACGACGCCGGCGATCCGATCCGGATGGCAGTGGCGATCGTCTCCGGATTGGCAACCGGCGCCCCGTTGACCAACGGCGCCGCACCCGCAGCCTGCGCACCCAGCATCTTGGGCAGGCGGTCCGACAGACCGTCACGGTGGTACTCGTTGTAACCGCGCCAGTAGGCGGTGATGTTTCCCGCATTGCCGACCGGCAGCGCGTGAATATCGGGGGCGGTGCCGAGGGCATCCATGATCTCGAAGGCCGCAGTCTTCTGTCCCTCGATGCGCACCGGGTTCACGGAGTTCACCAGGGCGATGGTCGGATAGTCCGCGGTGGTCTTGCGCGCCAGCTCCAGACAGTCGTCAAAGTTGCCGTCCACCTGGATGATCCGCGCACCGTGGATTACGGCTTGGGCCAGCTTGCCCATCGCGATCTTGCCCTGCGGGATCAGCACCGCACACGTGATACCCGCCTTGGCGGCGTAGGCGGCGGCGGAGGCCGAGGTGTTCCCGGTCGAGGCGCACAGCACCGCACGCTGGCCACGGGCCAGCGCGTCGGTCACCGCCATGGTCATCCCGCGGTCCTTGAACGATCCGGTGGGGTTGAGGCCTTCGACCTTCAGGTGCACGGTGCAACCGGTGAGCTCGGACAGCCGCTTCGCGGGAAGCAGCGGAGTGCCACCCTCACGCAGCGTCACGGGCTGCCAGTTCTCCCCGATCGGGAGGCGGTCCCGGTATGCCGCGATGAGGCCGGGCCAAGGGGTATGAACGGTCACTCTTGTGTTCCTTCCAGCCGGATGACACTCGCGACGCCCAACACCACGTCGAGGTCGGCAAGTGCAGCAACGGTTTCCGAGAGCGCAGCATCGGTGGCCTTGTGGGTGAGCACCACCAGACGGGCGCCCGTCTCGTCGACCTCGCCCTCCTGCCGGACGGTGGCGATACTGACTTCGCGCTTGGAGAACTCGGCGGCAACGGTGGCCAGCACACCGGGCTTGTCGGCTACGCGCATGCGCACGTAGTACCGGGTCGGGATGAGACCGATCGGCGCAATGGGCAGCTGCGCGTACCGAGACGCCCGCGGTCCGCGTCCGCCCTGCACTCGGTTGCGCGCCGCCATCACCAAATCGCCGAGCACGGCAGATGCGGTCGGCGCACCGCCGGCGCCCTGGCCGTAGAACATGAGTTCCCCGGCGGCCTCAGCCTCGACGAAGACCGCGTTGAACGCGCCGTTGACGCTCGCGAGCGGATGGGTCAACGGCACCAGGGCCGGGTACACCCGCGCCGAAACTCGTTGGGTTCCATCGGCGTCCGTAAGCCGTTCACAGATAGACAGCAGCTTGATCGTGCACTGCAGGGCGCGCGCCGACTCGAAGTCGTCGGCACTGATCTTCGTGATGCCCTCGCGGTATACGTCGTCGGCACTGACCCGGGTGTGGAAGGCGATCGACGCGAGAATAGCGGCCTTGGCCGCAGCGTCGTAGCCCTCGACATCGGCGGTCGGATCGGCCTCGGCGTATCCGAGCTCCCCTGCCTCGGCAAGTGCGGTGTCATAACCGGCACCTGTGGTGTCCATGGCAGACAGGATGTAGTTGGTGGTGCCGTTGACGATGCCGGACACCCGAATCACCGAATCGCCAGCCAGCGACTGGGTCAAGGGCCGGATGACGGGAATGGCGCCGGCCACGGCCGCCTCGAAATAGAGGTCAACCCTTGCCTTCTCGGCAGCTTCGGCGAGCTCACCGGCAGACTGGGCCAGAAGCGCCTTGTTGGCGGTCACCACCGACTTGCCCGCATTGAGTGCACCCAGAATGCCACGCCGTGCGGGTTCCACCGGACCCATGAGCTCGACGACGATGTCGACGTCGTCTCGCGAAACCAGCGCGTCGATATCGTCGGTGAGCAGCTCGACCGGGACACCGCGGTCATCGGCCACACGGCGCACACCGATACCGCGAATCTCCAGCGGCGCACCGATGCGGGCGGCGAGGTCACTCGCGCTGCTCTCGATGATCCGCGCTACTTCGCTGCCGACGTTGCCCAGGCCCAGGATCGCTACGCCTATCGCGTCACTCATTCACTTACCTCCAAACTCACCAAATCCTCGACGGTCTCACGCCGCAGGATCAGTCGCGCCTTGCCGTCCTTGACGGCGATAACCGCCGGACGGGTCAGCAGGTTGTACCGGCTGGACATCGAGTAGCAGTACGCACCGGTCGCGGCGACCGCCACCAGGTCGCCGGGAGCCACGTCCTCGGGCAACCACGCGTCCCTGACCACGATATCGCCGCTTTCGCAGTGCTTTCCCACCACCCGGGACAGCACCGGCGCGACGTCACTATCGCGGGAAACCAGCTGCGGGTGGTACTCGGCCTGATACAGCGAGGTGCGGATGTTGTCGCTCATCCCGCCGTCGACGCTCACGTACCGCCGCTGCCCGTTGGACAGGATCACGTCCTTGGTGGTGCCCACGCGGTACAGCGTCACGGTGCCGGGACCGGCGATGGCCCGGCCGGGCTCGATCACCAAACGCGGCTCGGGCAGGCCCGCCAGTGCCGACTCGGTGCGCACGATCACGCCGAGCTTGGCCGCCAGATCCTCGATGGGGGGCGGATCGTCGGACGGCACATAACTGATGCCGAGGCCGCCGCCGAGGTCGATGATGTTGAGCTGCGCGGTCTTCTCGGTACCGAACTCGGCGACCACCTCACGCAGCAGCCCGATCACCCGGTGCGCGGCGACCTCAAACCCGTCGACATCGAAGATCTGCGAACCGATGTGGCTGTGCAGTCCCACGAGTCGCAGGTTGTCGGTGGCGAAGACACGTCGCACGGCCTCCAGTGCCTGCCCACCGGCCAGGGACAACCCGAACTTCTGGTCCTCATGCGCGGTGGAGATGAACTCATGGGTGTGCGCCTCGACACCGACGGTGACACGCACCAGAACGTCTTGCACCACACCGGCGCTGCCCGCGATCGCGTCCAGTCTCTCGATCTCGATCATCGAATCGACGACGATGTGTCCGACGCCCACCTGCACCGCCTGGGCGAGCTCCGCCTCGGATTTGTTATTACCGTGCAACGCGATTCGCGCCGGAGGGAACTCGGCGCGCAGCGCGATGGCCAGCTCGCCCGCTGAGCAGACGTCCAGGCCCAGCCCCTCATCCTTGATCCACCGCGCGATCTCGGTGCACAGGAACGCCTTCGAGGCGTAGTGCACGCGCGCAGCGCCGCCGAACGCCGCGGCCATGTCGCGGCAGCGCGATCGGAAATCGTCCTCGTCGATGACAAAAAGCGGCGTGCCGTACTCCTCGGCGAGCTCGGAGACGGTGAGACCCGCGAGGGTCACCTCGCCGTTGGCGCCGCGAGACGCATTGCGGGGCCATACGTTCGGTGCCAATTCGGTCGGGTTGACCGGAGGTGCGCTGCTCATGGCGGTGTGCTGTTCCCCTTCTGCGTGGCGGGGGCCTGCCGGGTGTGCGCTCACATCCGCTCCGGTGCGCTCACGCCGAGAATGTCCAGGCCGTTGGCGATGACCTGCCGGGTGGCAAGGCATAACGCTAGGCGTGCCGCGTGCAGATCCCCCGGTGTTTCGTCACCTTGCGGGAGCACCCGGCACGAGTCGTAGAACCGGTGGTAATCACCGGCGATGTCTTCCAAATACCGTGCGACGCGGTGCGGTTCACGCAGCACCGCAGCGTTTTGCAGAATGCGGCCGAACTCGCCGAGCCCCCGGATCAGCGCACCCTCCTTCTCATGGGTGAGCAGTTCGAGATGATCGGTCGAGTGCCGCAGGCCCAGATCCGCGGCATTGCGCGCCAGTGCACAGAGCCGTGCGTGCGCGTATTGCACGTAATAGACCGGGTTCTCGCTAGACGCGGAGGCCCACAGCTGCAGATCGATATCGATCGAGGTGTCCACCGAGGACCGGATCAACGCGTAGCGCGCGGCATCGACTCCGATGGCGTCGACCAGGTCATCGAGAGTGATCACGGTGCCCGCGCGCTTGGACATCCGCACCGGCTGACCGTCGCGCACCAGGTTGACCATCTGACCGATGAGCACCTCAACGCTGTCGGCGTCGTAACCCAACGCCGCCGCAACGGCTTTCAGGCGTGCGATGTACCCGTGGTGATCGGCACCGAGCATGTAGATGCACAGGTCGAAGCCGCGCTCGCGCTTGTCGAGGTAGTAGGCGATGTCACCGGCGATGTACGCAGGATTGCCATCACTCTTGATGACAACGCGGTCCTTGTCATCACCGAAGTTGCTCGAACGCAACCAGGACGCGCCATCCTTCTCGTAGATGTTGCCGGTCTTACGCAGCTGCGCGATGGCCTCCTGCACCCGACCCGAGGTGTGCATCGAGTCCTCATGGGTGAAAACGTCGAAGTCCGTGCCGAATTCGTGCAGCGACTTCTTGATGTGCGTGAACATCAGGTCCACGCCGATTTCCCGAAAGACTTCGGCAGCCTCGGTCTCCGGCAGCGCGAGCGCATCGGGACGCCGAGTAAGGACCTGCTTGGCGATATCGGCGATGTAATCGCCGGCGTACCCGTCCTCGGGAGCTTCCTTGCCCTCGGCCGAGGCGATGAGCGAGCGGACAAACCGGTCGATCTGCGCGCCATGGTCGTTGAAGTAGTACTCGCGGGTGACCTTGGCGCCCTGGCGGGCCAGCAGGCGGCCCAGCGCGTCGCCGACCGCAGCCCACCGGGTGCCTCCGATGTGAATCGGCCCCGTCGGGTTGGCCGAGACGAACTCCAAGTTGATGGTGTGCGTGCCCTGCGCGTCGGAATTGCCGTAGTTCTCGCCCGCGTCCAAGATATTCGCGACGATGGTGCCCTGCGCGTCGGCGGCGATCCGCAGGTTCACGAACCCGGGTCCGGCAATCTCCGCGGCAGCGATCGCGTCGTTGGCGACGAGGGCTTCGACGAGCCAGGTGGCCAGGTCACGCGGGGCGACGCCGACCTTCTTGGCGACCTGCAGGGCCACGTTGGTGGCGTAGTCACCGTGCTCGGGGTTACGGGGGCGTTCGACGGTCACGGTGTCCGGTAGCGCCGACGTGTCCAGACCTCGCTCGTCCAGCACCGTGGTAGCGGTGGAACGTAGCAGGTCGGCGAGGTCGGCGGGAGTCACGGCGATCATCCTATGGGCTCGGGTATCCAGGCCCCGAATCCTTTACCCGCGACCGAAACGGTGGTCGGGATGCCGGTTGGGATGCGCTAGGCTGTCCCCGCTAGTCTTTCCAAGCCCTGATGCCCTCGTAGCTCAGGGGATAGAGCGTCTGCCTCCGGAGCAGAAGGCCGCAGGTTCGATTCCTGCCGAGGGCACACACAATTATTCGGCCGCGGGACTTTCCGCCGCGGCGGCGGCAGCCTCACGAACCTGCTGCTTCTCCACCTTCACCCGGCGGCGCCAGTTGCGCACCACGAAGAACGTGACGAGCAGGAAGATCAACAGCGCCACGGTCGCCCCGATGGCCGTCGCTCCCCGGAATCCGGGCGCTTCGACGTCCAGCACACGCTCACCGGCATGTGCGGAATTACTGGTGCCGAACACGATCGTCAGGGTCATCAGGTTGGGCACCGCGACAATGACGGCGAGCAGCGTCAGCACCCCGGCGAAGAACGTCCCACCCCGGCGACCCCGTATCATGAATGCCCACAGCGCGAGCAACAGCGGTATTCCGGTGCACAGCAGACCGAGCGTGAGCCCGCTGCCGATCCCCTTGGTGAAACTGCCGTGACCGGACATATCGGCGATGCGTTGTGCCCACCACCGCGGGATGAAAGCCGACAGCGCGAAGTACACGGCAACCAAGGTCAACAACAACGCAATGACCGCGATCACGCGACCGCGCCACCTCGCCCAGACCGACTCCTTGCCCGCAGACCCTGCTTTGCCACTCCCAGCCATGGGAAAAGGCTATGCCAATAGAATTGACTTCGTGCGCCAGAAAGCAGTGTTCGGTCTGATTGGTCTGGCATTGACGCTGTGCTGGGCGCCGGTGGCGAACGCCGATCCGATTCCGGTCTGCCCGTTCAACCAGCCATCAGGATGGAACGGGCAGCAGTGTTTCCCCCAACCATGCGTTCCTCCGTACGCGCCGGGGGTCCCGCCGTGCTTCATGCCGCCGCCGACAATCGCGCCCCCGACGATGGCGCCGGGCGGCATCCCCCACTGATCGACTCAGGCCACTGACGGCGTGAGTGGGCGGCGCCGCGCGTACAACAGCGATAACGCGAGTACTAGGAGCCCCGCGACCGCCAGCGCCGCGCCGACCAGAGAAGGGGCGCGGTAGCCATACCCAGCGGTGATGACCAGGCCCCCGAGCCAGGCGCCGCCGGCATTGGCGATATTGAGCGCCGAGTGATTCAGCGCGGCGGCCAACGTCTGCGCGTCATCTGCCACATCCATCAATCGGGTCTGCAGAGCGGGCACCAGTGACGTTCCGGCGACTCCCACGGCGAACACCAGCACCAGTGCGGCCCAAGGATTTCGGGATACCGCCGCGAAAATCACCAGCATCACGGCCACCAGCACCAGACCAATGGCGATGGCCCTGACCACACTGCGGTCCGCCATCCAGCCACCCAGCACGTTTCCGGTGACCATGCCGATGCCGTAGAGCGCCAATGCCAGCGGGACGAGGGCCCTCGATAGTCCGGAGACGCTGGTGAGTGTGGTGCTGATGTAGGTGTAGAAGGCGAACATGCCGCCGAAGCCCACGATGCCGATGAGCAGGGTGAACCACACCTGAGCGCGACGCAGCGCGCTGAGCTCCGTCAGCGGATTCGTGATCTTCATATCCGTCAGCCCTGGCAAGAACCGCAACAACGCCGCGACCGTGACCACGCCGATGACCGCGACGACGGCAAAGGCCGAACGCCAGCCCACCGTGTTGCCGAGCCAGGTGGCCACCGGAACACCCACGACATTGGCCACCGACAAACCCAGCATGGTCTGCCCCACGGCCTTGGCGCGTTCCCCTGGGCCGGCAAGGTGTGCCGCCACCAGCGCCGCGACGCCGAAGTACGCACCGTGCGGCAGCCCGGCGACGAACCTGGACGCGATCAGCGCGGCGTACCCCGGCGCGAAGACGGTGGCCGCATTGCCGATCGTGAACGCGATCATGAGCGCGATGAGCAGGGTCCGACGCGAGGCCCGGGCGGTGAGTGCCGCGATGATCGGTGCACCCACGACCACACCCAGCGCATAGGCGCTGATGACGTGCCCGGCCTCAGGCTCGGTGACGTGGAAGCCGTGCGCGATGTTGGGCAGCAGTCCCATCGCCACGAATTCGGTTGTCCCGATCCCGAATCCACCTATGGCAAGTGCCAGAATCGCGCCTCGGCGAATGCGTGGTGACACCGGCGACTCGGGCTGCACGCGTGAATCGACAACGGCAGTCATGAATAGGGCTCCTGTGCGGTATGCGGCTAGATGCGCACATCGATGAGCGCCCTGATCGGTCAACCACCGATTCTGCCGGGTTCATTCCCTTCAGGCGAACTGTGGTCGTCCCATAGTTGTCCGCAGTCGTCAGCGGAACGGGCTGATGATGTCGCGCATGAACTGCCCGATGTTGGTCGGCGCATCGCCATCGGGGAAGCTCGCGGTGGCCAGCACGTTGCCGCCCGCGTCGGTGAAGTTCCGATCTGCGCGCTGTTGATGGGTCGAGTTGGTCACCAGAATGATTCCCGAGGCGCCGGCCTGCTTGGCCAGCGGCACCGAGAACTGCGCATTCTGCACCGTGCTGTTGGCCCGGGGTTCCACAACGATGCGGTCGGATGGATACCCAAGGCCGACAAGCATGTTGCGCATCTGCTCGGCCTCTGACACACCGTTTTGCGGATTACCTCCGGTCACGATGATGAACGAGTTCGGGAACATATTGGCGATCGCCCTGCCCGTCGCTACCCGCTGATACAGCTTGTCCCGCATCGAGCCATCGGGCTTGAGGCCGTACCCAAGGATGACGACCGCGGGCTTCGAGAAGTCCTTACCCGCCGCCATGGGCTCGGCGCTCGCGGCCCCGGGAGTGCACAGCGCGAGAACGGCACCGACGACCCAGATGGTCGCCCATCGAGTGATCAATGCGCCCTCCAAGTCTCAGTGACTCCTGCGACAGACGAGATACATGGTGCCAGAGTTACCCCTGTCAAGTCGACCCGCCGGTGAAATCTCCCGCGATTCCCTCTGGTGTGACCGATATGACAGATGTAGGCTGTGCTATAAGACACATGTCTACTAACACCACAACGCCGTGGAGGGTGACGTGACCGAAGCCTCAACCATCGACCGAGAAGCCGATACGCCCGAGCCGACCGCTCCCCCGCTCGTTGCACTTCCCAAGCTGGCCCAGGGCATCGCCTTCGTAGCCTCCCGGCGATGGACCACCAGCAGACTGGCCAAGAAGTACGGCAAGGTCTACACGATCAACATCCCCAAATTCGGATACACGGTCGTGGTGGCGGACCCGGATCTCACCCGGCAGGTGTTCACCACCAGCACCGAGATTCTGGGCAACATCCAGCCCAATCTGAGCCAGCAGCTCGGACCCGGGTCGGTCTTCGCCTTGGAGCGCAACGAACACCGGCATCGCCGCAAGCTGCTCGCACCAAAGTTCCACGGCAAGGCCATGATTCAGTACGAGCAGATCATCGAGGAAGAGACGCTGCGCGAATGCGCGTCATGGCCCGAGGGGCAGCAGTTCCAGACCATGGAACCGATGATGCGGATAACCCTCAACGCCATCTTGCGCGCGGTCTTCGGCGCCGACGGAGCCGAGCTGAACGTGCTACGCGAGCTGATTCCACCGTGGGTGGTACTGGCGTCTCTGACCACTCGGGTACCGCAGCCGAAACGAGTCTATGGGCGGTTCAGTCCGTGGGGCCGATTGAAGGCCTACCGTGCGCGTTATGACGAGGTGATCGCACTTCTCATCGACAAGGCTCTCGCCGCACCAGATTTCGAGGACCGCACCGACATCCTCGCCCTGCTGTTGCGGTCCACCTACGACGACGGCACCACCATGTCGCGCAGCGATGTCTCCGACGAGCTACTCACTCTGCTGGCAGCCGGTCACGAGACCACCGCCACCACTCTGGCGTGGGCCTTCGAACGGATCACCCGTCACCCACAGGTGCTGTCGCGCCTGGCCGAGGAGGCACAGACCGAGAACAACGAATACCGCCAGGCGACAATCCTTGAGGTACAACGCAGTCGGCCGGTCATCGATTTCGCGGGGCGTCACGTGCTGGCGCCCTACGTCGATATCGGGCCCTACCGAATCCCCCAGGGCCACTCCCTGGTGGTGAGCATCAATTTGATGCATGACGACCCGGCCGCTTTCCCCAACCCCGAGCGTTTCGACCCGGAACGCTTCACCGACGCCAAACCCGGCAACTCGTGGGTTCCCTATGGCGGCGGGACCCGGCGCTGCGTCGGCGCGGCCTTCGCCAACATGGAGATGGACATCGTCCTGCGGACCGTGTTGCGGCACTTCACCATTGAAACCACAACGGAGCCCAACGAAAAGTGGCACTCACGCGGGGTCGCCTCGTGCCCGAAGAACAACGGGCTCATGACGGTGCGTCGCCGCTGACGCCCTCGGGCAAGTCTGCGCGGCTCCGCCTCAGGGATGCCGTTTACGCAGCTGCATGAGGATCTCGCCCTCGGGTCCTCCGGTGAAGGTCACTTCGCGGCGCGGCTTCTGACCCGGCACCATTTCCAGCTCGTATTTCTGGGCCAGCGACGCGATACCGATGATGGCTTCCAGGTTCGCGAAGCCTGAGGCGATACACATGCGCTTGCCCGCTCCAAACGGCATGTGCGCCTTGCGCTGTTCGGGCTGCAGGTTCTCCTTGAGGAACCGTGCGGGATCGAAGGTCCTGGCGTTCTCCCACACTCGCTCGTTGTGGTGGATGCTGTCGATCAACACGGTGACGGTGGTACCGGCCGGAATCGGGTAATCACCCAGCACATCATCGGCCTTCGCGGCACGCGCCAATCCCAAAATCGGCGGGTACACCCGCATCGCCTCATTCAGTACCGCGGCGGTCCATGGCAGATTGTCGACATCCGCAGCGGTGGGTAACCGTCCACCGAGCACCCGATCGACCTCTTCGCCGAGTTTCGCGCGCGCATCGGGATTGCGGGACAACAGATACCAGGTCCACGCGAGCGCGGCAGCGGTGGTCTCAAAGCCCGCACCGAGGAAGGTCATCAGTTCATCGCGGATTTCCAGATCCGTGTACCTGGCACCCGTTTCGGGATCTTCGGCGGCCATCAACAGCGCCAACAAGTTGTCCTGCCTGGTGATCCGGCCGGAGTGATGATCGGCGATGAGCTGATCGATGGTGCGCTCAACCCAGCGCAGACCCTTCATGGTCCGCGGAGCGGCCACCGACGCGCCGATACGCAACGCGCGTATGGCCAACCGCGGGGTGTGTGAAGCCAACTCGTCAGGGCCGTGGGTGGCAAGCTTGTCCACGAACCAGCGCAGCGGTGGGGCCGCCCCCACGATGTAGCCCACGCCGAAGAGCTTCAGCAGGCGTGCGAAGTTGATCCGCATCCTCTCGGCCATGTCGCCGGACAGATCGATACCGAACATCGTTTGCGCGACGATATCCATGGTCAGGTAGTTCATCTCGGCGGTGACATCGACCGCCTTCCCCTGGGAATACAGCTCGTCCCATCGAGCGAGGGTGCGCGCGCTGGCCTCCGCCATCTGTGGAGCGAACAGGTCGACCTGGCGCTTGGCGAAGATCGGCTGCACCAGCCGACGATTTCGGTTCCAGAGTCCCTCGTTGAGATCGGTCACCAGCCCGCGGCCGAAACCGACTGCCAGGAGATCGTATTCGGCACTCTTGATGTAATTGTCCTGATTAGCCACCAGCACATGACGGGCCAGTTCCGGATTGCGGACAATCACCGTCTTACGCATGGGCGCCCGCGCAACGATGACGTCGTCCTGCCCGGGCAGGTTGGCGAGGTACTCGGAGATGGTGTGTCGGTAGGTGGACCAGACCGCCCCGAGTGCGAGACGCCACGACTTCAGATAGCCGACCTTGGTGTTATGCCACCGGAGGAAGGTCGGCCCGCCCGGATAGAGGTCGTGGTTGACCGGACATTCACGGGCCGCCGTGGCGACCGGCGCGGAAAGGGGTTCTGGCTGCAACGCTGGAGCCGACACGGTTAGACCCTTTCCTGCTCGGAGACGCCGTCGCGCGCCTCGTCAACCTCTGATTCGGAAGTCACCTCTTCCACCACGGCGTCGTTCTCGTCGTCGGCCCCCGCATCGGCAGTGTCATCGTCGTGGCCCTCATCGTCGAGGTCGACGAGTTCGCCTTCCTCGGCATCGTCGTCGGCGGCGTCGTCCAGATCTGTATCCGCCGAAGCACCCCAGCGCTCATGGTCAGCTCGGGCCCTCTTGTTGGCTTCCGCGATTTCGAACCCGTCGGCCACAACGCCGCTCAGCTCCTGCCCAACTTCTCCCACCGTCCGCGTGATGATGCGGATGATCCGGCCGACACGAGACCCGACCGACTCCACGACCTCCTGGACGACGTTGACGTTGCGCTCTACAGGTCCCACCATGCTGCACTGCCCCTTCGAATTCGGTGGCCAAATAGTGAACAATCGTGCACTGAGATCAGTGTGCGTAACGTAGATGAACCTGTCAATACCAGGCCTCAACACGGTTTCGAACAAAAGAAGCCAATCGATAAGAGCACGACCGTACACTGACAGGCATGCGACATAGTCGTGCTGAAAAGAAGCTGCATACCCGTCGCGCGTTGCTCGACGGGACCTTGGATCTGCTCAAGGTGCGTGGCTTCGCCGCCGTGAGCCTGCGCGAGGTGGCCAAATCCGCGGGTTTGGTTCCCACGGCGTTCTATCGGCATTTCGAATCGATGGAGGACCTGGGCACGGTCCTGGCCGAAGAGAGCGTTCGTGCGCTTCGTGACACCTTCCGTCAGGCCCGGCGCGAGGTGGGCAGTGACAACCCTGCCAAAATTCTCGGACTCATGGTCGACCGGGTGAGCGAGCATGCGAACAACTTCCGGTTTCTGGTGCGTGAACGTCATGGCGGCTCGCCGCAGGTTCGACGTGCCATCAACAACGAGATGCGCATGCTCACCAACGATGTCGTGGTCGAGCTCGCGCGCAATCCCGCAACGAACCACCACACCACCGAAGATCTCGAGATCGCTGCCGAACTCATCGCCGGCTCGATTCTCAACACCATCGGCATGCTGGTGGACACCGATCACCCCACCGATGCCGATGCGCAGGCGGCCCTCAATCGCGCGTTGCGCCAGCTAGACCTGGTCACCAGCGGGCTGGCTCACACCGGCAGCGTCACGACCGTCATTCCGAAGCCGACTGCCGCCGGTGCGCAGGACGAATCTTCTGCCACAGCCAGAGTCCCGTAAGCATGCCGACCGCATCGGCAAGCACATCAAGCAGACTTCCGTCCCGGCGCGGAACCCACAGTGCCTGAATAACCTCTGAACACGCAGCGAAGGTCAGAACCCAGGCCAGTGTGAACTTCTCGTCGATCCTTGCGAATCGCGAGGACACCGCCAACATCCCGAAAATCAGAAAATGCACCACCTTGTCCGCCCCAGGCGGTCCGGACGGAACTGCGCTGCCGGGTGTGAACAACAGCAGGCACGCGATCGTCAAAGCACACACCAGGGTGAGCCAGCGAAAGCATGGAAACCACGAATGAACTATGCGAATCATCGTGACCCATATTGCCGCTTCGGTTCTGGGTGATTCAAAGCGATGCCGCCAATGGGCATGCTGCGTACAACGAAGATATGACCTCCGCTCCGTCAGTCCTCGAAATCCGCGCACTGCCCGGCACCGAGACCTACCGGAATCTGCTCACCCAGGTCGCCGACGGGGCACGAGAACGTGACCTTGACGACGAGAATCCCTTTGACCAGGTTCGGCTGCTCAAGGAGGCAGGGATCGGTCGGCTGCGTATCCCGGTAGAACTGGGCGGCGCAGGACTTTCTGTGCGGCAACTCTTTTCCACCATCATCGATATCGCGCAGGCCGACCCCATCGTCGCGCACATCTTCCGCACTCACTTCTGGTTCGTCGAGGAACGGCTGCGCACGCTTTCCGATCCCACGTCGGCCGCCTGGCTGACGAAGGTGAACGAAGGCAACCTGTTCGCCAATGCATTCAGCGAGAAGGGGACTTTGGCCGTCGGAAGTCTGGTGTTCAACACCCGTCTACTGCCGGCCGGTGATGGATATCGGTTGAATGGCGAGAAGTTCTACAGCACCGGGACCTTGTTCGCGGACTACCTGACGGTCACCGCAACCACCGACCACGATTCGATCGCATCGGTCATCGTCCCCGGCGATCGCGACGGGGTGCGGCTGGTGGACGACTGGGATGGATTCGGCCAGCGACGCACTGGTACGGGCACCACGATCTTTACTCAGGTCGATGTCGCTGGCAACGAAATCCTTTCCGACACACCGTATGACGCGGCCCCGGTGCCCACCACGCAGTATGCGTCGTTGCAGCTCTACATCCTGGCGATTGTCGCCGGAGTGCTGCGGTCAGTCGTAGATGACGGTGCGGCACTGCTGCGTTCCCGGCAGCGCAACTTCAGTCATGCTCTCACCGAACGTCCGGTCGATGATCCGTTGTTGCAACGCACCCTGGGCGAACTCAGCGCAACCGCGTTCGCGGCCGAGGCCACGGTTCTCGCCGCGGCCGATGCCATTGATGCCGCCACCGCGTCCTTGCGCGATGGAGTTCCCGATGCGCAGCTCGCCGAGGAAGCCCAACTGGCGGTCGCCAAGGCCAAGGTGCACATCGATGCCGTCGCACTCGACGCCGCAACGAAGCTGCTGGACCTGGGTGGTGCCAGCGCCTCCAGCCGGAGCCGAAATCTGGACCGGCACTGGCGGAACATCCGGACCATCAGCCTGCATAATCCGGTGCACTACAAGGCCCGGGTGATCGGCCAGAACCTGCTGCACGGCACGCCGCTTCCGGCGAACGCGTATTTCTGAGAGGCACCGATTTTGAGGGGTATCGGGGCAGCCGAGTCACTCAGGCCGACAGGCTGATTCGCTGCGCCCCGGTGACCGAGTGATAACGGTCGGGGCTGCAGGTCAGCACGATCACCTGCGCCTCCGTGCCCACCGCGCCGAACACCTCTCCCATGCGCTCCAGCCTGTCGCTGTCGGTGAATCCCAGCGCGTCATCGATGATGACCGGCACCGCATCCTGCGGAGCCACCAACGCGGCACTCGCCAGTCGCGCGACGATGCCCAGTTGTTCCTTCGCGCCACCCGATAGCGACTCGTAGGGCACCGTTCGGCCTTCTAGCGTCCGGCTGCGAATACTCAGATCGCTGTCGACGTCCACTTCGAAGGTGGGGCCGAAGACCATGCGCCCCAACCGCTCCAGCTCCGCACGGAATGGGTCGACATAACGCAATCTCATGCCGTCCCGATGCCGCAACATCACCGATCGCAGAGTGTCGACGGCTCGGGCCTTCGCCCCGATCCGGGCGAATTCCGTTGCCGCATATTCACGCTCGGAAGCAGCGGCATCCAGCTGGTCCTTACGGCCCTGCCTGCCGAACACTTCCAGGCGCACCGAGATATCGCGTAGCCGATGACGCAACGACTCGTGCTGCTGATCCAGCCCCTGTGCTCGCGCGGAGACCTCGCCGAGTTCGGCGCGTACCCGATCAGCCTCGAGCGCGGCCAACTGACCCATCAGATCGGTGATGCGGCGAGCGGTCAGGTCTGCCGCTTGGACCGCCTGCTCATGGCGTTCGGTGAGCAGATCGTCGGAAGCCGATGCCCGAACCTGGGCCAGGCGCTGCTCCACGGCGGCCAACTCTTCGGCGCGGGCGCCCTGCTTCTCTCGCAATACCATTGCCTCGGTGGACTTCTCGGCAAGTTTCTGATTGGCGACCTGGGTGGCGTGGCGGTGGGTGACCTCTTCAGTCTGCAGGCGCTCCACCTCGGCCACCAACCGGGCGACCTCTGCGCGAGCCTGCGCCGGATCGATCGCATCCCACAGACCGTCGGCCTCCGGTGCCAACTCGCGCAAGCGGCTCAGCTTCTCGCGCAGTGCATCAAGGCTCTCGGAGCCCATCAGCCCATCGAGCAGTGCCGTCAACCGGTCGCGTTCGGCATTCAGCTCGGTCCGCCGCTCATGCTGCTTATGGGCCTCACCGACATCGGCTACACCAGCAGCCGCCAATGCGCCGGTGAGCGCCTCGCGAGCCGCATCGAGGTTTCCACGCAGCTGCGCGGCGTTGGCCCCCGGAATGATTCGGGTGACTGCCACACCGGGAGCGGTGATCTCGACGGTATCGGTGGCCGCACTTGCCCATTGCTCCCCGGCCGCAACCCGCAGCTGGCGGCCATCCACGGTGATGTCGACATCGGCGAGCGCGCGAACCTCCACCTGCGCCGAAGCGGTGTCCAGAGCCACCTCTGCCATGCCCACGGTTCGCGCGGCGGCCTCGATAGCGCCAAGGGTCTGTGCGGTGATGGCCAGTGCCGAAAGTTCCGCACCGGCCGTGGTCAACTGCCGGGTAGCGAGGTCGATACGCGACACCCGGGCCGCCAGTCCATCCACCTCATCCCGGGCCAGTGCGCGGTCCAAAGTGTCGCGGGCCGAATGCAATTGAGTACGGGTAGCCTCGACCGCCTGGGCCATCCGGGCCGCGGCAACCTCGGCCGCCTCTGCTACCTGTTGCGCTTCAGCGTGCGCTTCCTTCGCGGCCGACACCTGCTCGGCGAGCCCATCGATTCCGGCGCGACGGGCCTGGATATCCGCGACCAGTTGGGCCCGCTCGTCACGTTTGGTCTGTGCTGCCACCGCCGCGGCCTGCGCCGCCTCAGCGACTACGGCTGCGTTATCGCGTTGTTGCATCAAGGTCGAAACGGCTTGAGAGGCCTGCTCCAACGGAACCAGCCGACGACTCACCTCGGCACGGTCGGCAATGACGGAGGCCAGCTCCCGAGTCAGCTCGTCGTGCTCACGAACCTGTTGCTCGACCTCGGCCACGGCCGCGTTGGCGACGGCAAGCGCATCCTCGGCGGCGGTCAGCCGGACACCGGCCTTGGCCCATTCACCGGTGGGACGCCCGGTCGCGGTGAAGTACAGCGCGTACTCGGCGTCGATCCGCTCCACCAAATCGGGCTCGCTACCGGACAGCGCAACCGATTGTCCGGCAGCAAGATCCAGTGCGCGGGTAAGCGCATCGCTCGACGACAGATCGAGTACACCTGCACCCGCCGACTGCAGAACCCGCTGCGCCTTCCACAAGTTCATGTCGATGGACTGATCCAGCATGTCCAGCACCCGCTGATGCGCCTCATCTCCGGAGAGCTGTTCGCGGCGTGGCTCGATGACCGTCAGATGCGTCTCGGCGCGCTTGTGAAAACGCTTCCGATACACGAATCGATAGGGGCCACAGCTGATCTCGGCTTCAATCTCGGAGCCTACGTCGGCAAACGTGGGCTTGACCTGCTTGACGTCCTTCTTGGTGGAACGATCCTTGGATTCGATCAGCAGGTCCAGCGCCTCGATCATGGACGTCTTGCCGATCTCATTCGCTCCGCTGACCACCACAACACCGCGATCGGGAAAAGTGATGTCGCGATGAGCTATTCCGCGATAGTTGGTGACCGAAAGGCGGTGCAGCTTCACGCCGCTGACCCTCGTGCCACCGCGCCGCCCTTGGCCGAGCCGCCACGCCCGGCACTGGACGTGAGGCGCAGTAACAGCGACAGGGCGCCCTGGGCATCCGCCGACGACGACCCGCCCGCGGCCGCCATCTCCTTCAGCTCGGCGATCGCGGACTCAGCGAAACCACCGACACCGAGGTCACTGAACTCTCCATCGGCGGGCACCACCGCAATATCGGTATGCCGCTCCCACATCCGCATGCTGGCGAAAAGCCGCGTGTACTTGTCCAAGCACTCTTCCAGCACGGCGTTATCGGTCACGCTGAGCGTGCCGGTGAGCCCCAGACGCACCACCGTGCGCTCCTTGTCGGGCAGCAGTTCGAGGTTCAGTCCGAGATCGGCGATATCGCGCGCGTTGTCCACCGACCGCCGCAACGTCACGAACCGCCATCTGCCCACATGATGGGCATCCACCTGCACCGCACCCGATTCGTCCAGGCCCACCACAAGAGCATGTCCCGGATCGGATTCGACATCGTCGTAGTTGGTGACCTCGGGCGCCCCCGAGTACCAGACCCGCCCGGTGGATCCCACCTGGGTCCGGGAATGCTTGTCCCCCAACGCCACGTAATGGACCGCGCCGCGGGCGATGGCGTCCTCGACGGCCTTCAGCGCGATGAGCGCCGGTTTCGTCGGGTCGGGGTCCAGCGCATCCACACCACCGTGGGCCACCACGATGCGGCGGGTGCCGTCAACGGGCAGAGCCTGCAGCTGTTCGGCCACCAGATCATGCGTGGGCGCCTTGGAACGCCACGGCACCGCGACCAGCTCGACACCGGCAGCCACCCGATGCACGCCCGCGGTATCGAGGACGTGGACGTTCGCGGGCTTCTCGGCCAGGAACAGCTCACTGGTGTACACCGAGGCGGCGTCCAGGGGATCGTGGTTGCCGGGCAGCAGATAGATATCCACCCCGACGCCACGCATCACCTCCAGCGCCTGACTGATGACGCGCGGGGCCAGCTGGTTGGACTCGAAGACATCTCCACACACCACCATGAAGTCGCAACCCTGTGCCACAGCAACCTCACCAAGGGAGGCGATAGCCTCCCTACGCGCGGCTGAATACTGCGGCTGAGCTTCGCCGGCAAGGAAATGCCGGGTCATGCCGAGCTGCCAGTCAGCGGTGTGCAGGAACTTCACACGGGAAGTCTATGGGCGTCCACCGACAACCTCCGGGTGCCGCGCCTGATCCCCGCGGCCCGGATTGGTGACTTATCCACAGGTCGGGCATTTGCCCGTCTTTCGTCACCTACCCCGGCTACCGTACGACCATGCCGGATGACGCCAAGCGCACCCTGATCTTGATGCGGCATGCGAAGTCGGCGTATCCGCCAGGAGTCGACGACCACCAGCGCCCGCTGAATCTGCGTGGTACGCGACAAGCCACCCAGGCCGGAACGTGGCTGCAAGACAATTTCAATCGGATCGACGCGGTGCTGTGTTCAACCGCTACCCGGACCCGCGCGACGTTGACTCAAACCGGGGTACACAGCCAGCTCGTCAGATTCAGCGACAAACTCTACGACTCAACGGTGGGAATCACCCTCGGCGAGATCAACGCGGTACCGGATTCCGCGAGCACGGTGCTCGTCGTCGGGCATGAACCCACCACTTCGCAGCTGGCACTCATGCTCGCCGACACCGGTACCAGCAATGCAGAGGCCGCGAACCGGATCTCCACCAAGTTTCCGACCTCCGCAATCGCGGTGCTCACCACTCGGTCGCCGTGGTCACGGCTCGAATTAGGCGGCGGATCGCTCACCAAGTTCCACGTGCCGCGCTAGTCGGCAGGGTCTCAGACCTTCTCAGCCACCTGGGTGGACAGCTTCATCGCGCAGTGACATGCGTCCGAGGATGTGCCGTGACCCGCACCGAGCAGGGTGACCGCCAGTTCGAAGAATTGGTCGTCCCCGTACTCCAGCGCGGTGACGCACATCCCGTACGTCGAACTGATGAAACCGCTCTTGCCTCCCGCGGAGAAGTCCCTGACCTCGTCACGCGTCCGCTCCTCCCCCTCCCGCTCGCGACCGATCGGGCTGCCGCGATACCAGGACAGGGTGACGTTCGGGAGCGCGCTCCACGATCCATTCGGAGACCAGGTGCATCCGGCGGGCGTCTTTGCAATCAGCCTGAGGTCAGCCCGGCGTACGACGGCCATCACATCGGGTGTGGTGAGGCTGCCGCACTCGGAGTACCCCGGGCCGACCCGGACGTCATGCGAGGTAGCCACCTCATGCCCGTTGACTTCGTGGTGGTGCCCGGAACATCCCGAACTCAACAGCATTCCCATGGCCAGCACCGCACACAGCACTATCCCGCCCACACGGGACGAGCGAACACGACCTGTCAGATGTTCACTGACAGCGTCATCTCCATCAATTTTATTGCCTGCGTGCATGAGTCTCCGCCTTGGCCCTGCGGGTTGACCCACCATCCAACAACACCTGCCGCGTCGCTGGCAACTCCACAGGCGCCCGGCTGGTCCGGCGGCTTCATCACGATCGACGGGATTCCCTGAATCGCCCGTTCCTGGACGTTGTATTTCAGACTGTTCGCTGTGGCCTTCTCCGCTTCGAGACTGCCCGTCTCGAACCAGAAGCGGGTGATGTCGACGAGGCCACCGCTCTTACTCATCGCCTGCCACCGGCACAATGCGCCCACAAACGTGCTCTGAATGTCCCTCGGATCCGCGTCGACGGCCTTGGCCAGAACGTCGGTGGTGAGGACGTCGCATTCCTTGAGCAGGTTGGGGTACTTCTGCTCGGCGGGCGTGCCGTCACCCAGATCGCCGCGGCCGGGCATGACCGCTTCTCCGTCGACGGTGCCGCCACAGCCTGCGGACGTGAATGCGACCAGCGCGACGCACGCCGCCGCGAACAGGGACTTCGTTTTCCGATGGGTCATTTCTTGGCCGCCTTGATCGACGTCTCGGTCAGCTGCTTGGCCACGTCGCAGGAGTCGGGAGCGCCGGATCCGGGCTCGAAGTTGATAGACCATTCGATGAAATCGTTTCCGAAGTCCATGCCGATCTCGCACAGTGTGGTCACGGTGCCCGGGTAGCCGTTGGTGGCGATGAACCCCTTGTATCCGGCGATCTCGATGTCCTCGACGCTGGGGCGTGTCCGCTCCTCCGTCGCCCGTTCACGACCGATGGGGCTGCCTCGGTACCAGTTGAAGGAGAAGTGCGGTCCCACGATGCTTCCCCCGCGCAGCCAGACACATCCGACCGAATTCTTGGCGGTGCCCACCAAACCCACGACCTTGGTCAGCTGCATCATCGCCTGATCGCTGACACCGCCGCATTCCGAGAACATCGGACCCTCGACGCCCTTGGACTTGGTCTGCGCCGGTGCTGTCGCGTTCGGCTCATTGCCATTGGGTTGATCAGACTTATCACCGCCCGAACAACCGGCCACCACAAGCGCCACCATCACCACGGCGACAGCACACTTGCTCCACACGTTGCGCGAATCCAAGCCCAACCTCACATGTGCACTGTAGCGGCACAAACCCGCGCCAACCACTGAGCTGCGGGTTTGTTGCGGGAGTCGTGTGCGACAGTGGTGCCCATGCCTCAGGGTCAGTTGCGGGCCCTCCTGCGACGTTATGTCCGTCCCTACCGCAGTCTGGTCGCGGTGGTCGTCATGCTGCAGATCATCAGCACCCTGGCCGCGCTATATCTGCCGACAGTCAACGCGGCGATCATCGACGACGGAGTCGCGCAGGGCGATACGCGCACGATCATGCGACTCGGCATGGTGATGCTGGCGGTGACGCTGGTACAGATCGCCTGCTCGATCGGCGCGGTCTACTTCGGTTCCCGGACCGGCATGGGCTTCGGCCGCGACATGCGGTCGGCGCTGTTCCACCACATCACCGGGTTCTCCGCCGAAGAGTCGTCTCGATTCGGCGCGTCGACCTTGTTGACGCGCACCACCAACGACGTTCAGCAGCTGCAGGTACTGGTCCAGATCACCTGCACCATGCTGGTGACGGCACCGATCATGTGCATAGGCGGGATCGCGATGGCGATCCACCAGGATGCGGGGTTGTCCTGGCTGCTCATCGTGAGCATGCCTGCGCTCGGCCTGGTCAATTGGTACATCGTGCGGTCGATGTTGCCGATCTTCCGCCGCATGCAACGGCTCATCGATGGCATCAACCGGGTCATGCGGGAACAGTTGTCCGGCATTCGTGTCATTCGCGCATTTACCCGGGAAACTCTGGAACGCAAGCGGTTTGGTGCGGCCGTCGCCGAGGTGTCCGAAGCGGCACTTGCCGCCGGCCGATGGCAGGCCCTGATGCTGCCCACCACTTCACTGGTCATCAACACCTCCAGCGTCGCGCTGATCTGGTTCGGCGGGCTGCGTATCGACCAGGGACAGATGCAGGTGGGCTCGCTGCTGGCCTTCTTGTCCTACTTCTTGCAGATCCTCATGTCGATGATGATGCTCACCATGTTGGCCGTCATGGTGCCGCGAGCCTCGGCGTGCGCCGAACGGATCACCGAGGTATTCGAGACAGTGGGATCGATTACCGCCCCGCCCGATCCGCTTTCCGCGGACGCATCGGATCCGACCGTTGAGTTCACCGATGCCGGCTTCCGCTATCCAGGTGCCGAACGTGCGGTATTAGAAGGAGTTTCATTCACGGCACAACCCGGAACGGTCACCGCGGTGGTCGGTGCGACGGGCTGCGGCAAGAGCACGTTGTTGTCACTGATCCCCCGCTTGCACGACGTGACCGCGGGTTCGGTACGCGTGGGCGGTAACGATGTCCGGCGATATGACCCTGAGAACCTTTGGACACTCATGGGGTTGGTTCCGCAACGCGGGTACCTGTTCTCCGGAACGGTGGAAAGCAACCTGCGCTACGGCAAGTCCGACGCTACCGAGAACGAGATGTGGGAGGCGTTACAGGTAGCGCAGGCGGCGGATTTCGTCCAAGCGCATCCTGCGGGGTTGCACATGCCGGTGTCACAGGGCGGCATCAATTTTTCCGGCGGGCAGCGTCAGCGCATAGCCATTGCGCGCGCGGTGATTCGCCGTCCGGGCATCTACCTGTTCGATGACGCGTTCTCCGCGCTGGATGTACGTACCGATGCCCGGTTACGGGAGGCGCTGCGCGCGGTCGCCGCACTGTCCACCGTGATCGTGGTGGCTCAACGGATCTCGACGGTAATCGATGCCGACCAGATCGTGGTGCTCGACAATGGTCGAGTGGCCGCGGTGGGCACCCATGCCGAGCTGGTGGACTGCTGCGGGATGTACCGGGAGATCTGCGATTCGCAGGCGGTGTCACTGGTATGACTCAGGGGATCGGTTTTCGAGGGGTGCAGCAAGGGCTGGTAGAGCGTTCCCGGGACTTCCGTGGCACCGGAGTGCGGATGGTGAGGCGTCTTGCTCCGCAACGTCTTCTGACCGCGGTGGTGATCATCCTGTCGATGACCGGTATCACGATCGGGGTGATCGGGCCCCGAATCCTGGGCCACGCCACCGACCTGTTGTTCAACGGGGTGGTTGGGCGAGAGTTGCCCGCCGGACTCAACAAGGAACAAGCCATCGAGGCGGCACGGGCACGCGGGGACGGCCAATTCGCACAGATGCTTTCCGGCATGAACGTCACCCCAGGAGTGGGTGTCGACTTTCATGCCGTGGGGATGACGTTGGCACTGGCACTGGGTCTGTACCTGGCGGCTGGGTTGTTGGCGTGGGTTCAGGCCCGGCTTCTGAACGTCACCGTGCAGCGCACGGTCGTGGCATTGCGGGCCGATGTGGAAGACAAACTACATCGGCTTCCGTTGTCGTACTTCGATTCCCGCCAGCGCGGGGAGATTCTCAGCCGCGTGACCAATGATATCGACAACATCCAGACGTCTCTTCAGATGAGCATCAACCAACTGCTGAGTTCGATGCTCACCCTAGTCGCAGTGCTTGTCATGATGCTCAGCATTTCGCCGCTACTGGCCGTGATCACCCTCGTGACGGTGCCCCTGTCGCTGTGGGTGACGCGGGCCATCGCCCGTCGCTCGCAACGGCTGTTCGTCGCGCAATGGTCTAACACCGGGAAACTGAACGCGCATATCGAAGAGACGTACAGCGGTTTCACCATCGTCAAAACATATGGACACCGCACGGACGCAGAGGCGATCTTCGCGGATCGGAATGCCAAGGTGTACCGCAGCGCCTTTGGCGCACAGTTCTTCTCGGGCCTGGTGTCTCCCGCTACGGCGTTCGTAGGGAACCTGAGCTATGTGGCGGTGGCGGTGGTGGGCGGCCTCAAGGTGGCCTCGGGCGATCTGACACTGGGCAGCATCCAGGCGTTTACGCAGTACGTACGGCAGTTCAACCAGCCGCTGACGCAGGTGGCCGCGATGTACAACACCCTGCAGTCCGGACTCGCCAGCGCCGAAAGGGTTTTCGAGTTGCTCGACGCTGGCGAGGAGACTCCGGACCCGGCACATCCCGCCGCTATTCCCGCCGGGTCGCCGGGTGTCGAGTTCGAGGACATCAGTTTTGGCTACTCCCCCGAAACCCGGGTGATCGATGGGCTGTCGCTGCGCGTCGAACCTGGGCAGACGGTGGCGATCGTCGGGCCGACCGGGGCAGGAAAGACCACCCTGGTGAACCTGCTGATGCGCTTCTACGACCTCGACTCCGGGCGGATACTGCTTGACGGCATTGATATCTCAACGGTGAGTCGCCACGATCTGCGATCACTGATGGGGATGGTGCTGCAAGACACTTGGCTCTTCGCAGGCACCATCGCCGAGAACATTGCCTATGGGCGGCCCGGGGCGTCCGACGACGAGGTTCGCGAGGCGGCACGCGCGGCGTACGTGGACCGATTCGTGCAGACACTCCCCGACGGATACGACACCAGGATCGCCGACGACGGCGAGAACATCAGCGCCGGCGAGAAGCAGTTGATCACCATAGCCCGGGCCTTCCTGGCACGCCCGCAGCTGCTGATACTCGATGAGGCGACGAGTTCGGTGGACACCCGAACCGAACTACTGATTCAGCGGGCTATGGCCGAGCTACGTCGGGATCGGACGAGTTTCATTATTGCCCATAGGCTTTCCACCATTCGTGATGCGGATCGCATTGTCGTGATGGACGGCGGCAGTGTGGTCGAGAGTGGCACCCATACCGAGCTGTTGGCGCGCCGCGGTCCCTACTTCGCGATGACGCAGGCCTAGAGCTGCGGGCCTTGCGTTCGCAGATCCCGAACCTCTGTCATGGCCCCCCGTAGCTTGTCCAGCCATTCCTCGGCGTGTTCACCGACCAGCCGCACCGCCCATGCCAGCGCGTCGGCGCGGGAGCGGGCGACTCCCGCTTCGACCAGGGTGTCGAGCACCTGGCGCTCGGGCTGGCGCAGACGAGTCATCACCGGGACCGCGATGTGCGTGAACAGGATCCGCTCGGACTCCTCGGCGGTGCCCACGTCGACACCCCAGGAGACCTTGCGCCCATACCGGGCCTGCGCCTCGTCGGCGATGCGCATTCGGTGAGAGCGGGTCTCTTCCCGGAAGCGAGAGGCGCGGCCTGCTGCGCGCGCCTCACTTTCCTTGGCACTCTCCTCGGCGGGCAGTCGGCCGATGACGGTGATCTCTTCGCGGTCGACAACGACTTCAGGATCGCCACTGAACCAGCCGTCGGGCAGGCGCCCGGCGAACCAATCCGCGGCGTCGGAGGCGTCGGATTGTTGATCTCGTTTCATGATTACAAAATTACATGCTTACAAACATCGCGGCGTTCGCCTACAGCGAACAACGAGCGAACGCGGACGCTACGTCAGCCGCGGCGCATGACGATCGCGGCACCACCTGCGAGCAGGATGACCACCGCGAGGACCAGCGCCCATCCGAGACCAGCGATCCACCACACGGCGCCGATGACGGCCAGCACCGGGGCGGCCAAGAACAGCGCCATACCTGGGTGCTGACGGATCACCGCCAGCGCGGCGTTTGCCCGCTGCTTGTCGATTTCCTTACCAGCCATATCACCAGCGTACTGCGCATCGGCGGCGGTCAGCGGTCCACTTTCTCCAGGATCTCGGCATCCGCGCGCAGTAATCCATCGAGATAGAGCGGACGGATACCGTTCTCGTCGAACGCGACGAGAATCCGACGCCGCAACTCCCGCTCCACCGACCACTGCGCATTAGCCCGGACGGCCACCGTCAATCGCAGACTGATCGCGTCGGTGGTGATTCCATCGACACCCTGCATCTCCGGAGCTCCGAGCACGTCCTGCCGCAACGCATCGTCGGCGACTGCCCGCTCGGCGGCCTCGAGCGCCACCTTGCAGGCCAGGTCGACATCGGCGCTGTAGGACACGGGCACCTGCAGGAAGGCCACCGCATAGTCCTGACTGAAATTTCCTACGCGGGCGATCGCCCCGTTGCGCACATACCAGAGGGTGCCGTGCAGGTCACGCACCGTGGTGATGCGCAGACCAACACTTTCAACGGTGCCCACCGCATCACCGACGTCCACCACGTCGCCGACGCCGTACTGGTCCTCGAACAGCATGAATATTCCGGTGATGAAGTCTCGCACCAGGTTTTGCGCGCCAAAACCGAGTGCGACGCCGACGATCCCCGCGGATGCGATGAAGGGAGCCACGTTCACCCCCAGGATCGCGAGCGACTGCAGGATCACCCAGACGAGCACCAGAAACGAGACTGCTGATTTGAGAACGGAACCCAAGGTCTGCGCGCGCTGCGCCCGGCGTCTACGCCTTCGTGCGTCACGGGCCGGGTCCTGAGCACGTCCGCGCAGGGTGCGCACGGTCGAGGGCCGTCGCTCAGCCTCGTCAAGAGCCTCGTTTTCGGCCGCCTCCGACGCGCGGCGCGTGAAAAGCGACCACCGCCGGCGGCTCTCCGCCTGATCTGTCCGTTTCGCCCCCTGGACCAGCCGATCGATTGCGCGGTGAAACACGTATCGCACCACCAGCGCCAAAACGATGTAGATCGCGATGTCGACCGGCTTGTGGATCAGCCAATCCCGGCCGGACTCGGACAATTGGATTGCTAGGTCTGACACCACCCCGAGGGTACCCATCGAGGACGATTCCACGAGTGGGCAAAGGACTATCGCCCGCCGCGCACCCACGAAAATTGTTTGCCCCGTAGGGAACTGAACGTCGGACCAAGATACGCATTCTAAAAGCCTTACAGCAAAGGAGAATAGAGCGCGTCCGGTCGCTCATACGCACCAGTGATGGCCTTGCCCAACTCTGGTCGGTGGGGGGACCTCAAGGCCGGGCTTCCGGGCAAGCAGACGCCTACAACACGGCCTTGCAGGCGTCCAGGGAAAGTAAGAACTCCTCTTTCGCTGCCGGGACAATCCTGGCGAAATCAAGATAGCCATGGACCAGGGCGTCCGCGTTGCGGAGCTGGACCGCTACCCCCGCGTCCGCGAGAAGTGCCGCGTAGATCCGGCCGTCGTCTCGAAGCGGGTCGTGTTGCGCGGTGGCGATGTACACCGGGGGCAGACCCTCGAGGTCCCCGTTGACCGGCGCAACGGTGAACGGTAGTGCTGTCGGGTCAGCGGTTTCGGATAATTCACCGAGATATGCCTGGCCGAAGATCCTCATCATGTCGCGGGAGAGAACCGGGCCGGCGGCATTCTCGATGACCGACGGCAAGGAGAGATCGCTGGTGGTGCCCGGGTACCAGAGCAGTTGAAACTTCAGATGTGGACCACCGCGGCTTTTGGCCAGCTGGGCGGCTACGGTGGCGAGGTTACCCCCGGCAGAATCGCCGGCTACCGCGATTCTGGCTGGGTCCGCGCCCAATTCCGTGGCATGCTCCGCCGCCCAAGTGAGTGCGACGAATGCATCGTCGACAGCGGCAGGGTAGGGATTTTCGGGCGCGAGGCGGTAATCCACGGAGACCACCACCGCTTCGATATGTGCGCATATCGAACGTGCCACCCAGTCGTGAGTATCGATGCTGCCCAGCGCAAAACCGCCGCCGTGGTAGTAGACGGCAAGTGGGAGCTCTCCGGCGTCTTCGAAGCCCAGCGGCCAGTAGACGCGCGCCGCGATGGGGGGTGCGTCGGTCGCCGGAATCACGATGTCCTTCACACGGCCAACCGCGGTCGACGGCGCCTCACCGCGGACAGCATGTCGGCGGGACTCACGTGCCAGAGACAAATCCGCCGGCCGATCAAGATGCACCGCCGGGCTCGCATCGAGGACAGACTTCAAGACAGCATCAATGGGCCTGATCACGATTTCCTACCTTCGGCATCGGCGGGTGGTGCGTCGCGGACAGTGAGCGCCAGCAAGAAACCGAGGCCCATCAATCCGCTGATGTATATCAACAGACCAGCCCATCCCGCATCCGTGAGCACGCGGCTACCGACGAGCCCGAACACGGCGCTCCCACTGAAGCTCGACGCGAGAAAAAGCGAGGACGCCTGCGCCCTACCTTTATGCGCGATCGTCGCCGACAGGCTCGTGAGGCACGTGTACCCCGCAAACCCTCCCCCGGTGACAAGCGCTGCTCCAAGCACAATGATCCACACCACGGGAACGGCTAGCAGCGCTACTCCGGCCAGCATCAAGACAACAGCCAGAAGTAGCGTGTTCCTGATTCCGATCCGCGCGGCTACGGTACCCGAGGTCTTCGCGGTGAAAACGCCCACCAGAATAACCAGAAAGAATGTGCCGTACATACTCGGCGATATATTGAATGGTGGCGATTCGACCCTGAAGGGCAAGGCATTGAATATCGAAATAATCGCCCCCATGAAGCAAAATATCAGCAGATATATTACGAGCAACCGAGGGTTCGAAAGGTGCGAGAGGAAGAGCCTGGCTTCCATGGCGTACGAAATATCGCTGGATACGAAGAAGTTCGAGCGCGGCAGTGTGATAGCGGAAACAACAATTACTCCAAGCAGTAGCACGGCCAGCACGCCGAGTGCCAACCGCCATGAACCCGTGCCCCCAACAATCCAGGCCGGCAACATTTGGCCCAAGAGTGACCCGAGGGCGTTTCCTGCCGCGTATATCCCCATCGCAGGGGTAACGGCCTGGGGTTCGAACTCTTCCCCTATGTATGCCATAACAATGGCAGAAACACCGGCCAGCAGGACTCCCTGAAGCCCTCTCAACAAGACGATTTCAGTGAGGTTGTGGCAGAACACCAGAAGCAGGTATATCAACGTTCCAAGCGTTGACGACGCCAGCAGTATGCTCCGCCTGCCATAGCGTTCGGACAACAGGCTGATGGGGATCAATCCCAGCGCAAAACCGGCAAATGCCGCCAAGAAAATAAGTTGGCTGTCGCCCGCAGAGATCTGCAGCCCCTCCGCGACCTGCGGCAGAATTCCCTGGATGCAATATAGCTGCGCAGGTCCAATCATCGAGGCCAGGAGCAGGCCAACTGCCGCGACGCGAAACTCTCGGGACTTGGCACGGATCCTGCCTGCGGCGCCGTCCTGCTGCGATTCAGCGGTAGACATCGCCATCATGTTCCATTCCGGGCATTCGCGAGGGTGGTGCCGGACGTACCCGCCGGCGGGCGCCAACGCACGATCCGCGGCCACCAGAACCATGGGCCCAAAATCCTGGCGATAGCTGGGACGATGAACGAGCGCACAATCAGGGTGTCAAGCAAAAGGCCTACACAGATAATCGAGCCCACTTGCGAGATGGCGCGTAGATCGTTCGGCACCATGGACAGCATGGTGAATGCGAATACCAAACCGGCGGCTGTCACAACACCACCGGTTGACCCGACCGACCGTATGATCCCAGTCTGGATTCCGCCGTGCAATTCTTCCTTCATGCGTGCGATTAGCAGCAGATTATAATCCGAACCCACCGCGACCAAGAGGATAAAGGCAAGAGGCAGGACCATCCAGTGCAGGTTCAAGCCAACTATGTGCTGCCAAATCAATACGCCCAATCCAAAAGCTCCCGAGAAGGAGAAGGCTACGGTGCCGATAATGGTGCACGCGGCAATTACGCTCCTCGTGATGATCAGCATTATGACGAAGATCAAAGTGAACGAGGCGATAGCCGCGATCAGCAGATCGGACTTTACAAATTGTTCGATGTCTCGATAATTCGAGGCCGAGCCCCCGAGGTAGATCTTCGCCCCGGCGAGAGATGTGCCTTTCAGCCCCTCATACGCGGCCTTTTCGATGGCATTAACATGGGCTACCCCCTCGGGGCTCAGGGCCTCACCGTCATGGTTGATGATGAACCTCGCCGCCGTACCGTCCGGCGAAACAAGAAACCGGAGAGCGACCTGGAAGTCGGTGTTGCTGAAGATATATTTCGGCGCATAGAAGAGGTCGTCATTACGAGAATCGTCAAAATCCTGACCGATATCGATCATGTCGTTTGCGTCGTCGGCCGCGGTGTAGGTGTTCAGCGCCTGGGTGCCGCGTGACTTGACCATCATCCCGCGCATGATGGTCATGTCACTTAATGCCATGCGTGTCTGCGTAAGCATGCGGGGCAGCAGCTGGTCCATGACCTGCATGGAGGCCAGCGCCTCCGCTGTCAGTGCCGTCATCCCGTCGATGCTGTCCATCGACTCGAACATCGACCGCCCCATCCAGCAAATGGGGATGTCCGCGCAGTGTGGTTCCCAGTAGTAGTAGTTCTTAATAGGTCTGAGGAAATCGTCGACGGCGCTGATGTTTATTTCCACCTGGTCAGCGAGTGCCTTCATCTCCTCCATTGTCCCCACCATGTCATGGGTGAGTTGCGTCATTTGATCCATGAGCCCAATAACTGTCTGCATGATCGAGATGGTGTGATCCATGACGGCCACTTGGTTATCTAAATCTGCTACTTGGTTCTCGGTAAATGGCAGCTGTTGACCACTGCTACTACCTTGTCCCGCCAGTATGTTGGCGATTGACGCGCGCTCCATCGGACGGCCCTCCGGCCGGGTGATGCCTTGAACTTGGGCAATCCCCGGAGTGTGGAAGATGGTCTTGGCGATATGATCGAGTGAGATGAAATCGGCAGGGTTTCGCATATCGTGGTCGGACTCGATCAAGAGCATTTCCGAGTTCAGTTTCCCGCCCGCAAAATGTCGGTCCGAGGCCATGAATCCGGCGTTGGCTGGCGTGTTCACCGGCTGGAAGGCCCGCTCGTTATAGCTCACTCGGTAGGACGGTAGAAAGACGGCCCCCACCAATACTGCTGCACTTGAGGCAACGAGGACTGGCTTTGGCCAGCGCACGACGATCGTGCCTACCCTGCGCCATCCCCGGGACTGTCGGGTCGGTCTCGGGTCGAGAAGGCCAAATTTACTTGCGATTGCGAGCAGAGCCGGGCCGAGCGTCAACGCCGCTGCGACCGTGACCAACATGGCGATGGCGCAGGCCGGCCCCATCGTATTGAAGTAGCCAAGCCGCGCAAAACCAAGGCAGAGGCACGCCCCCGCAATGGTGAGCCCCGACCCCAAAATGACGTGCGACACTCCGTGAAACGTTGTGTAAAACGCGCGGTCCCGATCCTCGCCCGCATTACGTGCCTCGTGATATCTGCCGAGCAGAAATATCCCGTAATCTGTTCCGGCTGCAATGATAAGTGACTCGACCATGCTGGTCGCGAATGTCGAAATGCCGATGACGTTGTGAACCACGAAAAAGGAAACAATGCCGTTAGACACCGTGAATTCGAAGGCGACGGTGAGTAATATCAAT
Organism: Mycobacteroides chelonae CCUG 47445; assembly: GCF_001632805.1. Taxonomy (NCBI): domain Bacteria; kingdom Bacillati; phylum Actinomycetota; class Actinomycetes; order Mycobacteriales; family Mycobacteriaceae; genus Mycobacteroides; species Mycobacteroides chelonae. The sequence goes on along the minus strand of NZ_CP007220.1, from coordinate 1,379,240 downwards.
ATCACGCACGAAATGGACCGGTAAACCAGGACAAGCATGATGATGATGACGGCAATCGTAAAAAGCAGCACCCGCTTCATGCTTTTGTCGCCGGCGTCAAGCAGGTCCGCAGACAGCGGCGCCGCCCCGGAGACGTACACCTTGAGTCCGGGTGGGGGCGGGGTTCGCTCAAGGGTATTTTGCACCGTCTTGCGTAGTGCGATGGTGGACTCGTTGGCGGCGGCCTCGCCGATATCGCCGACCAAACGCAGCATCACGTAGGCGGCCTTGTTGTCGGGGCTCTGACTGCCCGCGGCCGTGATCGGCTTACCCCACATGTTCATGATGAACTGAACATGCTGCTTGTCCGCGTCGAGCAAACGGATCAACTCGTCGTAGTACTTGTGGTCGGCATCCCCCAGTATTCGGCCCTCGGTCTCCAGCAGGATGTAGGCGAGGCTCGTGGAAGTCGATTCTTGAAACTTCTCGCCAATGTGCAGCATTGCGCGCTGCGAAGGCGCATCCAGGGGAACCATCGGCCCTGCGTGTTGCTTTGTCACGCCGTCGAGCTTGGGGACTAACAAGCTAGCCGCAACGGCAGCGCCGACCCAGAAGAGGACGATCGGGATCGCGAGCACCCGAACAGCGTGCGCGATGAAAGGGCGCCTTTCGCCGCGGTCCGGCCCCACATGCTTGTTACCCACGTGTCACGTCGTCTCGTGCGGTGGTCATGCCGACTTCACCTTGCATGCGACCGATCCCTGCTCGCGACTCTGGACCTGTTCGTCGCGAACCTCGCCGTTGACGATGATCCTGCAACCGAGTTGATCCCCCGTCGACTGCGCCATGAGATTGGCCAACATCGACGTGCGGGTCGTCACTTCTTCGTGCGTCCAAGGCAACGTCGTGAAGTCGACACGGTGTGGTCTGCTGTCGACGTCTAGGTAAGTGAGCGTCCCTGTGCCCGCGGATTCCCCGAACACCATGTAGACCACATGCTTGGGAGCGAACGACGGGAGCTTCGGTGCACCCTTCGGACTCACCACCGGCCCCGACGGGGCAGATAGCGCGCGCACCTTCACCACGGATACGGACGCAAGCGAGACCACGACCGCTATCACCACGACCAACCAGCCGTGTCGGATGACCTTGCGCCCGAACGCACCGAGCCCTCGAGGGAACGCCATCAGATGCGAGCGTCTATCGCCGCGGTCAGTTCGTCTTCGATGTACGCAAGAAGCTCATCGCTCTTTTCGTAACTTCCGGCTAGGAAACCCACCCGCAGTCGTTGATTCAGCGAGTCAATCGTGTACACCGAAACTTCCCGACCGTACAAGAACGTATAAATAGCTGACCCCAATGCCGATGCATGACTGGATGTGATGTCGTCTACTACCAGATTCCCCGGTAGGCGGGGAACACGAATTCGACCTAGCTGAGTGGCATGAATTGCGCCACCAAAAGACTTATCAGCGAGAAGCTTCGTTGGTTCATTTCTAACTCGCGTTCGGTGAATTGTGCCGTCCGCTAAGTCCCTGTCGAATTGGACATGTATCTTTCTGGCGAGTGTGACGAGATCCGGCCCGATCTCAACATCGCCGAACCATGCGTTGGAGAGCAAGTTGGTCGCTTCGGTGGGGGCAACCGGAGGCGCCACACAGTCGCGAAGATCTACCGGATAGAAATACAGTGGGACTGGGTCGCCAGCGCGAACATGCGCACGAATCAGAGCTGCGGATACAAGCGCGTTGATCGAGATGCTTTCGATATTGCCGAGGCGGGCGAGGCTTGCTCTGCCGAGTTTTTCCAACGTCATCTGTTTGGCGAGCGCGGGCTCCCGAGGGGGTGGGAGTTTCTGGGCAAGCGCGGCCTCATCCCACAGCGGCACACGTAATACTTCATCCGCCTTCACGCTCGGATCCGCGCCCGGATACTGAGTGCGGTTCAGGAAGTACTCCCCCGACTGTGGGAATTTTTGGGTGAGGATCGGCGGGAACTGCCCTTCCTCGATGCGCTGAACGTAAAGGCTCCAAAACTCGATGAGGATCGCAGATCCGTGACGGCCGTCCGCGATTGAGTGGTGGACGAAGAACGTTATGCGGGCCTGGCCGTCCCCGAGAAGCAGATCGACATAGAAAAGCTGCTGCGTCTGATCGAATACGGCCTCACGCCCAGTGGACCGGGTCTCAAGGTCTTCTCCCTCGAATACGCGGATCGATTTGGGCGGTTGGTGCGTCGCCACAAACTCGGGGACTTGATCATTCTTACGGATGATGCTTCGCAGGGATTCGTGGCGGAGCTGCATCTCAATACAAGTGTCATTCAGCGCCTCGATATTTAAATCCCCCGAGATAAGCATTGACTGACCGCCGAAATGACCAAACCCAAAAGTGAAGTATGTCTCCAGGCGGCTAAGTGGACGAATTGGCTCGCCAGGCGCGTCCACCGTGTCCTGATGCGGTCGCGTGTCTGTCACGTTGCCTCCTTTCTTGGCTATTCGCCCTGTTACGCATAGTGTTCGCACGGAACTTGGCTAATCAATCGCAAACTCGCCGGAAAGCAGCTCCACGTCCCCTGGCTCGCGGATGGCGACAGTCTGAAATTTTGCGTCCAAACGTTCCGCCAGACGGGTCAACGGTCCGCTCGGTGCTAGTTCGATGAACAGGGTGTCGGCGGTTCCTGCCGCGGCGATCGCGGCAGCGCAGAGGTCCCAACGGACCACCGAGTTGATCTGGGCGATCAACCGCTTCTTGAAGTCCGATGGACCTGCGATGATCGCTCCGTCGCTATTGCCGATCATGGGAGATGACGGAGCCGAAACCGGACAGCTATTCACTGCGTCCGCAAACGGTGATATCGCGGAATCCATCGCCGATGTGTGAAAGGCGCCCGCCACATCCAGTTTCATGACGCGCATGCCCTCGGGTGGCGCATCCGCAAAATGCTCGACAGCGTCGAGGGGTCCGGCGACGACGAACTGGTTGCAGCCATTACGGTTGGCCGTTGAGAGGCCATGTTCATGCGTCTTCGCCACAATCTCGTCATCTGACGCGCCGCCCCTTTTCGTCGGCATCACCGCGGCCATACCGGTAGCGGCGAGGGCGCATGCCGATGACATCGCACCGCCCCTCACGCCGGCCAACGTCAGGGCGGCCTCATCAGTCAGATAGCCCGCGCCCACCCCAGCAGCGAGCTCGCCCACCGAGTGGCCGGCGAACAGCGCGCTGTCTCCGGAGATATCGACTTTCTCGCGCAGCAAGCTCAGTGACAGCAGCGCCGCCGCGATGATGACAGGCTGAGCGACGGCGGTATCCCGCAAAGAGTTCTCATCTCTGCTGGCGGTCACCAAGTCGAACTTGACCGCGTCAGACCAGATAGCGATGCGATCGCGCGCAGCGGACAGGGTTAGCCAAGGATCGAGCATGCCCGGCTTCTGCACACCTTGCCCGGGGGACGTGACGATGTAGTTGTACACATTTCCTCGCTTTCCCAGTGGGGTCAGAAATTCTCCGGCAGTAGCTTTTAGCATCGTCGCCTAAATGATTGGGCTGACGTTGAACGCCCGAACGAGGCAGGCGCTTACTTCGTCGATGTGGTCTTCCAAGTAGAAATGCCCGCCGCCGCGGAATACCTGCAGATCGAAATTGCCACGTGTGTGTTCGCGCCACGAACTCACCCGCTCCTGTGGGGCCAAGACGTCGTGGTCACCGATGAGCGCGGTGATATCGCAACCGACGGTCGCGTCGGGCGGTGGGGTGTATGTCTCGCCGGCCGTGAAATCGCTTCGCAGCACCGGTAAAAGAGCGCTGAGGGCCGAGGGGTCGTTGAGGATCTCGGGCGGCAGGCCACCCAGAGCCGCTATTCTTTCGATTCCTTCGGCCTCGTTGAGTAGGCGATAACCGAGATCGACCACCTTGGACGGTGCCACTATCCCGGACACCACAAGTTTGCGAACAGGCAGCCTCTGCGCCACCTCGAACGCTATATGGCCACCGAGGCTGTGACCGAACAGTACGTCTTGCTTATCGCTAGCGGGTAGGGCCGATGCGATGCCTTCTGCGAGCAGGGGCACTGACTCTATCGGCCGCTCGCGCAATCTATTTCCCCGTCCCGGGTATTGCACGGCGAGCACTTCGGTGTCGACGGGCAGCATCTTCGCCAAACGCCTGAAGTAACTGGCGGAACCGCCTGCATGGGGGAAACAGATCACCCGCGTCGCACCGCTCCCGTCGCGGAGCCTGCGCAGCCAAGGATTGCCAGGCAGTAACTCATCGGTCCTGCGCACCTGTCCTCCTTAGTCTGTCGAGGCGTCCGTCTGTGATGAAACCCAGCGGATGCTGTGTGAGAAATTGTGATGCGTTCGCGCTCTTCGGCTTTGATCGCTATTTCATCTTGTATCCGCCGTCGATATGCAGAACCTCGCCCGTGATGTAGGTGTTGTGGGGGCTCGCGAGGTACAAGACGGCGTTGGCAACTACTTCCGGCTTTGCAAAGTCTTTGGCCAGTATCTGGGCCTTCAAGCGTTCGAAGGTGGCAGGGACATGAGTACGCGTAATCTCCGCCATGTCGGTGTAGATGACACCTGGCGCCACCGCGTTCGAGATGATGTTTCGCGACGCGAACTCAACGGCTATGGCTTTGGTGAACGACTCCAAGCCACCTTTGGTTGCGGCATAACTAGATTGGCCGCTATCGGGCTTGCCGGCGGCCACGGATGAAATATTGATGATTCGTCCGTATCGCTGGCCCAGCATGTGCGCGACGACAGCTTTCGTCATCCGGATGGGGCCCAGGAGGTTGGTCGCCACCGTCTCCTCGAGATAATCCGGGGCGATGTCAAGGAGCAGTCCGGCTCCGTGGGTGCCCGCGTTGTTCACAAGGACGTCGATCCGGCCGAATTCGGCGTGCACGGTATCCGCTAGCAGCTCGGGTACTGCCGGATCGGCTATGTCGCCCTGGCAGAGGAGGACCCTTCTACCCAACGCGGATATTTTTTCGGCGACCTCTTCTGCTGCCGGTTTCGAGTTTCCGTAGTGCACTGCGATATCCGCCCCATGTTCGGCAAGCGCCAATGCGATGGAACGTCCGATTCCGCGTGAGGCCCCGGTGACAAGTGCAACCTGACCTTCAAACTCTTTGCCGCTCAAAGACACGTTTCTCCCTGTTTGTGATGCTCAAGTGGTCCTGATGTTCACGCCGCGCCCGCTGTGTCTGGACGTTTGGCCAGTACCGCACTGGAGATTCCGTTGAAGTTGGTATAGGTGCCCAGAACTGAGTCGATCCGCTGCTTTCGGGGTCCGCCCCGTACGAACTCGAGCTGATCAGACAGCGGATCTCCGAGATGGGCGATTGCCGGCAGAGTATTTTCGGTGAAAATTTGCCCAGCGAGTGCCAGATCGACCAGCGGGCCGGCCGCACCTGGTGTACCGGTTATCGGCCGAACGGTCGATACGGGTATGCCACTGCCCTTGAACAAGGTGGTGAGCAGTTCGATCTCGGTGGTGTCGTAGCCGGGGGCCGCCTTGCCGTCGGCCAGCACCGCACCGAGTTGCTCTGTGCCAATCCCGTTCTGGTGCAGCATGCCTTCATAACGGCCAGCGACGTGTGCAGGCCCGGCGCCGCGGCTGCCCGAAACGACAACCGTGTCACATAATTCGACCAGCGGTGTGGCACCGCGCGCGGTCGCGTCTCGCGAGCGTTCCAACACCAGCGCTACCGCGCCCTCACTCAGGATCGTTCCGTCTTGCGCACTATCGAAACTCCGCAGCTGGCCGTCGCCGCCAGCGTCTTTACTGAGATGGCCCAGGCGGTAATGCCCGGCCAGCGTGAGTGGTTCGTTGTAGCTGCCTGCACCCACCACCAACGCGATATCGCAATGCCCGTTACGCAGACTGAACTTGGCTCGTTGCAGCGCGGTGACTGCCGCAGATTCGCCCTGGACCAGCGCTGCGCAATCCCCGCGGAGCTCATGGACGATGCTTACCAGCGCGAGCGTGTTGTTGTTAAGGGCATGAATGATGGTGAACGGATCAAGCCCTCCGTTCATGAGTAGCTCGTTTGTCACTGCGCCGAAATCGATTTCGCGGCCCTCACCCAGTTGTGTCAGTCCTCGCGCGAAGGTTCCGATGCTAGGTGTAGTGGAATTGTCTTGTGCGACAAATAGTCCGCGTCGATGATCATCGATGGTCGCCCAGCCTGGTCCAGCCTCGGTGATCGCATCTTGAGCTGCCAATACCGCGTTGAAGGTGTACGGGGTGCCGTACTTCCGCTGTCTGTGTGGCACCGCTTCCCGGCTTTGCTCCACGACCTCGGCCGGTACATGGCCGAAATGCGTGATCCGGCGCGTGGAGACCAGCGGATCGAGGTACGGCGAAATAGCCGGTTTTCCGTCAGTCCAGGCATCCCACAGGGGCGTGATGTGACGACCCGTCGGCAGTACCACGCCGGTTCCCGTCACGACTATTGATTGATCTGAATGTTCAGTTGTCATAACGGCGTACCACCAGAGCAGCGTTGAGCCCACCGAACCCGAGCGAGTTGTTGATTGCCACCTCGACATCGGCCTTGCGGGCCTGACCCGGCACATAATCAAGGTCACAGGCCGGGTCGGGGTTCTCCAGGTTGAGCGTCGGCGGGATGATTCCGTCGCGCAGCGACAGCACCGTCGATATCAGCTGCTGGGCGCCCGCCGCGGCGAGCATGTGGCCCAGCATCGTCTTGATAGAGCTGACCATGAGCGAGCGGTAATGCTCACCGGAGCGGAACACTTCCTTGATCGCCGCCGTCTCGGCCGCGTCGCTCAGCGGAGTGGATGTACCGTGTGCACTTACATAACCCACCTCGGACGGGGCGACTCCAGCATCGGCGAGGGCACGCTGCATCGCCAAAACCGACCCGCCTCCTTGCGGGTGCGGTGCGGTGACCTGATATGCGTCCAGCGAGCTGCCGAACCCCGCCACCTCGCCGTACACGTGCGCACCGCGCGCCAGTGCCGACGACTCGCTCTCCAAGAGCACCATTGCTGCCCCCTCGGCGGTGACCATCCCACTGCGGTCGCGGTCAAACGCCCGACATAGCCGGTCGCCGTAGAGTTTTGATGTTGATGGGGCGCCGAGCAGGTACAGACTCGTCATTATCGGCAGATTCAGTGGGCTAACCGCTCCCCCGGCGATAACGGCATCCGTTTCCCCGCGCCGGATCATCCGGAAGCCGTGCCCGAGTGCGTGTGTTGCTCCGGCGCACGCCGTATTGAGGTTCAGCGTGGGACCAGCTAGGCCAGAGCGCGTGGCGATTTCGGTCGCCAAGGCATCGCCGGTGGCCAACGGCGCGTGCGACCGGTCAAGGCCGATCTGTTGTTCGTGTACGCGTTTCCAGTCCACGACGCCATCGACATACGCACTCAACAACTCTCCCGATTCACGTTCTGGCATCTCCGAGGCGATCGAAACACCGACGCGGCCCAGTGCCTCAGCGTTCGTCACACCGGCGTCCTCCAGTGCTTGCTGCGCGGCCGCGAGGCCAAACCGGGTGCGCCTCTCCATCGGCGCACCGAAATCGGGAAACAACGCGGTAAACGCTTGGTCGTCTACCGGTGCCGCATAGCCGACGGGGAAGTTCGGAACATCGGGCGGCGACCATGCCTGTATTGCCGAACGCCCGTTTACCAATCCATCCCACATGGACTGCCAGTTCATGCCAAGGCCACAGACCACGCCAAGGCCCGTCACCAATACACGATTGCCGTGCCGGGGCCGGTTCACATCGCTCATCGCGCCACCTTCTCCACTACGACAGCGCAAACCTGTCCTTGGACACCGCAACTGAGCACCACAACCGCCTGATTGTTCGACAGTGATTCTTCGGCCACGGCATCGTCGCCGTTTCCGTTCGCCGGGAGCAGCCGCAACCCGCGAAGCAGTCCGTGCCGGGCCAACAACACGTGCACCAAGGGCTGTGCCGGTCCGGTAACTCCGATAGCCTGCTCCGCGGAGAACACCGGCGCCTGATCGTTGAACACGCCACTAATCGCGGCATGCTGAGCGTGAGCCACCTCGTCTGTCCATGGGCTGTCGGCCAGTATCCAGCCCACGTCCTCAACCGATAATTCGGCCATGCGCAACGCATTTCGCAGCGTCTCCGCAAGCACCTCGGGGCGATTCTGACTGGTAGCGAACCCGCGGCTGTAGCCCGTAAGTACAACATCGCTGGACTGCCCGACGCTAAAGAATGCCGCCGCTTCGCCGGGGATCGCTCCGTTCCAGTCCAGATCGTCGTATTGCAATGCCAACCAAGGGGATATAGACGGGCTTACCGCGCCGACCAACGCAGTCTCACAGTCGCCTTCCGCAACTGCGAGTGCACCTTCGATCAGCGCCTGCATGCCTGCGTCGGAGAAGGGCGAATACACCGACGTGGGGCCGGTCAACCCAAACAGGATTGCGATATGGCCAGCCACCGTGTTGTTCGAATCTGTTAGCGCGAAGAACGGTGGAATATCTCGAAGATACAGCTCGGCGATCTTCTCGGGGTCTTGCGCCACCTCGCCAAGGTCAGGCGTATCACATTGCGGCAGTAGCGGACTGAGAACCATAGGTAGGCCGAGATAGGCGCCCCACTCAGGGCGGCCAACATCCGAGATGCCCTTCAGTGACAGTTGGGCCCCATACATCGCCAAGCGAGTTTGTTTCACCGTCGTGCGCAGTGCTTTTCGGTGGATACCAAGCGTGGATGCATCTGGATCGGGAACGGCGAAGACTTCAGGAATCTCGGACCACGGTCCGAACATGAATTCGTTTGGGACAGTGCTCTTTTTTCCTATTCGCAGTGCTTCCCATACGGCCTCCACGCCGAGCCCGGTTGCGGAATACAAGCCTGGATTACACAGTCCTACCGCCAACCGCTGATTCATCGAGTGTCACGCTTCCTTTGCCAGGATTAGTGTGCAGTTCATGCCGCCAAAGCCGAAGGAGTTGGAGAGCACGGTGTCGAATTCACAGTGCCGGGCCTTGGTGACTACGTCGAGCCCTTTGGTGACATCGTCCGGCTCACTGAAATTCAGCGTGGGCGGAATAACCTGTTCACGCAAGCTCATCGCAGACAGCACGGCTTCGATCGCGCCGCTTGCCGCAAATCCATGACCGAGCGAGGACTTGGTGCTGGTCAACGGAATTGAGGCTGCGTCGGCACCGAACACCAAGTGCAGAGCTGCAGCTTCGCACTCGTCGTTGGCTTGCGTACCCGTCCCGTGAGCGTTCACATGATGTATGTCTGACGGACTCAGACCGGCATCAGCGATCGCGGCACGCATACATGCCGCGTATGTCGCACCGTCCCGCTCGCTTGAGGTTATCCGTACTGCTTCGGCGGTGCCCGTGTAGCCGGCGACTCTTGCCAGCGCCTGTGCACCACGCGCTTCGGCGTGCGAGCGTCGTTCCAGCACAAGGAATGCGGCGCCGTCGGCGATGACGAAACCGTTGCGAGCCTTATCGAATGGCCTGCTTATCTCGGCGCTTGGTTTGTCACCAGTGGGGGCGAGCGCGCCGAGCGCAGCGAAAGCCGTGACGATGCTGTAGGTAGTCAGTCGCTCTGCGCCACCGACCAGCGCCACATCCAATTCGCCGGAGCGAATATGCCGGTAGCCGCTGCCGATCGCCACACCGCCCGCAGCACACGCCTCCGCATGAGTCACCAGTGGTCCACCGAGGCCGAAATACTCGGCCAGAGAGGCGGTCAGCGTATCCGGAAGAAACTGCAGAAGATCATCCGGAAGATCCGATACGGCCTCGCGATGGTCCAGGTAGGCGTCGAGGTCGAACGTGCCGGCTTGCCGGTCATAGAGCCGAGACAGATCCGCGAGTGTGTCCGGCGCGAACGCGAGCTTGTTGCACGCGGCAAACACACCGACCCGGTCGCTGCCCGCAAGGTTAGGCAGGCCACTGCGCTTCCAAGCCTCCACTGCCGCATGCCATCCGATTACACCAGCTGCACCAACCCGAGCCGCCTGCTCCGGCAAGGCACTCGCCAGCTTGCGCACGGTTTCCTCATCTACGTGCCCGGAAACCGACGCGGGCAACTCAGCATCGCGATGGTCCTGGTGCTGCCGGATGAAGGAGGCACCGTCGTTCAACTGCCAAAATAGCTCCTCGGGATCGGTAACCGTACCCGCGACAAGTCCAATCCCTGTGATGACTACATCGTCGTCATCAGGTGACTGTTTCTGTAGCTCCATCTGCGAAGATGCTTTAGCTAAAGGCGCTATGCGACAGCCGAATTGGCCTGAGTAAGTGCTTCCCGCACATCGGCGACCAGAAGTTCATCGCCGGTGACCGGACCAGCCGAAGGGTTGAGGAGGCGATGCGCAATCGACGCCCAATGGGCGGTCGTTGTCGCCCCCGAAACCTCGTGCGGCCAAGCACCGGCCTGGAAGTCGTCGCCCGTGTAGCCGAACGCCGATTGATACAACGCGCCTTCAGCCAGTTTGGTGATCCGACCTTCTGCGTCGTAGACGCGGTCCTTGCCTCCAAGCTCATCAGCGAGAGCGCTGAGAACATTGCTGCGCGGGAAGGTAACGCGGAACTTCGACTCCAGATTGCGCCGGAGTTCTACGATGTCGAGTGACTCTACGCCCTGGTCAGCCATCGGCGCCGTCGTGACTTCCTCGGTCTCGATGCCGAGCACCTCGGCCAATTCCTCACGCACAATGGTGTGAACCTGGTCGTAGCTAAGCAGATTGCTCATGGGTATCAGAGTGCCTTTCATCTTTGCCGTCTGGTTCGCTCAAGGCGAGCCGAAAATGGCTCTGCCAGTTGGCGATAGATTCGAACTTCGATCAGGTGACAACGTTGGCACTTGGCGATCACTCGCCGTGAACCTGATAGCAGAAACGATAAGACTGGGCGATAGGGTTCGCAACTGGTAGACGAAGTCTGTCATCTATAAGTTGATTATCCAGGCGCGATCAGACGCGCGACGGTCAGGCGGACTTGGCCCACCGCCCGAATGGGACACTCCCGCAATAGGATTATGGCGCCGAAGTCGTCTGTGAGCGCGCCGAGCACCGGAAAATTACGTCCGGGAGTGAGGTGGCGCACAGCTAAACCACGGATGCGCGCCCGGTCACAGAAGGCATCAAGGCCGCCTCCAACACCCCAATACCGACTCCCGCCGACAAATCGCACCACCTGGTGACAGGAGGAACCACGGCAGTACAAGGGATGGGAGAGCCAATGGCCCCTACTAGCGTCAGACGACGGCTAGCCAGGCGGCCAATGCCTCGCCCATGGCGTGCGGGTCGGCGAGCGCGGCGGCTTACTTGCGTCGAGCGGCGACGCACTCGGCGCGGGCCTGTTGGTGGCTTTCGTGATCGGGGGCGGGCGTCCCGGCAGCCTGGGCAACGGGGGCTGCCGCACGATCCGCACGTGCTCGCCCCCGATCTCACCCCGCTGAAAGGCCGCAGCGGTGCGGGGCAACACGGGCGCCAACACCTCACCGGTCACCGCCCGTCGGGTTGCCAACCGATCAGCATCAGCGATCCGGCGCCGCCCCCTTACTGACATGCAACCGCCCAGACAAAACATCGGCATGCGAGGTACCACCGAGTTCAACCGGCGAGGCTTGGGTGATCACCGCGGGCGCCAACCCCAGCCCAGCAGCGCAAAGCCGACGCTGCACCACTCTGACCGGGCCAACACCGCCAACGCCTCGGAAGCGCTCAACGCATCGATCGCATCAGCACAGAAGGCATCAACCGCAGCCCCCAACACCCCAATCGAATACATGTTCGGACGCTAATCCCGCCCATCGGCACCCAGCCATGCCCTGAAACAGCTGTGACAGAAGTGAATTGATCTGCCGACCCGCTACGGTGTGCTCATGTCGTGTGTCTTCTGCGCCATTGTCGCCGGCGAGTCGCCATCATTCCGTGTGTACGAGGACGAGACGACGCTCGCCTTCCTCGATATCCGCCCCATCACCCGCGGACACACCCTGGTGATCCCGAAGGCCCACGCACAGGACCTCACGGATCTGAAGCCCGATGACGCCGCCGCCATCATGACGGTGGCCCAGCGCATCGCCAACGCCATGCGCGATTCGGAGCTGCAGAGCGATGGCACCAACCTGGTGCTCAACGACGGCCGCGTCGCATTCCAGACGGTCATGCACGCGCACCTACACGTGGTGCCGCGACGCGGAGGCGACAAACTTGCCTTCGCAAAGGGATTCATGGTTCGTCGCGATCCCAACCTGGAAGCGACCGCCCAGATCATCCGCGCAGCGGTGCAGGCCAACTAGCCAAGAAATTCGCTCGACCGCCCGCACAGCTCGCTGCTACGTTTTTCCGCGACATGTCCTCTCCGACGGCGGATTCGCCGACAATCGATCAGGTGAATCGCCGGCCGGTACTCCTGCTGCTCTTCGCATCCGTTGTGGCCGCCATCGGCAACGGTGTGTCGATCGTGGCGATCCCCTGGCTGGTGCTGCAGCGCACCGGCTCGGCCGCGGATGCCGCGATCGTCGCCGCCGCCGGCACCCTGCCCCTGGTCTTCTCCACCCTGATCTCGGGGACCGCGGTCGACTTCTTCGGGCGCCGCAAGATGTCGATCATCTCCGACGTTCTCTCGCTGTTATCCGTCTCTGCCATACCGATTCTGGCGATGACGACCGGGCTGAGCGTGCCGCTGCTCGCGGGCCTCGCCGCACTCGGCGCCATCTTCGACCCCGCCGGGATCACCGCACGCGAATCAATGCTGCCTGCGGCGGCGAAGGCTGCCGGCTGGTCCCTCGACCGGATGAACAGCATGTACGAAGCGGTGTTCAACGTCGCCTACATCGTGGGACCAGGTCTAGGAGGTCTGCTGATCGCCTCCATCGGCGGTGTCAACACCATGTGGGCCACCGCTGCGACGTTCGTCGTGTCGGTAGTGGCCATCACCTTCCTCAAGGTCGACGGCAGCGGGAAACCGGCCGCCGAAACCAAGCCCACCGGTGTCGTCAGCGGTGTCGTCGAGGGATTGAAGTTCGTCTGGAATGTCAAGATCCTGCGCACCCTGGCGCTCATCGACATGGCCATCACGGCGCTGTACCTGCCGATCGAAAGTGTATTGCTGCCCAAGCACTTCAGCGACGCCGGAACACCTCAGCAGCTCGGCTGGATACTCATGGCCATCTCGGTCGGCGGACTGCTCGGCGCCCTCGGGTACGCCACCATGGTGCGCTACGTCCAACGCCGCACCATCATGCTGTGCGCCACCTTCACCGCCGGCATCACCACGCTGGGTATGTCGCTCCTGCCGCCCATCGCGGTGCTGCTGGTACTGGGCGCATGCCTGGGCTTCATCTACGGACCGGTGGCGCCGATCGCCAACTACGTGATGCAGACCCGCTCCCCCGAACACTTGCGCGGCCGGGTGGTGGGCGTCATGACCTCCACCGCGTACTGCGCCGGGCCGCTCGGATTCATGCTCGCCGGCCCGATCGCCGACAAGTTCGGCGTCGCCTCGACCTTGACGATCATCGGCATACCCATGATCCTCATCGCCGTCGCCAGCACGCAAATGCCCGTCTTGCGGGAGTTGGACCGGGGCGAACAGCGGCCCCACAACGATCCCACTCGGTAGGGTCGGCTTCGTGGCTGATTTCGAGAGAAGAACTGCACTGATCACCGGCGGCGCACGCGGCATGGGGCGTTCGCACGCACTGGCGCTGGCCGAGGCGGGCGCTGATATCGCGATCTGTGACCGCTGCGAGAACAGCGACGTCGTGGGGTATCCGCTGGCAACCGAGGACGACCTGGCCGAGACGGTCGCGATGGTCGAAAAGACCGGGCGGCAGTGCATCTCAGCCAAACTTGATGTGAAGGACCGAGCGGCGCTGGAGGCGTTCGTCACCGAGACCGAGGAGTCACTCGGCGGAATCGATATCGCGATCACCAACGCTGGTATCAGCACCATCGCACTGCTGCCCGACGTCGAGTCGGCCCAATGGGACGAGGTTATCGGCACCAATCTCACCGGAACCTTTAACACCATCGCGGCCGTGGCACCCGGCATGATCAAGCGGAACTACGGCCGGATCGTCACGGTCTCCTCGATGCTCGGCCACAGCGCAACGTGGGCGCAGGCCTCGTACGTGTCGTCGAAGTGGGGCGTCATCGGACTGACCAAGGTCGCCGCGCATGACCTCGTCGGCTACGGCATCACCGTCAACGCCGTCGCACCGGGCAACATCGAAACCCCGATGACACAAAACGATTTCGTCTTCGGCATGATGCGGCCCGATCTTGAGAAGCCGACCCTCAAGGACGTCGAGTCCGTCTTCGCATCGCTGCACCTGCAGTACGCCCCCTTCCTCAAAGCCGAGGAAGTCACCCGCGCCGTGTTGTTCCTGGCTCACGAAGCCAGCTCGCACATCACCGGGACGGTGCTGCCGATCGACGCCGGCGCGACAGCGCGAATGATATGAGCCAGACCGCCCTCGACGAGCTCGCAACCACCCTCGGCGAGGGTGCGGTCATCACCGATCCGGATATCACCGCCTCCTATCGACAGGACCGCGCCTTCGATCCTGACGCCGGAACGCCCTTGGCGGTGGTACGTCCCAGCAGCACTGAGCAGGTCTCCGCGACCCTGAAATGGGCCAGCACCCATCACATCCCCGTCGTGCCCCGCGGTGCGGGCACTGGACTATCCGGGGGGTCGACCGCCCAGGACGGCGCTATCGTGCTGTCGACCGAACGGATGCGCGCCATCACGATCGACACCACCACGCGTGTCGCGATCGCCCAGCCCGGCGCCCTCAACGCGGAAGTAAAGGCCAGCGCCGCCGAACACGGTCTCTGGTACCCGCCGGACCCATCGTCGTTCGAGATCTGCAGCATCGGCGGCAACATCGCGACCAACGCCGGTGGGCTGTGCTGCGTCAAGTACGGCGTCACCACCGACTACGTGCTGGGCATGCACGTCGTCCTGGCCGACGGCACAATCCTGAGACTGGGCGGGCCGCGACTGAAAGATGTTGCTGGACTGAGCCTTACAAAGCTCTTCGTGGGCAGCGAGGGGTCCCTGGGGGTCATCACCGAGGTCACGCTGCGGCTACTGCCCCCACAACCGCCGCCGTGCACCGTGGTGGCGACGTTCAATTCGGTAACCGAGGCGGCCGATGCGGTACTGGCCATTACCGCACAGATCCGGCCTTCAATGCTGGAGTTCATGGACTCGGTGGCGATCAACGCGGTTGAGGACAAATTGAAGATGGGGCTGGACCGCGAGGCCGCCGCCATGCTCGTCGCCCGCTCGGATGAACGCGGTCGAACGTCGGCAGAGGATGCGGACCTTATCGCACGGATCTTTACCGATCATCATGCTGCCGAGGTCTTTTCCACCGATGACCAGGAGGAGGGCGAGGCCTTCGTCGCGGCACGAAGGTTCGCGATCCCTGCGGTGGAAGCAAAGGGGCCGCTGCTACTGGAAGACGTGGGCGTTCCACTCCCCAAGCTCGCCGAGCTGGTGAAAGGAGTGGAAGCCATCGCGACACAACACCGGTTGCTCATCTCGGTGATCGCACACGCCGGTGACGGCAACACCCATCCACTGATCGTGCACAACCCCAACGACCCCGATGAGTCGCAGCGCGCCCATGCCGCGTTCGGCGCGATCATGAATCTGGCGATCTCTTTGGGAGGCACCATCACCGGCGAGCACGGGGTGGGCCGCCTCAAGAAGCCATGGTTGGGCGGCCAGGTCGGCCCGGAGGTGCTGGAGGTCAATCGCCGAATCAAACAGGCTCTCGACCCGGCGGGCATCCTCAACCCAGGGACGCTCGTCTAGCTTCGCCAAAGAGCCTTGACACCCTGGGCCATATGCCTTACACATAAGACATGTCACTTGATGTGTCTCACGCAGTTGTGCCGCGCTACATCCCCGGAGCCTCCGACAACTGGACCGATCCCTGGCCGATGTACGAAGCCCTGCGCGACCACGATCCGGTACACCACGTGGTGCCCGAGCATGCCCCCGCCGATGACTATTACGTGCTCACCCGGCATGCCGATGTCTACGAGGCCGCTCGCGATTGGGAGACGTTCTCCTCGGCACGGGGTCTGACCGTCATGTACGGCGACCTGGAGAAGACCGGCATGGGCGATAACCCGCCCATGGTCATGCAGGACCCGCCCACGCATACCACTTTCCGCAAGCTCGTCTCCCGCGGATTCACACCGCGCCAAGTCGTCGCCGTGGAACCCAAGGTGCGCGAGTTCGTGGTGGAATGCCTTGAGCGCCTCAAGGAACGCGGCGAGGGCGATATCGTCGTAGAGCTGTTCAAACCGTTGCCCTCGATGGTTGTCGCGCACTACCTCGGGGTGCCCGAAGAGGACCGCGCACAGTTCGACGCCTGGACCGATGGCATCGTCGCGGCGGCATCCGGCGGCGCCATCGACATCGAGGCCATGCAGGGCGAGGTCGCTCAGACCATCGGTGAACTGATGATGTACTTCACCGGGCTGATTGAACGACGACGTGCCGAACCCGAGGACGACACCGTGTCGCACCTGGTCGCGGCGGGCGTCGGTGCGGACGGAGATATCAGCGGGACGCTCCAGATCCTCGGTTTCGCATTCACCATGGTGACGGGCGGTAACGATACGACCACCGGAATGCTGGGCGGTGCAATACAACTGCTGCATAAATATCCCGAACAGCGGCGAATGCTGATCGAGGATCCATCGCGCATTCCGGGAGCGGTCGAGGAATTCCTGCGCCTGACATCTCCGGTGCAGGGGCTCGCGCGCACCGCGACCCGCGATGTCACCATCGGTGATACCACCATTCCGGCGGGGCGGCGTGCGCTGCTGCTCTACGGCAGCGCCAATCGCGATGAGCGCGAATACGGAGATGATGCAGGCGAACTGAATGTCCTGCGGAACCCGGGCAAGCTACTTACCTTCAGTCACGGGAATCACCACTGCCTGGGAGCCGCCGCGGCGCGCATGCAATCGCGGGTGGCTCTTGAGGAACTACTCACCCGCATACCGGATTTCGAGGTCGACATGGACGGAGTCACCTGGGCGGACGGCTCGTATGTGCGAAGGCCCCTGACGGTCCCCATCCGCGTGCGATGATCTTGCGATGAGCCGCGTGCGCGAAGAGCGTGAACCAGCGTGAGCTGGTTGGCCGACACCCGAACATCGGTAGCCGCGGAGAAGATTCTCGACGCAGCTGCCGAGCTGTTCGTGCGCGACGGGGTCGCCGCCGTCGGCATGAATGAAATCGCCAAGGCCGCCGGCTGTTCCCGCGCGACGCTGTACCGGTACTTCGAGAACCGCGAGGCGCTGCACATCGCCTACGTGCACCGCGAGGCACGAACCATCACCGGACAGGTCACCACAGCGGTCGCCGGAATCGACGATCCGACGGAACGTCTGGTGAGTGCCGTACTCACCAGCCTGCGAGTGGTGCGCGAAAACCCGGCGCTATCGGCCTGGTTCCGTCCCGGCGAGTATGTCGGCGGATCACTCGCCTTACATTCGGAAGTTCTGAACGCCATGGTGTCGGCGTTCGTCGACGGCACAGTCGCGGACCCCGAATCCCACCTGCGGGCAAAATGGTATGTCCGGGTGATCATCTCGCTGCTGTCCTACCCGGAGGACAACCCCGACGACGAGCGCACTCTGATCACGGAGTTCGTTGCACCAATGATCTCCGCAGACGTGAACCCCACGCCAGCAGCATCTGCGCAGCCCGGTGAATCAGCCACGACGCAGGCACGCTGAACACCATCGTCACCAAGAAAACGATGACCACCGACCCGGTGTAGACGTGGTAGTGCAGTAGGTCGACCATCACGATCTCCATCAGGATCATGTGGATCAGGAACAGCTCGTAAGAGATCTCCCCCAGCCACACCATGGGCCGCGACGAGAGAAACCTGACATACCAGCCGTTGTCACCCAACCCGGCGGGCGCGACCAGCAATGTGGCAATCACCACGTAGAAGATCGATTTGGTCAGCGCTTGCGGCAGTGCCCACGGCGAGGTGGTCGGGTCTCCGGCTATCCGCGTGGACACGATGAGGTAGCAGATGATCGCGAGCGGCACAGTCACCAACGCGTAGCACCGCACACCCATCACGGCGAGAACGGACAGAATCATGCCGCCCACGAACCATGAAAGGTAGGCCGGAAGCCATAGCTTCGCACCGTCCGGAAGGGCACTGACTGTGTACACCAGCGTCATCCATGCCGGTGTCACCAGGACCAGACCACCCAGACCGACCAGCAGGCGCACCGGATGCCACTGGCCCCCACAGAGTCTCTTGATCAGCAGCCACGCCAAGAAGGGCAACGCGACGTAGAACGCCGCCTCGACGGCAAGGCTCCAGATCTGGGTCATGCCTTGATGGATATAGCGATACCCGTAATTGGAGGTGTAAATCTGGGTGAGCGTGAGGTTTCGCAGTAAGCCCAGCCAGGTGTGTCCGGGGTTCGGATACTGATCCCGGATGTGATACCAGGTATACGCGATCGCCACCAGAATCCAGTACGCCGGCATGATGCGCCGAAACCTGTGCCAGGCATAGCGTTTCACCGAAGGTGAGGCAGTACCGTCAGCAGCGGCCCGCACCCAGGGCAGGAACAGCAAGAACCCGGACAGAACGAAGAAAATCGGGACACCGATCTCCAAACGAGCCTGCATCAGGTGCAGATAGGCCCGCCATGGAGAGACGCCGTCGACGACGTAGTTCCCGGTGCTGTAGGCCGCGTGGGTGGCCACCACGAGGGTCGCGGCCACCGCCCGGATACCCGTGAGCGCAGCGACGCGTCCGGGACCATGGACGACGGGGGCACTGTCAGTCGCGGGGACCGCCGTCATGGTTTCTTGGGGGACCGCTTGGGACGCTTCGCCTCCGACCGTTTGTGGTCCGTGTGCTTGTGGTCTGGGCGCTTGCGATCCGCGAACTTGCGCGCCGGGCGCGCACCATCGGGCCCACCCGCGGGGCGCAGTTCGATGAGTACACCGGAGATCCGGGTGTTCTCCAGCGCTTTCAATGTCTTGGGCGACAGCTTGGCGGGCAGCTCCACAAGTGAGTGATCCGGGCGGATGGTGATGTGCCCGAAGTCGCTGCGATGCAGACCGCCTTCGTTCGCGATCGCGCCCACGATGGCGCCCGGCATCACCTTGTGCCGCTTGCCGACAGCAATGCGATACGTCGCCAAGCCGGGAGTCTGCGTGCGCGGTTCGCGGGGCCCGCGCTCGGGGCGTTCCCCACGCTCGTGGCGAGGATCGCGAGGCGGATCGGGCTTCAGCAGGAACTGCTCGCCGTCGCGCGACAGTACCGCCAGCGCTGCCGCGATATCGGCCACCGGCACATTGTTATCGCGTTCGTAGTCCTCGACGAGCCGGCGGAACAGTTCGATTTCCGGTGCCGCGAGCGCAGCGGTGATGGCATCGCGGAACTTCGTCACTCGCTGGGCATTGACATCGTCGACCGACGGCAGCGGCTCCTCGGCAAGCCGGGCACCGGTGGCCTTCTCGATGGCCTTGAGTAGGTGCCGCTCACGCGGAGAGACGAACAACACCGCGGTACCCGAGCGGCCCGCGCGACCCGTGCGGCCGATGCGGTGCACATACGACTCCGTGTCGTGCGGAATGTCGTAGTTGAGGACGTGGGAGATGCGTTCGACGTCCAGACCGCGGGCGGCAACATCGGTGGCCACGAGGATGTCGATGGTCCCGCTCTTGAGCGCGTTGATGGTCCGCTCACGTTGCGACTGGTTGATATCGCCGTTGATCGCCGCCGCGGCGAATCCGCGTGCCTTGAGCTTTTCGGCCACCTCCTCGGTGGCCTGTTTGGTCCTGACGAACACGATCATCGCCTCGAACGTCTCGACCTCGAGGATCCGGGTGAGCGCGTCCATCTTGCGGGGGCCGGCCACCTGGATGAAGCGCTGAGTGATGTTCTCGGCCGTGGACGTCTTTGCCTCGACCTTGATCTCCACCGGGTCGTGCAGGTACTTCTTGGTGAGCCGGCGGATGGTGGTGGGCATGGTGGCCGAGAACAGCGCCACCTGCTTGTACTCGGGAGTATCGGCCAGGATGCGTTCGACATCCTCGGCGAAGCCCATGGTGAGCATCTCGTCGGCCTCGTCCAGCACCAGATAGTCCAGATGCGACAGATCCAACGTGCCGCGCTCGAGGTGATCGATGACACGCCCCGGTGTCCCGACCACAACCTGAGCCCCCCGCTTGAGGCCCGACAGCTGCACCACATACGACTGACCGCCATAGATCGGCAGCACATTCAGCTTGGGCATATGGGCGCCGTACCGGCCGAACGCCTCGGCGACCTGCAACGCCAGCTCACGTGTGGGCGCCAGCACCAAGGCCTGGGTGTTCTTCGAGGTCAGATCGATTTTAGAGAGGATGGGGATGGCGAACGCCGCCGTCTTCCCCGTACCGGTCTGCGCCAGGCCCACCACATCCGAACCTGCCAACAACGGCGGGATGGTGGCGGCCTGAATCGCCGACGGTGTTTCGTACCCCACGTCGGACACCGCACGCAGCACCTCGGGGGCGATCTGTAGGTCCGCGAAGGTGACGGCGTCATCCGCGCGTGGTGCACTCGATTCGCCGGTGTCGGGCGTGGGGATATCTGTAGAGGTCATGGCGTCAAGAAGTCTAGGCGCTATAGCGCTCAACTCCCGCCTCCGTGGCATCTTCGGTAAATGTCGGTAGTGTGCGGGGCCGTGCGAAGGATGGATTTGGTGGCCGCGCTGACCGTGCTGCCGGCTGTGCTCGCCCTTGCCTGCGCGTGCACCGGCGGCGACAGCACGGTATCCAAGACGCCAACCAACACCATTGCCTCACCGTCGCCGACACCCTCTTCTCCCGGCACCGCGGGCCCCACGTCCAAGCCCAAACCCCCGCCGTCGACCAACGACGACTGCACGGTGAACCTGAAGGACCCGGCCATCGCGGCGGCTATCGCACTCTTACCCCCGGGACCCAATAGCGCCGCCACGTGGAATCCGGTACCGGTAGCGGGCAACTACAGCAAGTGCGCTCCCCTGTCGGCGATCATCGTCACCACCGACAGCGGAGCCACCCACGCTGCCGATTCCGCCACCCGTGCAGTGTTCTTCCATCTGGGTGGTGTGATCTCCCATGGTGTCCCCGACACCTACGGTTACAACGCCATCGACCTGTCGGCGAGCACCCTGGACACGGTGGTGCTCAATTTCTCCAACGGCATTCCCGGTCTCGAAAGTGTGGTGTCGTTCCGCTGGAATGGATCTGGCGTGGAAAAGGTGCAACAGGCCGGACAGTAGCCGCGATCCGTCGGTGCCAGCACCTACAGTGATCGGGTGTTCGTCCTCGACGGCCGGGTCGTCTACAGCGCTTCGGATCTTGCCTCCGCCGCCCGCTGTGAATACGCCCTGCTGCGGGTGTTCGATGCCAAACTCGGATGGGGCCCTACGCCCCCACGTGACGATGAACTACTGGCGCGCACCGCGACTTTGGGCGACGCTCACGAAGCCCACCACCTTGCCGAATTGCAGAAACGCTTCGGCTCCGGGGTGGCCAGCATTCCCTTTCCTCCCACATTCACACTCGACGGGCTGAATGCTGCGGCGGCTGCGACCAAACGGGCCTTCGACGACGGGCACCCGGTGGTGTACCAGGCCGCCATGTTCGACGGCCGGTTCCTCGGGTTCGCGGACTTCGTGGTTCGGGAGAGTCAGACATACCGTGTCTGCGATACCAAACTTGCCCGCAGCGCCAAGGTGACGGCATTGCTGCAGTTGGCGGCCTACGCCGACAGCCTGATGGCGACGGATGTGCCGGTGTCGCCGGAGGTACGGTTGATTTTGGGTGATCGTTCGACCGTCGACTATCCAGTCGCCGATCTGGTTGGCGTGTATCGCCAACGACGAATCCAGTTGCAGGACTTGCTTGATCGCCATTTGGCGGGAGGCGCTGCGGTGCAGTGGTCAGATGCGCACGTGCGCGCCTGCTTCCGTTGTCCCGCGTGCGAGCCGGAAGTCGATCGCACCGACGACTTGTTACTTGTCGCGGGCATGCGGATCAGTCAGCGTGCCGCACTGTTGGAGGCCGGAGTCGGCACCGTCGCAGAACTGTCCGCACGTGTCGAGCCGGTACCCGATCTGTCGGCGCGCAGTCTGCAACAGTTGGTGGCACAGTCTCAGTTGCAGGTGCGCCAACGCGAGAGTGGTACACCACAATTCGAGGTGGCCGACCCGATTCCGCTGGGTACGATGCCGGCACCCAACCCTGGCGACATCTTTTTCGACTTCGAGGGCGATCCACTCTGGACGGCAGACGGCGTGCAATGGGGGCTGGAATACCTCTTTGGCGTGCTTGAGTACGACCGATCCGGAAATGAGAAGTTCCGGCCTATTTGGGCCCACGATCGCCACAGCGAGCGCAAAGCCCTGACCACCTTCCTGGACCTGGTAGCCAAACGTCGCCGCCGATATCCAGGCATGCACGTCTACCACTACGCGGCGTATGAGAAGACCGCGCTGCTGCGCCTTGCGGGGCGGTACGGCGTCGGCGAGGAGCAGATCGACGATCTCCTGCGCGACAACGTGTTGGTCGACCTCTATCCCGTGGTGCGCAAAAGCATTCGCTCCGGATCCAGCGGTTATGGGCTCAAGGCGCTGGAGCCGCTGTTCATCGAATCCGGAAAACGCTCCGGTGATGTCACCACCGCAGTCGACTCGATCAACGAATACGCACGCTACTGCGCGCTGCGCGACAGCGGCGACCCCGCGGCGCAAGAGGTGTTGGATTCCATCGCCGAGTACAACCGGTATGACTGCGCCTCCACGCGCAAGCTCCGAGACTGGCTACTGGTACGAGCATTCGAGCACGGCATTACCCACTTGTCGTCTCCTGCCGCTATCGGCGAAAAGGATGAGCCGCAGCCCGATGAGGTCGGCGGGGCGTTGGCCGCGTTCGTCGGCGATGCCGACCCCACCGACCGGCGCGCCGATCAAACGGCGGCGGCCATGCTTTCGGCGGCGCGCGGATATCACACCCGTGAGCGAAAACCATTCTGGTGGAGCCACTTCGATAGGTTGAACAACCCCGTCGACGAATGGGCCGACACGGCGGGAGTCTTCATCGTCGAGGGCGCGGAGCTGATCGAGGACTGGCATAAATCAGGTAGCCAGCGCAAGCTCCGGCGACACGTGAGGCTGACGGGCGACCTCGCTGGCGGCGTCCTCGACGACAGCGTCTACGCGCTTTACGAGCCGCCCGCTCCCGCGGGGCTCGGCGACGGGGACCCCGACCGCCGGGCATCTGGTTCGGCCACCGTAGTGGAGATCACCGAATCCGGCGGCGTACCCGTGGATGTGACGATCCAGGAGCTCACGCCGAAGAACGGCGAGGTATTCGCGGAGATGCCGATGGCCCTCGCACCCGGCGCACCGGTGATGACCAAGGCACTGGAGTCCGCCATCGAGCACGTCGCTGCGGATGTTGCCCATGGCCTTCCCGATATGCCCAGCACCGCATCCATCGATATTTTGTTGCGCCGCAACCCTCGTGGTGCCCCATTGCCACCTGTCGGCAACGGCGGATACGCCGAAGCCATCGCTTCCGCGTTGCGGAATCTGGACTCGTCCTACCTTGCCGTGCACGGCCCACCGGGAACCGGTAAGACCTTCACGGCGGCGCGCGTCATCGCCGAACTAGTGACGCGGGAAGCGTGGCTTGTCGGTGTGGTGGCCCAATCCCACGCCGTTGTAGAGCACCTCCTCGATCAGATAGTCGCGGCGGGTGTGCCCCCGGAACGGGTGGCCAAGAAGGCCTCGCCCTACAGCGGCGATGCCGCGTGGACCCAGATTCGGGACAGCGACTATGCGGGGTTCATCGCATCCCACGCCGGTGAGGGCGCCGTCATCGGTGGCACCGCATGGGATTTCGCGAACACCACCCGCGTGGCCGATGGCGTGCTGCGGCTGCTGGTCATTGACGAGGCGGGCCAGTTCAGTTTGGCGAACACGCTGGCAGTCGCACGGGGAGCACAGAACCTGCTGCTGCTCGGTGATCCGCAGCAGCTGCCGCAGGTGTCGCAGGGTGTGCACCCCGAGCCGGTGGACTGCTCCGCGCTGGGCTGGCTGGTCGAGGGCCATGGCGCGCTACCCGCCGAGCGGGGGTACTTCTTGGAGCGCTCGTACCGGATGCATCCAGCACTCTGCCAACAGGTTTCACAGCTTTCGTACGATGGTGAGCTCGAGTCCGCCGCCCCGACACGCAGTTTGGCCGGGCAGCTGCCCGGGGTGCGGACGCGGCTGGTGGATCATCACGGAAACGCGACCAGCAGCCCGCAGGAAGCCGAGGCGATCGCTTCGGAGATCACTGGGCTCATCGGTTCGGAGTGGACCGATGAATCCGGGACCCGGCCATTGGCGCAGTCCGATGTGCTGGTGGTGGCTCCGTACAACGCGCAGGTGTTGACGGTGCGAGCCGCGCTGGCCGCTGCCGGATTGGACGAGGTGTTGGTGGGGACCGTGGACAAGTTCCAGGGCCGCCAAGCACCGGTGGTTTTCGTATCGATGACGGCCTCGGCCGTAGATGACGTACCGCGTGGGATGTCGTTCCTGCTGAACAGAAACCGCTTGAACGTGGCGATCAGCCGCGCGAAGTTCCAGGCGGTGATCGTCCGATCGCCGGCATTGACCGAGTATCTGCCGGCCACACCCGACGGACTGGTGGAGCTGGGGGCGTTCTTGGCGCTAAGTCCGGACCTGGCGCAGTAGCCCATGCCAGACTGAGGTCTATGTCCGCGCTCGTCGATGCCCTTGTCCAGATCGTTGGCGATCGGTATGTCAGCACCGACGCTGACGTGCTGGCGGGACGGACCATCGATCACACCGGACGCTATCGTGGTGCCGCGAGCCTGCTGATCCGCCCGGGATCCGCCACGGAAACCGGCGCAATCCTGAAGGCCTGCAAGGAGCACGGGAACCCCGTCACCACCCAGGGCGGCCGCACGTCGATGGTCGCCGGGACAGTTCCCGAGCATGACGATGTACTGCTGTCCACCGAGCGACTCACCGAGATCGGCCCCATCGACACGATCGATCGACGCGTACGCGTAGGTTCCGGCGTCACCCTGGCCGCACTGCAACAGGCCGCCGCCAAGGAGAACCTGCAATTCGGCGTCGACATCGGCTCCCGCGACTCGGCCACCCTGGGCGGCATGGCATCCACCAACGCCGGCGGCCTGCGCACGGTGCGCTATGGCAACATGCGCGAGCAAGTCATCGGCCTACAAGTTGTCCTGCCCGACGGATCAATCATGGAGCGCCACAGCGATGTTCGCGCCGACAACACCGGCTACGACCTCACCAGCCTGTTCGTCGGAGCCGAGGGCACCCTCGGCGTCATCACCGCGCTCGAACTGCGCCTGCACCCGGTACCGAAACACAGCGTTGCCGCGATCACCGGGTTCGACGATCTGGATCAGCTGGTCGAGGCGAGCCGGATTTTCCGCGACCTCAGCGGAATCGCGGCTCTGGAACTCATGGACGCCAGGTTGGGCATACCAAGCCCCGTCGCCAACCCATGGCTGCTGCTCATCGAGCTCGCCCGCGACAGCGATCCCACCGAAGACCTCGCCGAGGCGCTCGATGCCGCCGGAGTGGCGGATCAGGCCGCCGTCGGTTTGGATGCCACCTCCCGCGAACGGCTTTGGCAGGTGCGCGAATCCATCGCCGAGGAGCTCGGCGTGTACGGCCCACCCCTGAAATTCGATGTCGCGCTGCCCTTGACACATATCGGTGAGTTCGAGCAGCGCGCTACCGCTCTCATCGCCGCGACCGTACCCGATGCGATACCCGTGCTGTTCGGCCATGTCGGCGAGGGCAACTTGCACTTAAATGTGTTGCGCTGCCCCGACTCCACCGCGTTGTATCAGCCCATGATGACGCTCATCGCCGACCTGGGCGGCAATGTCAGCTCTGAGCATGGCGTCGGGACGATCAAACGTGACTATCTCGGCATGGCGCGCACACCGGGCGACATCGCCGCCATGCGCGCCGTCAAAGCAGCCTTCGATCCCACCGGATACCTGAACCCGGCGGTGCTGTTCGCCGCGCGAGCATGACACTCACCGTCGATCCCCACAGGTTCAGTCGGGACTGGTTCGCGGCGTGGAACGCGCACGACATCGACGCGGTACTCGCGCATTTCCACGACAAGGCCGTCTTTACCTCCGCCTATGGTGCCGAAATCGCCCCGGAAACCGGGGGTGTCTTTCGGGGCAAGGACGCCATTCGCGCCTACTGGGCCGATGCCCTCACCCGCAACCCTGACCTACATTTCGAACCGATCGGCACGTACGTGGGCGCGAAGGCCCTTGTTATCAACTACCGAAACCACCGGGGCGGCCTCGTCAACGAGGTCCTAATCTTCGACGGGGACAATGTGATCGAGGGGCACGGCACCTACCTTTAGGGCAACCGGCCTCATGAACAACGCCGCCAGCAGGCCGACGGCCAACGCGACGATACCCAACAGCATGGATTGCGCCATCGCCGCCGAGAACGGCGCGCGTAGCCCCGGCGGCAGCACCCCACTGGAAGCGGAATCGGCTGGCATTGAAGGGATTTCAGCAGCCAAACGTGCCGTCATCAATGCCCCCATTGCCGAACTGCCCAGCACGCCTCCGACCTGGCGCAGCGTGTTGTAGACACCGGAACCGGCCCCGGCCACCTCGGAGGGCAGATTCCGCGTCGCGGTGGTCGCCAATGGCCCCCAAATGCATGCCATGGCAGCACCGATACCCGCCGCAGGCAACATCAACTGCCACATCTGCGTCTCGGGCCGCATTAATGCCGTCCACCACAACGTGGACGCGATCATCAGCATGACACCGCCGCCGATCAGCATCGAGGGACGCACCCGGTCGACAAGCCAGCCGGTCACCGGCGCCAAGATCCCACTCACGATCGCGGTCGGTGCCTGCGTCAACGCCGCCTTAGTCGGCGAGAAACCCAGCGCCAATTGCGTGTAGAACATCATGGGCAAACCGGTGGAGATCACACAAAAGCCCATCGACGCGATACCGACACCGGCGAGCGAGAAGTTGCGGTCCGTGAACAACCGCAACGGAATCAGTGGCTCACCCCGATTCACCGACTGCCACCACACGAATACGCCCAGGACCGCCAGACCGGCGGCCATCATCCCCCACACCCCGGGCGCCCAGTGAAAGCTCTCCCCCTCCTGCAGCGCGAACACGAACGCGAACATACCCACAGCCGAGAGCGCCATGCCCAGTAGATCCAGCCGATGCGGATGCGTCGCCATGCGCGGAATGTAGATGGCGCCCAGGATCATTCCCAGCACACCCACCGGAACGTTGACATAGAAGATCCACTGCCAACCCCACCCGTCGACCAACAGGCCACCGGCAACCGGGCCCACCAGAGTCGCGATCCCGGCCACCGCCCCCCACACCCCCATTGCGGTTCCGCGCCGCTGTGGGGGAAACACTCGCTGCACCACCGTCAGTGTCTGCGGCGTCAACATCGCCGCGCCGAACCCCTGCACTACCCGGGCAGCGATAAGCCATCCGATCGATCCGGCGAGCCCGCACCACAAGGAGGCGGCGGTGAAAACCGCCAACCCCGCCAAGTACATGGACTTCGGGCCGAACTGATCCCCGAGCCGCCCGGTGATCAGCAGCGGCACCGCGTAACCCAGCAGATAGGCACTGGTGACCCACACCGTTGCCGAGTAGTCGGCACTGAAAGCGGCCTTGATGGCGGGATTGGCGACCGACACGATGGTCGAGTCGAGCAGGATCATGAACAGTCCGAAAAGCACCACCCACAACGTCGTCCACGGTCGCGGATAGTCCTGGCGTACAGCTCCGGAATCCAGTTGCCGCTCAGGTGGTGGCACGGCTTCTCACGGCGGCCAACCCCGCCAGGGCCAGCACAACGCCGACCATCATGACAACGGCCACCGCGAGTGCGTTATTGCCCAACGCGCCAACCAGCGGTGCGATCACGGCTCCGACACCGAACTGCGCGGCGCCCAGCACCGCCGCCGAGGTACCGGCCGCCTCACCGTGGCGAGACAACGCCAGGGCAGGCGCGTTGGGAATGACGAATCCCATGAACGCCATCAATGTCCACACCGGAGCCACGAAGCCGACGAGCCCACCGACCCCGAGCCCAGCCAGCACCAGCAGTACCGCGGCCGGAATCAGAGCCAGCGACAGGCACCACTGCACGATCTGCTGGGGTTCGAACCGTTTGAGCAACACCACATTCAGCTGTGAGGCCGCGACAAACGCAACGGCGCCGGCACCGAACGCGATCGCGAACACCTGCTGATTCATGCCGTACTGGCCCTGCAGCACAAACGATGCACCCGAGATGTAAGCGAACAGGCCTGATAGCGACAGTCCGGCGACGAGCGCCAGAACCACGAACACCTTGTCACGCAGAAGATCGCGATAGGTCCGCAAGATTGCCTTCACCTGCAATGGACGCCGGGCGGCCGGCGGCAGCGTCTCGGGCAGCGCCAGGACCGCGAGGATCAGCAGCAGCACTCCCAGAAATGACAGTGCCGCGAACACGTGCTGCCATGACCCGTGCACCAGCACTGCCGCCCCCAGCGATGGGGCGAGGATCGGCGCGATACCGATCACCAGCGTGAGTCGGGAGATCACGGTGGCGGCCGCCTTGTCGGTGTAGAGGTCGCGCACCACGGCCATCGCCACGACCATCGCCGCCGCGGCACCCACGCCCTCGATCGCCCGCAGCACACCCAGCACCACGATGTTCGGAGCCACCGTGATAGCCAGCGACGCCAAGATATGCAGGGTCGCCCCGGCGATCAGCGGCAGACGCCGCCCCAGCGAATCCGATAACGGACCCACGAGGAGCTGTCCCAGTCCCAATCCCAGCAGCGTCCCCGTCAGGGTCAGCTGCGTCAGGGTCGAGTTGACGTGCAGATCCGTCCCGATGTCGGGCAGTGCCGGGAGGTACATGTCGATGGTGAGCGGCCCCAGTGCAACCATCGCACCCAACACGGTGATAAGCCACGCCCTGCCCAACCGGGTGGTGGGGGGCGATACGGAATCGACCGGTGTCGGAGCGTCCGTGGTCGTCTCACTCCGGGCAGCTGTCATCTCAGTGGTCAGCGCTCGCACGCCGCAAAACCTTCCGTTTCCTCAACAAATGTGAGTTGCATCTCACCGATTCCATGCCCAGGGACAGTGTGGTGAGTCGCCCCCGGTACCAGTCCTGCACCATATCCCCATCGACGTCGCCGAACCTCTGGCGCGACCCGAATAAGTCAATCAACGCCGCCGACTTTGCTCGCCGCTATCCGAATCCGTCTCGCGACCTACCGATCCACTACCGCACCCTCGGTGGGCAAAAGCGCTGGATGAGGTCAAGCAGTCATCTGAAACACACCCGATGAACCCCGGAGTAGGAACGAAAAGCACTCGCCATTCGTCTTCATTACTGTGAAGACAAAATCTTCGCTCACAATCAGTGGACCCATCCAGCCCACCGCACTGAAGGAACACACGCCGATGAGCACTCGCTTCACCGAACCGCAGCGGCAGCTCGCCCTGGGAGGCAAGGGTAAAGAAACCAAAGTCGGAGCCTCCGGCAAGGTGCTCTCGCTGATCCTGGACCAGAGCACCAAAGTTCAGGAACCCGCGGTCCGCGCGTATGTCCAGAAACTACGAGCCTCCCACCCGGGCGCAGCACCCGGCGACGTCATCACCATGTTGGAGAAGCGCTATCTGGCGACGGTGATGGGCAGTGGCGCAGCAGTCGGCGCCGCCGCCGCCTTCCCCGGAGTAGGCACTCTGGCGGCGTTGTCGGCCACCGCCGGAGAGGCAGTGCTGTTCCTGGAGGCGACGTCCCTGTTCACCCTCGCACTGGCGGCGGTCCACGACATCGAGGTCGCCAAGATCGAACATCGGCACACGCTGGTGCTCGCTGTCCTGCTCGGCGAGGACGGTGAGACGACCGTCTCGGACGTGCTGGGCAAGGAACGCACCGTCGGCGGCGGCTGGCTGGCCGAGGCGACCTCGACGCTGCCGGTACCCGCGCTCAGTCATCTCAACGCCACCCTGCTCAAGCGGTTCACCAAGAAATTCGCGGTGAAACGCGGGGCCATGGCGTTCGGCAAGCTGTTGCCGGCCGGAATCGGCGCCGTCATCGGCGCTGGTGGCAACCGGTTCATCGGCAAGCGGATCATTACCAACGCACGTAATGCCTTTGGTCCGCCACCGACCGTGTGGCCGGTGCAACTGCGTCTGGTCGCGCCCAAGACCTAGTAACCGGAAGGGTTGGCTGTTCACGGTCCAGCCACCCTTCGGCCATCAGCGGCGCCGATGATGTCGCCTCTGTCATATCACCGTGACACCTCACCCCTTTTGGCGACGCGTTAGCCTGGTAGCGGTCGCTGAACGGACTGAATATCGAACGAGACGGAGCGAGGCGAAGACTGCCGTGAACGGTTCAAATCCCCAATTCGGGCAGAACGAATGGCTGGTCGAAGAGATGTACCAGCGATTCAAGGAAGACCCGTCCTCGGTGGACTCCAGCTGGCACGAGTTTCTTGCCGACTATGTGGCCGAGCCCGCCACCGATGTCTCCAACGGCCAATCCGCCGCACCCGCACCCGCCCCCGCACCACCGGCGACCCCCGCGCCCGCGGCACCGGCCGCGCCCGCACCGAAGCCGGCCGCTTCCCCAGCCGCACCCAAGCCGGCCGCAGCTGCCGCCCCGGCGCCGAAGCCTGCCGCCGCTCCTATCCCGTCCGCCGAAGGTGACGAGACGCAGGTGCTGCGCGGTGCCGCCGCAGCCGTCGTGAAAAACATGTCGGCCTCCCTGGAGATCCCGACCGCCACGAGCGTCCGGGCCGTCCCGGCCAAGCTGATGATCGACAACCGCATCGTCATCAACAATCACCTCAAGCGCACCCGCGGCGGCAAGATCTCCTTCACCCATCTGCTGGGTTACGCCATCGTCCAGGCCGTCAAGGACTTCCCGAACATGAACCGGCATTTCGCCGAAGTGGACGGTAAGCCGGTCGCCATCACCCCCGCACACGTGAACCTGGGCCTGGCCATCGACCTACCCGGCAAGGACGGCAACCGCACCCTGGTGGTGGCGGCCATCAAGGGTTGCGAGGAAATGGCTTTCGGCCAGTTCATCAACGCCTACGAGGACATCGTGCGTCGGGCCAGGGACGGCAAGCTCACCGCCGAGGACTTCTCCGGGGTCACCATCTCGCTGACCAATCCGGGCACTATTGGCACCGTGCACTCGGTGCCGCGGCTCATGCGCGGACAGGGCGCCATCATCGGCGCCGGTGCGCTCGAATACCCCGCGGAGTTCCAAGGCACCAGCGAGGAGCGCATCTCCGATCTGGGCATCGGCAAGCACATGACGCTGACGTCCACCTACGATCACCGCATCATCCAGGGCGCCGAGTCCGGCGACTTCCTGCGCACGGTGCACCAGCTACTGCTGTCCGACGACTTCTTCGATGACATCTTCCGTGAGTTGGGCATCCCGTACGAGCCGGTGCGCTGGCGCGTCGACAACCCCGACTCCGTCGTCGACAAGAACGCCCGAGTCCTGGAACTGATTGCGGCATACCGCAACCGGGGCCACCTGATGGCAGATACCGATCCGCTGCGTCTGGACAAGACCCGTTTCCGCAGCCACCCCGATTTGGACGTGCTCAGCCACGGGCTGACCCTGTGGGACCTGGACCGCGAGTTCAAGGTCTCGGGATTCAAGGGCCAGGAGTACATGAAGCTGCGCGACGTGCTGTCGGTGCTGCGCGACGCGTACTGCCGGCACGCCGCGGTGGAGTACACCCACATCCTGGAGCCCGAGCAGCAGAAGTGGCTGCAGGAGCGCATCGAGGTCAAGCACGACAAGCCGACCGTCGCCGAGCAGAAGTACATCCTCTCCAAGCTCAACGCGGCCGAGGCATTCGAGACCTTCCTGGCCACCAAATACGTTGGGCAGAAGCGTTTCTCACTGGAAGGCGCTGAGGGCGTCATCCCCATGATGGACGCCGTCATCGATCAAAGCGCCGAACACAGCCTCGACGAAGTGGTCATCGGTATGCCGCACCGCGGCAGGCTGAACGTGCTGGCCAACATCGTCGGGAAGCCGTACTCGCAGATCTTCACCGAGTTCGAGGGCAACCTGAACCCGGCGTTGGCCCACGGCTCCGGTGACGTCAAGTACCACCTGGGCGCCTCCGGCACCTACATCCAGATGTTCGGTGACAACGACATCGAGGTGTCACTGACGGCCAATCCCTCGCACCTTGAGGCGGTCGACCCGGTACTGGAGGGCCTGGTTCGCGCCAAGCAGGATCTCCTCGACGTCGGCACCGATGGTGGCCGCTTCACCGTGGTGCCGTTGATGTTGCACGGTGACGCCGCATTCGCCGGACAGGGTGTGGTCGCGGAAACCCTGAACCTGGCCAACCTGCCCGGCTACCGCACCGGCGGCACCATTCACATCGTGGTGAACAACCAGATCGGTTTCACCACCGCGCCGGAGCATTCCCGCTCCACCGAGTACTGCACCGATATCGCGAAGATGATCGGCGCCCCGATCTTCCACGTGAACGGGGACGACCCCGAGGCCTGCGTCTGGGTCTCACGCCTGGCCGTCGACTTCCGGCAGAAGTTCAACAAGGACGTCGTCATCGACCTCGTCTGCTACCGCCGGCGCGGTCACAACGAGGGCGACGATCCCTCGATGACCAACCCGCAGATGTACGAGGTCATCGACACCAAGCGCGGTGTGCGTAAGACCTACACCGAATCCCTCATCGGCCGCGGCGACATCTCGATGAAGGAGGCCGAGGACGCCCTCCGGGACTACCAAGGTCAGCTTGAGCGGGTGTTCAACGAAGTCCGCGACCTGGAGAAGTACCAGCAGCGGCCCAGCGAGTCCGTGGAAGAAGACCAGCAGCTCCCGCAGAAGCTGGTCACCGCCGTCGACAAGGCACTGCTGCAACGCATCGGTGACGCCTTCCTGGCGGTACCCGAGGACTTCAGCGTGCACCCGCGCGTCAAGCCCGTGCTGGAAAAGCGTCGCGAGATGGCCTACGAAGGCAAGGTCGACTGGGCCTTCGGCGAGCTCCTCGCATTCGGCACCCTGGTCGCCGAGGGCAAGGTAGTGCGGTTGTCCGGCCAGGACTCCAAGCGCGGCACCTTTACCCAGCGCCACGCGGTGATCATCGACCGGCACAACGGCGATGAGTTCAGCCCCTTGCAGCTGGTCAGTGTCGACGCCGAAGGTAACCCCACCGGCGGCCATCTCGTGGTGCACGACTCATCACTGTCCGAGTACGCGGCCGTCGGCTTCGAATACGGCTACTCGGTGGGCAACCCCGACGCAATGGTGTTGTGGGAAGCCCAGTTCGGCGACTTCGTCAACGGCGCGCAGTCCATCATCGACGAGTTCATCTCCTCCGGCGAGGCCAAGTGGGGACAGCTCTCCGAAGTGGTGCTGCTGCTCCCCCACGGCCACGAAGGGCAGGGTCCCGACCACACCTCGGGCCGGATCGAACGGTTCCTGCAGCTGTGCGCCGAGGGTTCGATGACGGTCGCGATGCCCTCGACACCCGCGAACTACTTCCACCTGTTGCGCCGGCACGCGCTGGACGGCATCACCCGCCCGATGGTGGTTTTCACACCGAAGTCCATGCTGCGCAACAAGGCTGCGGTCAGCGATATCAAGGACTTCACCGATCGCAAGTTCCGCTCTGTCCTCGAAGAAGCCAATTACGAGGACGGGGTCGGCGATCGGAGCAAGGTCCGCAGAATTCTGCTGACCAGCGGAAAGCTGTACTACGACCTGCTGGCACGCAAGACTGCCGACAAGCGTGACGACGTTGCGATCGTGCGCATCGAGCAGCTGTACCCCATCCCGCGTTATCGCCTGGAGGAGACTCTCAGCCGTTATCCCGATGGTGCACAGTACATCTGGGTGCAGGAAGAGCCTGCCAACCAGGGTGCGTGGCCGACCTTCGGTCTGAACCTGCCCGAGGTGGTGCCACGCCTGGCCGGTCTGACCAAGATCTCCCGCCGCGCCATGTCGGCGCCGTCGTCCGGCTCCTCGAAGGTGCACGCCGTCGAGCAGCAGGAGATCATCGACGAGGCCTTCGCCCCCACATCTGCGCAGGAGTGATTGAGCCCAAGGTCAGGCCCGCCCCTTAGGGGGCGGGCCTGATTCATTCTTGGACCTCTGTCCCGTTGCGCGCGTGTTCAATACGCTGCGCCAATGACGGCCAAGACCGCACCCGCAATCGAACCCATAACACTGCCGGTGGAGGAATGGCCACCGCTTAGCGGTAAGCCCAGGCCCTCACCCGAGGACCCGTTCTATCGCCCTCCGTCCGGCTGGGAAAACACACTGCCCGGAAGTCTGTTGCGGCGCAGGAGAGTTCGGATTGCACTGTTCGGCGTCATCCCGTTACGCCTGCAGGCCTGGCACCTGCTCTACCGCACCACAGATCTCCACGGCGCGCCCGAGACCACCGTGACGACGGTATTGGTTCCCCGCGACGCACATGAGACGTCACCGGTTCTGGCCTACCAATGCGCCATCGATGCGGTATCCCCGCGCGCATTCCCCTCCTATGGCCTGCTTCCGCATACGTTCGGGCTCAACCAGACCCAGAACGAACTGCTGTTGATGGTGGCCGCACTCGCCCGCGGCTGGGTCGTTTCGGTGAGTGATCACGAAGGGCCACAAGGACTATGGATGGTGGCCCGACAACCGGGGTATCACGTGCTGGACGGTGTGCGAGCTACCTTGAACGCCAGCGGCACACACGGCATACCGCAGCTCCCCGCCGATGCCCCCGTCGGATTCTGGGGATACTCCGGAGGCGGGACGGCAAGCACCTGGGCGGCCGAAATGGCGCCTGTCTACGCACCAGAACTCAATGTCGTCGGCGCTCTGCTCGGCGCTCCCGCCGCCCAGCCGGGCGCGCTGGTGCGCAAACACAGCGGCAGATTTGCCTCGGGACTCATCCCACCGGTGCTGGCCGCGATGATGCGGGCACACCCGGGTGCTCGCGAATTCCTCGGTGGGCATCTGAACCCGCGTGGTCGTCAGATCATCGCCAAAGCGGCCGAGGTGGGCCTGGTCGAATCGACGCTACGGTGGCCGTTCAAGAACTTCGACACGCTCGTCGATCGGCCCGTCGAGGAATTGATGAACGCCCCCGAAATCAGCACCGTCACCGAGGAAATGCGCCTGGGGCAACACACACCCAGCGCGCCGGTCTACCTGTACCACGCCGTCCGTGACCAGCTACTGCCGATCACGGCCTCCGACAAGCTGGCACAGGACTACATCGCGGGTGGCACGCATGTCACCTACCGGCGCGACCGGACCACCGAGCACATCCTGCTCGCCATACTCGGCAGCAGTGACGCCCTCGGGTGGTTGGCTGCGCGGTTAGCGGGCAGCCCCCTGCCGCCGGAATCTGACGTCCGGACCGTGCTTTCGACCTCCTTGACCCTCCGGGCCATGGGGAGCCAGCTGCGCGGGCAGTGGGGAATTCTCAAGCTTTTCCTCGGGCGCCTGTAGACGCCGCATCAGTGGCCCACCCTTTGCGGCAAGAAATTAACCAGTATGTTCATTTTAGGCAACGACATTCGCCGCCAGCAACCCTCTGGGCAGCGGTGATAGCGGTCCGTGTATCCTGAAAATGGTCTCGAGGTTGACTTCGGCCGTTTGCCTAATCGGTGATGAACCACAAGGTCAAACTGGCACCTTGGTGGGTAACCCCGATTCAATGTCGATTCGTTGCCACGAATCATTCTTGTTGAATACGCTGCGCAAATCCCCTGATTCTTCTTCGGCATCAGCACAGCCCATCGATTCACCCGGGATGACAAGAGCTAGGACAGGAGCCAGATGACAGCCGGCACTGCGCCCACGTCGGCCCCGGCGACCCAGCCCATCGAGGCCTGGCCGATGCAACTTGGCAAGCCATTACCGTCGCCGCAGGACCCGTTCTTCCGTCCGGCTGACGGCTGGGAGAAGGCCGCACCCGGAACACCCCTGCGACGCCGGCGAGTTCAGATCGGCTTCTTCGGGATCTTCCCGCTGAAGCTGCATGCCTGGCAGGTGCTCTATCGCAGCACCGACCTGCACGGTGCGCCGGAGACCACGGTGACCACGGTGCTCGTCCCCAAGAACGCGACATCGGAATCTCCGCTGCTGGCCTTTCAGAGTGCGATCGACGCCGTCACCCCCAAGAGGTTCCCCTCCTATTACCTGCAGCACCGCACCTTCGGTATCAACCAGTCGCAGAACGAGTTTCTGCTGGCGGTTGCCGCGCTACAGCGGGGGTGGATCGTCACCATCAGCGACCATGAGGGCCCGAAGGGGCTCTGGATGGCGCCCAAACAACCCGGCTACCACGTGCTGGACGCGCTGCGCGCCACCATTGCCGCATCCGGCGAGGACGGCATACCGCGCCTGACCAACCAAACACCGACCGCGGTGTGGGGGTACTCGGCCGGCGGCAACGCCACCGCGTGGGCCGCCGAACTCGCCGGTGAGTACGCGCCCGAACTCAACCTGGTCGGGGCGTTGATCGGTGCGCCCGCACCCCAACCCGGCCCCCTCATGCATCAGCTCAGCGGCCAGTACGCGTCGGGCCTCATCATCATCGTGCTGGCGGCCATGATGCGGGTAAGCCCCTCCATCCAGGAGTTTCTGCAGAAGCACCTCACCAAGAGAGGCCGCCGGATGGTCGAGAAGGCCGAGCGCCTCACCGTCATCCAGGCCCTGCTGTACTGGCCATTTCTCAACTTCAACAGGATCTTCGATCGCCCGCTCGAGGAAGTGATGGACACCCCGGAAATCGCCGCCCTCACCGACGCGATGACGCTGGGGCTGCGCACCCCCACCGCACCGATTTATCTCTATCACTCGATCCACGATGTCTTGTTGCCGGTTTCTAGCACGGACCAGCTCGCCGAGGACTACATCGCCGGTGGCGCACAGGTCACCTATCGGCGCGACCGTGCCAGCGACCGTGTCTTCCTGTTACTGTCCGGCGGCCATGACGCGCTTGGCTGGCTTGATGAACGCATGCGCGGCAAGACATTACCCACACGACCCGACGTCCGGACCGTATTGTCGACGGTCCTGTCGCCTCGCGCGGTGATCATGTACCTCCGGCAGATCGTGGCAGTCGTGAAGCTACTTGCCGGACGACTGTGACGGCATACCGCCGGCGGTTCTGACCGCCAGCAGGGCCGCCGCCAATGTCCGTGCGGCCGAGGGCTGCGCGGGGTCCAGGCCGGTGAGTTCGGCGACCCGGCGCAATCGGTAGTCGAGGGTATTCGGATGCACGTGCAGCGATTTGGCCGCGAGCTGCCGTCCATGCTCGTGTTGCAGATACGCACTGAGTGCTTGCTGTAAATGTGGGTGGGACGCGAGTGGCTGGATGGTGGCGGCAAGTAGGTCTCGGGCTCTACCCGGGCGGGTGATCTGGTACTCCAGCAGCAGATCGGAGAGCCGGTACGCACTCGGTGCTCGGCCGAGCCGTAATGCGAGTAAAGCCAATTCGCGTGCTTCATCCGCGGCGGCGGCAATCTCACCGGGCTCGGTCGCATGGGAAACTCCGAGCGTGACCGGTCCCCCGGCCACCTCGGAGAACAACGGCAGCAGTGACTCCACCGCGCCCACCGCAGGCAGCAAGATGGTGCCGCCGCGGCCGTCTAAGGAGGTAAGCACGGGCTCGCGTGCGTGCTCGTCGACGATGTCCTGCACCAAATGCGCCCGTCTGCGCGCCACGACGGTGTTGGCTGCGGGTTCGGGCATGTACAGGAACAGCACGTTGTACGACAGTGCGAGCGTGACACTGGCGCGTTCGGCGGCATCGGTCCACGGCGCCCCCTTGACCAAAGCATCGAAGAGATCGCGCCGGGCCTCGGTCGTCGCACTGTAAAGACCTTGGCGCTCTTCGAGGTACGCGGCGGTGACGGCTGGAAGCATCAACTGCAGATATCGCTGCACCTGCATGCTGATGGCCAGCACCTGGTCGAACTCGTCAGGGGTTGCCAACTCCCGGAGTGTCTCTATGCCGACCCGAGCGGCGACGTTGTAGACGGCCAGGATCGCCGGTAGCGGTATGTCCTCCTGCGCGCGCCGGGACGCAGCCAGGATCGACACCGCGAATTCGTCTTCGGTGGGCGCCCGTGATTCCAGCATCACCCGGGAGAAGATTCGGAAGTGCTGCTTGGTGAACTCGGTGATCTCACCGTCGAGAACCTCGCGCGGCAGCATTCCGTAGTACGGCACCTCGGAAGCGAAGCAGTCCACCGCGCGGCGCGCCGTTTCCGGCAGCCGACGCATGAACCGATCACTGAGTGACGCCGTCATCAGCGGACTCCAACCTTCTCCCACTGCATCGTGGAATACCCGTATCCCTCACCGATCACATCCGTGAGACCCTTGCGCACCCTACCGTCCTGTACCCAAGTTGGGAGGTTTGCTCGAAGGTTCATCGCACCGGTTCGCCGGTTATTGGGGCCGGTCATAGCTTTCGGGCGTGGGCCTCGTATCTTTCACAAAGATCAGGACGAGTCCACGACTTTCCCGGGGCGCCGATCCTACGTTTCAACGATGACTGCCATCGCCCCACGGCGTTCGCTTAACAATCTGGTTACGCGGTACTGGACCCTGATGTCGAAGGTGTACAACTTCCCGCTTGTGCAACGCCACATCTACAGCCCGGCACAAAACGACACCATTAAGCAATTACGCGCGCACGACGCTCGGCGAATCGCCGATATTGCCTGTGGTACTGGCATATTGGCGTCGCGGATTCAGTCCGAGCTGCGTCAGCCCTCTGTTTTCGGGGTCGATATGTCCGACGGCATGCTCGCCAAGGCGAGAGCACGGTCCGCCGAGGTCCAGTGGAGGAAGGCCCCCGCGGAACAACTCCCGTTCGAGGACGGCATTCTCGACGCGGTCGTCACAACGTCGGCATTCCATTTCTTCGATTAGCCCGCCGCGCTGGCGGAGTTCCATCGCGTACTCGCCCCCGGCGGCATGGTCTCGGTCGCCACGATCTGCCCGAGGGAGCGCCGCTGGATGCGGCGCGGAACCGGAGAACGTGGACCTGCGCACTTCCCCACGGCCGGGGAAATGGAGCGGCTGTTCTCGCGTGCCGGGTTCGATGTCGTCGTGCATCGCCCGGTGGAGCGCCCGTTCACGCCACCGCTGGTGTCGGTCGACTGGATCTGCGTTGGCCTCAAGGCCTGAGCCTCACCTACCCGGCACCCGACCGCGCCGCGCCACCATCCATTACCCTCACTGATTGACGTCAGCGTCACAACGTAAATCTGTCAGGAGTAATCATGGATGGCTTCAGCGGCAAGGTGGCCGTGGTGACCGGTGCGGGTTCGGGAATCGGACGTGCACTGGCGGTGGAACTCGCGCGCTCGGGCGCCAAGGTAGCCATCAGCGATATCGACAACGAGGGCCTCGCCGAGACCGAACGTCAGATCAAGGCCCTGGGCGCGGAGGTTCGCGCTGATCGGCTGAACGTCGCCGAGCGCGAAGCCTTCCTGCTCTACGCCGACGTCGTCAAGGAGCACTTCGGCAAGGTCAACCAGATCTACAACAACGCCGGCATCGACTTCCACGGGGACCTGGAAGTCAGCGAATTCAAGGACATCGAGCGAATCATCGACGTCGACTACTGGGGCGTGGTCAACGGCACCAAGGCCTTCCTGCCACACCTGATCGCCTCCGGCGACGGCCATGTCGTCAACGTCTCCAGCATCTTCGGCATCATGGGGGCTCCCGGCCAAAGCGCTTACAACGCAGCCAAATTCGCGGTGCGCGGCTTCACCGAATCACTGCGCCAGGAGATGATCACCGGCAAGAAGCCGGTCGCGGTCACCTGCGTACACCCCGGCGGCGTCAAGACCAACGTGGCCCGCAACGCCACAATGGCCGAGGGCTATGACCACGCGCAGTTCGCGAAGTTGTTCGATCGGGTCGCACGCACCAGTCCGCAGGCCGCGGCCCGCATCATCCTCACCGCAGTCCGTAAAAAGAAGCCGCGCGTACTCGTTGGCCCCGACGCCAAGGTGATCGACTTCCTGGTTCGGCTGACCGGCGCGCGCTACCAGGATCTGTTCGTTCTCGTCGAGCGATTCCTGATGCCCAAACGTTCCCACTGACCCATTACCCTGACTATTTGACAGTCGTCTAACAAGGAGACATCTATGGAAGGCTTCAGCGGCAAGGTGGCCGTGGTGACCGGTGCGGGTTCGGGAATCGGACGTGCACTGGCGGTGGAACTCGCGCGCTCGGGCGCCAAGGTGGCCATCAGCGATGTCGATGCCGAAGGCCTCGCAGAGACCGAACGCCAGGTCAAGGCCCTGGGCGCGGAGGTTCGCGCCGATCGCCTCAATGTCGTTGAGCGCGAAGCCTTCCTGCTCTACGCCGACGCCATCAAGGAGCACTTCGGCAAGGTCAACCAGATCTACAACAACGCCGGCATCGCCTACCAGGGCGAGGTGGAAGAAAGCCAGTTCAAAGACATCGAGCGGATCATCGACGTCGACTTCTGGGGCGTGGTCAACGGCACCAAGGCCTTCCTGCCACACCTGATCGCCTCCGGCGACGGTCACGTCGTCAACGTCTCCAGCCTGTTCGGCGTGCTGTCCATGCCAGGCCAAAGTGCTTACAACTCAGCCAAGTTCGCGGTGCGCGGCTTCACCGAATCACTGCGCCAGGAGATGATCATCGGCAAGAAGCCGGTCGCGGTCACCTGTGTGCACCCCGGTGGCATCAAGACCGCCATCGCACGCAACTCCACCACCGCGGAGGGTTACGACCAGCAGGCGATGGCCGCGATGTTCGACAAGTACCTCGCGAACACCAGCCCCGAGGCCGCGGCCCGCATCATCCTGACCGCCGTCCGCAAGAAGAAGCCACGGGTGCTCGTCGGGCCCGATGCCAAGATCCTTGACCTGGTCGTTCGCGTGACCGGCTCCCGCTACCAGGACATCTTCTCGCTGGTGACGGGCTTCATCATGCCCAAGCCCGGGAAGTAACGACCCGAGTCGATCATCCGTGTCGCGCTAGCGCGCCGCGCGGATGATCGACGGCAAGAAGGTGCCGATGATGGTCTGGTCAAAGACCATCGTCGTCGGCAGCCTGTTGTGCACGATGGCAACCGAGATCTTGCGCTTCTGATCGGCCCAGCCGAAGGAGCCACCCGCGCCAATATGCCCGAAGCCGCCACCTATCACCGGCGCCACCAGGGAGTGATACCCGCGGTGCCAGCCCATCGGTATCCCGAGCGTGTGGTCTATCTGGTAGCTGTTCTTACGTCCGAGACCCTTGGTGACATCGGGCGAGAGCAATCGCGTTCCGTCAACGCTGCCGTCGCCCGCCAGGGCCGCGTAAAGCTTGGCCAACGCGGGTGCGGTACAGCAGGCACTGCCGGCACCGCACCGCAGATCCATCACGGGAGCACTCGCATGCCCGTCGTCGGCAAGCAGCATCTCGGCGCCCGGCTGGTACAGCGTGGAGGCCGCGCCCTTGGCCCCGGGCATCCTGTCGAGCATCCCCATGACCGGCGGAGCCGTCCGACGGATAAAGCCGGACCGCGCGACCCTGTCCAAATGCGGTGTGAGCGCAGCTGATTCGGAGGGCGCACCTTTGGGCGGCCTACCCATGTGGATACCGTCGACCCCTAGCGGCTCGGCCAGTTCGGTGCGGTACAGCTCCTCGAGGTCCTTACCGGTGACGGCCTTGGCGAGCCGTCCCATGAGCCAGCCGATGGACAACGCATGGTAGGCGGGCTTGCCGAAATATCTGTCGACGGGCGCTGCGGCCAACCGGTCGGCCATCAGATCCGGGTCGAACATCTCCTCGTAGTTGTGCGCAATACCCGTCAGCCGCGACAACCCTGCCGTATGCGACAGGATTTCGTCGACCGTGATCACACCCTTACCGTGGGCGGCGAACTCGGGCCAGTACCGGGCGACCGGGGCGTTGTACTCAAGCAGTCCGCGGTCCACCAGCTTGTGGATGATCGTGGCGGTAACCCCCTTGGACGCCGAGAAGATCACCGGCGCCGTATCACGCGTCCAGACCTGCCCCTTCTGCGCCTGACCGGCCCACAGATCCAGTACGGGCTCGCCGTCCACGTACACACAGATCGCGCCACCGCCCACGCGGTACCGGGTGAAGGCAAGCGAGAAAACGCGCACCACCCCTCGGAACTCGGGGCGCGCCCAGCCGTTCACCCCCGGCGGCAGCTCCACACCGCGTTCCAGCGGCGGATAGGCGAAGGGGGCGGGTAGCGGTGATTCCGGGACCGCGTCATCGAGGCCGTGAGGTTGTGCCATAAGTAACAGTGAGTACCAGGTACTTGGCGTCAAGACAAGGGTGATGAATCAGATGTCAGGACAGATACCCAATCGACCCGCGACGATTGGGGGCACTTCACGATGTCAGCCGACGGCCTTGACGATCTGCGGCCACAAGAACGCAAACGAGATCTGGTCGAGAGCCATGGTCAGCGGCAGCCGGTTATGCGCAAGGCCCACAGCGATCTTGCGCTTAGGGTCGGCCCATCCCATCGAGCCGCCGAGCCCGATGTGGCCGAAGCCGCCGCGGAATCCATTCATAGGCAGCGACATGTATCCCAGGTGCATGCCCATGGGGAACACGATGGTGCGGTCGATGCTCAGATTGATCCTACGAGCAAGCCCGGCAACAGTTTCCGGGGAAAGGAAATCGCGGCCCTCGACAGTGCCACCGCCCGCCAGGGCGGCGTACATCTTGGCGAGCGCCGGTGCCGTCGCGACCGCGTTGGCCGCCGGTGCCTGCATGTCGTACAGCGCTGAACTCAGGGTGCCGTCATCGGCGAGGATCCGCTCCATTCCGGGCTCGTACATCGTGCCGATCGCACCCTCGAAACCGGGAAGACGATCGATGGCACGGATGACTGTCGGCAGCACCCGGCCCACCACGGGCCGGGTCGCCACCGGATCCAGGAATGGGTACATCGAGGCGGCCTTGGTCGACGAGGTCCGTGGCGGACGTCCGAGGTGTATCCCCTCGACTCCGAGCGGCTCGGCGATCTCGGTACGAAACAGCTCACGCATGTCCTTGCCGGTGACCGACCGGGCCAGGCCCGCAAGCAGCCACCCGAAGGTGAGTGCGTGATACGCGCGTTTGCCGTAGAACTTGTCGACCGGCGCCGCGGCCAGACGCTGTTCCATGAGCTCGTGGTCGGTGACTTCCTCTGCATGGCGCGCGATCCCGTCCAACCGGGACAGTCCGGCGCGGTGATCGAGAACCTGACGCACGGTGATCGACGACTTACCGTTGGCTCCGAACTCCGGCCAGTAACGCGCAACCGGGGCGTCATAGGCGAGTAGGCCCCGGTCGACCAGACGGTGAATGACGGTGGCCGCGATACCCTTCGACGCCGAGAACACGAGCGCTCCGGTGTCACGTGTCCAGCCCTGCCCGGCAGCAGCCGCACCGGCCCAGATGTCCAATGCCGGTTCACCGTCGACGTAGACGCAGAGGCCACCGCCGCCGAGGCGATACTTGGTGAACATCCACTCG
Source organism: Mycobacteroides chelonae CCUG 47445 (assembly GCF_001632805.1). Classification (NCBI taxonomy): domain Bacteria; kingdom Bacillati; phylum Actinomycetota; class Actinomycetes; order Mycobacteriales; family Mycobacteriaceae; genus Mycobacteroides; species Mycobacteroides chelonae. The sequence goes on along the minus strand of NZ_CP007220.1, from coordinate 1,335,586 downwards.
AAGGTTCGGACCACGGAGGCCAGCTCGGGCCGCGCCCAGCCCTCCACGCCGTTCGGGAGCCGCAATCCGGGCAGGTCGCCCGGGTACAGCTCAGTGCCACGTACGGGTGCTGTGGCCGCAACATTGGGGCCCAGAGGGATCGCCATAATGAACATTTAGGTACCACGTGTCAAATAACCGGGTCAAGTCACAATCTGATTGCCGACGGCGTCACCCCAGGTCAGCGAGCTTGGGCTGCGGGCCCCTCACTGACAGCAATTCTCAGCCTTCCGCAACCGCCGGGGCCGCGGACTCGAATCGATAGTCGTCGAGGTTGAATGTGCGACTGCGCCAGGCGGATTCCAACGTCGTGGTCGGACGCAACGGCGCATCGCCATTTTTGTCGAAGTAGTAACTGTTGGAATGCGCGCAGCTGTCTTGCCAAAAGATCTGACGGCGTCTGCGCCTGAGCATTTCCGCGAAGAAACGGTCATTGGCGCGTTGGGTGACTTCGACATAGTTCGCGTCGAGCTTGCGTGCGCGCAACAGACAGCGAGCGATATGGGTGGATTGTGCTTCGATCAGCGCGAAATACGATGACCCGTTGTAGCCGTACGGCCCCATGATCGAGAAATGGTTGGGGAATCCGGGCACACTCACCCCCTCATAGGCATGGAGGCGGTGCGTATCCCAGTAGGCCTGCTGGGTAATACCGTCACGTCCGGTCAGGTCGTAGGTCGGCATATTGCCCGGGTCCATCACCTTGAAACCGGTCGCGAGGATGAGCACATCCAGTTCATGCTCTGCACCACCGGATACATGGACCGTGTGGGCGCCGACCCGGACAATGGGGCCAGTTTCGAGCGTGACGTTGTCGCGGTTGAAAGTCGCGAGATACCCGTTGTGAAAACTTGGCCGCTTGCAACCCAATCCATACCGCGGCGTGAGCTTGTCACGGGTTTCCGGGTCCCGAACCTGGCTATGCAGAAACCTGCGCGCTAGGGATTCCACGACGGGCGACATACCGGGTATTGCCCCGTGATAGTGCGCTGGGATCGGAAAAGTGGCTTCCACGAATGCCTGACTCGCCAGCCTGGTGGCTTGTAAGCCGCCGGGTAGACGGGTGATCAATCGAGATATGCTGCCGCGCAACGAGAAATCGGGCTTGGGCAGGCACCAAATGGGGGTTCTCTGAAACACGGTGAGATGCTCTACTTCGGGAGCGATAGCGGGGATTATCTGAACCGCCGAGGCACCGGTTCCTATGATGCCCACCCGCTTTCCGGCCAGGTTCTGGGTGTGGTCCCAACGGGCGGTATGCATTGTCTGGCCCTCGAAGTCCTCGATGCCGTCGATCTCCGGATACACCGGGCGAGTGAGTACGCCGCACGCGTTGATGAGAAACCGTGCAGTCAACTGTTCTCCTGTGGCGGTGCTGACAGTCCACAGGCACTCCTGTTCGTCGAACACCGCGCCGGTGACCGTGGTGTTGAACCGAATCTTTTCGGCCAGTACGTATTTCTTGACACAGTGCTCGGCATACGCCTTCAGCTCGCGGCCGGGCGCGTAGCTACGTGACCAATCACGTTGCTTCTCGAAGGAGAACTGGTAGCTGAACGACGGGATGTCGACCGCGATGCCCGGGTAGGTGTTCCAATGCCATGTTCCACCGACGCCGTCGGCCTCATCGATCAGTAGAACATCTCGGAACCCGTTGTTTTGCAGTGCTATTGCTGTTCCTATACCCGAGAAACCGGCACCGATGATGATAATGAGGTGATCGGGTCGCGGGCGCTTTGCCGCCGGCTGAGCCGATGACCGGGTGGTGGTGGCCAAACCATCGTTGTCGACAGCGGTTGTCATGAAGGCTCCAGTTCTCGAGTGAGTCATACGCGGGCAAGTAGGTTGCCGACCGAAGCCGGCAGAGCACGGAGTGCGTGGTAGGCGAGCCGTGATTCCACGCCCACGGGAACAAGTGCCAAGTTGTGCCGGGCGGCACGAGCAATGGCTTTGGCCACCGCATCTGGGGGGTGCCCGAGTTTGAATCCCTTTTCCATCAGCTCCTTTTCAGCACCGATGGCGCCGCGTAGGCGGGTGTGCTCCAGAATGGGCGTTTTGATTACGCCCGGACAGATAACGCTGACTCCCACACCACGCCCCGCCCAGTCCGCCCGCAGGCATCGGGAAAACATGATGACCGCAGCCTTGGACGCGCAATACGACGCCATCCGCCGCGTCGGGATATAGCCGGCCCCGGAGGCCACATTGACCACGTGACCGCTCCCACGCGCCACCATGTCGGGTCCAAACGCCCTACAGCCATGCGCAACCCCGTCGTAATTGATGGACCGTAGCCAGATCCAGTCTTCATGTGTGGTTTCCAGAAAGTCACCCCCCACACCCACGCCCGCGTTGTTAACGAGGATGTCAACGGGACCGTGTTCGGCCTTGATACGGGCGGAGGCTTCCTCGACCGACGCCAAATCCGCCACATCGCAGGCATATCCGAATACCCGGCCACCACCATGCCGAGCGGCGCCCGCGGCAGCCTGCAGGGCGTCCTCGTTGATATCCAGGCCGATCACCTCGGTGCCCGCGCGTGCGTAATGTTGCACGGTGGCAGTGCCGATACCACTAGCGGCACCGGTTATCACGACGCGTTGCGGAATCTTCATGCCACGTGTCTCCGCCGGGCGATGGCCTGTAGGCCATGGCGCGGGCGCAACGTCAGGGTGCCTTCCGGATCGACGGGATGGCCCGGCTTCAGATCAAACACGAAGTGCTGACTCAAGATCGCCGTCACCAACACCGACTCCATCGTTGCGAAACTCTGGCCGATGCATATGCGTTTACCGCCCCCAAAGGGCATATACGCACTACGGGGCCGATCCTTGCCCTCACCTGGCAAGAATCGCGACGGGTCGAACTCGTCTGGGTCGGCCCACCACCGCTCGTCATGGTGCACCAGATGCCCGGGCATAATTATTGTGGTGCCCTTTCGAATTCGATGACCACCGATAACGTCGTCCTTCACTGCCACCCGCGGAACAATCCACGCCGGACTGTAGTAACGCATCGCCTCCAAGAAACATGCAGTCGTCCACGGCAACTTCGACAGGTCATCTGCTCCCGGAGTTCGCCCCTGCAGAACCTGATCGATCTCGGCAAGCATCCGATCGCGGGCGTTGGTATTCAATGCCAGCAAGTACCACATCCAAGACAGCGCATTGGCCGTCGTCTCGTGTCCCGCCAACATGAACGTTATTGACTCATCACGGACTCGCTTGTCCGACAAAGGCTTACCGTCCTCAGCCTCAGTCGTGAGCATGTAATTCAAAAGGTCAACCCCATCGATGGGATTAGCCTTGCGATCGCGCACCAAGTCCCAGACCGCCTTGTCCAGTGTTTTCGCGACCACCTGCACGTGCCTGAACGGCCAAGGGAGCGGTACCGGCAAGAACGCTCCCCGCATCACCGTACGGAACAACCATCGAGGCGGCTCTGCAATGAGGAACAGCCGCAAAAACTTGACACCGAACCGCAGACCTGCGGTCACTTTGTCTGACATCGCATCGGAGATAGCACCGAATTGCCTACCGAATAAAGCGTTTCCCACGATGTTGAGCGTGAGTCGCACCATTGCATCCGATAGGCTCATTTCGATGGGTCCGTCACCCTGCGAATCAATTTCAGCCACCATCTCCTCGATCGGCTCAATCATCAGGTCGACCAGACCATTTAGCCTGCGTTTAGCGAACATCGGATTAAGCAGCGTTCGATGCCACTGCCAGGACTCTTCCTCGTCTGTAAAAAGATTCAGGCCGAGCAGGGCACGCAGTAACTCAAACTCGAACGACTTGTGGTAGTTAAGCCTCCCGGCGTGAAAGACGTGATCGATGTAGTCGGGATGGGTTAGGCCGACGAAGTTCCTATTTCCGCAACGCCATCGGGTGATGTCACGTCCCGCGATCCGACGAACCAAGCCTTGGTCGGGATCCAGTCCATACCGCGCCACCTCGAATGTCATCAGCAGACCGTTGAGTCGGGTTGCCGGCGCGCCCGAGACAAGCAGTGGCTTGTCGCCCTTCACCACCCCGGTCTCCACAGTGCGAACCGCTGCAGACGTCATTGTCTCCACCTCTCCGATATGCCAGACCCGAGATCCCAGATCATCTGATCTCACATGAGATCATTTACATTAGAGCGTCTATCGTCAAAGTTTTCAAGGAATCGCCGAGATTTGCGATCATCGACAGATGCGCCGCACGTCCGACCTCTACGGCGGTCAAACGCACGCCGAACGACGCCAAGAGCGCCGTTCACGGTTCGTCCGCGCCGCCTTGGACATCTGGCGCGAGTCCGGCTGGGCAGCGGTGACGATGCGCAAAGTCTGTGCGCACACCACCCTGAACACCCGATATTTCTACGAGGACTTCTCCGATAGAGACGAGCTGCTGGTCGCGGTGTGGGAGGGCATCCGATCCGAACTGCTCGCCGCCGTTGTGGAGGTTCTTGTTGGAGATCCCGCTCGTCCACCCCTGGAGACCCTCAATCGGGCGCTGCACGTTCTCGTCACATGGGTCGCGGATGACTTCCCCCGTGCACAAGTACTGCTGGGCAACCACACGGGATGTCCCGCACTCGAGAAGAAGAGACAAGCATCGCAGCGGGAGCTGGTTGAACTCATGATCGACACCGGCCGTCCATATCTGCGCCCAGACGCCGACGCCGACGCATTCCGCGTCGACGTCACCATCGGCCTCAACGGTTTCACCGGCATGATGAGCGAATGGCACTCGGGTGCAATCATTCTCACCGAAACACAGGTCATAGATCACGTAACGAGGCTCGCCACTGTTATCGCGAGCCAGCACATCACCGCCAGCTAGCGCAGCAGAATCTGGTGATCGTTAAGCCAGGTGTCCACTACTCGCTGTGGATCCGCACCGCCGGATACCTCGCGGGTCATCGCCGCCAGGTCACCGGTGGTCAGCTCGCCGGCGACCTTATTGAGCGACAAAACCTGCGGTTCGGACAGTTCATTGCGCCGGTACAGCGGAACGACGTTGTTGGCCGGCAGCCAGTTTTTTTCGTCGTCCACCAGGGTGACCCCATTGACCGGAAGGGCCGGGCTGGCGGTGGATGTCCAGGCCACCGCCACCTCTGTACGCTTGAGCGCCGCGAAAAGCTCACCAGTACTGGGGAATTGACGCGGATAACCCGTCGAGCAAGAACCTATGCGCGCGACGGGAACGGGCCCCGGCCCCACCTGCCCGGCACGCGCCAGTTCATCGCAATGCCGCGCGAGCCCGGCAAGCGTGGGTTTAGCCGACACACTCGTTGTACCGGACGGAACCGCAATGGCCGGGCGATCCTCTGCCGTCCCATAGTCGGCGGCCGCGACACCTGCGGGCAGCGCGGCGATCATGGCCTTATACGTGACTTCCTCGTCTCCGCTGGCCCGCTGCTGTGGCGCGAACTGCAGCAGCAGCCGCCCAGTGAACCCGGGTGCGACGCTCGCGATACCGGTATCCAGTTCGGCTACCGGATCGGGACTCTCACGCACCTTGGTATCGATACCGGTCGCCTTCACCACTGCGGCATAGATGTGCGCAAGCACCCGATACTGCGGGTCATTCGTGGTCACCACCGTCAAATACGGTGCGGGACCATGATTGTCCGAACACGCGGCGAGTACGGACACTGCAGCCAGCAGCCCCGCTATGCACGCGCGAACCTTGAACATCGACGACTAGAGGGCTAGTCGCTCTCGTGCGCGACAGCCTGAACCGCGGCCGCCACGGCGGGTCCGACACGCGGATCGAGCGGACTCGGCACAATCTTGTTCGGCGCCAGGTCAGGTTCGACGACCGAGAAGATTGCCTCGGCCGCAGCCACTTTCATCCGCTCGGTGATCTTGGTGGCCTCGGCGTCCAATGCCCCACGGAACACACCGGGGAAGGCCAGCACGTTGTTGATCTGGTTCGGGAAGTCGCTGCGCCCGGTCGCGACAATCGCGGCGTACTTGGCGGCCACATGCGGGTGAATCTCGGGGTCGGGATTGGAGCACGCGAAGACGATGCTCTCGTCTGCCATGGTCGCGATCAGCGACTCGTCGACCTTTCCTGCCGAAACACCCAGAAACACATCGGCACCCGCGAGCGCCTCGGCCTGTCCGCCGGTGAGACCGCGCGGGTTGGTGCGTGCGGCAAGGTCTGCCTTGAACTCGTTGAGGTCATCGCGGCTGGAATGCACAATGCCCTTCGAGTCCAGCACCGTCACGTCGGTAATGCCGTCGGCCAGCAGGATGTTGGCGCATGCGACGCCGGCCGCGCCCGCACCGGAGATCACCACCTTGAGCGACTTCTGATCGCGGCCCAACACCCGCGATGCTCCCATGAGCGCCGCCAACACCACGATGGCTGTGCCGTGCTGGTCATCGTGCATCACCGGACAGTCCAGCGCCTCGATCACGCGACGCTCGATTTCAAAACAGCGGGGCGCCGAGATGTCCTCCAGATTGACCGCACCAAAGGTGGGGCGCAGCCTGATCAGCGTCTCGACGATCTCGTCGGGATCCTTGGTGTCGAGCACGATCGGGATGGAGTTGAGCCCGGCGAAGGTCTTGAACAACGCGCTCTTGCCCTCCATGACGGGCAGCGACGCCGAAGGACCAATATCACCGAGGCCGAGCACCGCGCTGCCGTCGCTGACCACCGCGACCAGGCGATGGGCCCAGGTGTACTTCTTGGCCAGGCTGGCGTCGGCGGCAATGGCCCGCGATACCTGCGCAACACCCGGGGTGTAGGCGATCGACAGTGCGCGCTGTGTGTCCAGCGGCGACTTGAGCTCTACCGACAGCTTCCCGTCGATATGTGCTTCGAAAATCTCTTCATCTGTCACGACAACGTCGGATGCGGTCACAGCGGTGAGACTACTGGCCCCCTCGAAAGTCACTCCTGGCGACTCTGGAACTGTGAGCGGCCCGTTACGCGCCTGCCACGAATCCGCGCACCGACTCGGCGATCATCTGCACCGCGATGGCAGCCAGTAACAAGCCTGCGACCCGGGCCAAGAGCATGATCCCGCCCTCCCGCAGCACCCTGATCAGCACCGTCGAGAACCTCAGCGTCAGATACAGCACCACGTGCACGCACAGGATCGCGGCGGCGATAGCCAGATAGGTGCCCACCTGCCCCTGCGCCTGACGGACCGCGATGATGGTCGCCGCGATGGCTCCCGGCCCCGCCATCAGCGGGGTGCCCAGCGGGACAAGCGCCACGTTGACCCCGCTGTCTGCGTTCTGGCTGGTGGCGCCGCCCATCAACAGAGATAGGCCCGTGATGAGCAGCAGCAGGCCGCCGGCGCCCTGCAGCGCGGGCACACCTATATGTAGATAGGTCAGGATCGCCTGGCCGCCGATCGCGAACATCGAGATGACGGTCAACGAGACCGCCGGCGCCTGCCAGGCGGCACGATGTCGTTCGGCGGCGGGCTGTCGGCCCGTCAGCGACAAAAACACCGGTACCGCACCCGGGGGATCCATGATGACGACCAGGGTGATGAACACTGAGGTGAACACCGCAATATCGAATGTCACGATTTCAGTGTCCCAGGCGGTCCCACAGGCTCGCGGGTTACCATCTCGCGGAACGGTTCCGCAGAACGATTGGTTGCGAGCAGGGAGCCCACATCATGGCGCGATTTCCGTCGGTCAATCCGTCGTCGTTGCGTTCACCTATCCGCGGCCGTGAACCCGAGACCGATGCCAAACGCATCCCGGTCCCTCTCGCCCGCGCCATTGTCGACTGTGGCGTATACGTCGACGGGGTCCGGCTGCCGGGCAAGTACACGCCCACCGCCGCGCTGGAGAAGGTGCGCTCGCTGGACCGCGGGTTCGTGTGGGTGGGGCTGCACGAACCCGACGAACATCAGATGGAGGCGGTCGCCCAGCCGTTCGGACTACACCGGCTGGCCGTCGAGGATGCCGTGCACGCGCACAACCGTCCGAAGCTCGAGCGGTACGACGACACCTTGTTCTTGATTCTCAAGACCGTGAATTACGTTGAACACGAATCTATCTCCTCGGCCCGCGAGATCGTGGAGACCGGCGAGATCATGATTTTCGTCGGCGGCGACTTCGTGGTGACGGTGCGCCACGGCGACCACAGCGGGTTGGCGAAGGTGCGCGCCCAGATGGATTCCGATCCCGACCACATGCGGTTGGGCCCGTATGCCGTCATGCACGCCATCGCCGATCGCGTGGTCGACTCGTACATGGAGGTCTCCGACCTTGTCGAGACCGATATCGATGCGATGGAGCAGAACGTCTTCTCGCCCCGATCGAGCACCGATATCGAGCACATCTACATGCTCAAGCGTGAAGTGGTGGAGTTGCGCCGCGCGATCAGCCCGCTGACGGGAGCACTCAGCAAGCTCACCCAAGACCACAACGACCTGATCACCAAGGAAGTCCGGCGGTACCTGCGTGACGTGCTCGATCATCAGAGCCACGCCGCCGATCAGATCGGGAGCTACGACGAGATGCTCACCTCCCTGGTGAATGCGGCCCTGGGCAAGGTGGCCATGCAACAGAACACCGACATGCGCAAGATCAGCGCGTGGGTGGGCATCGCCGCGTTTCCGACCATGCTCGCCGGCATCTACGGCATGAACTTCGAGCACATGCCCGAACTGGCCGAGCCGGCCGCCTACCCAATCGTGCTGCTCGTCATGGTCGTCGTGTGCACGCTGCTGTACCGGAACTTCCGAAAGAACGGGTGGCTGTAGCGCGCTAGCTCGGCTGCGCGTGGGCGCGCGACGGGTCCTTCACATCGATATCGGCCTGCAGCCAGGCGTCCCTCAGCGCATCGGCTCCCTTGAGCCGTACCCAAGCCGCTTCGCTGGCCGTGATGGGCACCGCCACCAGAAAACGCACCGGCGAGAGCGGTTCGGGCAACAGCAGATCCGGGATATCGCCGGTCTGCAGCAATACCGCCGTGTACGCCTGCCGTGCCGGATCGTCCCAGAGTGGCTGGCCCAGATCGACGAGCGCGTCCTCGGTAAGCACCAGCCCCTCCACCGCCGGCGAGGCGGCCAGCACCGCAAGAGATCGAGCCAGGCCGGGAAAGACGTTGCCGCGCAGACTGATCAGCACTTCGGCGCGCGGACCCAGCTCCTCTGAAGTCAGCATCTCCCCCGGGTCGGCCATGGGATAGCGCGAAGCTCCCACCGAGACGAAATGCGATACCTCGGCGTTATCGGGACCATAGCGCAGCAGCTCATAGGGCTCAGCTCCGAGAAAGGTCACCGAGGCCGAATCCGGCTCGCCCGCACCGATACCCGTGAAGTGATCGGCCAGATGGGCGCGTACGTGACGGACGATCTCGTCCGAACTCATCCCCGGGCCGGTCACTGCCTGGCAGTGTCATTGCCGGGCAGTGAAAGGTTCTCCCCGGATGCGGCATCGAATATCACCAGCTTGCCGGTGTCGATGATCAGCTCGACGGGCTGACCCTCCACAACCTTGGATGCCGCGGAAAGCCTTGCCACAAATTCGTTTTCGTCTGCCCCAGCCACCCCGGCCTCCTGCGCGAGTTCGGCCAGCTCGTCCGAATGAGCCGCACCGCCTTCGGTGGTGAAGTGCACGTACTTGTCCGAGCCCAGCGACTCCACCATGTCGGCATTCACCGTGAGCGTCAGTCCGGTGATCCGCTTGTAGGTGTCGACCAACGCGGCGTCCTCGAACTGCTCGGGCCGAATCCCCACGATCACGTCGCTGCCCAAAACACCGGCCTTCTTGGCAGAAACGTTGGCGTAGACGCTCGCCTCGAGTGTCACCTCGCCGAACGGCAGCTGCACTCCGATATCGGTAAGCCTCGCCGGGAAGAAGTTCATGGCCGGGGATCCGATGAAACCGGCGACGAACAGGTTGGCCGGGGTGTCGTAAAGCTCCTGGGGAGCACCGACCTGCTGCACCTTTCCGGCGCGCAGGACCACCACCCGATCACCGAGCGTCATCGCCTCAGTCTGGTCATGCGTGACGTAGACGGTGGTGGTGCCCAACCGCTTTTGCAGCCGCGCTATCTCGGTACGCATCTGCACCCGCAGCTTGGCATCCAGATTGGACAACGGCTCGTCCATGAGAAATGCCTTCGGACTGCGAACGATCGCCCGGCCCATCGCCACTCGTTGCCGCTGTCCGCCGGAGAGGTTGGCGGGCTTGCGATCCAGATAGTCGGTCAGATCCAGGATCTTCGCGGCCTCTTCGACCTTTGCGTTCACGTCGGCCTTGCTCATCTTGGTCAGGGTCAACGGGAAGGCAATGTTCTGGCGCACAGTCATATGCGGATACAACGCGTACGACTGAAACACCATGGCGATATCGCGATCCTTGGGCGCCTTCTCGTTGACCCGCTCACCGGCAATCGTGAGCTCGCCCGAGGAGATGTCCTCGAGTCCGGCGATCATGTTCAACGTCGTGGACTTACCGCACCCCGAGGGCCCGACCAGGATGATGAACTCGCCGTCGGCGATATTCAGGCTGACGTCCTGTACCGCCGCGGAGCCGTCCGCGTACGTCTTGGACACCTGGTCCAGCACAATCTCAGCCATCGCTAACCCTTCACTGCACCGGAGGTCAGTCCGGCAACGATCCGTCGTTGGAATATGAGCACGAAGATGATGATCGGCACCGTGATGACGATGGCACCCGCGGCAATCGATCCGGTGGGCTCCTCGAATTGCGAACTACCGGTGAAGTTCGCGATGGCGACCGGGGCCGTGATGGATCGGTCCGTGGCTGTCAGCGAGATCGCCAGCAGTAGGTCGTTCCAGGCGAAGATGAACACCAGGATCGCGGACGTGACAATGCCCGGCGTGGCCAACGGTGCGATGACCTTCCAGAAAGCCTGTGCCGGTGTGGCCCCATCCATCTTGGCGGCCTTCTCCAATTCCCAAGGGATCTCGCGGAAGAACGCCGACAGTGTGTAGATGGCCAGGGGTAACGCGAAGGTGATGTACGGGATGATCAGTCCCGGCCAGGTGTCGAACAGGCCGACCGAGCGCTCGATGTTGAAGATCGGCGTCACCAGCGAGATCTGCGGGAACATCGCGATGAGCAGGGCCGCGCCGACGAGGGCCTTCTTCCCTGGAAAGTCCAGTCGCGCCACCGCGTACGCGGCCATGGTGCCCACGCTGACGGCGATCAGTGTCGCGATGAGCCCAATGCCGATGGAGTTCACCAGTGCCGAGGTGAACACGTTTCCGCTGAAGATGCTGCGGTAGTTATCAAGCGTCACAGGCCATGGGAAGAACTTGCCATCCTTGACCGTCGCGGTGGGTTTGAGTGACAGGCTCAGCACCCACAGCACCGGTACCAGCGCGTAGCACAGCACCAACACATCGGCGATCACCCAACCCGCGGCGCGCGAGGGCGCGGTGCGGCTCATCGTCTTGCCCCTTCGTCATCGGCCGTCGGGGCCGCGGCACCGAAAACCTTGATGAAGATGAACGCGATGATGGCCACACACAGGAAGATCAGGACACTGATCGCCGAACCAAGACCGACGTTGAAGGCCTTGAACAAGTTGTCGTACCCCAGGATCGACACCGACCCCGTGTTGTTGCTGCCGCCGGTGAGCACGTAGATGTTGTCGAAAATCCGGAAGGCATCCAAAGTTCGGAACAGCAACGCCACGAGAATCGCTGGTTTCATGATCGGGATGGTGACGCGGATCAGTCTGCTCCAGCCGTTGGCACCGTCAACCTGAGCGGCCTTCAACAAGTCGTCGGGGACTAGCGCCAGGCCGGCCAGCAACAGCAGAGCCATGAACGGCGTGGTCTTCCACACCTCCGCCAAGATCACCACCGCCAGCGATGGAATCTGTTGTGTCAGTGGCGCACTACCCGACGGAAGAAGATTCGCCAGATATCCCGTACCCGGAGTCCACGCGTAGTACCAGCTGTAAGACGCTGCGACGGTGACGATTCCGTAGGGAATCAGCACGGCAGTGCGCACCAGGCCCTTCCCGAAGATCGTTCGATGCATCACCAGCGCGAGGGTCAGGCCGAGTACTAGCTCGATGACCACCGAAATCACCGTGATCGCAAGCGTGACCACCAGGGCGCTCCACCAATATCTGTCGGTCAGCACCGTGACGTAGTTGTCGAACCACACCAATTTGCGGTCCTGCGGGCTGGCCAGGCTGTACTTCTGCAGGCTGAGCCAGATGGCATAGCAGATGGGGTATGCGGTAACCGCGAGCATGAGAAGCGCTGCCGGTGCGATGAGTAGGAGACCGAGACGCCGCTCGGCCTTCTTCCCCGCCGAGGCCCCTTTGACACCCGAACTGGTCATGGGATCAGCCCCCGTCCGTCCACGGCCTTCTGTACCTGATCGGTGAGCAGATCGGCGGTGCGCTCGGGATCGATTCCGGTGATCGGCGCCAGCGCAGCCGAGACTCGCGTCGAGATGGCTTGGTAGTACGGGGAGGCCGGACGCACCGCGGCATTGGCGAGCTGCTCTCGGATGATCGCGTACGCGGGGTACTTGGCCTGGAATTCGGGATCGTCATAGAGAGAGGCGTCCACCGCGGGCAGGCCGCCCTCGATTGCCGTCGCCTTCTGGTTCTCGCGGCTTCGCAGGCAGTTCAACGCCTCGAAGGCCTGTGCCTTGTAGCGCGTTGTTTTGGCAACCGCGATGTTCAGCCCACCGATGGTGACCCTGGCGGGCTGCCCCGCGACCGCCGACGGGAAGGGTGCGAAACCAAGTGCCGCACTGGCTGCCTCGTACGCGGCCGTGAACTGCTCGTCGTTCGGTTCGAAGCGTCCCGCACCGGCGATCGCACTGGTCAGGTCAGGGCGCCGATCCAGACGGAGGAACGGAACTCCACCCTTGATCGCGTTCTCCATCATGCTGGCCATCACGAACGGCCAATTGATCTCAAAGGCGGCCTTACCTTGCTCAAAGGCCAAACGCGCTGTGCCCTCATCGGTCTGGGTAATCGAGGGGTCGGCACCGTCGGCCGTCGCGATCGATTTGATGATCCGCAGGGCGGTGACCGTGGCGGCGCGATGCTCCGGGGTATCGGTCAAGGTGACTCGCTTGCCGTCATCGCCCAGCACCGAGCCGCCGGCACTGACCAGCAGGGTGTTGAACAACACCACCAGGCCCTCGTACTGCTTGCCCTGCAACGCAATCCAGCTAGGTCCGCCAGATCGCGCGAAGCCCTCGGCTTCCTGCACCGTCTGATCCCACGTCTCGGGTGGTTCCGGAACCAAGTCCTTGCGGTACCAGAGCAGTTGAGTGTTGGTACTCAACGGGGCGGCGTACAGCTTGTCCTTCCAGCGGGCGCTGGCCAGCGGACCTGCGAGAGTGTCGCGCTGGGCGTTGGCATCGGTGACACCCGCCGGATCGTCCGAAAGCGGTAGCGCCCAACCCGCTTCGGCGAACTCCGCGGTCCACACCACGTCCATGCCCATCAGGTCGAGGGTGCGGTCGTTACCGGTCAATCGGCGAGCCAGCTGCAGCCGTTGCTCATCGGCGCGCTTCGGAAGGCTCACCTGCCGGATGGTGAACCGCCCACCCAGTTCCTTATTGCATCGTTGCGCAGCAGCCGTGAAGGTCGCGGCCTCACTGGCCGGGGTGTAGAAGCGGATGACGATGCCGTCGTCGGAGCGGGCGCATCCCGTCAGCGAAGCCAGCGTCAGGCACGTGACGCCCAGCGCCACACCCTTCCGTCGGAACCATCCGGCCGACGACTCCAACACGACCGCCTCCTGGTCCGTTGACGCGTCTCGGCACCTCCGTGTGCCGGTACGGCGGGCACACCCGTCCCGCGCGGCAACCGTAGAGCTAAAACCAGGTGACATGCAACATGTTCGGTGCGCGCGTCCCACTATCGGGGGCGCGGGCAACGCCGCAGGCCAACGCCATACGGCTCACAGCCGAGCAGGCTCAGATAGCTAGTTTGGCCAACATGTCACGCGCGGCTTCTGCCTGCGCCGGCTCACACAGCACGTCATAGCGACCCGCGACAAGCTGCATGGTTGATGCGAAATCCCTTGTGCCCCTCGTCATCGCATAGGGCACCGCGGCGGTGACCAATCCGAACACCAATCCAACGGTAAGTCCCACGACGAGTGAGCCGGCCAGATTGGTGCTGAACATCCCCAGCACCAGGCCGATGAACAGGCCCAGCCACGCTCCGCTGAGCATGCCCCCGCCGAGCACCTTGGGCCATGACAATCGGCCGGTCACCCGTTCGACCTGCATCAAGTTCACGCCGACGATGGTGACGTTCTCGACCGGGAATTGCTGATCGGACAAGTAGTCAACAGCGCGCTGAGCCTCCGCGTACGTCGGGTACGAACCGATGGGCCAACCTTGCGGTGGCGTCGGCAAAGACAGGGACGAAGACAACGGGGAACGCGGTGACGTCGAGCGCTGTGGCTGCCCGGGTGTGAGCGGTTGTCCCACGAGTTCGATCCTCCTGCAGAAGTCGGTGATGCACGGTAGCGCGCTAGCTAGCACCCATTTAACGCCCGACCGCACCAGATGGTGCCCCTTTGACCGCGACCTGCGACTTTCCGCCCGCAGCGCGGCCAGAAACGCCCTCGATACGCTAGGTTTGCGCCATGACTACCCCGGGCAACGAACCCTCCGGCACCGGCCCCGACGCCTCGTCCGGATACGAGTATCCGTCCCTGGAACAGTCCGCGCCGCCGGCCGATGCCGCTTCATCGGCCAGCCAGGTGCCTCCGAGCATTCCCCCGGCGTGGGAGACGCCCGGACCTCCCCCGTCCTACCCCGCCTATCCGACCACTCCTCCCGCCTATCCCACGGGTGTCCCGCCGTATCCGACGGCACCGCCGGCCTATCCGCAATATGGCCAGACGTATCCGCCGTATCAGTCGGGACAGCCGGGCCCATACCCGCCGCCGGGCTATCCCACTGCCGGTGGTTATCCCGGGTATCCGGCACCCGGATACGCCGACCCGTACGGATACGGTGCCTACGGGCAGACCGGTGGCGGCACCAACCCGCTGGCCATCGGTTCGTTGATCGCGTCGATCGTCGGCGTCTTCTGCGGCATCGGATCGATTGCCGGAGTCATCATGGGCTTCATCGCGCTCAACCAGCTCAAGACCTCGCCGCAGGACGGCAAGGGCGTCGCCATCGCCGGGATCATCATCGGTGCTGCGGTGATCGTGTTCTGGGTGCTGATCATGATCATCGGCGTCGCTTCGGGCGGCAGTTCCAGTTCGTACTAGCCCGCCGGGGGCTCGAACGGGGGCGCCTGCCGCGCCATACCCGCGGCGCGTCCTTTGCCGGCGATCACCAGGGCCATCTTGCGGCTGGCCTCGTCGATCATCTCGTCCCCGAGCATCACCGCGCCACGTGCGCCGCCTGCCACCGAGGTGTGCCACTCGTAGGCGTCCAGGATGAGTTCGGCCCTGTCGTAGTCCTCCTGGCGCGGGCTGAAGATCTCGTTGCCGGCCTCGACCTGCGCGGGGTGCAGCACCCACTTCCCGTCAAAGCCCAGCGCGGCCGAACGACCGGCCGCAACCCGGAAGGCATCGACGTCGCGCACCTTGAGATAGGGGCCGTCAATGGCGTCGATGCCATGGGTGCGCGCGGCAACCAGGATGGTCATCAGCACATGGTGATAGGCCTCGCCGTCATAGCCCGGAGGCTGCTCCCCGACAACCAGAGTGCGCATGCCGAGACTGGCCATGAAGTCCGCGGGGCCGAAGACCAACGACTGCACCCGCGGGCTCGCCGATGCGATCGCATCGATGTTGGTGAGGCCTTCGGCATTCTCGATTTGCGCCTGGATCCCGATCGCACCCACCTCAAGACCCCGTGAACGCTCAACCTGGGTCAGCAGCAGATCCAGCGCCGTCACATGCGATGCGTCCACCACCTTGGGCAGCAGAATGTTGTCGATGTTGCCGCCGGCTCGCGTGACAACCTCCACCACATCCGCATAGGTCCACTCGGTGGTCCAGTCATTGACGCGCACCGATCGCAGCTGGCCGGACCATCCCGGCGCATTGAGGGCATCGACAATGCGCTGACGCGCCTCCACCTTGGCCGGTGCCGCGACGGCATCCTCAAGGTCGAGGAAAACCTCATCTGCGGGAAGGGTTTTCGCCTTGTCGATCATCTTCTGGCTGCTGCCCGGAACGGCCAGAGTGGTGCGGCGCGGACGGTAGGTGGGAGCTGTCACAACTAGCCAGCGTAAAGCGCCGCATTATGCGGTGGCGCGCCTCCCGTACCGCTCCTTGGCTTCGGCGGGAGTGACGGTGACCGCACGCGCGGGTGTCTTGCCCGCGTGGAAGTCCCGCAGGGTCGTTGCCGTCATCGGCAGCTTGGCGAATCGCGCGATGGAGTCTTCCACCGCGGGAACGCTGGCGATCGACATGGCTGCCGATACCAACGGCCGGTACGCGGCGTCAACGATTCCCGGCTGATCAAATTGCCCCAGCTCCCGCATCCACCGTGGCAGGGTCGCGATGGTCGCCGGGGCCATCATCCGACTGACTGCCCAGAACCGCAGATTGCTGCCCGACCGCGGGGTGCGCAGCAGGTAGTGCATCGCGTGCTGTGCCCGCTCAGAGGTACACAGGGCGGGACGCATCTGGGCGAAGTACTGACGCACCTCGTCACGGGACCGGGGAACGTCGGCCGGATTGACGGTCTGCAGCTCGGCGGCGATCACGCACTCGGACCAGTAGCGGTCCTCCTCGGCCTGGCTCAGCGGCCCGGGACCGAACATCTCGTAGCACTTGAGCACCGAATGCCAGCCGGTGACGTGGATCCAGAGCTGCGAGGCCGGATCATTGGCGCTGTATCGCTTGCCGGTCACCGGGTCGGTGCCTTTGGAGCGAGCGTGAACCTTCTGCAGGTGCTCAGAGGCCTCAACCGCGGTACGCGAATCGGCGGTCGCGACGATGAGGAAGTAGGCGAGGGTTCCATCCATCCGCCCTCGCGGATCCCGATAAATGCCCGCCGAATCGGCCACGGCGGCAGCCAGATGGGGCTCGAAGTGCTCGAGCACCACCGAGCGCTGAAACCCGATAAGTGCGGTGGGGCTGGTCCACACCTTCCACGTCGGTGAGTCCGGTCCGAAGAATCCGTAATCCTCGCGGGGACGATCGGAGCCAAGCTCCCAGCGGACGGCGACATCTGGTGAAGCGGTCATACTGCAACGCTATCAATTGATTACTTTTACGTCCAGACACTGACTGTAAGTCAGATAAACCGCGGTCTATGCGGCCCGAGATAGCCACTCGCCCATTTTTGCTTCGGGCGCCCGCCGAACTCGCCATGGCCAGGGGAGATTCGTCGAGGATCCGAAATTCGCTGGGGTTTGCCCATTTTGCAACCGGACCGACATCTCGCCGGTATGGTTGCTCCGGTTCACATCGGTCACATCCGTCACGACTGCATACGTCAGAATGGGTGCCGGCAGATTGGGACCACAGCGAATAAGCAAGGGCCCGAGAGATAGGGGCGCAGTGGAGCTTCCGGGTTGGGTTGCGTCGTCGGTCAAGCATGCCCGTGATGCGGTGCTCCGCGTCGCAGGCGCCCCAGTGCCCTGGCTCCGAGTGGGCGGACTGAGCGCCCTGGTGGTCGTTGGCTCTGCCGTGGCGGCCAGTGGTGCGCAAGTCAGCGGGCAGGCCGTCGTACCCGTTCCGGTCCCACTGGCCTCCGCCGTCGCCGAGCAGGCGGAAATGGGCCCGCTGAATCTGGTGACCGTGATGCGCCCACCGACGCAGTACCGTGTCGCGCCGAGCGCCGCGATCGCGCCGCCGCCACCGGGAATCGTGATGGCCCCCGGGGGACTTGGTATCCCGAAGATCGCATTGGACGCCTACCAAAACGCCGAACGGATGATGGCCAAGGCCGCGCCCGGTTGCGGCGTCAGCTGGAACCTGCTGGCGGGCATCGGCCGCATCGAATCAGGGCATGCCAACAACGGCGCCACCGATATCAAAGGCCGTGTGGTGCGTCCCATCTATGGCCCGAGCCTGGATGGCAGTCTTCCGGGCAACGAAGTCATCGTCGACCATGAGCAGAGCCGCACCCAAGGTGCACAGGTGTACGTCCGGGCCATGGGCCCCATGCAGTTCCTGCCGAGCACATGGAACCACTACGCCTCCGACGGTGACGGCGACGGAAAGGCCGATCCACAGAACGTCTTCGACGCGAGCCTGGCCGCCGCCCGCTATTTATGCAGCGGCGGATTGAATTTGCGGGATCGCTCGCAGGTGATGTCGTCCATCCTGCGCTACAACAATTCGGTGGCCTATGCACAGAACGTGCTCGCCTGGGCCGCTGGTTACGCCACCGGGGTCATTCCGCTCAACCTGCCACCGCTGACCGCCGCCGATGTCGCACCCGAGCGCAAGGCTCACCTGGGCGGCGGCGAGTCACGTGGGCTTGGGCCCGGCTCGGCGACCGACGTCGCCGGACTCTCCCCCAATGACCCGCTGGCCCAGCTGCCGATCCTCACCCCGCTGACACCGGACCGGGTCGGCGTCGTGGGCCCACCCGCCGCCGGCACGCCGGCGCCCGAGGCCCCGCAGGCACCGTGCGTGTTCTTCTGCGCACCACCGCCGCCGGCCGAGCCCTTCAACCCGTTCGCACCGCCGCCGGCTGAACCCTTCAACCCGTTCGCACCGGCCCCACAGCCGTTCAACCCGTTCGCTCCACCTCCGCCGCCAGTGGAGCTCGGGCCGGCCCCCGGACCAGCACCGGGACCGGCAGCGCCAAAGCCGTAAACCGCACGCCCTAGACTCGGGTAGTGACATCCGAGCTCACCACGGCCGTGCGCAGTGCACTCGCCGGGGTTATCGATCCCGAACTTCGCCGCCCCATCACTGAATTGGGGATGGTCAAGGACATCACCTTCGACGACGCCCACAACGTCGAGATCGGGATCTACCTCACCACCTCCGGATGCCCGAAGAAGGCGGAGATCGCCGAACGAGTAACCCAGGCCGCCGCCGACGTCGAAGGCGTAGGCACCGTGCGCGTGCTGCTGGATGTGATGAACGACGAGCAGCGCACCGAGTTGCGCAAGCAGTTGCGTGGCGATAGCGCCGAGCCCGTCATTCCCTTCGCCCAGCCCGGATCGCTTACCCGGGTGTACGCGGTGGCATCGGGAAAGGGCGGCGTCGGAAAGTCCAGTGTGACCGTCAACCTCGCGGCGGCAATGGCAGCCAAGGGGCTCTCGGTCGGGCTGCTCGACGCCGATATCTATGGCCATTCGGTACCGCGCATGATGGGCACCTCGGATCGCCCCACTCAGGTCGAACGGATGATCCTGCCGCCGGTCGCCCACGACGTGAAGGTCATCTCCATCGCCCAGTTCACTCAGGGCAACACCCCGGTGGTGTGGCGCGGGCCGATGCTGCATCGTGCCCTGCAGCAGTTCCTGGCCGACGTCTTCTGGGGAGACCTTGACGTGCTGCTGCTGGATCTGCCGCCGGGTACCGGCGACGTGGCGATCTCGGTGGCGCAGCTCATTCCCGGTGCCGAGATTCTGGTGGTCACCACGCCGCAGCAGGCCGCCGCCGAGGTGGCCGAGCGCGCGGGAGCGATCGCGACCCAGACGCGTCAGCGCATCGTCGGCGTCGTGGAGAACATGTCCTGGCTGGTGCTGCCCGACGGCACCCGTATGGAGGTGTTCGGATCCGGCGGCGGCGACACCGTCGCCGAAAGCCTGACCAGGGTGGTCGGCACGAAAGTGCCACTGCTCGGCCAGATTCCGCTCGACCCAGCGGTACGTGAGGGCGGCGACGACGGGCTGCCCATCGTGCTCAGTCAGCCGGATTCGGCAGCGGGCCAGGCACTTCGGGCGGTCGCCGACAAGCTCTCGACACGTAGCCGCGGACTGGCGGGCATGTCGCTGAACATCGACACCGCCCGCCGCAACTAGGTCGCGTCGGCGTCGTAGCGGGTAGGGCCGGGCTCCCCGGGCTTGGTGAGATCAGGGTTGGCCACGGGCGTCGGGGCCGGCTCCGAGACCGCCTTCTTCACGTCTTCAAGCGGCTTGGTCAACGAATCGAGCACCGAATCATCGCCGTCCAGAAGATGTTTGGTAATGACGGCACGTGGCGTCATACCGCGCAGCTTCTGCAGCTCGGCGAGCGGCTTGCGCACGTCATCGAACTCCGGCCCAAGCTCCTCACGCAGCGAGGCCGTCGCGCCACTGGCGTAGTCACGGACCTTGCGCAGCGACTCGGTGGTCCACTGGATCGCCCCCGGCAACCGCTCGGGACCAAGCACCACGAGCCCCACGACCAGCAGGACTAACAGCTCCCCCCAGCCGACACTGCCGAACATCAGGAACCGTCGGGGCCGGGAGTAACTTTGAGCTCGACGGGACGGCCCTGACGCAGCACCGTAATGGTGGCTTCCTGTCCAATCTTCAGCTGCCGCACCGCGACCACGAACTCATCGGCGTCGGCCACCGTCCGGTCACCCACCTTGACCACGACATCGTTCTCCAGCATGCCGCCCTTTTCGGCGGGGCTGCCGGCCTTGACGTTGGCCACCTCGGCGCCGGTAGCCGTCGCATTGCTCACCGTGCGGCTGCTGATGCCCAGCGTCGCGTGCACGATCTTGCCGTCGCGGATAAGCGACTGCGCGACCTCGGCAGCCTCGTTGATCGGGATGGCGAATCCGAGACCACTCGAGCTGTCGCTCAACGACTTTCCGGCCGTGTTGATCCCGATCACCTGGGACTTCATGTCAATGAGCGGACCACCGGAGTTTCCGTGGTTGATAGCGGCATCGGTCTGAAGCGCATCGATCACCGTGTCGGTATCGCTTCCCTCACCCGAGAGCGGCACCGGACGGTGCAGCGCGCTGATGATGCCGCTGGTGACCGTGCTGCGCAGACCCAGCGGTGAACCGAAGGCAATGACCTCGGCACCGACGGCGACCTTGTCCGAGTCGCCCAGGCGCGCCACGGTCAGGTTGTCGACGTTGTCCACCTTCAGCACCGCAATGTCGGTCTTGGGGTCACGACCCACAAGGTTGGCGGGCACCTTCTTGCTGTCGTTGAAGATGACTTCGATCTTGAACTTGCCGGGATTCTTCGCGGCATCGGAGATCACGTGATTGTTGGTGATGACATAGCCCTTGGGATCGATGACGACCCCCGAACCCTGCGCTACCTCATCGTCAGAGCTGGCCTCAATGGTCACCACCGCGCTTTTGACGGCGTTGGCGACCGCCGTGAAGCGTGACTCATCGGGCTGGGTGCTGTCGTCGGTGGTCAAGGTGACCTTCGAGGTGGTGAAAGCCTGCACCACCTCGGCCGTCTTGCGGCCCACAATGCCGCCGACCAGGCCGATCAGCAGCGCGATCGCCGCAAGGACGGCGAGCGCCGGGATGGAAACCCGGCCGCCGAAAAGGACCTCACGGACGCCCAGCTTCGGGGCGGGCGTGCCGTCGAGCGCGACGGGTGCCTTGGTGACCGCGGGCCTGCCCAACTGCACCTGCGCGGTCGGGTCGCGCCACGGATCCTCCGCGGCATCCGGACCCTCGTCGACGGCGTTGAGCTTGCCGGCATCGGCGGGATGACGTTGCAAGGAAGTCGTGGCGTTATCGGGCCGTCCGAAAGCCTGAGCCAGCACGGGGTCGGGCGGACCCACGCGCGGTGTGTACTCCCCCTGGTCTCGGTACTTGTCCGCCCCCTGGAACGAACCGGATACCCCCGAAGGACGGCCGAAAGCCCGCTGCGAAGCCGGATCGACGGGCGGCCGGTCAACCGGGCGCGGCGCCAACCGGGGGGCGGTGTCCTGATGTGCGGTCACCGGCCCACCCTACCGGCGCTTACGACGACGACGCACCTCATCACTGGCTAACGCGGGCGGCAAGTCGCCCTCATGTGAAGACGGTGAAGGCGGTGCGGCCTCATGCGGGATGTGCGGAATCTGACTGAGCAACCCGAGCAACGAAACCGGCACCCGGATGCCCCCGGAATCACGCAGTGCGCTGCGCGCTTGGCGCTGTGCGTCGATCTCCAGCGCGCATTCGGCGCACATCGACAGGTGGTGCGCCGCTCGCAGGTGCGCGCTCATCCGGAGCTCGCCATCCACGAACGCGGCTATCGCCTCTGTGGACAGATGCTCGGTCGATCCGAACTGGCGCGGGGCACCCACCGGCGCCTCGCTCTGCGAGGCGAATGGGGACGGCAGCCGGGAGAACGACGAGAAACTCGAGAACGCTCGCCGGAACGAGCCGCTATCCACCACGGCGACGCTCCCTTCGGTCCGGTAGGGCCGGCGGACTCGTGCCGACCTAACTCGAAGATAGCGCGCGAATGTACTCATTGCGTACCAACCTGCACCAATGGTGTTGCGCGCTACTCGGCAGCCGCGAGCGCGGACGCCGACGAGTGCGCAGCCAGATACTCGCGGATGGCCTGGCGACCGCGGTGGATGCGGCTGCGGACGGTGCCGAGTTTCACATCCAGGGTGGCGCCGATTTCCTCGTAGGACAGACCTTCGATGTCACACAGCACCACGGCGGCACGGAACTCCGGTGCCAGCGAGTCCAGCGCGGCTTGCAGATCGGCGCCCAGCTGGGCGTCGTGGTAGATCTGCTCGGGATCTGGGTCGGTCGCCGGGACGCGGTCGTAATCCTCGGGCAGCGCCTCCATGCGAATGCGGCCACGGCGGCGGACCATGTCGAGGAACAGGTTGGTGGTGATGCGGTGCAGCCAGCCCTCGAAGGTGCCGGGCTGGTAGTTCTGCAGCGAGCGGAAGACCCTGATGAAGGTTTCCTGAGTCAGGTCCTCAGCGTCTTGCGGGTTGCCCGACAGGCGGTAGGCCAGGCGGTACACGCGGTCGGCATGCTCACGAACCAGCTCGTCCCAAGACGGCATGGCTGCCTGGTCTCCGGTGGCATCGAACACTGCGGTCCCGGATAGTTCGGCGGGATCGATGGCCTCGACGAAGTCGGTGTATTCGGCCGACTCGCTGATACGCGTAAGCGAAATCGCGTGTTCCTCCTGTTCGGTTGTGGCGGCCTCACCCCCAATGGGGAAGCTGTCAGCCTGCTCAACCCGGATGCCACGGGTGTTATTCCCAGATAGGCGGGGGGCACTCGGGCTCTCGTTCAGGATGGATCGCGACATGTGAATGACCTTCTATCACCGAGGTGTGGGCCACTTATGAGCTAACTTAACTCTTCCTGAGAATGCGGTCTCGATCCGATCTCGCCGGGGGATCCGGGACAAGAAACCCGTCACATCCTCGATGAGTTCGGCGTGTCGCGGGACAGATCCCCTCCCGCTCGACAGGATCGAATCGTGACCAGCAGCGCAGATCGATCCCGCGTCGAGGCGATGGTCAGCCACGCCGAGGGCGCCATCTCCGAAGACGACATTGTCGCCGCCGCCCGGGAACGCGCCGTCGACCTGGGCGCGGGCCCGGTAACGCCCGCTGTCGGCGCCCTTCTCAGTGTCTTCGCACGCCTTTCCGGCGGCAAGGCCGTCGTCGAGGTCGGCACGGGTGCGGGCGTCAGCGGCCTGTGGCTGCTCTCCGGAATGCGCGAGGACGGCGTGCTGACCACCATCGATCTGGAGCCCGAGCACCAGCGCAGTGCCAAACAGGCGTTTTCCGAGGCGGCCATCGCTCCGTCGCGCACCCGGCTGATCGGTGGGCGCGCCCAGGAGGTCTTGCCACGGCTGGCCGACGAGTCGTACGACCTGCTTGTCATTGATGCCGCACCGGCCGATCAACCCGAGTTCCTGGCCGGTGGGATTCGACTGCTGCGCCCGGGCGGCGCAGTAGTGATCCACGGGGTATCCGCCGGCGGACGCGCGGGTGACCCCGCCGCCAACGATCCCGATGTGGTCGGAGTTCGCGAGGCCGCGCGCATCATCGCCGATGATGGCCGGTTCACCGCGGTGCTGATCCCGCTGGGAGACGGCCTGCTCGCCGCCACTCGCGACTGACGCGGAAACCGTAGTTTCGGCGACACCTTTCGCCTCGTTTTCGTCAAAACCTTCATCTGACGCGGGCCGGATCCTTGACGTCAGACTGAACGTGTGTTTAACGTACTAAACATGCGTTCAGCCGATGACCTCACCGCAGCCGCCCGCATCCGGGATGCCGCCATCAAGTTGTGGGGCGAGCAGGGACTGAACACCAGCGTGCGAGCGATCGCCGAAGCCGCGGGAGTGAGCCCCGCACTGGTTATCCATCACTACGGATCCAAGGACGGGCTCCGCCAGGCGGTAGACGAATACCTGTTGGAGTACATCCGCTCGGAGAAATCGCGCACGCTGACCTCCAACGACCCCAAGGTCTGGCTCGACGCCATCGACGAGATCGAGACGTTCGCTCCGATGGTCAGGTACCTGCTGCTCAGTGTGCAATCGGGTGGAGAGCCCGGCCGCGCATTTCTTCAGCACTCCATCGAGAACGCCGAGGCATATCTGGACGACGGAGTCCGCGCGGGCACGGTCAAGCCGAGCCGTAATCCCAAGGGCAGGGCGCTGTGGCTCTCCCTGAACGGCGTGGGCGCGCTATCGATCTACGTACAGATGTACCCCGAGGACGACCTGGGCACGATCTTGCGCCGCTACTCCGATGAGCTGATCTTCCCTGCCATCGAGGTCTACACCGAAGGCCTGATGACCGACTCCACCATGCTCGATGCGTTTGCAGCACAACAGGAAAACTCTCGCAACGGAGGAGACTCGAAGTGATGTATACCAACCTCGCGGTCGAAATACGCGGCCTCTCGAAGTCATTCGGGAAGACCAAGGCGCTCGACGGGCTCGATCTTTCGGTCGCCCACGGCGAGGTGGCGGGCTTCCTCGGCCCCAACGGCGCGGGAAAGTCCACCACCATTCGGGTACTTCTGGGCCTGCTGCGCGCCGACTCCGGCACGGTGCAGCTCCTTGACGGCGACCCGTGGGTCAACGCCGTCGATCTCCATCGGCTCATCGCCTACGTGCCCGGGGACGTCACGCTGTGGCCCAACCTCACCGGCGGGCAGGCAATTGACTTCCTCACCAGAATGCGTGGCACCGAACATATTTCACTACCGAGGCGCAACGAGCTCATCGAGCGTTTCGAACTCGACCCCACCAAGAAGGCACGCACCTATTCCAAGGGCAACCGTCAGAAGGTGGCGCTCATCGCGGCGTTCTGCTCCGACGCCGAACTGTTCATACTCGACGAGCCGACGTCCGGCCTGGATCCGCTGATGGAGACGGTCTTCCAGGAGTGCGTGGCCGAAGTGGCCACGCGAGGCTGTGCGGTGTTGCTGTCGAGCCACATCCTGGCCGAGGTGGAGAAGCTGTGCCACCGCG
The DNA here is from genome assembly GCF_001632805.1 of Mycobacteroides chelonae CCUG 47445. Classification (NCBI taxonomy): domain Bacteria; kingdom Bacillati; phylum Actinomycetota; class Actinomycetes; order Mycobacteriales; family Mycobacteriaceae; genus Mycobacteroides; species Mycobacteroides chelonae. The sequence goes on along the minus strand of NZ_CP007220.1, from coordinate 1,310,261 downwards.
TGACCATTGTCCGCGCCGGACGCGCGGTCCTATCCGGCTCCCTGGCCGAGCTGCGCCATGTCATGCGGACCTCCGTGACGGTACGCACACTGGCGAATCCCTCTGGACTCAAATCGATTCCACAGCTGCGCGACCTCACGATCGGCGGCAACCGGGCCTCCTTCACGGTGGATCGCAGCGATCTGGACCGCACCATGGAACAGCTGGCAAGCCTCGGGATCGTCGACCTCACCGTGACACCGGCATCACTTGAAGAGCTCTTCATGCGCGAGTATCAGGGCGTACCGCGATGACCACCGACTTCGCAACGCTCCCCATGCGCCAGCCGATTTCGGGCGGCACCCCGAAACAGCCGTTGACCGGAACAGGCACCCTGATCCTGTTGGCGCTACGCCGCGACAGGTTCCGGATCTGCATGTGGGTCGGCTGGCTGACGCTGCTGATGACCTATACCCCACTGGCGTTCGCGTCGATGTATCCGACGTCCGCCGACCGCATGGCCCGGGTCACCATGATGAAGACCCCTGCCGGAATCATCATGGGCGGGCCAAACTTTGGCATCAACGAAACCGATATCGGCGTCATGGTGGCGAACGAACTGATGACCGTCATGATCGCCGCCGCCGCCATCATGTCCATCCTGACGGTCATCCGGCATACCCGCGCCGAAGAGGAATCCGGTGGTGCTGAACTGGTCATGTCGGCGGTCGTCGGCCACCAGGCACGCACCTACGCGGCGCTCATCGTGGTGGGGCTGATGAACGCCGTTCTGGCCCTGGCCATGACGATCGCGTTGTCCGCCGCGGGATTCGATGTCGCCGACAGTCTCGGAATCAGTCTCGGAATCACCGGAGCCTCCATGGTTTTCGCCGGTATCGCGGCGGTCACCTCCCAACTGTGGCGCACCTCCCGAGCCGCCACCGGTGTCGCGATGGCCTCCCTGGCGGCAGCCGTCGTGATCCGCGGACTCGGCGACATCATCGACAACAAGGGCAGCGCACTGAGTTGGTTCTCGCCCCTGGCGTGGGCCCAGCAGATGCGACCATTCGTCGATCTGCGTTGGTGGCCCCTCCTCCTGCTGATCGGCACCACCGTGGCCCTGATGCTCGCCGCGCACGCGCTCGAAGGACACCGCCAATACGACGCGGGGGTGCTGCCCTCGCGTGGCGAGGACGCCAATGCCCCCGAGATCAGGTCGGTCTTCGGGCTTAACCTGCAGCTGCAACGCGGGCTGCTCACCGGATGGGGAGCCGGAATCTTCCTGAGCGGTATGGCCTTCGGGTCGATGGCCAAGAGCCTGCGGGATTCGATCGACACCAACCCACTGTTGAGCCGGGCATTCCAGGCCCACGGCCTGGACAGCATCTTCGCCACCTTCAATCAGGTGCTCGCCATCGCGGTCACCGCGTACGTGGTGTCGGCGATCATAAGGCTCGCCAAGGATGAACAGAGCGGCATCGCCGAAGCCGTACTGGCGCGTGCCGTATCGCGCTGGAACTGGCTGCTGTCCGCGGTCGCGGTGACGCTGGTGGGCAGTGCGATTCTGATGCTGATCGCCGGCCTGGGCAGTGGACTGGGCGCGGCGAGCACGTTGCACAATCCGGATTTGGTGTGGCGTCTCACGCTCGCCGCATTGGCACAGATTCCCGCCCTGCTGGTGATCGCCGGAATCGCCGCCCTATCAGTTACACTGCGGCACAGCTGGATTGGCTGGCTCGTGGTGGCATTTTCCGTGGGCATGCTGTACGCAGGCATCTTGCAGCTGCCGTCCTGGATCGTGAAGTTCTCACCGGTGATGCGGGTCAGCGCGCCGGTGGAGTATCCGTGGTTGACCATGTTCGTCCTCATTGTCATCGGCGCCGGGCTCACCGCAGCCGCGGGCGAGTTCTACCGCCGTCGTGACGCCCTCTGAGAAAGGAAGATCATGAAAACTGGTGTACAAGCTCTTGTCTCGGGAATCATCGCCCTCGCAGTCTTCGGCGCGGCACTGTTCTGGCCCGCGGGAACGTTCGACTACTGGCAGGCCTGGGTGTTTCTGGCGATCTTCGCGATCAGCTCCACGATTTCCTCGGTCTACTTGGCCAGGACGAATCCCGAGGTGCTGCGACGTCGTATGCGCGGTGGACCCATCGCGGAGACACGCTTGATACAGAAGCTCGCGGTCACGGTGCTGTTGAGTTCCTTCCTGGCCCTCGTCGTCGTCAGCGCCTTCGATCACCGGTTCGGCTGGTCTCATGTACCGACCTGGCTGGTCATCGTCGGAGAGGCACTGGTCATCGTCGGCTTGGGTGCCGCCACGCTGGTCGTGGCCCAGAACCACTATGCGGGAGCGAGTATCACCGTCGAGTCCGGGCAGACCGTCACCTCAACCGGTCTGTACGGACTGGTGCGCCACCCGATGTACACGGGCTCACTGGTGATGATGGTGGGCATACCGTTGGCGCTGGGTTCGTTCTGGGGCCTGCTCGCGGCGATCCCCGCATTCGGCTCACTGGTGGTGCGGATTATCGACGAAGAGAAGATGCTGCGCCACGACCTCCCCGGCTACGACGAATACACCGAGAAGGTCCGCAGCCGTCTTGTGCCCCTGGTGTGGTGAGTGGCTAGATCCAGACGCCCTTGCCGACCGCGACCACGCCGCCCGCGCTGACGTTGAAACGCTCGCGATCGCGCTCGATATCGACACCAACCTGTTCTCCGACACCGACAACCACGTTCTTGTCCAGAATCGCGTGCCGCACCACCGCTCCACGGCCCACCCGCACACCGGGCATCAGCACGCTACCCTCCACCACTGCGCCGTCGTCGACGACGACATTCGAGGACAGCACCGAGTTACGCACGGAACCCGCCGAGATGATGCTGCCGGCACCCACCACCGATTCCTGCGCGGAACCGCCGTTGACGAACTTGGCAGGCGCGAGGTTCTCCGACTCGCCACGGATGGGCCAGCGCCGGTTGTACAGATTGAACACCGGGTGCACCGAAACCAGATCCATGTGCGCGTCATAGAACGCGTCGAGGGTTCCGACGTCGCGCCAGTACGCGTGATCGCGCTCGGTGGCGCCGGGCACCAGGTTGGTGTTGAAGTCATAGACAGCGGCCCGCCCGTCGGCCACCAGCCGGGGAATGATGTCACCGCCCATGTCGTGGTCGGAATGGTCGTCATCGGCGTCGGCACGAATGACGTCGATCAATTCCTTGGTGGTGAAGATGTAGTTGCCCATCGAGAAGAATGCCGCGTCGGGATCATCCGGTGTGCCCGGAGGATCCGCGGGCTTCTCGACGAACTCACGGATACGGCCGGTGTCGTCGGCGTCGATACAACCGAAGGCGCTCGCCTCGCTGCGGGGCACCCGGATACCCGCCACGGTCACTCCGGCACCGCTGTCGATGTGGAAGTCGAGCATCTGCTCGGGATCCATTCGGTACACGTGGTCGGCGCCGAACACCACGATGTACTCGGGATCCTCGTCGAAGATCAGGTTGAGTGACTGATGGATGGCATCGGCGCTCCCGGTGTACCAGCGCGGACCGAGGCGCTGCTGGGCAGGGACAGGGGTGATGTACTCCCCGGCCAGGCCCGAGAGCCGCCAGTTCTGCGAGATGTGCCGGTCCAGCGAGTGCGATTTGTATTGGGTCAGAACGCAAATACGCAAGAACCGCGCGTTGACCAGGTTGCTCAGCACGAAATCGATGAGGCGATAGGCACCGCCGAAGGGCACCGCCGGTTTCGCGCGGTCGGCGGTCAGTGGGTAGAGCCGCTTGCCCTCACCGCCGGCAAGCACGATCCCCAGAACGTGTGGCGATGCCCTCATAGCAATCAACCTATCGGCACTCGGCAGAAGCGGCCAGCTGTACACCCCCGGCGGGCCTGCGGTCGTCGGGGCCACCTACTACGGTCGTGGCTATGACGGAGGGTCTTCACGCGCGCGGCTCATCCCCGACGCGGGTGGCAATGATGACGCGGGAGTACCCACCCGAGGTCTACGGCGGTGCCGGTGTCCACGTCACTGAACTGGTGGCTCAGCTGCGCACTCTGTGCGATGTCGAGGTGCACTGCATGGGCGCACCCCGCGACGGTGCCTTCGTGCACCGGCCCGACCCCGCACTGGACGGCGCCAACCCCACCTTGACCACGTTGTCGGCCGATCTGGTGATGGCCGCCGCGGTGGCCGGTGCGTCGGTGGCTCATTCACACACCTGGTACACGGGCCTGGCCGGACACCTGGCCAAGCTGCTGCATGGCATCCCACACGTTTTGACCGCACATTCCCTGGAGCCCCGTCGCCCGTGGAAGGCCGAACAGCTCGGCGGCGGGTACCGGGTGTCCTCGTGGGTGGAACACACGGCGATACACGCCGCTGACGCCGTCATCGCGGTCAGCAGCGGGATGCGCGAAGACATCATGGCGACCTACCCCGATTTGGACCCGAGCCGGATCCATGTGGTGCGCAACGGAATCGACACCACCACGTGGCATCCGGTTGATCCAGTCGAGGCGATCACCCGACCGGGGTCGGTCCTCGCCGAGCTGGGCGTGGATCTGGATCGCCCGATTGCCGTGTTCGTCGGGCGGATCACCCGGCAAAAAGGTCTCGCGCACCTGGTGGCCGCGGCACACCATTTCTCCCCCGAGGTGCAGCTGATCTTGTGTGCCGGCGAGCCGGACACTCCCGAGATCGCCGAGCAGATCACCGGTGCCGTCACCGAGCTAGCCGCGGTACGTCCCGGAGTGCACTGGATACGTGAATTCCTCCCCATCCCCAAGCTGCGGGAAATACTTTCCGCGGCAACGGTGTTTGTATGCCCGTCGATCTACGAACCGCTGGGCATCGTCAATCTTGAGGCGATGGCGTGTGGCACAGCGGTCGTGGCATCGCGTGTCGGTGGCATACCCGAGGTGGTTGCCGACGGTGTCACCGAAACACTGGTGGCGTACGAGAGCAGCGAAGCCGCGGCTTTCGAGTCAGGGCTCGCCGACGCGGTCAACGCATTAGTCGCGGACCCGGCTCGCGCCACCGAATTTGGGAATGCCGGTAGGGCGCGATGTATCGAAGAGTTCTCGTGGGCGCATATCGCGGAAATGACGCTGCAGATCTATCAAGAAGTCTGCGGCTAACGCCCGAGGCAAGGCCTAGCTGGTGACGTTCTTGAGTTCGTCGCCGAGTGCGGCAGCCTCATCGGGGGTCAGCTCGACCACCAGGCGACCGCCACCTTCCAGTGGCACGCGCATAACGATCCCACGCCCCTCTTTCGTAGCCTCGAGAGGACCGTCGCCGGTTCGGGGCTTCATGGCCGCCATCGTGTGCTCCCTCCAAATTCCAGCCAAGGGTGTTCGGCATCTCCGACCATTGTTCCCTATCTGAGCTGCCGTTTCACTGGACCATTCTTCCCTATCGCGGACATCTGGGGACAGCAGACCCTCAACTGGACCTTCCGGAGGGGGCGGTTTCGGCTCGCGGAACCCAACAGGAACGCACATGATCGTCGACCATCCCGGTGGCCTGCATCAGGGCATATGCCGTGGTAGGGCCTACAAAACGGAACCCCCGGCGTTTGAGTTCTTTGGCCATCGCAATGCTCTCATCGGTCACTGCGGGCACGTCGGAAAGACGCTGCGGCCGGGCGCGGCGTTTCGGCGCAAACGACCACAACAGGTCTGAAAGATCGGTGTCCAAATCGAGGACGACGCGGGCATTGGATATGGCCGACTCGATCTTGGCGCGGTTCCGCACGATGTCGGCATCGGCCATCAGCCGCGCCACGTCCTTGTCGCCGTACCGGGCAACCTTCTCCGGTGTGAAGCCGTCGAACGCACGACGGAACCCCTCACGTTTGCGCAAGATGGTGATCCACGCCAGCCCGCTCTGGAAGGCCTCCAAGCACAGCCGCTCGAACAAGGCGTCGCGCCCGTACAGCGGGCGTCCCCACTCATTGTCGTGATAGTCGGCGTACAACGTCGACCCGGGCGGATCGGCGGCCCAGGAGCAGCGGGAGGGCTCCTTATTCGGCATTGGCTTCGATGCCGGCCCGGGCGCCCTGCGCCTCGTCGAGCTCGGCGCGCAGCTCGTCGATTTGGCGGGCAAGCCGGTCCAGCACCCAATCAACCTCGCTGGCTTTGTACCCGCGGAAGACCAATGAGAACTTGACGGCGTCTACATCGGCACCGGCCACATCCTCGGCGGGCAGGACTGTCGCGGTGGTGCCCTTGGGGAGCGCCGGCAACTCCTCCCCGCGGCCGAACAGTATCGAGCCCAGCACGAACAGCACGGCGGCCACCGCGACGAGAACCAGCAGATATGTCAGTGCGAACGTCACGACACTGATCTTGCCAGCGAGGTGTGACATCGCGACCTACCGTGGGGCCATGACCTCCTGGCAAGAGTTCACCCAGCAGGCGCCGTCGATCTCCGATGTGTTCGCGCGCCGACACCACGCGACGCGCAATCTGTGTTTTCTCTCGACGCTGCGCCGCAGTGGCGCCCCACGGATCAGCCCGATGGAACCCCGCATCTTCGAGGGCAGGCTGATCGTCGGCGGTATGCCCGCCACCGCCAAGCTCGCGGACCTTGCCCGCGACCCTCGCTTCGAGCTGCACACGGCCACCACCGATACCCGCATCAGCCAGGGTGACGCCAAGGTCTGGGGCACCGTGCACGACGAGCAGGATCTCGACCTGCACGCCGCGTTCGCCGAGCATCTCTACGCCACAATCGGATTCGATCTGCGCGGCCGCCGGTTCGCGCCGTTCTACGTCGCAGACATCGAGGGAGCCTCGGCCGTCCGACTCGACGACGACCACATGATCGTCACTGTCTGGTCGCCCACCAAAGGTGAGCGCGAGATCCCGAAGACCTGAGGCTCAGCGCAGGGTGTTCATCGGCGGGCGGTCCTCCAGCGACACCGTGGAGCTGCGCGGGGTGAACCCGTCACCGTCGGCGAAGAACTGGGTGATACCCACCCCTGAGTCCGGAATCCCGCACCGCGACAGCATGCTGGCCATCACCTGACGACTCATCACCCCGAGCTCGACCAGCGGCCGGTTGCGATGGCTGCGCACGCCCAGGTTCACCTGGGCGATGGCATTGAGTCCGAGTCGGTCGTACGTGTCGATCAGTAGGCCGATCTCGACGCCGTATCCGGGCGCGAAGGGCACCGAGGACAGCAGCTCCCGAGTGCCGGCGTACTCACCGCCCAGCGGCTGCACCACACAGCTCAGTTCGGGCCGGAGAGCGGCAAGCATGGGCCGGGCCACCAGTTCGGTCACCCGCCCACCACCGTTGGCGTCCTCGGACCCGCTGACCTTGAGCGGACGCCGATAGAAGCCCTTGACCAGGTGGACACCCTGACCTAACAACAGCGGGCCGAGCAGGTGCGGCACGAACATCGGATCGGGATCGATCAGATCGGAGTCGACGAAGGCGATCACGTCGCCGGTGGTCGCGGCCACCGACCGCCACAGCACTTCGCCCTTGCCCGGGTTGGGCGGCACCTCAGGCAGCGCCTGTTCGCGACTGACCACGCGCGCACCCGCGGCCACGGCCCGGATCGCGGTGTCATCGGTGGAGCCCGAGTCGAGCACGATCAGCTCGTCTACCAGACCGCCCAGCAGCGGGCTGATGGTGTCGACGACCGCGGCGACCGTCTCCTGCTCATTGAGCGCGGGCAGGACCACCGAAACGGTGCGGCCCTTCTTCGCGGCGATGAGCTGCTCGACGGTCCAATCGGGCCGGTTCCAACTGTGCGTTTCCAGCCAGCTCGGATCGATACCAACTGCTCCGTCTAGTTGATGGGTCATGCCAACCCCCTCACTGTTCGCGCCGGTGGGCGGGTTCCGACGATGGAGCCCACCATTTCCAGCGTGCGGCGTGTGGGCCCGACTTCGTGCACCCGGAACATGCGGGCACCGGCCGCCGCCGCCAGCGCGGTAGCGGCGAGAGTGCCTTCGAGTCGTTCCGTCAGTCCCACACCAAGAGTCTCCCCGATGAAATCCTTGTTGCTCAATGCCATCAGCACCGGCCACCCGGTATTAACGAGATCGTTTACGTGGCGCAACAAAGCGAGCCCGTGGAAGGTGTTTTTGCCGAAGTCATGCGTCGGATCGATCAGAATCGAGTCCTTCGACACCCCGAGAGCCACCGCGCGTTCGGCGGCCGCGGTCACCTCGGAGATGACGGCATGGACCACACCGTTCACCTCGGTCCCGTAGTTCACCCGATAGGGCCGGGTGCGCGGCACCGCGCCACCGGTATGTGAGCAAACCAGTCCGGCGCCATGGGCGGCAGCCACTGCGGGTAGCTCGGGGTCGGCGCCGGCCCAGGTGTCGTTGATGAGGTCGGCGCCTGCCGCGCAGGCCTTCTCCGCGACCTCGGTGCGCCAGGTGTCGATGCTGATCAGCAGGTCAGGATGGGCACTGCGCACCCATTCGATGAACGGCACCACCCGTGCGATCTCGGCCTCGGCATCGACGGTCTCGCCAGGGCCGGCCTTGACGCCACCGATGTCCACCACATCGGCGCCGTCGGCCACCGCTTTACGCACAGCGACCTGTGCGGCCTCGTCGGTGAAGGTGGCACCCCGGTCGTAGAAGGAGTCCGGCGTGCGGTTGACGATCGCCATGATGAGGGCACGATCGGTGCGGACCGGCCGTCCACAAAACGTCTCATGCACGCCCTCATTGTGCAGGCCAGGGCCTCTGCGGCTGCACCGAGTGGGAAACGTGGGCGAGATTCCCCCCGGTTTCCCGCCCGGGTTTCACACTCGGCGAGCGAAATGACTTGCGTGCCTGAGCAGTATGGGCACATGGGCGCAAAGCGATTCCTGGTCACTGGATCCTCGGGCCATCTGGGGGAGGCACTGGTCCGCACCCTGCGCCGGGGCGGGGCCGACATCGTCGGCATCGACATCGCGGCCGGCCCAGTCACGGACATCGTCGGGTCGATCGCCGACCGCGCGGTTGTCACCGAGGCGATGGCCGGGGTGACGTCGGTGCTGCACACCGCAACCCTGCACAAACCGCATGTGGGTTCGCATACGCGGGCCGACTTCGTCGAGACCAACATCGAGGGCACACTCGCGCTCTTGGAAGAGTCCGTCGCCGTGGGCGTGACCGGATTTGTCTACACGAGCACCACCAGTGCATTCGGACACGCGCTGGTAGGAACCCAGGAGGCCGCCTGGATCACCGAGGACGTGGCGTCGGTGCCCAAGAACATCTATGGCGCCACCAAGACCGCCGCGGAAGACATCGCGCATGTGGTGCATCAGGGCTGCGGCTTGCCGATCATCGTGCTGCGCACTTCGCGATTCTTCCCCGAGCAGGACGACAACGATGCGGTCCGGGCCCGCTACTCCGATGCGAACGTGAAGGCCAACGAATACCTCTATCGCCGGGTGGATCTGGCCGACGTCGTCGAGGCGCACCTACTGGCGGCCGAACGCGCCCCCGACATCGGCTGGGCCAAGTACGTGGTCTCGGCGACCACGCCCTTCTCCCGCACCGATATCGCGCCGCTGCGCATCGACGCAACGGCGGTGGTGGCTCATCGCTTCCCCGAGCAGCCCAATCTGTATGCGGCGCACGGCTGGTCGATGTTCCCGACGATCGACCGGGTCTACGTCAACACTAGGGCTCGGACCGAACTGGGCTGGACGCCTCGCTACGACTATCGCCACATCCTCGATTGCCTTGCCGCAGAGGAGGATTTTCGCAGTCCCTTGGCTCGCGAGATCGGCGCCAAGGGCTACCACGACGAACCGACAGGTGTGTACACCGCGGGCTAGCCCGCTGCTGAGATCTCCACGTAGCGACGCAGGAAGGCGGTCTCGTCGAGCCGTTTGCGCCGCATCCAGCTGGTCACCTCGGCATTGCATTTACTCGCATTGCAGGACGGGCAGGCCGGCACCACGTTGGACAGCGTGTACCGGCCACCGCGGGAGATCGCCTGCACACAGTCGCGTTGCAGCGCTGTGCCGGTCGCTCCGCAATAGGCGCAGCCACCCCAGGCCTCCACGAGCGTCAGCCACTGCTCGTCGGTGAGGTCGTTGTCGGCAAGCTTCACCCGACGTTGACGGCGCCGCGAGGCGCGTACTCGTCGACTGACTCCCACGGTGGAACAGTAACCCGCCGAAGGGCTATGCCTTGGGACGCTGGCCGCCCGCGACCTCGCCTGCGTAGTCCGGATAGAACGGCACATAACCCTCGGCGCGCCCGGCGAGCACGTACAGCGGATCGGTCACGGCCTCCCCGTATGCCTGTTCGCGCAGCTCCACCTTGCGGCTCTTGAAGGTGGTGGTGTGCTCCAGGGTGTCGACGATCCTGACGAAAAGTGGCAGCGCGTAGGCAGGCAGGTACTGATACACGATGTCGCTCAATGCCTTTGGATCGAACTCGGCGCCGTCGTGCAGCTTGATGGCGGCCATCCCGGCGCGGCCGTCGGTACCCGGTACCTCGACGCCGAACACCGTGGCCTCCTCGATGGCATCGGCGTGGTGGAGGGCGCCTTCCACCTCGGTGGTCGCGACATTCTCACCCTTCCACCGGAAGGTATCGCCGAGTCGGTCACCGAAGGCCGCGTGTCCCCAGCCCAGGTTGCGCATCAGATCGCCTGTGTTGAACCAGGTGTCGCCCTTCTTGAAGGCGTCACGCACCAGCTTCTTCTCCGAGGCCGTCGGATCGGTGTACCCGTCGAACGGCGCCAGGCTGGTGACCTTGCTGATCAGCAGACCCGCCTCGCCCGCACCGACCTTCGTCAGGTGGCCCTTCGAGTTGCGGAGCGGCTCTCCGGTCTCGATGTCGTACTTGACGTAGGCGATGGGCATCGGGCAGATACCGACGGTGCGGTCGATGTTGAGCGCGTTGACGAACGCGGTGTTGGACTCGCTGGCCGAGTAGAACTCGCAGACCCGCTTGATGCCGAAACGGTGGGTGAACTCGCCCCACAGCTCGGGCCGGAGCCCGTTACCGATGATGACGCGCACCTTGTGCTGGCGATCGGTGGGCTTGGGCGGCTGGTTGAGCAGGTAACGGCACAGCTCGCCGATGTAGATGAAAGCGGTTGCGCGGCTGGCGATGACCTCGTCCCAGAAACGCGACACCGAGAACGACTTGCCGATCGCCAGCGTGGCGCCGGCGTTGATGGTGGTCGATACGGCGAGGGTCAGCGCGTTGTTGTGGTACAGCGGCAGACAGCTGTACAGCACGTCGCTGGGACGCAGCCGCAATGCCATGTCGCCGACTCCGGACATACCGCGCAGCCACCGATAGTGCGTCATCACACTGGCTTTGGGCAGGCCGGTGGTTCCGGAGGTGAAGATGTAGAACGCCCGGTCCTTGGTCATCACCGCGTCGGTGGCGGCGGGATTGGTGGTGGGCGCGAGCACCGAGGCCCGGTCCAGCTCGTCGCCGGTGAGCAGGGAGATGACGTTGGCGCCGGATTCGTTGATCGGCTCGACGAAGTCGGCCTCGCTGATCAGCAGTTTGGAGTCGAGCAGTCCGATGCTGTGCGCCAGCACGTGTCCGCGCTGGTTGTAGTTGAGCATTCCGGCGATGGCACCGAGCTTCACGGTGGCGAGCATCAGCAGCACGGTCTGCGGCGAGTTGCGCAGCATGATGCCGACGACGTCACCGCGACCCACGCCGTGCGAGGCCAGCGTGGCGGCGTACCGGTTGGCGGTGGCGTTCGCCTGCGCGTAGGTGATGTCGGTGCCCTCGAACCGCAGGAAGACGCGGTCGGCGTGCTTGGCGGCGCGTTCGGCGAAGAGCGCCCCGATCGACCAACGGCCCTTGGGGTTGGACTTGATACCGCTGATGATGCCGCGCGCCAGAATCGGCAGGTCCCAGGCCATGCCCGGCAGCTGCGCCAATACCTCGGTCAGGTGAACCCGATCCCGGGGATTCGACGGAATGGCGCTGCTTGCGGACATCTAGTTCTCCCTGTTCCTTACCGCCCAGTAGGCAATGGCTCACCGCATTGTTGACGAACGACCCAGCCCCGTCAATCCGTTGGCCTGCACGCGTCGAGTGCGGCGGCGATATCGGTGTGCACCAGTAGCCTGTCCCGCGCGTGTGCGGCCACGTAACCCTTGTCCTGGAGTTCATCGAGCCAGCGCAGCAGCCCGGTGTAGTGACCGTCGGGGTCCAGCAACACCACTGGCTTCTGGTGTAACCCCAGATAGCCGGCGGTCCAGGTCTCGAAAACCTCTTCCAGCGTGCCGATCCCGCCGGGCAGGGTGATGAAGGCGTCGGATCGGTCCTCCATGATCTGCTTGCGTTCGCGCATGGTGGTGGTGACGACGAGCTCATCGGCGTCGGTATCGGCGACCTCTCGATGTACGAGTGTCTTGGGAATGACCCCGATGGTGCGTCCACCGGCGGCTCGCGCCGCCTGTGCCACGGCGCCCATGGCCGAGACGTTGCCGCCCCCGGACACCAGCGTCCAGCCGCGTTCGGCGATGGCGGTGCCCAGACGAGTGGCTAGATCCAGCAGTTCGGGGTGGCGGGGGCCCGACGCGCAGTACACACAGACCGACAAACTCATCGGTGACTCCCCTTCCCGTTGACCGCCTCGGCCTGCACGATGGCCGCCACCGCTTCGTCGATGCTGTCGGTGACCGAGAGCAGTGCGATGTCCTGCTCACCGATCTTGCCCGCGGGCAGCATCGTCCCGCGGATCCAATCGAGCAGGCCCGACCAGTACTCGGTGCCCAGCAGGATGATCGGGAACCGCGTGACCTTGCGGGTCTGCACCAGGGTGAGCGCCTCGAAGAGTTCGTCGAGGGTGCCGAATCCACCGGGCAGACAGACGAAGGCCTGTGCGTACTTGACGAACATGGTCTTGCGGACGAAGAAATAGCGGAAGTTGATGCCCAGGTCCACCCATTCGTTGAGGCCCTGCTCGAACGGCAGCTCGATGCCCAGGCCCACCGAGTAGCCGCCCGATTCGCTCGCACCACGGTTCGCGGCCTCCATGGCGCCCGGTCCGCCACCGGTGATGACGGCATACCCCGCCTTGACCAGGGCAACACCCAGCTCCCGCCCGAGCTGATATTCGGGTGAGTCCTGCTTCGTTCTGGCCGAGCCGAAAACCGTTACCGCTTTAGGGGTTTCCGCGAGCGCATCGAAGCCCTCCACGAACTCGCCCTGAATGCGCAGCACCCGCCACGGATCGGTGTGCGTCCAGGTGGTGGTGTCGCGGGTGTCCAGCAGACGTTGGTCGGCGGTGGTGTTCTCACACCGATCACGACGCAGCTGAACCGGTCCATGCAGTTGGGGTTCGGTACTTTCTGGCACGCTGCCAGCCTAGGGGCCGCGGGCAAATCAATTCCCGCGGGACAACTCACCCAGTAGCGCCAGCGTGCGGGCCTCGTCTTCCGGTCCACCCAACTCGGTGTGGCTTGCGAACACTTCGGTGGCTCCCGCATCGAAGTATCGCCGCAGCTCGCCAGCCACATGCTCCTCGTCGCCGATGATCGCCAGCTCCCCGGTGTGCCGAACCCCCTCGGCATCAAGCACTTTCCGATATGACGGGATGTTCTCGTAGAACGCCATGTCCTCGATGGCAAGCGCCCGGACCCGTGCCGGATCGGAGGTAACCACGACGGCGACACCGGCGATGACACGCGGGCGTGGCCGCCCGGCCTGCTCGGCGGCCGCATCGATGACGGGAACGATCTGCCGGCTGAGCGCTCGCGGTCCGGCGTGCAGCGGAATCGTGCCGTCGGCCAGCTCGCCGGTGGCCCGCAGCGCCTGTGGGGCCATGGCCGCGACCAACACGGGGATGTTCTCGCCGCCTGGCTGCGCGGTGGTGAATTTCGGTGCGACCGTGAGGGTCTCGCCGTGAAAGTCGGCGGTTCCGGTGTCGAGCAGCTGGCGGAGTGTGGTGAGGTATTCGCGGAGGCGGCGTATCGGCTTGTCCACGTGCAGGCCATAGCTCGGCCCCTCGATTACCGGCGCGCCGAGCCCCAGCCCGAGCTGAAATCTCCCGTGGCTGGCGGCCTGGGCTGTCTGTGCGGCCGCCGATACCTCGATGGGGTGACGCGGATTGATGGGGATCACCGAAACCCCCACAGTGCTCAGCTTTTCCGGGGGTATCGCCTGCCCGATCACCGCGGCCACGGTGATCGCGTCATAGTGATACATCTGCCCCAGCCACAGCGTCCCGACGCCGGCATCGGTGACTTTGCGCCCGTGCGCGATGAACGCCTCGACCAGGTTGGTGTCGGTCTGAACACTGAGAGGTCGGCCGATCGCCACTCCGAGTTTCACGTCTCGGCCAACCCCGCGCGTTCAGGTGGCTATTCCCCGCAGAATCAGCGCGATGATTTCCCACGCAGCTGGATTCCGATAAAATCGCACCTTGTGTTGATTAGCCGCCATCTCACCGGAGTGATGTCGTTGAGCGGCGGGCAACGCATCGACCGCCACTGGCACGAGGTGCATCAAATTGTGTATCCCGCCTCCGGTGTCATCGCGGTGACGACGGACGACGGCACCTGGATCGCACCCCCGAATCGCGCGCTGTGGATACCCGCCGGTGCTGGTCACGAACATCGCTTTTACGGCCCCACCGAGTTTCATTCCGTGGCCTTCGATCCGGAGAAGTACCCGGTAGAACTGAAAGCTCCGACCGTCATCGCGGTGTCCCCGCTGCTGCGGGAGCTGATCATCACGTGTTCGGTTCCCTGTGACCTACCCCAGGAGGAGGTCACGCGGATGGAGGTCGTTCTCATCGACCAGCTGCGGCGCAGTCCGGAGCAGGCGCTGAAGTTGCCCATCCCGCGTGATCAGCGGTTGGCCGAGGCGTGTGCGCTGGTGGAGGACGATCTGACGCAGGTGTGGACCGTGGCCGAACTGGGGCGACGGGTAGGTGCCAGTGAGCGCACGCTGACCCGGTTGTTCCGCACCGACATGGGCATGACGTACCCGCAGTGGCGCACGCAGATCCGTCTTCATCACGCGTTGCGACTGCTCGCGGAGGGGCGGCCCGTCACCTACGTGGCGCATCAGTGTGGTTGGGCCACACCGAGTGCGTTCATCGACGTGTACCGGCGCATCCTCGGCCAGACACCGGGAACGTACGCCGCACCGGTCACGCGCTGAGGTAGCGCCGCAGTACCGCGGCCACGTCGGTGATCTGCTGTACCGGCACGTGTTCACCTCGGGTATGCGCCAGGTTGGGGTCACCCGGCCCATAGTTGACCGCGGCGATCCCTCGTGCCGCGAACCGGGACACATCGGTCCAGCCGTACTTTGCGCGCACCACTCCCCCAGCCGCACCGATCAATTCGGCGGCGGCCGGGCGGTCCAGGCCGGGCAGGGCCCCGGCGGCGGCGTCGGTCAGTTCGATGTCGACGTCGAGTCCGTCGAAGACCTCCCGCACGTGGACGAGCGCCTGATCGGGGCTGCGGTCGGGGGCGAACCGGAAATTGACGGTGACGGCGGCCGCGTCTGGGATGACGTTCCCGGCAACTCCGCCATCGATCCGCACCGCGGACAGCCCCTCCCGATACTCGCAGCCGTCGATGTCGACGACGCGCGCCCGATATGCGGCGAGCCGGTCCAGGACGGCGCCGAGCTTGTGAATGGCGTTGTCCCCCAGCCAGGATCGCGCCGAATGCGCGCGGGTACCGGCGGCCCGGATCACCACGCGCAATGTGCCCTGGCAACCCGCCTCGATGAGACCGGCGGTGGGTTCGCCGAGGATCGCAAGGTCGGCATCGAGCCACTCGGGTAGTTCGCGTTCGATACGCCCCAGCCCGTTGGCCGAGGACTCGATCTCCTCGCAGTCGTAGAACACCAAGGTCAGGTCGACACGGGGTGTCACGGTGGCGGCTAAGTGCAGGAAGACCGCATCACCGGATTTCATGTCCACGGTGCCGCACCCGAACAAGATGTCGCCGTCCTCGTTCCGTTCCCAGCGGCTCGGTACGTTGTCGGCGGCGGGCACGGTGTCGAGGTGTCCGGCCAGCATCACCCGGGTGTTGTGACCGTAATCGGTGCGGGCCAGCACCGCGTCGCCGTTGCGTATGACCTCGAATCCGGTCGTCTGTTCCCGCAGCGCAACCTCGACGGCGTCAGCGATCTGCGCTTCGTGCCGAGACTCACTGGGGATGTCTACCAGGGCAGCCGTCAGGGTTATCGGGTCACCAGCGAGTTCAAGCGCCACCGATTCAGGCTAGCGTGTACCCCGTGAGCGGAGCAGTAGCACTTGGCCTGGCGACCATCGCGGCGGACGGATCGGTACTGGACACCTGGTTCCCGGCGCCCGAGTTGACCGACGCACCCGGCACTCCGGGTACCGAGCGAATCGACGCAGCAGGCGCGCCTGCAGAACTGGCAGCGCTGGTTGGGCCCGATGCGGACCGTGGCGTGGAGAAGGTGTTGGTACGTACCACCATTGGCTCGCTCGCCGATAAGCCTGCCGACGCCTATGACGCCTACCTGCGCCTGCATCTGTTGTCGCACCGGCTGGTCCCACCGCACGGTGCCAGCATGGACGGGCTCTTCGGTGTGCTCACCAACGTGGTGTGGACGAACTTCGGCCCGTGTGCCGTCGAGGGTTTCGAGACGGTGCGCGCGAAGCTGCGTGCGCGCGGCGTGGTGACAGTGTTCGGGGTCGACAAGTTCCCGCGCATGGTCGACTACGTGGTGCCCACCGGCGTGCGTATCGCCGATGCTGACCGGGTGCGGCTGGGTGCGCACTTGGCCTCCGGGACGACCGTCATGCACGAAGGATTTGTGAACTTCAACGCGGGCACTCTGGGCGCGTCGATGGTGGAGGGCCGCATCTCGGCCGGTGTCGTGGTGGGTGACGGATCCGATGTCGGTGGCGGCGCGTCCATCATGGGCACCCTGTCCGGCGGCGGCAGCCAGGTGATCTCGGTGGGCCAGCGCTCGCTGTTGGGCGCCAACTCTGGTGTGGGCATCAGTCTGGGCGACGACTGCATCGTCGAGGCCGGGCTCTACGTCACCGCCGGCACCAAGGTCGCCACCCCCGACGGCAAGACCATCAAGGCACTGGAACTGTCTGGCACCAACAATCTGCTGTTCCGGCGCAACTCACAGACCGGTGCGGTTGAGGTGGTGTCGCGTGATGGCGGCGCGTTCGAGCTGAACGCGGCGCTGCACGCCAACTAGTTGGGGCGCCCGCCGTACAGATCGCGCAACAGCGCGATCTCCGCGCCGTGGTGCAGCAATTCGCGATTGATGTGCAGTGCCAGCGTCAGAAACGGCTTGTCGGCCCATGGGCCTTCGGCCGGTCCGACCGGTAGCGCCATGGCCGCGTTGTCCTTGCCGCGCACTCCGTCGAGCCATGCGGCATACAACACATCAAGACGCTGCAGAGCCTCGGCCGCGGTGACCGGATAGTCGTAGGTCAGATAATCGATGGCCGGTCCTGCCCAACTCTCGGGGAAATGACTGGTGACACGTGCCCCGAGTACGCCCACGAGAATATGACCGAGCCGCCAGGCGATGGTGGTCACCGGCGCGGGTTCGGGCGCTGGAGCAGCGAATTCGATCACATAGTCGCCTGATCCACCCTGCAGCGGAGTCGTCGCGGTGCCCCGTGGCCGCAGACTCCAGCAGCCCTGCACCGGTTCCCAGAAATACTCGTCGTCGGTGAGACCGTCGAAGCGGGGACGCAGCTGGGAGGTCCAGTGCCAGTTGATCTGGTCGACGATCTCCGCGGTCACGTCCATGTGATCAGCTCCTTCTTCAGGACCTTCCCCATGGCATTCCGGGGTAACGCGTCCACCCGACGGACCTCGCGAGGACGCTTGTGCACCGAGAGTTGTTGTGCCACGAAGCCAATGACGTCATCCTCCACCACATCACCGACAACGTAGGCGACGATGCGTTGCCCTAGGTCGTCATCGGGAACTCCCACCACCGCGACCTCCACGATCCCGGGATGACCCAGGAGTACGGTTTCGATTTCACCGGCACCTATGCGATAGCCACCCGATTTGATCAGATCGACCGATTCGCGTCCGACGATCCGGTGCATTCCGTCGGCGTCGACGACGGCGACGTCTCCGGTGCGATACCAGCCGTCTTCGGTGAGTACCTCGGCGGTCTTTTCCGGCAGGTTGAGATAGCCGCTGAACAGTGTGGGCCCCTGAACCTGCAGCTGGCCAACGGTTTCCCCGTCATGAGGGGCCGCACCGCCATCCTCGGCCAGCAGGCGGGTCTGCACCCCTGTCAAGGGGTGACCGACCCAACCTGCGCGCCGCTCTCCGTCGGCACGCGTGGACAGCGTGATGACGGTCTCCGTAGCGCCGTAGCGTTCGATCGGGGCATGTCCGGTGAGCGCGCGTAGCTCGTCAAAAACGGGCACCGGCAGTGGCGCACTCCCCGACACCAGCAGCCGCGCCGAAGACAGTGCACGAGCGCAGGATTGGTCGGCCGCCACCCGCGACCAGACCGTCGGCACACCGAAGTACAACGTGCCGGGGGTAGCGGCGTACGCCTCGGGCGTCGGTTTGACGGTGTGTACAAACCGATTTCCCACACGCAACGATCCGAGCAGGCCGAGTACCAGCCCGTGCACGTGAAAGAGCGGAAGCCCATGTACCAGAACATCGTCGGGTGTCCACGCCCATGCATCAGCCAGCCCGTCCAGGCTGGCCGCCAACGCACGCCGACTCAGCTGCACGCCTTTCGGCGCGCCGGTTGTCCCCGAGGTGTACACGATGAGTGCGGTCGACTCGGGGCGAGGTTCGGAGTATTGATGCCAGGAACGCGCGTGGCGGCGCACCGGCACGTGCGGCAATCCCTCTGGCTCCGCCGGTGTTTCACCTAGCCATGCGATGGCCCCGCTATCGGCCAGGATGTGGCGGCGTTCGGCCACCCCGACGTCTGCCGGCACCGGCACGATGGGGACTCCGGCAATGAGTCCGGCGATGACGGACAGCACCGTGTCGATACTCGGACGAGCCAGCACCGCGATCGGACCCGAGGCGCCGCCGATGCGTTCGGCTGCTGCCGTCGCCGCACCTACCAGGTCGGCGCGACCCCAGCTGTCCTCACCGATACGAACCGCGTCCGCGAGATCGGGCGACTTGGGGTGAAGGGACGTCAGCAGCATGAGGCCAGCCTAGGACGCGACCCCTCTGCAGGGCCTGTGAGACATGCCTAGCCCCCGGAGAGCAGCGCGCGCAGGAAGAAGGTCATGTTGGCGGGCCGCTCGGCGATGCGCCGCACAAAGTACCCGTACCACTCCTCACCGAACGGCACATACACCCGCATGTGGTGCCCCTCACCTGAGAGGCGGCGCTGTTCGGCATCGCGAATCCCGTACAGCATCTGGTATTCGTAATCGCCTGGTCCCCTGCCTGTCTCGCGCGCCATCAGGTTGGCCGCATCGATGATGGCGGGATCGTGCGAGGCCACCATCGGGTAGCCGTCACCCTCCATCAGGACGCGCAGACAACGCAGGTACGCGACATCAACATCCTCGGGATCGCGATGCGCAACGGATTCTGGCTCGTCATAGGCCCCCTTGCACAATCGAATGCGCGAGCCCGCACCGGAGAGATCGACGCAATCGGCATACGTACGTTTCAGATAGGACTGCAGCACGGTACCCAGCCACGGGAAGTCGGTGCGCAGTTCACGCACGATACCCAGGGTCGAATCGGTAGTGGTGTGATCCTCGGCATCGACGGTGACCCATACCCCGGCCTGATCGGCCTTGGCACACAACAGCTGCGCGTTTTCCAGGGCTATCTGTTCGCCACCATGCGGCAACGCCTGACCCAGCGCGGAAAGTTTTAGAGAAATCTCCAGCGGGCGCACACCGGTATGCACGGTGTCGCTGCGTTGCGCCAGAGCATCTAGCAGCGAGAGGTATGCCGACACCGTTCGGGTGGCCTGCTCAATATCGGTGGTGTCCTCGCCCAGGTAATCGATCGAGATGAACCGCCCCGAGTCCAGCAGTGCGGTACCCGCCGCAAGAACATCGTCCTCGGATTCACCGGGGACGAATCGGCGCACTACCTGCCGCGTCAACGGCATGCGTTCGGCGGCGTGCCGAAGCCGCGCAGACCTACTGGCCGCCAGGATGGCGGGTCTGGCGGTTTTGCCGAACCACTCAGCCATCCTCACGCTCCATGTGGGGGTATCCGTATTCGGTTGGAGCGTCGAATGTTTCCTTGATGGATCGCGGCAGCAGCCAGCGCTGCAGATTCAGCGGCGACCCGGCCTTATCGTTGGTACCCGATGCCCTGCCGCCACCGAAGGGCTGCTGGCCGACGACGGCGCCGGTGGGCTTGTCGTTGATGTAGAAGTTACCGGCCGCGAAGCGAAGCCGGTCACTGGCCGCCTGGACCGCTTGGCGGTCGTCGGCGATGACCGCGCCGGTGAGCGCGTATCGGGAACCGGTATCGACGATGTCGAGGATGCGCTCGTAGTCGTCGTCGGGGTAGACGTGTACCGCCAGGATCGGGCCGAAGTACTCGGTGGAAAACGCCTCGTCGGTCGGGTCGTCCGAGAGCAACACCGTGGGACGAATGAAATATCCTTCGCTGTCGTCGTATTCGCCTCCCGCCGCGATCGTCACCCCGGCACTCTTGGCGCGATCGATGGCGGCGGCGTTGCGCTTGAACGACTTCTCGTCGATGACGGCACCGCCGAAGTTGGCGAGGTCGGTGACGTCCCCGTAGGTCAACGCGGAGGTGGCATCGAGGAGCTCGTCGCCCATCTGGTCCCACACCGAGCGGGCCACGAAGGCGCGAGAGGCTGCCGAGCACTTCTGTCCCTGATAGTCGAAGGCACCGCGAATAAGCGCGGTACGCAACACGTCTGGACGAGCTGAGGTGTGCGCGACGACGAAGTCCTTGCCACCTGTCTCACCGACGAGCCGAGGATAGGTGTGGTACCTGTCGATGTTGGTACCGACCTCACGCCACAGGTGCTGGAACGTCCGGGTGGAGCCGGTGAAATGGATACCCGCCAGACGCGGATCGGCGAGCGTCACATCCGATACCGCGATACCGTCCCCGTTGAGCAGATTGATGACACCGGGCGGCAGCCCGGCGGCTTCGAGGAGCTCCAGGGTGAAGTGCGCGGCGAAGGCCTGGGTGACGGACGGCTTCCACACCACCGTGTTACCCAAAAGCGCTGGGGCCGTTGGAAGATTTCCAGCGATAGCGGTGAAGTTGAAGGGAGTGATGGCGTAGACGAAGCCCTCCAGGGGGCGATACTCCATCCGATTCCACGCGCCACCGCCGCTGCTGGGCTGTTCCGCGAGGATATGTCGCGCGAACTGCACGTTGAACCGCCAGAAGTCGGCCAGCTCGCAGGCTGCATCGATCTCGGCCTGATAGGCGGTTTTCGACTGCCCCAGCATGGTGGCGGCATTCAAGGTGGCCCGCCACGGACCAGACAGCAGATCGGCGGCTCGCAGGAAGACGGCCGCCCTGTCATCGAATGACAGTGCCGCCCAATCATTCTTCGCAGCGACTGCGGCCTCGACCGCGTCGCCGGCTTCGGCATGACCTGCGTTGGTGACGGTCCCCAGCACGGCACGGTGGTTGTGTGGCTGCACCACATCGATGCGTTCGCCCTCACTCATTCGGCGAACGCCACCGATTACATGCGGCAGATCGATGGGCGAGGCACTCAGCTCACCCAATGCCGTCGTCAATCGGTCGCGTTCGGGAGTGTTAGGGGCGTACGTGAGCACCGGCTCGTTGACGGGCGCCGGCACGTTGGTGATGGCATCCATCCACTAAGCATCGTCCTGTTCCCCCATAGCTGTCGAGGAATCTGGACAATGCGCAACGAAACCTCAGGTAACACCGAAATCCGGCGGGACGTTACGTGTGGTAGTTCGGGTCTTCGACGGTCAGTCGGCCAGGCGCGCGATCGCGGCGTCGATCCGCTCATCGGTCGCGGTGAGGGCCACCCGCACATGTTCCTTGCCGCGGGGGCCGTAGAACCGTCCCGGCGCCACCAGAATCCCGCGCTGGGCCAGGTACGCCAGCGCGTCGTCACAGGAATCACCCCGCGTCGACCACAGATACAAGCCGGCCTCGGAGTGGTCGATCCGGAATCCGTTGCCGATCAACGCCTTCGAAAGCTTGTCGCGGCGAATCTGGTAGCGGGCGCGCTGATCACGCTGATGCTCGTCCTCGTTCAGCGCCGCGGTCATCGCCGCCTGCACCGGCCCCGGCACCATCATCCCGGCATGCTTGCGCACCGCAAGCAACTCGCCGACCACCGATGCGTCGCCCAGCACGAATCCGGCCCGGTAGCCCGCCAGCGATGAGGTCTTGGATAGCGAGTGCACGGCCAACAATCCGGTGGTGTCACCATCGCAGACCCGTGCATCGAGAACCGAGACCGGCTCGGCGTCCCATCCGAGGCCGAGGTAGCACTCATCGGACACCACGAGGGCGCCGCGCTCACGCGCCCACTCGACAACCTTGCGCAGATGCTCCACCGGCAGCACCGCGCCGGTGGGATTGCTGGGCGAGTTGAGGTAGATCAGGGCGGGATGCTGCGGACCCAGTTGAGTCAACGAGTCCGCGCGGACCGTGGGCACACCGGCCAGCCGGGCGCCCACTTCATAGGTGGGATACGCCAACTCGGGGATGACGATCAGGTCGTCGCTGCCCAGCCCGAGTAGGGTCGGCAGCCACGCGATGAGTTCCTTGGTGCCGATGACCGGCAGCACGGCGTCGTCGGCCAGCGGCACCACGCCGTATCGCCGCGATACCGCGTCGCGGATTGCCTGGCGCAACGCCGGCGTACCGGCGGTCGCCGGATATCCGGGAAGGTCGCTGGCCGCGGCCAATGCGTCGCGGATGACCGGGGCCACACTGTCCACGGGGGTGCCGACGGAAAGGTCGACAATCCCTTCGGGGTGCGCCGCAGCGGTCGCCTTCGCAGCGGCGATGGTGTCCCATGGAAACTCCGGAAGCCGGGACGAGACAGACGAGACCCGCAGACGGGACTCAGACGACGAGTTCAGTGTCCCTCACCCATGGGCGGGAGTTCCTTGACTGACGGCGGGTCGTAATCGGTCTTGCCCACCTTCGCGGCACCACCGGGCGAGCCCAGGTCTACGAAGAAATCGGCGTTGCCCTGGATATAGCCCGTCCACTGATCCGGCACATCGTCCTCATAGAAGATGGCCTCCACGGGGCACACCGGTTCGCAAGCACCGCAGTCGACACATTCGTCGGGGTGGATATAGAGCATGCGCCCACCCTCGTAGATGCAGTCGACGGGGCATTCCTCAATGCATGCCTTATCCATAACGTCGACGCACGGTTCCGCGATCGTGTAGGTCACGAAGGTTTCCTCATTTCCTGCGCTGATGTCCAGTTCATGCGTTGCGGCAAGTATCCCGGTCCATAGATGTGCCCCGCGACACAGGCTGACCTAACTCGCCAAGGCGATCTAGCCGTATCCGCCGGTTACAGGTACTTAGCTTAACGTTTAACTTGACTCGCCGCCAGCAGCCACGCTCAGCCCCCCGGGTCACAGACGCGTGCCGTGCCACATGCCCCCGCCGATCGTGCCCATGCGTCACGCACGGTTCGGGTGAATCACGGTCGACGACGTAGTCCGTGCCGGTGCATACGCGACCGGCCGCCGGCCAGGCCTGTCCTCGCCCACGATGATGGCATCACCTGAGCAAACCGGTTCGCAAGCAACACAATCCGCGTATTCACCGGAGCGGATGCGGCGAGCCTGCGCACCCTTGTCGACGTAGTCGGCGGCATATCCCCCGGTGCATGTTTGATCCGCCGCGCCCGCACACGGCTCGGCGATCGCCTCCCTCACCGACAACCTCTCGAAGCGCCGCACCCAGCGTCATGCTTCAGACCGTCACCGTTACCGACCGCGCCACTTAACTGGCCAGTTGTATGCAGACTGTTGCACTGCAACAAGTTGCATAGGGGTCAGGTTTCGTGTCAGCATGCTGCCGTGGCACTCACCCACGCGATCCTGTTGTCCCTGGCCGAGCAGAACGGGTCAGGTTACGAGCTCACGAGCCGATTCGACCGGTCGATCGGCTACTTCTACAGCGCCACCCACCAGCAGATCTATCGCACGCTGCGCCGCATGGAGGACGACAGCTGGCTGCGCTGCACTGTCGTCGACCAAGAAGGACGGCCCGCGAAGAAGGTCTACGACGTCGCCGAGCTCGGCTATCGCGAGTTGTCCCGGTGGGTCAACAGCTCCGAGGGCACCGACATGCGCGATCTGGCCCTCAAGGTTCGCGCGGGCACCTACGGCGACATCGACATGGTGGTCGAACACATCCGCGTGCAACGCGACACGCACCTCGTCATGCTCGACAACTACCGCGAAATGGAAAAACGCCAGTTTCCCGCTCCGGACCAGCTCACCGGCGCGGCCCTGCACCAATATCTCGTCCTACGCGGCGGTGTCCGCATGGAAGAGGGATTCACCGATTGGTGCGACGAAATGATCACTTCCTTGTCCACAGCCCGGACTGAAAGCGAGAATCATGAGTAATGCATATCCAACCCTGTTATCCCCCTTGGACCTTGGCTTCACAACGCTGAAGAACCGAGTCGTCATGGGCTCCATGCACGCGGGACTTGAGGACTTCCCCTGGGACACGCCTGCCCTGGCGGCCTACTTCGCCGAGCGCGCCAAGGGCGGTGTCGGCATGATCATCACCGGCGGATACGCCATCAACCGTGCCGCCTGGCTCAAGCCGCTGGCCGGAAAGCTCACCACTTCCCTTGAGGCATACCGGCATCGCATTGTCACGAACGCGGTGCACAAGAACGGCGGCAAGATCATCGTCCAGCTCCTGCATGCGGGTCGCTACGGATATCACCCATTCTCGGTGAGCGCGTCGAGCAAGAAGTCCCCCATCACGCCGTTCAAGCCACGCAAGCTCAGCACCAAGGGTGTCTGGCAGACGATCGAAGACTGGGCACACAGCGCCAAGATGGCCAAGAAGGCCGGTTACGACGGCGTCGAAATCATGGGTAGCGAAGGCTATTTCATCAACCAGTTCCTCGCGCCCTACACCAACGATCGCACCGACGAGTTCGGCGGCAGCCCGAAAAACCGGCGCAGACTCGCCGTCGAGGTGGTCAAGGCCGTCCGCAAAGCGGTCGGACCGGAGTTCATCATCTGCTATCGGCTGTCCATGGCCGACTATGTGCCCGATGGCCAGACCTGGGATGAGATCGTGGCGCTGGCCAAGGAGATCGAGGCTGCCGGTGCGACGATCATCAACACCGGCATCGGCTGGCATGAGGCGCGGGTGCCCACCATCGTCACTTCGGTGCCACAGAACGCGTTCGTGGATCTTTCCAACAAGATCGCTCAAGAGGTTCACATCCCGGTAATGGCATCCAACCGGATCAACATGCCGCAGTCCGCCGAGCAGATCCTCAACGACGGCCAGGTGCAGTTGATTTCGATGGCCAGGCCGCTGCTGGCCGACCCCGATTGGGTCAAGAAGGCCTCGGCCGATCACGCCGATGAGATCAACACCTGCATCGCCTGCAATCAGGCCTGCCTGGATCACTCGTTTGTGAACAAGAAGGCTAGCTGCCTGCTGAACCCGCGTGCCGGTAACGAGACGACGCTCAAGCTGCTGCCGACCCGGCACGCCAAGAAGATCGCCGTCGTCGGCGCGGGCCCGGCCGGGCTGGCGGCCGCAGTCACCGCGGCCGGACGCGGACACAAGGTGGTGCTGTTCGAGGCCAACTCCGAGATCGGCGGCCAGTTCGATATGGCCCGTAAGATTCCCGGCAAGGAAGAGTTCAACGAGACCATCCGCTACTACACGACGATGCTCAAGAAGTACGGCGTCACAGTGCTTTTGAATAAGAAGGTGGATGCGCAGGAGCTGATCGCCGGCAAGTTCGACGACGTCATCCTGGCCACCGGGGTCAAGCCCCGGGTTCCGGCCATCCCCGGCATCGACCACCCGATGGTGCTCTCTTACCCGGAGGTCATCAAGCAGATCAAGCCCGTCGGTAAGCGTGTGGCGGTGGTCGGCGCCGGCGGTATCGGCTTCGATGTGTCCGAATTCCTGACGATCGATGAGTCACCGACGCTGAACCTCAAGGAGTGGCGGGCCGAGTGGGGCATCTCCGAGGAGCACGACTCCCGCGGTTCGCTCACGAAACCCATTCCTGCTCCGGCGGTTCGCGAGGTCTACCTGTGCCAGCGCAAGAAGGGATCGCTGGGCAAGGGGCTAGGCAAGACCACCGGCTGGGTGCACCGCGCATCGCTCAAGGCCAAGAAGGTGACCGAGCTGGCAGGGGTCAACTACGAGCGGATCGACGATGCCGGGCTGCACATCAGTTTCGGTGAGGAACGCAAAGATCCACGGGTGCTCGAGGTCGACAACGTGGTGATCTGCGCGGGCCAGGAATCGGTGCGCGACCTCGACGATGTGTTGAAGGAAGCCGGGGTCGAAGCCCACGTGATCGGCGGCGCTGCGCTGGCCGGCGAGCTGGACGCCAAGCGTGCGATCAAGCAGGGCACCGAGCTGGCCGCGAAGCTGTAGTCCCCCCAAACCGCCGACGGGCCTACCGATATCCGTTGCACCAGCGGTGCGGATGCATCTGGCGGCACGCCCTCCAGATGTCGTTCGGGTCCGTTGTGGTGGTACTCGGTGGCGCGTCGGTTGTGGGCGTGATCGCCGGTGCTGGGAGGTAGGCGGTCGCGGTCACCGTTTCGGTGACCGTCTCCGTCGACGAGGGTGGCGGGGACGGCGACGGGGATGACGACACCGGCGCGGACGTCGAGGGTGCCGTCACCGACGTGATGGGGACAAGTGGTGGCACCGTTGTCTTTTGGGGAACGAGAAGCAGAAACCCGAGAGCGATGATCGCCAGCACACCCGCCGTCGCGGCTGCCGCAACGATCCAGACCTGACGGGACGTGCCCCGCGACGGCGGGGTTACCGGCAGCAATTGCGTGGGCTCGTCCCCACCGTCGCTCCAGGCGCGCACGGTGTCTTCGTAGGACGGCATTCGTCGGCACCTCCGTGACTGTCATCGCTCGATCTGTTACCGAGCCGATGGCGCCGGATGCCGCCACGCTAATGAGCGATTCTGAGGTGCCGCTGGGATGCAGCTGCCAAATACTTGGACGATACGCAGGGGTCAGCGCGTCGCTGTGCCGGTCGGACTCTCCAGCTTCCCGTCTCCGACTCCGACACCCGGCTTCACCCCACCCGGCACCCCGGCACCATCCACTACTCCGGCCGAAATCCTGGGCCCCCGCGCGGGGCCCGACATCAGCACCGGCAGCTGAGTACCGCGCGAGGGACGCAGCGCGGGCAGCTGACCGGGCACGAAGACCGGGTTATAGGGCGCCGGAATAGGTGGCGGCGGGGCCGCGGCGACAGGCGAGGCAAGGCCGAGGCCGATTGCCGCCACAACCGTTGCTACCCAAAATGTTCGGATCATGGTGCCACTCCTTCACTCATGCCGCGTGGGTCCTCCAGCTGTCCGGCGGTCATCCCGGCGCCGATTCGGGCGGTGTATCCGGAGTCGACACCGGCGGAGATCCGGGTGCCGCGCGGCGTTGCCGGAGACAGCCCAAACGGTGGTTGCGCCGCAGTCGCCGCATAGTTGGGTGTCCCACCGGGCACGGCCACGGGCACCGCAGGCATGGGGTTCACCGGCGGCGGGTCCGCCATCACCGGCGGCGCCCACAACACGGACGCTAATACCGCTGTGGCACAGACGAATTTCATCATCAGATCTTGATCGGATCGCCGTAGATTGCGAACTCGGTGTGACCGGTCTCGGTCGACGCCCGCAGCGAGGCGAAGGAGCGGATCGTCACGTCACCACCACAGGCATCTGCCTTCACATGCACGTTGTCTAAATCGAGCGCGCCCGTACCGCCGTGGGAGAGAACCATATTGGCCATCGGGAGATTCACGATGACACCCGGCTGCACGACGGTTTGAACAAAACCGCTGACTCCCGCGCTGCCTCCTACTCCCACCGACGGTGTGGGTGCCACGCCAAGGCTCACCGACGGTGCGATACCCGCCGATCCACCAAGCTGCAAGCCCGAGGACACATCCGACTGGCAACCGAGCTGATATCCGATGACGAAGAGGCTGTCGGTAATGGGGTTGGTGCCACCGGACGCCGTCGCGGTGCCCGACAAAGTGATGAATGCCTCGCGCGAGTTGGTTGCGGCGGCCAGGTTGGGAACCACGTTCACCCGTTCATTGTCGAGTCTGATCTGCAGTTGCCAGCCATCCCGGGTTGTCCGCGAATATGACTGCGGGGCCATCTCTCTCGGCTCCGCACTGGCCGGTACCGCAACCACGAACCCAAGCATGGCAACGATGAAGCTTGTCGCTACGAGTCGGGTAATCACGCACATCACGATGCCCAAACTGGCCACCGGAGTTAACCCACCGCGATCCAGTCAGTCAGGTGCGCGCAGAGACCGTCAACTTAGCGGTATCCGTCGCATTCGCGCCGCGGGTGCAGTTCGTGACACAACCGGCCCTCTTCCGGACGTGTCGGCACCACTTCTGTCGGCGTCACCTCTGTTGGTGCGACCGGCGCGGGCGTCTCCACCACCACGGTGGTTTCGATAACGGTGGTAACCACCGTCTCCTTCGGCGGCGCGACGGGCACCGAACTACTTGGCACACGCGGATGTTCGGTCGTGGACGTCACCGGGGCCGGAGCCACCGGCTCCTCGGCCTTATCCACCTCCAGCAGGGCCAAAACCAACGCCGCCACAATGGCGAGGGCCGCCGCCGCGCAGACGATCCACACCCAGCGCCATGAGCGATTGCCCACGGAAATCTCGGAGTCATCCGCCTCGGAGTACGCAGCGGCAGGCGGATTCAACGGCCGCTGGGTAGTCGGCGGCATCGACTCCTCGTCGGGCGGGAATTCGGTCATCAGGGCACGAGGCTACCGCCATCATCGGCAGCCCACTGCCGAAATCTCGATCGGCGGCACATCTAGATCTATCTCGCCGAAAGTGAAGCTGTGGCGGAGATTCTCGGAAAATCCCGCCATGGCTTCACGCGGCGGACGGCCGCCGCGCGTAAGTGGTGGTGCGTTCCACCGCCGGGCGTCCGATGCCGTCGGCGATTTCTTCCAGCTCGGCGATGGTCTTGGCGGATCCGTGTTCAGACCCGGCCATCCGGGAGATGGTCTCCTCCATGAGGGTGCCGCCCAGATCGTTGGCACCGCCTTCGAGCATCATCCGTGTGCCCTCGATACCCAGCTTGACCCAGCTGGTCTGGATGTTGTGGATACGCCCGTGCAGCATGATGCGCGCCAGTGCGTGCACCGCCCGGTTGTCGCGGTTGGTGGGCCCGGGCCGTGCGGCGCCCGCCAGGTACAGCGGTGCGCTCTGATGCACAAACGGCAGCGGTACGAACTCGGTGAATCCGCCTGTGCGGTCCTGGATTCCGGAGAGAACCCGAAGATGTGACACCCAGTGCTTGGGCGTATCTACGTGCCCGTACATCATGGTGGAGCTGGACCGCAGCCCCACCTCATGTGCGGTACTGATGACATCGATCCATTCCGACGCGGGCAGCTTGCCCTTGGTCAGCACCCACCGAACCTCGTCGTCGAGGATTTCGGCGGCGGTGCCCGGAATGGTGTCCAGACCTGCGGCGCGCAGTTCGGTCAACCACTCACGAACGCTCTGGCCGCCCTTGGACGCACCGTTGACGATCTCCATCGGGCTGAAGGCGTGCACGTGCATGCTGGGCACCCGCTTCTTGACCGCGCGCACCAGATCGGCGTACCCGGTGACGGGCAACTCTGGGTCGATACCGCCCTGCATGCAGACCTCGGTGGCACCGGCGACGTACGCCTCCCAGGCGCGGTCTCCGACCTCCTCGGCCGAGAGCGAGAAGGCGTCGGCATCGCCCTTGCGCTGCGCGAAGGCGCAGAAACGGCAGCCGGTGTAGCAGATGTTGGTGAAGTTGATGTTCCTATTCACCACATATGTGACGTCGTCGCCGACCACGTCCGCACGGATCGAATCAGCCAGTGCGGCAACAGCATCCATAGCCGGACCCTCTGCGGTCGCCAGCGCCAGGTACTCGTCATCGCTGCAGCCGGCCGGATCTCTCTCTGCAGAGCGCAGCGCCGCCAACACGTCGCCGCTCACCTTTTCCGGTGCCCGCGCGTTCAGTTCACGAACATGTTCACGGATGGATTCCCAGTCCCCGAAGGCACTCGCCAGATCGCTACGGGTGTCGGTGTTGCGGCCCTCCGAATCGATGGCCGCGTGCAGGTCTACCCGGCCCGTCGACTCCCAGGTCTCGTCGGGCTCCTGCCACGGCAATCCTGTCGGCGAGATATCCAGGGCATACCCGGTTTCCGGGTCCGCCAGGGCCTCCACGTGTCCACGTACCCGCGGGTCGATCCATGCCGCCCCGGCCTGCACGTACTGCGGGTGCGCGGTGAGCCGCTGCACCAGGTCGTATCCGGCCTCGGCGGTTACATCGGCCAGATCGTCCACTGCGGGCCAGGGACGTTCGGGGTTGACGTGGTCGGGCGTGAGCGGCGAGACACCGCCCCAGTCGTCCACGCCCGCCGCGATAAGCGCGAGGCATTCGCTGCGGGACACCAGGTTTGGCGGCGACTGCACCCGCATCTTCGGGCCGAGGACCAGCCTGGTCACGGCGATGGTGGCCAGGAAGTCGTCGATATCAGCGTCGGGAGTCGACTTCATCGCGGTGTCCGGCTTGGCCCGGAAGTTCTGCACAAGCACTTCCTGCACGTGACCGAACTCCTTGTGCACCTTCCGGATCGCGTGAATGGTCTCGGCCCGTTCGGTCAAGTTCTCCCCGATGCCCACCAGCAGCCCGGTGGTGAACGGGATGGACAGCCGACCGGCGTCAGTCAGCGTCCGCAGCCGCACCGCGGGGTCCTTGTCGGGGCTGCCATAGTGCGCCTCGCCCCGCGTCTCGAACAGCCGGCGCGACGTGGTTTCCAGCATCATCCCCATCGAAGGCGCCACCGGCTTGAGCCGTGCCAGCTCGGACCAGGTCATCACGCCCGGGTTCAGGTGCGGCAGCAGTCCCGTCTCCTCCAGCACCCGGATCGACATGGCCCGCACGTAATCGAGCGTGGTGTCATATCCACGCTCATCGAGCCACTGCTTGGCCTCGGGCCAACGGTCCTCGGGCCGATCGCCCAGCGTGAACAAGGCCTCTTTGCAACCCAATTCAGCGCCGCGACGGGCAATGTCCAAGATCTCGTCGGGCTCCAGGTACATGCCCTGGCCCTGCGCGCGCAGCTTGCCCGGAACCGTCACGAACGTGCAGTAATGGCACTTGTCCCGGCACAGATGGGTAACCGGAATGAAGACCTTGCGCGAATAGGAGACCGGCAGACGCCCGGCCGCGCCGCGACGCCCGGCGGACTCCAGCCCGGCATCGCGCACGCGCGACGCACTGGCCATCAAGTCGACCAGATCGTCTCCCCGCGCGGTCAGCGCAAGCGCGGCCTCATCGACGTTCAGCGTCACGCCATCGCGGGCGCGGCGCAGCACCCGCCTCAGCGCGGGCGATGAGCCACCTGCGCGTGCGGCATCCGGAACAGAAGATGCCGCCTTCGGCGCGGGAAAGGCGGGATTCGGCAGCGGCGTTACGTCGTCGGGCACGTTTGTACAACCGTCGGTCACCCCCAGATCATCCGCCCGTACCAAAAGCCCCACCACTCGGGGGTTCATCAACGGGACCACGCTGCGAAAACACCCGGGATGGCTAGGCTGATCTTCGTGAGTCTTACGAGAACGCTCAAGCAGAAACTTCCGTTTCTGCGGTATTCGTTTCTGCGTGCGGTGTTCGGCGGGCTGAACGTCATGCGCACTGGTCAGATGGGCGATGGCCGCGAGGAGGCCACTGCCGAGCACGTCATCGCGACCGCCCCGGCGGGAGATGTCGACGCCGCGATCGACGCCATCGACAACTTCGCGTATGACCAATCGATTCTGATGAATGTCGGCGACGAAAAGGGGCAGCTGCTCGATGCGGCCGTCAAACGCGCCAATCCCAAGATCGCCCTCGAATTGGGCGCGTACTGCGGCTACAGCGGGCTGCGGATCGCGCGTGCGGCTCCCGGCGCCAAGTTCTTCTCCATCGAGAAGTCGGGGGCCAACGCCTCGGTGGCCCGTCGGGTCTGGGCACACGCCGGGCTGGCCGACCGCACCACCTGCCTCACCGGCACGGCCGACGACGGCACCACCCTGGACACACTGACCAAGGACTACGGATTCACCGAGGGGTGCCTGGACTTCGTGTTCATCGACCACTGGAAGGACGTCTACCTCGACGACCTGCAGCGGCTGATGGAACGGGGCTGGCTGCATCCGGGCACGATCGTGGTGGCCGACAACGTTGGCTTCCCCGGCTCCCCCAAGTACCGCGCGTACATGAAGGAGCAGCAGGGCAAGCGCTGGCAGACCATCGAGCACGAGACCCATGTCGAGTACCAGACATTGGTGAAGGACCTGGTCCTCGAGTCGGAGTACTTGGGCTAGGAGTTCGCCCGGCGTAGGACATACGCCGCGGGCAGCACGCCGAACGCCAACAGCAGCACGGGCCCGAACCCGCTGAAAACCACGTCACCGCCGGGCCCGCCGAACAACAGCAGCGTCGTGGTCGCCACGAAAGCCCACAAAGGTGCCCCCGACCGTCGCGTCGACGGCGCCCATTGCAGCGCGCACCACACCAGCACCACGTTCAGGACTGCGCTGATGACCAGGCCCAGCGGCACAAGAACCCCGCCAAAGCGCGTGTTGAGCAGGGCAGCGCCGAAAATGGCACTGATGACGCCGTCAACAATGAGCGCGGTCAATACGAACGCGCGCAGATAAACGTTCAGGCGTCTAAATCGGGACGGAGTCGAGCTGGGCCACGAGTGAGCCGACGACCCATTGGAAGTTATCCAGCCGGTCTTGCCAATGCTGCTGGTTGGGGTCCAGGTCCGGATCAGGTGGCATGGATCGAGCTTACAACTCCACGCCGGCGAACAGATCTGATTCCCATCCGGTGTCGACACCGGCCACACCACGCACCAGCACAAAATGCTCGATGTCCGCGAGGGGTAACGCGATCAGGTTCGACAGCGCCAGCGAGGTCCCGTCCTCGGAGACGGTCAGCTGGGTGGCATGCGCGCACAGTGCCGCGGCCTTGGCGTCGCGATAGGCCGAGACGTCGATGGCGGCGCTGATCTGCTCGTCGGCATAAGTGGGTATGACGTCGACGGGGGCCGGCTCACATCCCGGAGGCAGCTGCTTCATCGCGGCGAGCCCCGCGCTCAGCGCACTGGTGGCGATGACGGTCCAGTACAGCTTGGCCACCTTCCAGGAGGCCTGCTCAACCGCGGCGGTGGTCACCGTGTGAGCCTGGATGTGGTCGGGATGCCCATATCCCCCGAAGGGGTCGTAGGTGATGACGACGTGCGGGCGGTGCTCGTCGATCAACCGCGTCAGTTCCGCGACGGCATCGTCGATGTCGGCGCCAGCGAATGCCCGCGGATGCAGTGGCCCGGTGTCGGCCATGCCGGAGTCACGCCAGTGCCCGGCACCACCAAGAAAAACGGGCTGCTCGACCCCGAGGTGCTTCAGCGCGGCAGACAATTCCGCGATGCGGTACCCGCCGAGTTGATCGGCGTGGTCCACGGCGAGCTGTGCCCAGCGGTCGCCGATCACCTCGCCTTCCTCACCGAGAGTGCAGGTGACAACCTTGACGTCGGCGCCTTCGGCGGCATACCGCGCGATGGTTCCGCCGGTCGTCAGGGACTCATCGTCGGGGTGCGCGTGCACGAGCATCAGACGGCGGGTCATGGGCGGGTCTTCTTCCACTCTCCTGCCGTGGCCACGATTCCCACCGGAACCGCACCGGTCAGCTCGACGTTCTGCACGCTGGGCCCGGCCGCGGCGATGGTGGTGTCCTGCATGATCGGCAACACCGTTGCCATCTTCCACAATTGCGGCTCGGCCTGATCGACGACCTTGCCCACATCGGCCTGCCCGGTGAGCGCGGCGTCGATGCTGGCCTGCAGGCCCTCATCGCACAACCCGGTGAGATTGCTCGGGGCGCGAACGGATTCTTCCCGCGCTGGCGGCGCCGGCGTATTGCTCGCCGGTGGCGGGGGCGGTGTCGTGGTGCGGGTCTCGGGCAGCTTGCTCGATTGCAGCGCCGGGCAGCCGTAGCGGGAGGCCAGCACGGTGGCCAGGTCTCCGCCCGACTGGTGCCAGCCGACGATGGCGTCGACGCGGCCGTCCGGAATCGCCTGGCCGTACAGCGTGGGCGGGTCGAGGGCCAGGACGCTGGCCCGCACTCCGGCATTGCGCAGTTGATCGGCGGCGGTGTTGGCGACGGCGACCGACGTCGGATCGTTGGCAGCGGCACCGATCACCAGGCTCAGCGGCTCGCCGTCCCGGGTGATCTGTGGCGGACCTGCCGGGGCGCCGGGTGCCGGCGGTACCTCGACGGCTTCATATCCGGCCTCTTTGAGTAACGCCAGGGCCGCGTCGCGGGTGAGAGCAGTGGGCGCGGTGGGCTTGTATCCGGGGTCCGAGGGGGAACGCACCTGTGCCGCCGCCAGGGTGACGGCGTTGTCGTTGCCGGCAGCCACCGCGGCCAGCAGCCCGACATCCAGCAGTCCGAGCAGCCCGCGGCGCACCTTGGCATCGGTGAGCGTGGGCTGTCCGGCGCGCAAGGTCAGCTGCAAGGTGCGCGGCGCGACGATGCGCGCGGTGCGCACGCCAGGAATGTTGGACAGCTGAGCGAAGGTCACCGCACTGCCGTGCACCTGGGCTACCTGGGTGTCCCCGTTACGGATCGAGTCGGCCAGCACCGTGGGCGCGCCTGCACGCCGGAACAGGATTTCGTCGGGAACCGCGGGTTTGGCCCAGTACCGGTCGTTACGGGCGAGCAGGATCTCGTCGCGCTGGGGGTCGATCGCGTCGACCCGGAAGCGTCCCCCGGACGCGGGCATCGACTTGATCAGCCCGGAGGCGAACCCGCCCGGAATGTCCTTCACGATGTGCGCGGGCAGCAGATCGGTGAACAGCTCGCGCCAGGCCGGGTATTTGTGGTCGAAGGTGACGACCACACGCTTGCCGCCGTCACGTGACTGCACGTCGGTGATGTTTCCGTAGCCCGCCGGGTCGACGGTCCCGGGCTGAACGAGCATCTGTTGCCACAGGTAGGAGAAATCGTCGGCACCGATGGGTGCGTTATCGGTCCACTGCGCCTCGGGACGGATCGTGTAGGTGACCGTGAAGGGTTCCTGGCTGGTCTCTTCGGCCGATACCAGCAGCGTCGGGTCCAGCTCCCAGCGTGAGCCGGTGGTGGTCGTCGAGTCGGGCACCGGGCGGAACGCACTGGGCAGCACCAGCGAGCTGATCGCGGAGTTCACCGGTGACTGATCCGACAGCAGGTGCGGATTGAATCCGGCGCCGATCGAATCGATACCCACCACGATCTGCTCTTTTTTGGGCGGCGGCGGTGTCGTGGAATTGGTGGTTTCGCTGCCTTGCACGGCCGGTGGCGCACTGACGGAGCACCCCGCGAGCAGCACCACACCGAGTACTGCGCACAGTCGCAGGCGCGGTGACTCGATCGGCATGAGGACCAACCTTATCGGTGGGGTGGCGCGTGGCGCCCGCGGCAACCGGTCAGGGGGTCACGATCGCAAAGTTGGGATCGGGCTGATCGAGCACGGCGACCAGCCGCGCGAATCCGGTCACGTCGCCGTCCACGGTGATCTCGCCCGAAGCGACAAGCTGCGCCGGGTCCGTGCCATCCAGCAGAACCTTGATGAGGATCGGCCGGGTAAGAGTGAAGGTCACATCGGGCTCACTGATGTCCGCGGGCCGGTCATAGTGCACCAGCACGCCGTTGCGCAGCTCCACGCGGTGCACCCGATCCTCATCGGTGAAACGCCAATCGCTGACGAAGTGTTCATCCCAGGCCTTCGGGCCGTTGATGCGCAGCGAGAGCGCGTCGAAGACCTGATCCACCGTCAGCGCCGCCACCACCGAGGGCGAACCGACTGTGATGGGAGTTCCGACGTTGCCATGAGACAGTTCGTAGGCGCCCATCAGGTAGAAATTACGCCAGGTGGCGTTCTCCGATCCGTAACCCAGTTGCTGAAAACAGCTGGCCTGCAACGCCTTGGCCGCTTCGTTGGCCGGATCGGCGAAGATCACATAGTTGACCACCTGGGCCACCCATCGATAGTCGCCCTCCTCAAAGGCGATGCGCGCCTTACGTAGTACCTCCTCGGCGCCACCCATGAACTCGACGTGCCGCTGCGCGTTCGCGACCGGTGGATGCTCCCAGAGGTGCGCCGGATTGCCGTCGAACCAGCCCATGTAGCGCTGGTAGATCGCCTTGACGTTGTGGCTGACCGACCCGTAGTAGCCGCGCGCATGCCACGCGTTGGCAAGGGCCGGGGGAAGCTGCAGCGACTCGGCGATCTCGGAGCCCACCAGTCCTTGGTTGAGCTGGCGCAGCGTCTGATCGTGCAGGTAGGCATACAAATCTCGCTGCAAGGCAAGGTATTCCACCAGAAGTTCGGTCCCCCAGGTGGGCCAATGGTGCGAGGCGAACACCACATCGGAAGCACGCGCGTACAGGTTGATGGCCTCGGTGATGTAGCGCGCCCACACGTGCGGATCACGGACCAGTGCGCCGCGCAGGGTCAGCAGATTGTGCAGGGTGTGCGTGGCGTTCTCGGCCATACAGAGCGCGCGGCGCTGCGGGAAGTGGAAATTCATCTCCGCGGGCGCCTCGGTGCCCGGAGTGAGCTGGAAGACCATGCGCACTCCGTCAATGGTCTCTTCCTGCCCGGTATGGGTGATGTCGAGAGTCGGCGGAATCAGCGTGACGGTGCCGATGGAATTGGTTTGGCCCAGGCCGGAGCCCACCTGCCCCAGCGGCCCCCTCGGCAGCACGGCACCGTACATGTACACGGCCCGGCGCGTCATCGCGGTTCCCGCATACACGTTCTCGGCCACCGCATGTTCCAGGAATCCCGCCGGGGCCAGGACTGGGCAGTGACCCGCCGCGACATCCTCCGCGCTCACCACCCCCAGCGCGCCCCCGAAATGGTCGGCGTGGGAATGGGTGTAGATCAGCCCGGTCACCGGGCGATCGCCCCGATGACTCCGGTAGAGCGCCAATGCGGCAGCGGCGGTTTCCGCGGACACCAGCGGGTCGATCACGATGACCCCGCGCTCCCCCTCGACGAGCGTCATGTTGGAGATGTCCAGGCCGCGTACTTGGTAGATGCCCTCGGTGACGAGGTACAGCCCCTGCCTGATGTTCAGGCCACACTGCCGCCACAGGCTCGGGTGCACCGATGCCGGGCAGCTGTCACGCAAGAAGCCGTAGGAGTCGTTGTCCCACACTGTTTTTCCGGAAGCATCGGTGACGATGCCGGGTTCCAGGGCCGCGATGAATCCCCTGTCGGCGTCGTCCTGGTCCGCGGTGTTGGCGAACGGAAGTTCCTGCGCCGCCGCCACGTTCTGTTCGATGATGCGCGATGTGGGCTGGGTCTGCTCCATATCGCGATAGTACCCACAGGCCCCTTCGAGCGATCGCGAAAGCCGTTATCCCTCAAACGAGTTCATTGAGCCAGGGCAACCGCCGTTACCAAAGTCAGTCGAGGTCGACCCGGACGGTCAATAGTTCGGTGCCCACGGCACGGACCACTGCGCTATTGGCCGTCGGCAGCTGCTGCAGCCGCGCGCGGGCGTCATCCTCGGGAAGCAGGTGCGCGGTGCCGGTGCGCCATTGGTCGCGGATTCGCAGCCGCACCGCCGGGTTGGCCTTGATGTTGCGCACATAGTCGGAGTGATCGCCATGTTCGGAGACCAACCAGAATTGGTCACCGACGAGGCGCCCGCCGATCGCGGTGTGCCGCGGCTGTCCGGATTTGCGGCCTGTGGTCTCCAGCATCACGACCGGCAGTTTTCGTCCCACCGGGTTGACGAGATACCGCTGTGCGTTGTGAACCACGAGGCGCTTGATGGAGTTGAAATCAACCACGCCATGCAGTCTGCTCCCATTCCGGCGGCGATGCGAGACAGCGAGCCTCAAAGCTCCTTGAGGCGAGCTTTGAGCAGGCAGAACTCATTGCCTTCGGGGTCGGCCAAGACATGCCATTGCTCCTGGCCGGTCTGACCGATGTCGGCCGGACGTGCGCCGAGCTTCAGGAGGCGTTCGAGCTCGGCGTCCTGATCGCGGTCGATGGGGTTGACGTCGATATGCAGCCGCGATTTCCCGGAGCGCGGCTCAGCGCTGAAACTCAGGAACAGCGTCGGCTGCGGGCCGCCGAACCCCTCGCGGGGTCCGATTTCCAGCGAGCCGTCTTCCTCACGACTCAGCACGACGAAGTCCAGAACCTCGCACCAGAACCGTGCCAGCGCCTCCGGGTCGCGACAATCGAGCACGAGCTCGCTGATACGACAGGCCATCGGCCAAACCTAGCTGTTGTTGGCGGCTGCCTTCGCGCGTGAGCGATTGCGCGCCCGGGTGTTGGCATCCAGGTCAACCTTGCGCACGCGCACGATTTCCGGGGTCACCTCGACACATTCGTCGGCCGCGCAGAACTCCATGGCCTGCTCGAGGTCGAGCTCGATGGGCCGTGCCAGGGTCTCCATGACATCGGCGGTCGACGAGCGCATGTTCGTCAGCTTCTTCTCGCGGGTGACGTTGACGTCAAGATCCTCGGCACGCGGGTTGATCCCGACGACCTGGCCCTCGTAGGTGTCTTCACCGGGCTCCACGAAGAACTGCCCGCGGTCGGCGAGCTGGATCATCGCGAATGGGGTGATGCTGCCGGTCCGGTCGGACACGAGCGATCCGGTGTGCCGCGCGCGGATCTCGCCCGCCCACGGGCGGTAACCCTCGAAGACGGCGTTCGCGATGCCGGTGCCGCGGGTCAGCGTCAGGAAGTCGGTGCGGAATCCGATGAGGCCACGCGACGGCACGATGAAGTCCATGCGGACCCATCCCGCGGCATGGTTGGCCATCTCCTCCATGCGGCCCTTGCGGGCGGCCATCAGCTGGGTGATGGCACCCACGAATTCCTCGGGACAGTCGATGGTCATGGCCTCGAACGGCTCGTGCAGCTTGCCGTCGATCTGCCGGGTGACCACCTGAGGCTTGCCGACGGTCAGTTCGAAGCCCTCACGGCGCATCTGTTCGACGAGGATGGCCAGCGCCAGCTCCCCACGGCCCTGCACCTCCCAGGCGTCCGGACGGCCGATGTCGACGACCTTGATGGACACGTTGCCGACGAGCTCCGAGTCCAGCCGCGACTTGACCATGCGTGCGGTCAGCTTGTGCCCCGACACCTTGCCGGCCAGCGGCGAGCTGTTGGTGCCGATGGTCACCGAGATGGCGGGCTCATCGACGGTGATGCGCGGCAGCGCGTGCGCGTGATCGGGGTCGGCGAGCGTGTCGCCGATCATGATCTCCGACATACCCGCGACGGCGACGATGTCACCGGCGACCGCCTCTTCGGTGGGGCTGCGGTCGACACCCTCGGTGGCGAGCAGCTCGGTGATCTTCGCGTTGGTGATGACGGGGTGGCCATCTACTTCGCGCATCCAGGCGATCTGCTGACCCTTGCGGATCCGTCCGTTGTAGATGCGGATCAGCGCGAGCCGGCCCAGGAACGCCGAAGCATCCAGGTTGGTGACGAGGGCCTGCAGCGGCGCCTCGGGGTCACCCTTGGGCGGCGGGATGTGCTCGAGCAGGACGTCGAAGAGCGGGTCGAGGTTCTCGCCGTCCGGGTTCTCCCCGTTCGGGGGCTCGGTGGTGCTGGCGATCCCGGCGCGGCCCGATGCGTACAGCGTGGGCAGATCGAGCGCCTTCTCCGCGGCCGCCTGTGCTTCCTCATCGAGGTCAGAGGCCACATCGAGCAGCAGGTCGTGGCTCTCCTCGACCACCTCGGCGATGCGCGCATCGGGGCGGTCGGTCTTGTTGACGACGAGGATCACCGGCAGGTGCGCGGAAAGCGCCTTGCGCAGCACGAACCGGGTCTGTGGGAGGGGCCCCTCGGAGGCGTCCACCAGCAGCAGCACTCCGTCGACCATCGACAGGCCGCGCTCCACCTCGCCGCCGAAGTCGGCGTGGCCGGGGGTGTCGATGACGTTGATGACCGTCATGGAGCCATCCGCATGGTGCCGGTGCACCGCGGTGTTCTTGGCCAGGATGGTGATGCCCTTTTCCTTCTCCAGATCACCGGAGTCCATCAGGCGCTCGACGGCGTCATCACCTCGGTGCGTGAGCGCACCCGATTGTTTGAGCATCGCGTCGACCAGGGTTGTCTTGCCGTGGTCGACGTGCGCAACAATGGCTACGTTCCGGAAACTGTGGGTCACGTCTGCCAATTCTGGCAGTGAGGACCCCTGTTCACGAAACTGGCGTTATCACGTGTGACGCCCGACATAGACACAAACACAGCCCAAGACACATTTAGACCCAGAAGTAGGACCCTCAGTGAAGGCCAGCAAGGTCGCACGACTCAAGCCCAAGAAGAAGTGCTGTAAGAGCAAACCACGCTGTATGAAGTGCCCTCTTGTGGTGCACAAGATGCAGAAAGCCGAGCAGCACGGGCTCTCCGACAAGGAGCTCAAGAAGGTGCTACACCGGGCGCGGGCCCACTAGCGCCGCCCGCAGCGCGGGGATCCATCCCGCGTCCGCGGCGACCCACTCCACCGTGTCGAGTTCGTCGGCGGTGACCCAGCGCAGGGCCAGATGCTCATGCGGGTGCGGGATGCCGCCATCGTACAAGCGTGCGCGATAGGCACGCAGCACCAGATTCCCGACGACGACGTCCTCGCCGACGCGGGTGTCAACCTCGACCTCGATCCCGAGTTCCTCGCGTAGCTCCCGGGCAAGTGCCTGCGGCTCCGATTCGCCCTCGGCGACCTTGCCGCCCGGGAGCTCCCACTGCCCGGCCAACTCGGCAGGTTTGGACCGCTGCGCGATAAGCAGCTTGTCGCCATCGATCACCGCACCCGCGACCACTATCGCCATGGTGGTCGACGCTATACGTTGAGTTGATGGCCCTGCTCACCGATGACCAGATCAACGCAGCGCTCGCCGAGCTTCCCGGGTGGACCCGCGAGGGCGACTCCCTGCGCCGCACGGTCAAGTTCGACGCCTTTCTCGACGGA
Source organism: Mycobacteroides chelonae CCUG 47445 (assembly GCF_001632805.1). Taxonomy (NCBI): domain Bacteria; kingdom Bacillati; phylum Actinomycetota; class Actinomycetes; order Mycobacteriales; family Mycobacteriaceae; genus Mycobacteroides; species Mycobacteroides chelonae. The sequence goes on along the minus strand of NZ_CP007220.1, from coordinate 1,269,091 downwards.
ATCGACGCGGTACGCCGCATCGCCGAGCACGCGGAAGCCGCCGATCATCATCCCGATATCGATATCCGATGGCGCACCGTGACATTCGTGCTGTCCACGCATTCCGAAGGTGGCATCACCGACAAGGATCTGGCACTGGCCGAAACCATCGACTCACAGACCGGCCGCTAGGTCCATGCCACATCGGCTCTGCCCGCGTCTATGCGACAAAACGTGTTACCGGCTCTGCACTGCCCTAGTTGTCGCATAGACGCGGGCAACAGGGCAGTGGATGCCGAAGAACTCGGGCGCTGCGGACTTTTACAAGATCGCGGTGACGTTGCCGTGTCGCATGACCCGGTCCTCGCAGTGCCAGGCAACCGCACGCGACAGCACCAGGCGTTCCACATCGGAACCGAGCCGCACCAGGTCTTCGACGGTGTGCGTGTGGTCGACCCGGATCACGTCCTGCTCGATGATCGGCCCCTCGTCCAGCTCCGCTGTCACGTAATGCGCTGTGGCGCCGATCATTTTCACGCCACGTTCCCGTGCACGGCGATACGGCATGGCGCCGGTGAACGCGGGGAGAAATGAATGGTGGATGTTGATCAGCGGGCAACTGATCTCGTTGAGAAATTCCGGCGACAGGATCTGCATGTATCGAGCCAGGACCACCAGGTCGACGTTTCCCTGCAGCAGGTCCAGCTGCTTGCGTTCGGCTTCGGCGCGGTTCTCTCGAGTTGCCGGGATATGCACGAAGGGCAGCCCAAACGAGCGCACCTGATCGGCAAGATCGGGGTGGTTGGAGATCACCATCACGATCGACATGTCGAGCTCGCCGCGACGGTTACGCCACAACAGGTCCAGCAGGCAGTGATCTGTACGCGACACCATGATCGCGACTCTCTTGGGCTTGGCGGCCTCACTGAATCGGTACTGGATGTCGAATTCTTCAGCGATGGAAGCGAATCGCTTCTCCATGTCTTCGCGCGCGGCGCTGAGCCCGGAACGGTGAAAGACGGTGCGCTGCATGAACCAGCCACCCTGCGGTTCCGTCGAGTACTGCGCCAGCGAGATGATGCTCGCGCCGGCCTCGGCCAGGAACGCGCTGACGGCGGCGACCACGCCGATCCGGTCGGGGCATTGCAGCAGCAGCCTGCCGATGTCCTTGGAGTGGAAGGCATCCGACGAGCCCGTGGGGTGGGCCCCTTGGGGAGATATGGGAAACATGCCCTACCCCACCTTCAGTCCGTGCATGCGCGCCAAGAACTTCAGGAATAGCCGGGCGGGCAGTAGCCGTTGCGCGGCCATGATGAGCGGGGCGTTACTGCCCTTGGCGTACAAAGGCTTCGGGTTCGGATTCAGCGCCACGTCCACAACCAGGCGGGCCAGGTCATCGGTGGCCATGCCGTGCTGTTCCCGCGCGGCCATGGCCGCGTCGACCGTCTGGAACGCTTCGCGGTAGGCGGATCCCCCGGCCACGATGCGATTGCGCCGCGTCTCGATCCCCGTGGCGATGACGCCGGGTTCCACGGTGCTTACCGTTATCCCGAACGGCGCGACCTCGTACCGCAGGCAGTCGGCCACGGTGTGCAATGCCGATTTAGCCGAGCTGTAGGTCGACCGAAAGGGCACGTGCAAGGTGCCTGCCATCGACCCCACCATCACGATGGCGCCGCGGCGCCGTTCCCGCATCCCGGGTAGCACCGCTTTGGTAAGCGCCACGGGCCCAAAAACATTGGTGGTATACAGCTTCTCGAAGTCATCGATGGAGATGTCTTCCAGCGCGCCGATCTGACTTTCTCCGGCGTTGTTGACCAGGATGTCCACCTCGCCCGCCTGCGCGACACATTCGGCGATGCTGGCCTTGTCGGTTTGGTCCAGCCGCAGATACTGCACCCCGGCGATGCGGTCGGTGATGGTGTCCGGATTACGGCTGGTACCGAAGACGCGGTGCCCGCGCTCGACGAAGATCCGGGCCGCGCTCGCGCCAATCCCGCTGGAAGCACCGGTGACCAGGACGGTCCAATGTTCAGACATGGCCGCAACGCTAGCCGGTGGGCGAAACTTCCCGATTCCAAGCCCGTGACCTGATCCCCGTCACCGCCATCCAGGTCAACGTCGCCATTGCCGCCACAATGTCCACCAGCCCGGCCCATGCCAACGGCCAGGGCCGGTCGATGCGCCAGATGTCCGGTTGGGCGAAACTGAGCAGCCAGGGCACCCCGACCAGTAACAGCACCAGCCATCCGTACCCAAAGATCTTCGCGCCCAGTTTTTCTCGCCAGGGCCCGTGGAGTAGCCACACCATGAACGGAACCATCCACACCCAATGGTGGGTCCACGAGATGGGCGAGATGAGCAGACCGAGCATCTGCACCACGCAGATCCGCCCCAGCCTGTCGTCCACGGCCCGCCAGGCGAAAAAGGCCAGCACCGCTGTCACCAGGTATGCCACCAGCACCAGTGCTCCCGAGCCCGCGTCGTGGCCGAGAATCCTGGAGATCCCGCCCCGCCAGGACTGGTTGAACACGGTGGCGATCGGCCCGATCCGGTCCGGCTTACCCAACAGATCGGTGAAGTAGTAGCGCCCCTGCTCCCCGACGATCGCGATGCCCACCAGCACGGTGAGCACAAAGACCACCGCGGCCCAGATGGCGGTCGCCCAGCGGCGCGCACCCAGGAAGTAGAGGCCGGAGACCAAAGGAGTCAGCTTCACCCCGCCGGCCAGTCCCACCAGCGTTCCGGAGATCCACCAACGCGACGACGTCACCGCCAGCAAGATCAGCAGCATCAACAACACATTGATCTGCCCGTAGTCCAGGGTCGAACGCACCGGTTCGGTCCACATGGTCACGGCCGTCCACACGGCGGCTCCGCGGGCGTCGTCGAATCCGAGTAACCGCTGACTCAGCCGGACCACCGCGTACAGCGCGGCGATGGTGCCCAGGATCCAGCACAGTCCGAGCAGAGTGAACGGAATCAGGTGCAGCGGCCAGAACACGACGGCCGCAAAGGGCGGATAGGTGAAGGGCAGCGGAAAGTCCGGCGTCTTGTCCGGGTAGGTGAACTCGTAAAGATTGCCGTGACCCAATGTGGCAGGACCGCTGACGTACACATGCAGGTCCACAAGGTCGGCACCGTGCGGCGTTAGGTACGCCCAGGCGAGGCGCACCGCGACACTCAGCGCCAACAGCCACGGACCCCATTCGCGGACACGCCGCCACGCCGACGCGCCGCGTGTCGAAACCTGGGGCTCGGCATTCGCCCTGGTCGGCTCTGTTCTCATCGGGGCTTCGATAACCTCGCTCACTCGTTTTGGTAACGGTTCCATCTACGCCACACGCGTCACTTGAGTAACACGCGTAACGGATTACCTTGGCGTTTAACACCAGTAATCACGTCTAGCGAAACAGCATTGGAGTTCAATATGTCACGGATCACCAACGTCTTCATGGGCGCGTCGATCGCGGCCTTCGCGTCGGCCGGCCTGGCGCTGGGCCTGGCGTCGACCGCCAGCGCTGACCCCATCCCCGCCCCGGGGCCGAACCCGACCAACCCCGCCGCGATCCTGGGCCAGGCCGCTTCGGGCTTCGGTAACGCACCCGCCGCCGCTCCGGTGGCTCCCGCGGCACCCGCCGCGATTGCCGCACCGGCCGCACCGGCGCTGCCTGCCGTCGCTCCCGCGGCACCGGCTGCTCAGGTTCCGGGCCTGGCTCCCGCCGCGCCGGCCGCTCAGGTTCCGGGGCTGGCCCCCGCCGCACCTGCGCTGCCTCCGGCTGCCGCTCAGGCACTGACCCCGGCGGCCGCCCAGGCGCTGTCCCCCGCATCGGTTCCCGCAACCAGCAGCGTGCCCGGCGTTTCGCAGATCCCCGGTGCAGACGGTGTCACCCAGACCGTTGATCTGTGGGCCACCAACCTGCCCAAGCTGCTGCCTGCCGGAGTGCAGCAGACGCTGATTCCGCCGGCCCTGGTCAACGGAATCCCGGCAGCCGCAGCGGCTCCCGTCGCCGGGCTGCCCGCCGCCACCGCTCCCGGTGTTGGGGTGGTCCCGTCGGCACCGCTGTTCGCGGCGCTGCCGTAGTTCACGACACAAGCGAGGCGGTCAGGGCTTTATGCCTTGGCCGCCTTTGCTTTTGCCGCAGCCTTCATTTCCTTCTTATGGGCGCGCACCAGCCCGAGCGACTCGCCATCGACGACGTCCGCAACCGACAGGTGGGTGTCTTTCTCACCGTAATTTCCGGCGGCCTTGCGCCAATCCTTGGGCTGAACCCCGTACTGCTTGCCCAGCAGCGCCACAAAGATCTTGGCCTTCTGCTCACCGAAACCAGGCAGCGCCTTGAGCCGCTTGAGCAGCTCGGCGCCGTTCGGATCGCCGCTCTTCCAGATGTTCTCGGCGCGGCCGTCGTACTCATCGACGATCTCCTGCGCGAGCACCTGGACACGCTTGGCCATCGAGCCGGGGAATCGATGGATCGCGGGCCGTTCGGAACAGAGGGCCACAAATTTGTCGGGGTCGTACTCCGCAATCTGGTGCGCGTCGATACCGCCGATCCGGTCGGCGATCTTCTTCGGCCCGGCGAACGCGACCTCCATAGGAATCTGTTGATCGAGGAGCATGGCGATCAGAAGCGCTAGCGGATTCTCCTCCAGCAACTCATCGGCGGCCGGGTCTTGCGCAAGCTGCAATTTCGCCAATGTGACATTCCTTCCTTCTGAACTTTGACAACGCCAGCGGTGCTACGCTACGGCAACTTGGGCGACCAAGATCACAGTGTTCGGGGAGGCTGCCGCTGTCAGGCCAATTGGACGTTGATCTAGAGGCGTTGCGCAAGCTGTCGCCGGAATTACGAGAACAGGCCCACAAACTGTGCAGCCGGGCCGACAACCCCACGAGGGTCGAAGCGGGGGATGCTCCATCGCTGACTGCCGTCAGACGACTGGTCACCGAAGTCATCCCCGAGCTACAGCGCATGTTCGCGGCGCGCTGCGTCAACATGGCCGACTTGTCCGAGCAAGCACAGACCCGGTTCGGGGATACCGAAGAGTACGTGCGCCAGACCATCCTTTCGGCCGCGTCTCTGTCGAGGCCGCGATGAAGTCGGATTACTCGGCCCGAAGGTTGTTGACCAACCATCCCGAACAGTCGATCGTGCCGTTGCGCCTGGCGATGCTGACCGCCACCGAGCTGCAACATCGCGCCCAGGACTACAAGCATTCGGTCGATATGCCCGGAGGCCTTCCGTGGGACGGCGAAACCGCGCGCGCGATCCAGGACACGGCGGCCAGTGACGAGAAGACGATCTACCTGGCCACCCAGGTGCTGCTCGATGACGCCCCGAAGGCCTTGGTCACCCTGGAGTTCCAGTCGATCGAGTACCGCCGCGAGGCTGTCGACCTGTACAACGAGGCCAGCGACCATGGCTACACCGTGGCCGAGGACCTCACCGTCAGCTGGATCATGCAGCCCGACGCCAGCGCGGAGGTCATCGAGAAGGCGAATCAAAGCGCCGCCAAGTTCACGCGGATGATGCGCAAGGCCTACGACAAGTGGTGGGCCGCCGAACTGGAAGCCCAGCAGCAGATCGACGCCATCTGCGATGAATTGTCGGCCTCGTTCAACCCCTTCTGCGGACTGACTCCCGCACAGGGAAATCGGGACGGGGAGCATTTTCAGGCGGACAGCCAGCGCGATCAGAACGTGCTGAGCAGGGTAAACGCCGCGTCACTCTTGGATGATCGGCAGCTCAAGGATCTCGCCGCGGGTAAGAGCGTCACCATCCCGTCTAACCAACTGCAGTACCTGTACGAGTTCGCGCAGTCATTCGATGGGAAGTCCGCCACCGAGATCGCCGCGATCAAAGCAGCGCTGCCCGAGGAATCCCGCGACGCGATGACGCGGGCATTCGACCTGGTCTCCAACAATCAGGTCAAGTCCGGCGTGCCCTTCACCGATGGCGCCCTGAAAAACTTCATCCCCGACGTCGGCTCCGAGCCGCGCCTGCCCGATGGCATCGTCAGCGAAACAATCCACCTGCCTCCGGTTGAGCCCACCGACGCCGAGAAATTCTTGCGCGCGGTCAACCAGCAATACGGGGATGAGTCGGTACACCGGACCGTGTGAGCCACCGCTCCTACAGCCCCTCAGGTGAACACCTGACAAACCAGCGCCAGAAACCCCGCCGCTGTGACTCAGCTCTCATTACGCTCTCCCAGCACCCTTACAGGTACCCATAAGGAGCCAGCGTTGACCGCGATCGATCCGACCGAGCTCTCCACCGAACGAGCCCTGGAAATCCAGAGCAGCCCTGAGTTTCAGGAACTTCGGAAGACATTGCGCCGCTTCATTTTTCCCATGACGGCATTCTTTCTCGCATGGTACGGCCTGTACCTGGTGCTGGGCGCGTTCGCCCATGACTTCATGGCGATCAAACTCGTCGGCAACATCAACGTGGGACTCGTGCTGGGCCTTGGCCAGTTCCTCACGACCTTCGTCATCACCGGCCTCTATGTCAGATTCGCCAACCGCGAGCTGGATCCGAAGGCCGCAGCCATCCGCGCCGAGGTGGAACAGGCATGAGCACCATGTCGACGCTGGCGGCCGAAACCGTCGGCAATCCGGCCACCAACATCGCGATCTTCACCGTCTTCGTCGCCGTCACCCTCTACCTCGTCATCCGGGCCAGCGGTAGCAACAAGACCGCAGAGGGCTTCTTCACCGGCGGCCGCGCCTTCTCCGGCCCACAGAACGGCATCGCCATCGCCGGCGACTACCTTTCCGCCGCAAGCTTTCTCGGAATCGCCGGGGCCATCGCGGTGTACGGCTATGACGGCTTCCTGTATTCCATCGGGTTCCTGGTGGCGTGGCTGGTGGCCCTGCTTCTCGTGGCCGAATTACTGCGCAACACAGGCAAATTCACCATGGCCGATGTGCTGAGCTTCCGGCTTAGGCAGCGCCCGGTGCGCCTGGCGGCGGCCACGTCCACCCTGACGGTGTCACTGTTCTACCTACTCGCGCAGATGGCGGGCGCCGGAGGCCTGGTGGCACTTCTGCTCAACATTCACAGTCGATGGGGCCAATCGATTGTGATCGGCGTGGTTGGCGTGCTCATGATCGTCTACGTCCTGGTGGGCGGAATGAAGGGCACCACCTGGGTGCAGATCATCAAGGCGGTCTTGCTGATCAGCGGCGCCGCACTCATGACGGCCGCGGTATTCGCCAAGTTCGGTTTCAACTTCTCCGACATCCTCGGCGCGGCGCAGCACGCCGTCTCCGACAGCCACACCAAAGGTGTTGCGTCCCGCGATGTTCTGGCGCCGGGCGCCCAGTACGGCGGCTCGTTGACATCGAAGATCAACTTCCTGTCGCTCGGACTCGCGCTGGTCCTGGGCACCGCCGGTCTCCCCCACGTCTTGATGCGCTTCTACACCGTCCCCACCGCCAAGGAGGCACGGCGTTCGGTGGTGTGGGCGATCGGACTGATTGGCGCCTTCTACCTGTTCACCCTGGCTCTGGGATACGGCGCCGCGGCACTCGTCGGACCCGATCGCATCCTGGCGGCAGCGGGCGGGCAGAACTCGGCCGCACCGCTGTTGGCCTTCGAACTCGGCGGCGTAATCCTGTTGGCGGTTATCTCGGCGGTGGCCTTCGCCACGATTCTCGCGGTGGTCGCCGGGCTGACCATCACCGCATCGGCCTCCTTCGCACATGACATCTACGCCTCGGTCATCAAGGGCCACAACGTCTCTGAAACAGAGCAGGTCCGGGTGTCGCGGATCACCGCAGTGGTGCTGGGTGTCATCGCGATCGGGCTCGGCATCCTGGCCAACGGGCAGAACGTCGCGTTCCTGGTGGCGCTGGCCTTCGCGGTCGCGGCGGCTGCCAATCTGCCGACCATCGTGTACTCGCTGTACTGGGCGCGGTTCAATACCCGCGGCGCGCTGTGGAGCATGTACGGCGGCCTGATCTGCACCATCGTGCTCATTGTCTTCTCCCCTGCCGTCTCTGGAGCCAAGACCGCGATGATCCCCGGGGCCGACTTCGCCTGGTTCCCGCTCGCCAACCCGGGCATCGTGTCGATTCCGCTGGCCTTCCTGCTGGGCATCATCGGGACGCTCACCTCCAACGACAAGGGCGATCCCGGGTTGAACGCCGAGATGGAGGTGCGCTCCCTGACAGGCATCGGCGCGGAAAAGGCGATTGCCCATTAATCGCGGCGGAATGAGACGACCCCCTCCCGACTTACAGTGAGTTGTGATTGCTCGCTTGCCTCGCTCAGCCGCGTTCATCCTGCTGGCGTTCAGCTTCTCGGCAGTCATGATCGGCACCACAATGCCCACTCCCATGTACGCGTTGTACTCACAGCAGATGCATTTCTCCGTGCTCACCACCACGGTCGTCTACGCCACCTATGCCGCAGGCGTGCTGTTCGCACTGCTGATGTTCGGCGGCTGGTCTGATGTTCTCGGCCGTCGTCCGCTGTTGCTGACCGGTGCAGGATTCGCCATCCTCAGCTCGGTCATCTTCCTGTTCGTCGACTCGGTTCCGCTGCTGCTGATCGCACGCATCGTCTCGGGACTGTCCGCAGGATTTTTCACCGGTGCCGCTACCGTCGCCGTCATCGAGGCGGCACCCGAGCAATGGCGAGGACGGGCCGCCGCCGTGGCCACCGTCGCCAATACCGGCGGCCTTGGACTGGGCCCCTTGGTGGCCGGTGTTCTCGTTCAATACGCGCCCTGGCCCACACATCTGGCCTTCATCGTTCATATCGGACTTGTGTCGATCGCCGTGGTCGCCCTGCTGCTGGCACCCGAGACCGCACCGAGGCACGGAAAACTTGGTGTGCAACGCCTTTCGCTGCCTCCCGAGGTCCGGGTGACATTCGCGGCAGCGGCGACGGCCGGATTCGCGGGATTCGCGGCGCTCGGATCCTTCACGGCAGTGGCACCCGGGTTCCTGTCCGGGGTACTCGATATCGACAACCACGCGGTGGCCGGGGCAAGTGTCTTCCTGACCTTCGGATCTTCTTGTGTGGCACAGATTCTCGTCCGGCAGGTACCGGCCGCCAAGGCGCTTATCCTTGGCTGCGCAATCCTGCTGACCGGGATGCTGCTCGTCGTGGTGGCCCTGCATACCTCCTCACTGCCCTGGTACCTGGCCAGCGCTGTCGTGGTGGGCATCGGACAGGGCATCAGCTTCAGCCGCGGACTCGCCTCCATCGCCGACCGGACCCCCGAGGACAACCGCGCCGAGGTGACTTCCAGCTACTTCGTGGTGGCCTATGTGGGAATCGCCCTACCGGTCATCGGCGAGGGCCTGGCCGCTCAAGCGTGGGGACTGCGCACCGCGGGCGTCACGTTCGCACTCGCCGTGGCCGCCCTGGCCGCGTTGTGTCTGATCGCCGTCATCTGGCAAGAACGCCCGCGCCGAGTGAAACCAGTCGCACCGGTGAGCACCGGCTAATCAAGATCTGTTGCCGCCATACCCCATGACCACAGCTGTACTGCCGAAAAGGTTGGTAGCACAGCACAGTTCGCACACCCTCGGCTAGACACTCGGATCAGAAACCGTTCATCCGATAGGGGTTGTCCGGGCTGTGGATCGGCGCTAAGTTGTCGGCGACCCCCGCCTACTTCGGGGTCGTTACCGGTCTTTTCAGAAGGAGTCGATGGGTCGTGCCTGAAGTCGTGCCGGATGACGGCGAAGCCCCAGTCATTGTCAGCCTCGTCGATGCGGCGGTGCACATGTACGCCTCCGCCATCGACACCCTGCCCGAACCCAGCGACGCCGAGTACGGCGAACGCGTCGCCGTCGTGCTGAGTGGACTGCGCAAGCTTGAGGGCGCGATCTCGAAGGCCGCCGGCCGCAGCCGCGTGACGCCCTCGGTGATCGTCGCGCTGAGCGGGGTGCGCCATCGCTACGACGATCTGATGAAGGATGCGGCCAACAGCCCCAGCGCGACGCTGGGCCAGCGTCTGTACACCGCACGTCGGCGCGCCCGGCTCACCGCACAGGAAACCGCGAATGGCGCAGGGCTCAAGGTCGGCTTCCTGACAGCGGTCGAATCCGAGGAGCAGGTCACCGAGGACGAGGCCGCCAAGATCAAGGACCTCATCGCCGCGCTCGGCGGCTAGTCCTACTCGGCGGGCCCAGGGGAAACTACCTAGCGAGATCGCGTAGCGACGCGCTGTGTCGGCGATCGGCGCTCGGCGACGCTAGGTGCATGACGATGACTCTGGGCCTGCCCACCGCCGATGAGGTGGGCGCCGCCACGGCGGCAACGCGCGACCGCGCACTTGACGTGATCCGGATCGTGTCGCTGGTCGGCGTGGTCCTGGGGCACACCGTCATGGCGGTGAGCGCCATCGACAACGGCGTGTTGCTGTGGGGCAACCTGCTCAACGGCCGCCCCGTTTTCCAGGCACTCACCTGGGTTTTTCAAATCATGCCGCTGTTCTTCTTCGCCGGGGTAGCCGCGAGCGTGGGCTCCTGGAAGCCCGGTACCAGCTGGGGATCCTGGCTCATGCATCGCTGCACCCGCCTGTACCGCCCGGTGTTCTACTACCTGGGCTTCTGGGCGGCGGCGCTGATCATTCTTCGGCAGATCCTGCCGCTGCACGTGTACGAGCCGGTGGCTGGGGTGAGCACCCAGCTCCTGTGGTTCCTGGGCGCCTACGTGCTGGTACTGGCGGCGGTTCCGTTGCTTGCCCGCATCACGACCACGCGGAGCATGCTCGGCGCACTGGCGGGGATCTACCTGGGTATCGCGGCAGTTGACGTGCTGCGGCTGGGGCTGGGGGCTCCCGCCGGCATCGGATACGTGAACTTCGTGGTGTGGCTGCTGCCGGCGGTTTTAGGCGTGGGGTACCGCCGGCAGCTGATCACCCAGAAGGCGGCGTTGATGCTCGCCGCAACTGTCTTCGCGATCAACATCGCGCTGGTGACGTTCGGCCCGTACACCATCAGCCTGGTCGGGGTGGCCGGCCAGAAGGTGCCGAACATGATCCCGCCGTCGCTGGTGTTGGCCGGGCACGCGATCGTCCTGTCGGCGTTGGCCATCGCGGCGATGCCTGCCATCAATCGATGGGCTCAGCGCCCACGGGTCTGGTGGGCGGTGGCCATCGGCAACTCGGGCGCGATGACGCTGTACCTCTGGCACATGCCCGCACTGCTGGGCATGCACCTGGTGTTCGATTTCCTGGGATTCCCCCGATACGACACCACGGCAACGAATTTCGTCTTCTTGTCAGTGCTTCAGGTGGTGACGATGAGCATCCTGGTGACGGGCCTCTTCCTGGCCCTGCGACCGCTGGAGAACAACCCCTTGCCCGGCTGGGACGGCGGCTACGTCGCGCATCCCGGTGTGCGAAGCGCGGCCGTCGGGATAGCGCTGATGGCTGCCGGCGGGTTCACCTTGGCTTCAGTGGTGTGGGGGCTCAAGGGCTTTGGCCTCGTGTGCTGGGTGGTGGTACTGGCCGGGCTGATCATCGCCCGGTCGCTGGCCAGCCAGAGACGAGAGGCTTAACCGCTCTTACGGCGGAATTCGCGATGCGAGCCGGCCCGGCCATGTGCGTGGGTCGGCTTGCTTGCGGTGTCCTTGTGGTCGGCGGCGGCGTTGGCCTTGTTGTTCTTGCGGTCAATGGCCTCGCGAAACTTGC